>CAZGSL010000090.1:0-2654 GCA_964528445.1 uncultured Balneolaceae bacterium | reverse complement strand
CCGCTGTGCTTGAGGGATTCGTAGTGCAGGCTTTCGTCCTGGATCTTGCCGCGCTGGTACATGTTCTCCATGGCGCCCAGCACGCCGCCCCGCTCGGTCAGGCGGTCGAACTCGCTCAGGATCGCCTCCTCCACCAGGTCGGTCAGCTCCTCGATAAAGTAGGATCCTTGGTTGATGTTCTCGTTCATGGCGGTGCCCATCTCCTTGTTGATGATGAGCTGGATCGCCAGGGCGCGTCGGACCGACTCTTCGGTGGGCGTAGTGATCGCCTCGTCGTAGGCGTTGGTGTGGAGGGAGTTGCAGTTGTCGTAGATGGCCAGCAGCGCCTGCAGGGTGGTACGGATGTCGTTGAACTGGATCTCCTTGGCGTGCAGGGAGCGCCCGCTGGTCTGGATGTGATACTTGAGCTTCTGGGATCGCTTGTTGGCCCCGTACCTCTCGCGCATGGCCACCGCCCATATGCGGCGGGCCACCCGCCCGATGACGGCGTACTCCGGATCCAGCCCGTTGCTGAAGAAGAAGGAGAGGTTGTGGGCGAAGTCGTCGATGTCCATGCCCCGTGAGAGGTAGTACTCCACATACGTAAACCCGTTGGCCAGCGTGAAGGCGGCCTGGGTGACGGGATTGGCGCCCGCTTCGGCGATGTGATAGCCGGATATGGAGACCGAGTAGTAATTGCGCACGTTGTGCTCGGTAAAATACTCCTGGATGTCGCCCATCATCTTCAGGGCGAACTCGGTGGAGAAGATGCAGGTGTTCTGGGCCTGGTCCTCTTTCAGGATATCCGCCTGCACGGTACCGCGAACCACGCTCAGGGTCTTCTCCTTGATCTTCTCGTAGGTTTCGGCGTCCACCAGCTTGTCGCCCGAGATGCCCAGAAGGCCCAGCCCGAATTCGTCGTTGGTGGCGGGCAGCTCACCATTGTAGGCGGGCGGCTCGGCGCCGCGCTTCTCGAAGTGCTTTTTGATTTTCTTCTGCGCCTCCTCCCACCGGCCCTCCTCCTTGAGATAGCGCTCCACCTCCTGGTCTATGGCCGTATTCATGAACATCGCCAAGATCATGGGAGCCGGACCGTTAATGGTCATCGATACAGAAGTTTTCGAAGAGGTGAGCTCAAAGCCCGAATAGAGCTTCTTCATATCGTCCACGGTGCAGATGCTCACGCCGGAGTTGCCCACCTTGCCGTAGATGTCGGGCCGGTGATCGGGATCCTCCCCGTAGAGCGTCACCGAGTCGAAGGCCGTAGAGAGCCGTGCCGCCGGCATGTCTTCGCTCAGGTAGTGGAACCGCTTGTTGGTCCGCTCCGGTGTCCCCTCGCCGGCGAACATGCGGGTGGGATCCTCCCCTTCCCGCTTGAAGGGAAACACGCCGGCCGTAAAGGGATAGTAGCCGGGCAGATTCTCCTTGAGGGCGAACTTCAGCCGCTCGTCCAGCCGGTCGGTCTTCGGCAGGGAGACCCGCGGTATGTTCAGTCCGCTGAGCGACTCCCGGAACATTTCATTTTCGAAGGTGCGGTCGCGCACCTGTACCTCCACCGTATCCTGCCGGTATCGCTCGTACAGCTCGTCCCACTGCTCCAGGATCTTGCGGCAACGGCTGTCCAGTTTCCCTTCCCAGTGCTTGCGCATCTCGGAGAGTTTTCCGCTCATCGATTCGCGCTCCTCGGGATCCCACTCCTCCACCTGCTGCAGCGTGCCCCTCACCTGGTCCAGCTTGGCGGCGATCTCCGACTGCTCCTCCGCCCATTGGTGATAGTTCCGGATGGTCTCGGAGATCTCCGAGAGGTAGCGCACCCGTTTGCCCGGGATGATCGACTGACCCTGGATCTCCTCGGCGGGTTCGGGATTGGTGTAGAGGGCGGTCTCCCAACTCAGGCTGTAGCGGTCGTTGATGCGGTCCACCAGCGCCTTGAACAGGCGGTTGACCCCCTCGTCGTTAAACTGGGCGGCGATGGTGGGATAGACCGGCATGGACTCCGGGGAGGCGTCCCATGCCCCGCGGTTGCGCTTCATCTGCTTGCGGACATCGCGGAGAGCGTCCTGCGAGCCTTTCTTCTCAAACTTGTTCAGCACCACGACCTCGGCCAGGTCCAGCATGTTGATCTTCTCGAGCTGCGTGGCCGCCCCGTACTCGCTGGTCATCACATAGAGGGGAATGTCGGAGATGTCCACGATCTCCGTATCGCTCTGTCCGATGCCGCTGGTCTCGATGATCACCAGGTCGAATCCGGCGGTTTTGTAGATCTCGATGGCGCCCTTCACCGCCTTGCTGGTAGTCCGGTTGGTCGCCCGTGTGGCCAGGCTCCGCATGTAGACCCGCTCGGGATCCAGGCTGTTCATGCGTATGCGATCGCCCAGCAATGCCCCGCCGGTTCGCACCTTGGAGGGGTCGATGGAGATGATGCCGATGTTCAGGTCATCAAATTCGGTCAGGAATCGGCGCACCAGCTCGTCGGTCAGGGAGCTCTTGCCGGCCCCGCCGGTACCCGTAATACCGATAAGCGGGATGGGATAGCCGTTTTTCCGCGATTCGATGCGGTTCCCCCTGCCGTCCACCAGCCGGCCGTCCTCCAGGCGCAGGATCCCGTCGCAGTCGTTTTCGATGGCGGTAATGCATCGCGCCAGCGCAATGGGATCCCGCTCCAGTATCTTCTG
>CAZGSL010000089.1:1437-2953 GCA_964528445.1 uncultured Balneolaceae bacterium | reverse complement strand
TCCCGCGCCACCGGGTGCACGACATCGATACGGAGGAGGACTGGAAGCGGGCGGAGGCCATGTTCAGGGTCCTCGAGGGACTGCAGGAGGAAGACCTGTGAGCGGGCCGGAGGAATCCCCATGGCTCTGTGTGCTGGGGGGCGGCCGTTCGCAGCTCCCCTTCGTGCAGGCCGCGGCCGAGCTGGGCGTCCGGACCCTGGTCTTCGACCGGGATCCCGAGTCGCCCGCACGCTCCCCCGCCACCCGTTTCGAGCCGCTCAGCACCCACGATGCCGAAGGGATGCGTTCCTTTTGCGAGACCTTCTTCCGGCCGGACCGCCGCCTCCGCGGCGTACTCTGCTACTCCTCCCATCCCCGGGCCCTGCTGGCGGCCGCCGGACTGAGGGATCGCTACAAGCTGGGGGGAGGCTCGGAGGAGACGGTGCGCACGCTGACTACACGGACCCTCTGGAAAGAGAAACTGGAGCAGGATGGACTCTCCACCCCGTACTGGAGGAGGGTGGGGGAGGGTGAGGACCTGGCGCCCGTCATCCGTTCGCACGGTCCCCTGATGGTAAAGCCGGCGGGCGGCAGCGCGGGATCGGCGGGCGTGGCCGTGGCGGAGGATCCCGGCGACGGGGAGGCGCTCCGCGGGATACTCCGGGAGGCCTGCAGCCATTCCCCGGACGGGAAGGCGATGGTGGAGGCCTACTGCAGGGGACCCGAGTACAGCGTGGATGCGTTCCTGCGGGATGGGGAGCTGCGCCAGGCCGCGCTCAGCCGGAAATACGTAGGCGCCCCCCGGCGCCCTTTCCTGATGGAGGGATTTCACCTGGGGGCGGTAGCCCCGGAAACAGCCCCTCGCCTGCGCCGCCTTGCGGTCCGTGTCGCCCGCCTCGTCGGCCTGCGCCGTGGATTTCTCAGCCTGGATGTGATCCATACCGGCGAGGAGCTCAAGGTGGTCGATATGGGACCGCTGCTTGACGCCAAGATGGACCGCCTGCTCTTTCACGGCGGGACAAAGGTCTATGAACTGGCGGTGCGGCTTTCCCTGGAAGATGCCGCCGAATCGCGGCTGCCGCCGGAGCAGGAGCCGCGCATGCCCGAAGAAGGGGCGCTTCGATTTCTCTACGCTTCCCGCGAAGGGATTCTGCGAACCAAGGTCGAGGGCACCCGGACCATCCTTTCGGGAGAGACGGAAGGCACCGTGACGGCGGAATGGGGGCCCGCCCCGGGATCGGAAGTGGCCCCCCCGCGGAGCCTGGCCGACGCGTTGGGCTGGGTCACCTGTCTCGAAGCGGAGCCGGGGAACCCGTGGGCATTCCTGGAAGGAATGGACCTTTCATCCCTGTTTGATGTGGAGTAATTTCCCCGGGCCGTTCAGTTGTTTACAATGGCCATGATTATCACATCCAGGTACTCCCCGTCAATGTGCTTATGATCCTTCATAACCCCTTCCTGGGTAAAGCCGGCGTTTTTTAAAGCTCCGATAGACCGGGTGTTTGTAGCATATACTTCTGCCTGCACCCGATGGAGA
>CAZGSL010000089.1:0-1427 GCA_964528445.1 uncultured Balneolaceae bacterium | reverse complement strand
TGAGGTCTTGAAAGGCGAAACGGACGATTTTTTTAAAGGCCTCGGTTCCCAGGCCCTGCCCCCAGTAGTCACGTTCTCCAATCCTGATCTGAAGGTCAGCCCTGCGATGTATCCAGTGAATTTCCTTCAATTGGCAGTAACCGATGGCGCGCTCATCTTCTATATGCTCGATTACGAACAGTACATTATCGTCCCGACCCTCAAGCATGCTCTCTATCCACTGCTCATGCTCATAATCGGTTACGGGATGGTAGGGAGCGTTGAACAGTACCAATTCCCGATCGGTTATCCATTGGTAGAAAATTTCGGAATCCTCTCGTCTGAGGGGACGTAATCGGATGTGTGACTGACTCATGGAATCGGATTTGTTGGGTTGCTTCGCTTTCTTCAACAGGTGCGTTCAGCCGAAGGTTGTATCGCACCGGCAACGCGCTTGTCAGATTATAGCCATATTCTGTTGAAAACAAAATGGCTTCCCCTGCAGACCGCCTCGTCAGGGACCATCTCAGCCGCTCTGCCCGTGCCCGTCGGAGGGGAAGCCCACTCGCTTTTCAGGGAGCAGATGCTTAATTTGGCGGGCCGCTTTGGGGAGGGCGAACAGAACGTTCACACGATATTAATCCTTGTTCCATGAAGCATGTTATGATGATCGGCGGGGGCGTCCAGCAGGTGAAAGCCGTGGAGCTGGCCCAGTCATGGGGCTACCGGGTTATCGTCACCGACCGGCTGGCTGATGCGCCCTGCCGTAACATCGCTGACGAATTCCACGTGGTGGACGGCAGGGACACCGAACGCCTGGTGGCTCTCGCCCTGCGGCTGAAAGAGCGGGGCGCGCTGGACGGTGTTTTTACCCTCACGGAGCTGGTCACCAGCGTGGCGGCCGTTGCCACCGCCGCCGGCATCCCGGGAGCCTCCCTGGAGGGGGCCGTCTGCTGCCAGGACAAGGGGCTGGCCAAGAGCCGCTGGAGGGCCCACGGGGTCTCCACACCGGACGGCCGGAGGGTGGAGACACAGGACGAGGCAAGGGCGTGGCTGCGGGACGCCCGCGGGACAGCGGTGATCAAACCGGTGACCGGTTTCGGGGGAAAGGGGATTGCCTTCCTGGAGGGGGAAGACGACCTGGACCGTTTTTTCGGGAAGGAGCGCGGCGGCGGGCCGTGGGTGATGGAGGAGCGGATCGAGGGGAGCATGCACGACGTCAACGGGCTGCTCGACGCAGGAGGCACGTTTCACCCGCTGGGAGTGGTGGACCGCTTTTTTGTGGAGGGCCAGCCGGTGGAAAAGGAGATACGCTATCCCTCGGCGCTCTCCGGGGCACAGCAGCGGGAGCTCTACGAACTGCTGGAACAGGGCGTGCGCGCCTTCGGCATCGACCGGGGACCGGTGAAGGCGGACGCGGTCCTGGAGGGAGACCGCTTCCGGCTGCT
>CAZGSL010000088.1:0-3120 GCA_964528445.1 uncultured Balneolaceae bacterium | reverse complement strand
TGCTCGCGATCGGCCGGATCGGCCACGGGCGGAAACGACTTGTACATGTTGTGCCAGTTGGCGGCCCGGTCCCTGCCGTCGGGATTAAGCGAAGGATCAATATGGATCACGGCCTCCTCGAGAAATCTCCGGGTTTCTTCGCCCTGCTCGGCCACCAGGTAGTAGGCCGTGAGCATGGAAGCCTCGGCGCTGGAGGTTTCGTCGCCGTGCACCCCGTAATCCAGCGCCACTACGGCAGGATCGTTTGAGGGATCGGGTGCCTGGGCGGAGAGGTCGGTCACCGACCGGCGCTGCTCGCGGATCTGATCCAGGCGGGCATGGTTACCGGGAGAGGTAATGGTCAGTTTGACCTGGGGACGGTACTCGTAGGTCTCCCCGATCTGCTGGATGCTCGCCTTGTCAGAGAGTTCCGCCAGCCTTCGCAGGTAGGCGACGATACGATCATAGCGGGTAAAATGGGTACCGATTTCGTATTCCAGGAACTCCTGGGGAGAGGGTATGGAGTCGTCAAAACGGGCATCCTCATCAAAATAGTAATCCTGCTGGGCCAGCGTTGCAGCGGGCAGGACCAGCAGCGTCACAGCCGCCGCGATGAGCGTTTTTTTAATCGTTGTAGTAGTGAAATTCATGGCCTGAAATGGTAAATGCAATTTTGTTGGAGCCGTTTTGTGACTGATACATAAGTTATCAGGTACAACGTGGGAATCAAGTCCCGCCTTTTCTACCACCGCAGATTCAGCCGGCCGTTCTCGTTTCTCCCGGCGGAGGTTCCGAACTTGCGGCATTCCCGGTTCATCCGCTCCGTAAGCCATCGACGCTCCTCCTCCCCCGGACGGTTGAGACGGAATCGCCGGATTTTCATGGGAGCCATTTCCAGGGATATCAGACGTCCGCTGCTCTCCAGTTCGGGGAAGTACATGAGCGAAAGTTCGCCGCGATACTCCTCGTGTCCGCTGATGCCTTCGTAGTCGTTGATCAGGTCGCCGCACCCGTAGAGAATGAGTCGTCCCTTGTAAACCTCGATGCCTTTGGGATGATGGGAAGAGTGTCCGTGGACGATATCGACCGCGCCGGAATCCAACACTCTTCTGGCGAAATTGCGCTGAGCGTCAGGTACGCCGTAACCCCAGTTGCCTCCCCAGTGAATGCTGACGATTACCCGGTCGTCCGGTTTCCGGTGTTCCCGGACCTGATGGAGGAGAAGTTCCGCCCCGGAGCTTCCCAGGCTGGGAAGGAGGTTGACCCCCGGACGACCGGATTCCGCTTTCCAGGAGGGAGGAACGCCGGAGCTCTTGTGGGCACAGGCGAAAACAAGCAGTCTTTCGCCGGACTGACTTTGCAGGACGGCCGGCTGGGAGGCCGCTTCCGCGTTGCTTCCCGCACCGGCCAAAGAGATATCTCGGTTTCGAAGTGTACTGAGGGTCTCTTCCAGCCCCTCCTCTCCCCAGTCCAGTGTGTGATTGTTGGCCAGCACGCAGCAATCGATGTCCGGTACGCCAAAAATCCCGGCATTGGCGGGATGCATCCGGTAGTGGATGCCTTTTCCCGGCGCGGGATGATCGCTGGTGGTAACGGCCGTCTCCAGGTTAATGGCAGCGGCATCGGGATTCTTCTGCTTAAGCTCCGCGAGGCCGTCACCCCACACGTACTCATGGGATACTTCCGGCGGTATCGATCCGGAGGTGCGCTCGGCAATCTCCACGTACCGTTTTGCGCTCTCTACATACCTCTCGTGGAGGCGGGGATCCACCGACCTGGGAAGCACCTGATCGATGCCACGGCCGGTCATAACGTCGCCTGATAGGAAAAGGGTCGTGGTATCGCCGGGGGACATACTTGTGCGAAGTGCCTGCCACTTTGACTGCGGTTCCGAAGAGGGGATGAGAGATCCCCCTCTTACATCTATCGGCTTAAGTTTATAAATTTACGGTTCCGATCGAAACGGGCCTGTAGCTCAGTTGGCTAGAGCGCTGCATTCGCATTGCAGAGGTCGGGGGTTCGAGTCCCCCCAGGTCCACACTAACCGCTTCGCGCTTTCCATGCCTGGTAATAGGTATCCACCTCGTCCACGAAGCCGCCGTGCTTGGGCTGCCAGTCGAGCATGCGTACCGCTTTCCGAGCATCCACGTGTTGGTTAAGTGCCAGTGCTTCTGCCATGGGGCCCATCTCGCTTGTCGCCGCTTCGACGGACTGGTAGGTGATATTCCCCTCGTAACCGGCGGCGTCGGCCGCGGCCTCCGCCATCTCCGAGACCGTCCATCGTGAGCGGTCGCTGATGTTGAAATCCTCCGCGATCAACCCGCTTTCGACCGTGCGAAGATAAGCCTCCGCCAGGTCGTCCACATGCACCATGGTCCAGTAGTTGCTGCCGTCGCCCACCACCTCGAGGCTGCCGTTTTCGGCTCCCTTGAACCAAAGGGCGGTGAGTCCGCCCGATTTGCCGTAGACGCAGCCGGGGCGGATGACCAAACCCCTGACGTGCTCGGCGCGCAGTACCTTTTCTTCGTGCTCAGGCCGCCAGGCTACCATATCTATGGGATCCAGGGAGGTTGTTTCGTCCGCCATGCCGTCGCCTGTATCCCCGATCACCCAGCATCCGCTGGTGTAAATGACCGTCTTGGGCCAGGGCCCCTCCTCGCCCGACTCCAGGAAGGTCTCCACCGTTTTACGGTCCTTTTCCACGCTTCCCTCTTCGTAGTCGAACGCGGCATGAATCAGCACCGAACAGCGATCGGCGGCTTCCCGGTAGGATTCGGGCTTGTCCATATCTCCCACCACCGGGTGTATCTCATGGCGGGCGAGCCGTTTTGCTTTCTCGGTGCTGCGCGTCAAGCCCCAGACGCGGTGGCCCGCGCGACGTATGGTTTTTGCGACGTTAAACCCGATGTATCCGGTAGCTCCGGTGATAAAAATATCCATAGTGTCTTGTGACAGGCGGTTTTAGAAGGTGAATGTTTGTTTCAATCGGCCAGCGGTCGATTTCGCCGGACGAAAGCTGTAGGCTTAAATGCCAAACGGGGAAAATTCGTTTAAACCTGATGATACAAAGCGTAAAAATAGCGAAATTATTTTCATTTGAATGCGTATTATTATTTATTGTTATTCACAATTTTAACCAAC
>CAZGSL010000087.1:0-3121 GCA_964528445.1 uncultured Balneolaceae bacterium | reverse complement strand
GGGAGATCGCGCGGCGGGCGCTCAGGCAGCGGAACGGCAACCCCAAAACCGAGGAGGTGGCCTGATGCTGTTTGAACTCATCGACTGGCTGGAGCAGACCTACCAGCCCCCCGGATTTTCGGCATTCGCCTTTATCACCACCCGCGCCGCGGTGGCCGCGGCCATGGCCCTCTTTATCAGCATCATGATCGGCAAGCGCATCATCGCCTGGCTGGAGCGGATGCAGCTGCGGGAGGTGATCCGGGAGGATATCGGCCTGGACACCCACCTGGGCAAGGCGCATACCCCCACCATGGGCGGAATCATCATCCTGCTGGCGGTGCTCATCCCCGCCCTGCTCTGGATGCCGATGGACAGCATCTATACCTGGATGATCATCGGTGTGACCCTGCTTCTGGGCGTGGTCGGATTCGTGGACGACTACATCAAGGTGGTCAAAAAGGACAAGTCCGGCCTCAGCGGCCGCTTCAAGATGGGCGGGCAGATCGTCGTGGGACTCGGCCTGGGGGCGGCGCTCTATTTCTGGCCGGGGTTCGAAAGTTTCAACACCCTCAGCACCGTGCCGTTCCTGAAATACGTCAACATCGACTACGCCATCCTGGGCGAGGGGCTGGGCTGGATCATCTACCTGCCGCTGGTGGTCTTCATCATCGCGGCGGTCAGCAACGCCACCAACCTGACCGACGGGCTGGACGGACTGGCGGCCGGGTCGTCGGCCATCGCCGGGGTCATCTTCGGCATTTTCGCCTACGTATCGGGAAGGGCGGACTACTCGGAATTTCTCAACATTCTCTACCTCCCCGGCTCGGGCGAGCTGACCATCTTCTGCGCCTCGCTCACGGGAGCCGCCATGGGTTTTCTCTGGTACAACTCCCACCCGGCCTCGGTCTTCATGGGCGACACCGGATCGCTGGCCATCGGCGGGGCGTTCGGGGCGCTGGCCCTTATGCTCAAGAAGGAGCTCCTGCTGCCCATCATCTGCGGAATCTTCTTTGTGGAGGCGGTCTCGGTGCTCATCCAGACCGGCTGGTACAAGTACACCCGGCGAAAATACGGAGAAGGACGGCGTGTATTCCTCATGGCCCCCATCCATCACCATTTTGAAAAGAAGGGATGGCCCGAATCGAAAATCGTGGTCCGCTTCTGGATTATCGCGGTACTGCTGGGCATCCTGAGTCTTCTGACACTGAAACTGCGATGAGAGACGTCCGAAACCGACATATCGTCGTTGCCGGCGCCGCTCGCAGCGGGGTGGCCGCCGCCTCCCTGCTGAGCCGCAAGGGGGCGGAGGTCTTCGTGAGCGACAGCGGCCCCGTGGAATCCCCCTACCGGGACCGCCTCCTGGAAGAGGAGATCCCCTTCGAGGAGAACGGGCACACCGGGCGGGCGCGTCGCGGGGAGATGCTGGTGGTCAGCCCCGGCGTCCCCGATAGCAATCCGCTGGTGCGCGGCTACATGGAGGAGCAGAAACCGGTCTGCTCGGAAATCGAGGTCGCGAGCTGGTTCTGCCGCGGCCCCATGCTGGCGGTTACGGGCAGCAACGGGAAAACCACCGTCACCCGCTGGCTGCGACACACCTGGGAGCGGGCCGGACGCGAGCCCGTCATGGCCGGGAACGTCGGACGCGCGTTCTCCGACCACGTGGAGGAGGCCGGGCCGGACCGCGAGGCGATCCTGGAGGTGAGCAGCTTCCAGCTCGACCACATCGACCGGTTCCGTCCGCGTATCGCCCTGCTGCTGAACATCACCCCCGACCACCTGGACCGCTACGGGGAGAACTTCGAGCGGTACGCGCGCTCCAAGTTCCGGATCACGAAAAACCAGGCGGGAGACGACGTATTTGTCTACGGCCTGGACGACCCCGTGGTGAGCCGCCACGCGCAGGATCTTAAAAAAAAAGAGGGCGCTCCGCGCCTCCTGGCTTTTTCAAGCGAACGGGAAGTCCCCGGCGAAGGGGCCTTTGTCCGCGACGAACAGATCATTTTAAAAGTTAACGACCGCGAAGAGGTACTTATGTCCACCGACGAAATCGGGCTCAGCGGAAGGCACAACCTGAACAACGGGCTGGCCACGGCGCTGGCCGCGCGTGCCGCCGAGATCCAAAACGACGTTATCCGCGAGAGCCTGCGCACCTTCGAGGGCGTGGAGCACCGCCTGGAGGAGATCCGGACGGTGGACGGCGTGAAGTACGTCAACGACAGCAAGGCCACCAACATCAACGCGGTCTGGTACGCCCTGGACAGCTACAACGTGCCGATGGTGCTCATCCTCGGGGGACGCGACAAGGGGAACGACTACAGCGAGCTGATCGACCAGCTCCGGGAGAAGGTGCACACCGTGGTGGCCATCGGCGAGGCGCGTCCCATGATCCAGGAGCAGCTCAAGAGCGTGGTCCCGCAGCTTCTCACGGCCGAAACCATGCACGAGGCGGTACGGACGGCCAGGAAACAGGCCAAGCGCGGGGAGATCGTGCTGCTGAGCCCGGCATGCGCCTCGTTCGACATGTTCGACAACTACGAGCACCGGGGCAACGAATTCAAAAAAGCGGTAAACGGACTCGGATGATCTACACTTCGCCCAACAGCAAACTCTCGTCCATCATGGGCACCAGCCCGGACGAGCTCGACATGCCCAAACAGGGGAGCGACCGGATCCTGCTGATGGCCGTGGTCGTGCTGATGGTGATGGGAACCCTGGCGGTCTATTCGGCCATCGTCTATTTCGCCGAGAGCAACCAGACCACCGCGGGGAGCCTGGTGACGGGGCACGTCATCAAGCTGGGCATCGCCTTCCTGCTGATGCTGATCGCCTCCAAGATCGACTACCATCAGCTGGCCCGCTACAGCCGTTTCGGGATGGTGGTGAGCTGGGGACTTCTGGTGGCCGTTCTCATCTGGGGCTCCGAGGTGTTCGGGGCGCAGCGCTCGCTGACGATCGGCGGCGTATCCTTCCAGCCCTCCGCCATCGCCTCGGTGGCGCTGCTGGTGCACGTGTCGGTGCTGCTGGACGAAAAACAGGAGTACATCAAGGATTTCAAGCGGACGTTCCTGCCCGTCATGTTCTGGGTGGTCGTCACCTGCGGGCTGATCGCCATCGAGGATTTCAGCAGCGCCGCCCTGCT
>CAZGSL010000086.1:783-3270 GCA_964528445.1 uncultured Balneolaceae bacterium | reverse complement strand
GTACGGATACTACCCCTACGAATACCGCAGTTAACGTCAACACTGCGTTTACAGCGCCCTCACTGGCCGAATTCCGGCCATCACGGAGAGCCCTTGCAACAAACAAAAAAGACTGCCTGAATTGAAAAGCGTATTTTCAAAATCTGATGTTGTCCGAGTCCGGACTCTTCCTTATCTTCTTACGGGTGGCCGGTGGCCTCCTTCGGTCAGCGCGTTTCATTTGGAGACAGGAAACTCTGGGCTTCGTAGTTTCCTTCCTCTTTGATCCGAAGAGGTCACCGCCACACTACTGCCAAGGTGCAAAACCTGCTCTTATGGTCTCCCTCGATCATAAGGCAGACTCCCCAAAAGGATTTCCGCTCCAATGGAGATCCTGCTCCCTGACCTGGGATTGATCCGATCCCTTCGCCCTCCCCCCAACGTTGGGATCGGATTTTTTACAACGCTGGTTGGATCAAATGCCCGTCCCGAATCCGGCGGCATGCTGCTCGGGCCCCGCCGCCGGATTCGGCTACGGGCATTTCTTATTCAACCATCTCCGTTGCTTGAGTTTCCGCTGGACACTCCATGCCGTTTTCTGCATCTGCGGGCAAAGATTTCCGAGCCAATCGGCTCCGACAATCTGAGAGCCCGGTAAATCGCTTCCTGTTCCTGCTCAAGGACTCCATCCCGCATATAACGGTAATAGGTCGCAAAACGCTCGTCCTCCGTTCGTCCGAGCTTTCGGTACAGGCGCGGGAAGTCGAGAAGCCAGCGGCGCTCTTGTGTCGCACGCAAATGGTAGCTATTGATCGCCCGGGCAAGATCTTCGCCCAGGTTCCCGTCCCCATTCGGAGAGGACTCAATATAACGCATGCACGCCAGAATCCAGGGGCCTTCCTCTACGGGACAACACCGGAACGTCACCCGCCACGGGAAGCGAAATTCGGAGCTCCCCCGCGCCGTAATCCGGCATGCCAGGGTTCTCGCAAAACGAGAGATATCATTCACAGAACCGTTAGATCCGACCAGAATATGAATCTCGCTCGACATCAAGTGCCAGGCATAGACGCACACCTCATGTGTCGTTGACAGCTCGATGATCTGATCGGAACAACAGTGATAGTCATTCCAGGTCCCAAAGAAACTGTCGCCATCCATATGCTCGATAACAAGGTAATGAGTATTACCGGAGATCAAACTGCACTGCATACAACGAACCGGAGAGCTACTATCCACATCAATGTACTATGTATTCTCTGGCAGAATACGGACTAAAAACGAAAACCCCTTTTTCTCGAATTGATCTTGCTACGGTCGGACGGGCGTTTTATCTTTCCAGGCGTGGCCGGTGGTCCGATTCGGCCGCGCGCGTTCCAGGGAGCGGGATCGGAACCGCCATGCCCGTTCTCGATAAAGGCCAAACGGACCACCGGCCACATCCTGTCCGCAATGTGCTCGGGCCGCACTTGTGGATATGCCCTGTCGTGACGACAGGGATTGCTCCCCAGAAAGGGGCTCCCTAGATGCGGAGACCCCTTCCGTGGTCGGTGATTCCGGTCCCGGGGTCGTGCCTCGGGGCCGGAATCCCTCTTTCCCAACCTTTACGCCCCGAACAACCTGTCATCCCTGGAATAGCCTTACCTGGCCCGGACGGAATTCACAAAATAGTCGGAACCGATCGGAGCCGAGCGCTGAGTCGCCGCGCTGATGACTTGCGCCTCGCGATCGTCACAACCATGGCGCACGGCCTCCCTATAACGCTGCAAGCGCTTTTCCGGGGTATCGCCAAGGTCCAGGAAACTCTGCGGCCACGCGAGTGTCTGCCGCCTTACCGCATCGCACCGTAGCGCATAGCTGCTCACCTCCGAGGGAACGCGCTCCGGAACCGCCGAGGCGGACTCCGCCCCGGCCTCGATATAGCGCATACAGGCCAGCACCCAGGCACCACCTTCCACGGGCGAGGACTGATATTTGACCCCCCAGGGTAAAAAAAAGCGGCCATACCGTTCCACGGTCACGCGGAACGCGAGTGCCTTCATGAAACGTCCGATGTCGTACGCGGCCTGGTTCGACGATACCAGCATATGTATACAGCTGGGAAACAGATGCCAGGCGTAGAGCTGTACATCGTATTCATAGGCCAGCTCCAACAGCGCGTCAACGCCGTCCCGGTAATCACTCTGCCGCCTGAAAAACTGCTTGCCGCGGCTATTATCGATTACCAGGTAATGCACTTTTCCCGGAACGATCTTGCGTCGCATAGTGTCAGCCCCTGATTCCAGATTGGCATTACTGTACTAATTATCGGTCTCCACGGAAGCACTTGATCGCGAAACACTGCTTTTATTCCTTTAAATGGGCATTATCCTGTTATCACTCGATTTCCGCTTTTTCGAAAAACGAAAAGGATCTTTTCTATATTTGAATTGTTTCGCCAATGTACGCCTTGTAGGGTTTGGCGTGGGCGGCGGCGGTGCTTTTGCTACGGCGGGGGCCGGCGGTGTG
>CAZGSL010000086.1:0-773 GCA_964528445.1 uncultured Balneolaceae bacterium | reverse complement strand
GGCGGCTATCGGACCATGCATTTCCGGAGAGTCAAGGGAATTGGCGCATGCCAACATGCCTGGTCCGATGGTTCCGCCGTCCGTCTGGCCTCTCCGGCGGGAGTGCTGGCTTTCGGCTAACCCTTGGCCGCAAGACGGAACCTCACAAAAAGGAGATCCAGAGAAAGGCGGGCGCCTTTCGTTCAGCAGTCCAATCCCAGCGCACCCTCGCCGGGATTGGACTATTTTTACCGTGCTCGGCCCGTTTTCAAGAACAATCGCGAAAGATACAATTACGCGAGGAGCCGCGTTCGGCTCTATTGCACTGACTCGAACAACCGGGGGACCAACACCATGCCGTTGAAATATCTGTACTCCATCGCCTTGCTTCTGGTAGCCGGCGGAATCCCGGTCCAGGCACAAGATCAGGAGGCCGCGCCCGAGGATATCGTCACCGAACTCCGGGGGCTGTATGAGCAGGTAAAAACAATCGATAACAATTACGATTTAACGGTGGCCGAAGAGCAAGCGAAATGCAAGGAAGAACATAAATCGGCCCACAAGCATGCGCTGGATCTGCGGGAAACGGCCTCCGGGTTCTCCAGCTTACAGGCACGCATTAACCTCTCCCTGGCCGCCAACCAGGCAGCCAAATGCACCGAATGCCAGCAAGACAGCAATGCATGCGAGGAATTCAAGTCCACTCTGGATCAGGCCGAAGGGGAATTTGAAGGATAAGCCGGCTGTAACCGTGAATATTCCGATGATTCACTGCTGAACAGCCGGCTCATAGC
>CAZGSL010000085.1:1868-3307 GCA_964528445.1 uncultured Balneolaceae bacterium | reverse complement strand
GCTGCCGGTAGGCCGAGACGATCACCTCCGACAGGTAGTCCACGTGGCTCTGGGTGTAGACCCTCCGGGGGAAGGCCAGCCTCACCAGCTCCATCGGAGCCGGCTTCTCGCTGCCGTCGGGCTGACGTCCGAACATGACCGACCCGATCTCCACCCCGCGCACGCCGCCCAGCAGGTAGAGCGCGTTGTTGAACGACCAGGCCGGGTACTCCAGGGGCGGCACGTGGGGCAGGATCTCGCTGGCGTCCAGGTAGACCGCGTGTCCCCCGGTGGGCTCCACGATCGGCACGCCGGCGGAGATCAGCTTGTCCCCCAGGTAGGCGATCGAGCGTATCCGGTAGCGCAGGTAGTCGGGGTCCAACGCCTCGTACAGTCCTTTGGCCACCGCCTCCATGTCGTATCCCGCCATCCCGCCGTAGGTGGGAAATCCCTCGGTGAGGATCTCCAGGTTCCGGCACTCGGCGGCCAGCTCGTCGCTGTTCAGGGCCAAAAAGCCCCCGATGTTGGACATCCCGTCTTTTTTGGCGCTCATCGTGCAGCCGTCCGCCAGCCCGAACATCTCCCGCGCAATCTCGGCCGGTGTCTTGTCGGCGTAGCCCTCCTCGCGGCTTCGGATGAACCAGGCGTTTTCGGCAAACCGGCAGGCGTCGATGAAGAAGGGTATGCCCTCCCGCCGGGCGATCTCCGAAACCCTGCGCACATTCTCCATGCTGACGGGCTGTCCCCCGCCCGAGTTGTTGGTGACGGTGAGCATGATCGCCGGAATACGGTCCGCTCCCGCTTCATCGATGGTATCTTCCAGCTTCTGCAGGTCCATGTTCCCCTTGAACGGGTGGCGGCTGCGGGGATCCCTTCCCTCCTCGATCAGCAGGTCGCGCGCCTCCGCCCCGGCGTGCTCGACGTGCGCCCGGGTGGTATCGAAATGGGTGTTGGAGGGGATGACGTCCCCCTCCCCCGCGATGGTGGTGAAGAGGATGTTCTCGGCCGCCCTCCCCTGGTGCGTCGGAATCAGGTGACGGAACCCGGTGATGTCGTGCACCGCCTCCTCCAGGCGGTAGTAAGAAGAGGAGCCGGCATACGACTCGTCGCTCGCCAGCATCCCCGACCACTGACCGGACGACATCGCCCCGGTTCCGCTGTCGGTGAGCAGGTCGATCAGCACGTCGTCGGCCTTCAGCAGGAAGGGATTGTATCCCGCCTCCTCCAGCAGCTTCTCCCGCTCCTCCATGGTGGTATGGCGGATCGGCTCCACCGAGCGGATGCGGAACGGTTCGATGATGGTTTCGGTCTCAAAGGGTTCCAGTTTCATGGGTGAAGGACGGTTCGTTTTGCTGGTTACGGTTCGGCATGCGCGACGGTTTCGCCTGTGCCGGCGATCGGTATTGATTATAACCATTTTGGATGATACCATTTACTCAAATAAGACAATATAGTCTCAA
>CAZGSL010000085.1:0-1768 GCA_964528445.1 uncultured Balneolaceae bacterium | reverse complement strand
ATGGTGGTGGTCGGCGGGATTACGCGCCTGACCGGTTCGGGGCTCTCCATGACCGACTGGAACCTGATCATGGGCGCCATTCCGCCTATGGGGGAGGCTCAGTGGCAGGAGGCTTTCGAGCAGTACAAGCAGTTCCCTGAGTACCAGATGCGCAATACCGGCATGTCGCTGGAGGCGTTCAAGGCCATCTTCTTCTGGGAGTACCTCCACCGGCTGCTGGGGAGGTTTATCGGGCTGGTCTTCCTGGTGCCCTTCCTCTTTTTCTGGCTGCGCGGCTGGTTTACCCCCCGCCTGCTCCGCCGCACGCTGCTGCTTTTCGGACTCGGGGCCCTGCAGGCGGCCATGGGATGGTTCATGGTCAAGAGCGGACTGGCGGACGTCCCCTATGTGAGCCACTACCGCCTGGCCGTCCACCTGGTGCTCGCCTTCGCACTTACCGGGCTCTGCGCCTGGTACGCCCTCGATCTGCGTCCCCTGGGCCGCGGACCGGAGCCGGGTGATCTTTTGGACGTCCGCCCCGGCTCCCCCATGGCCTCCCTTAAAACATGGGCCCTGACCGTCGGTTCCCTATTCGCCCTGCAGGTCATATGGGGCGCGTTTACCGCCGGACTCGACGCGGGCTTCATGTACAACACCTTTCCCATGATGGGCGAGGGCTGGCTGCCCCGCGACGGGGCCGCGATGGAGCCGTTCCTGTTGAACCTTTTTGAGAATCCCGGCACCGTCCAGTTCATCCACCGCCTGCTCGGCACCGTCCTGGCGGCGGCGGTCGCCGTGCTCTGGTGGAAGACCCGATCGGCGAACTTCGGACGCTACCTGGCCCGCCCTGCCCTCCTGCTGACAGGCCTGATCGCCCTGCAGTACCTGCTGGGCGTGCTCACCGTGCTCCACCAGGTGCCGGTTTCACTGGGAGTGGCCCACCAGGCCGTGGCCCTGCTTTTCTGGGTGGCCTGGCTGTTCTATTACCGCCGGCTGAATGAGGCGGCCGCTGCCGTGCGGCAACCGGCGGCAGGGTGATCTATTACCGACGGCTTACGGGAGTGAAGTCGGATCTATATTCGGTTGAGGGTCTTTCGGTTGAAGATCTTTCAGTTGAGGATATTTCGGGCAAGGGTCCTTCGGTCCAGGGTATTTCGGTCCAGGGTATTTTCGGCCTTTTTTTAGCTCTGGATACACATCCGATTGGCCCAAAATAAATCGCAAAATTTTTGTGATTTATTCACAAAGGGAGGCTACAGAAACCGACATTATTCAAATCTTGGGCAATTACTCGAGAATTTTTCACAACTTTTTCAAAATGATATTACCGATAAAAAGGATGTGTGAACGGATTCACTCCCCTTCCCGCCGAAGCCCGTAATCGCTCAGCAGCCAGACCACGAAGATAAGCGCGCCCATCACCATGAAGAACCCGATGTCGTTCCCGCTGAAGGGCTCGCCAATCAGCCAGGGTCCCGCGATAAGCAGCGCTGCCACCACGAACTCCACGATCCCGTGGAGGGCGAAGGGGATCAGCCAGACCCCTCCCAGGTCAAAACCGGTCAGGATGGTCATCAGCAGGTGAACGCCCGCCAGGATGTAGCAGATCGCCGTCGCGACGGGCGAGAGCGCGAACAGGAAGGGAGCGGCCAGGAAGAGCACCACCGTCAGGTAGTCGACCACTCCGTGGGCATAGGGGGAGATCAGTTTCATGACAGAGGTATTGGGTTGAAAATCCGGCTACACCCCCATCTTAACGAATTTTTCGGAACAATTCGGAATCTTCCGG
>CAZGSL010000084.1:0-3366 GCA_964528445.1 uncultured Balneolaceae bacterium | reverse complement strand
GGACATCACGCCGATGCATCCCCCCAGCTCCAGCAGCACCGCATCGCGGGGGAGATATTTGTCGACAAAGAGATACTCCTCTTCCGTTTCGTAGGTATCAAGGGTAAAACGCGACCTGAACTCCCTTGACGTTTGCTCTGTGGGAATGTGAAATACCATGTCCTCTTTCGTGTACACTTTGAGGAAAAGGTCAAAGTAGAGTCCGGCCAGGTATTTCTTTATATATTCGATGGTGTCTCTCATGATAGGTGTATTCCCGGATTAACGGTCCTCAATGTACGCCTGTCCCGAATTTCGACAAGCCCCTAGATTACATAAAACAACGGATAGTTACAACGTCGTTTGTGCCTGTGCCCGAGGTGAAATTCCAGAAAATACTTCGTATCCTCCGGCACTACGATCGAATCAGAGGACCTTCATGAACCGAGATTTTCGAGAATACCTGATCCAGGAGGGAACAGCCCTTGGCGAGGCCCTGA
This sequence comes from uncultured Balneolaceae bacterium, assembly GCA_964528445.1. Classification (GTDB taxonomy): domain Bacteria; phylum Bacteroidota; class Rhodothermia; order Balneolales; family Balneolaceae; genus JAXHMM01. Next base: position 2,887 of record CAZGSL010000084.1, on the reverse strand, counting down.
TCAAGCTGGAGGAGCTGGCCGCGGACGCCATTTTGTTTACGGTTGATGAGGAGGGCCGGCTCACCGGCTCGCTGACCGACGGAGACGTCCGCAGGGGAATTATTGACGGACTCAGCAGGGAGAATGCCGTCGAGGATTTCGCGCAGGACCATCCTAAATTCATACGGAAACCGGACGGGGACCTGGAGCATATCTCGCAGCTCCGCAAGGGGGGATACAAGGTCATTCCCATCGTCGACCAGAACAAGCGGGTCGTGGACGTTCTCAACTTCCGTTATACGAAAACCTACCTGCCGCTGGATGCGGTCATCATGGCCGGGGGACGGGGCGAGCGGCTCAAGCCGCTGACCGACGAGACCCCCAAGCCCCTGCTGAAGATCGGAGACAAACCCATACTGGATCACATCATACAGCGGCTGGTCCGGTACGGCATCACGGACCTCTGGCTCAGCATACGTTACAAGGCAGACAAGATCGAACGGTATGTGCAAAACTGCGACCACCGCAACCTGAGCATCCGCTACATCCACGAAAACAAGCCGCTGGGCACCGCCGGATCGCTCTCGCTGGTGGAGGACCTGCAGCACGAGCACCTGCTGGTGATGAACTCCGATATCCTGACCGACATCGATTTCGAGGAGTTCTATCTCCATTTCCGGGAGAGCGGGGCGGACCTGGCCGTGGCTGCCGTCCCCTATTCGGTGGAGGTTCCCTACGCGGTGCTGGAAACCAGCGACGAGAGGGTCATTTCGTTCAAGGAAAAACCCACCTATACCTACCACTCCAGTGCCGGCATGTATGTGATGAACCGCCAGGTGCTGGACTACATTCCCGAAGGGGAGTTCTTCGACGTCACCGACTTGATCGAGGAGCTTTTGGAGGCGGACAGGAAGGTGGTCACCTTCCCGTTCTCGAACTACTGGCTGGACATCGGCAAGCCGGAGGACTATCGTAAAGCGCAGGAAGAGATAAAACATCTAACGAGCCACAACTATGATCAATGAGCGAAGCATTCTGGCCGTGATTCCGGCGAGGGCCGGTTCCAAGGGACTGCCCGGCAAGAACAAGAAGCCGCTGAACGGCCGGCCGCTGGTGACCTATCCCCTGGGGACGGCCCGCGACTCGCAGTACGTGGACGATATCTTTCTGTCGACGGACGACCCGGAGATCCTGGAAATGGGCGACGACTTCGACGTGCTCGAGGCCGGACTTCGTCCCGCGGAGCTGGCCAGGGACGACAGCAGCGGCCAGTCGGTGATACGCCACGTGGTGGCGCAGCTGAAGGAGCGCGGCAAGACCTACGACTACCTGCTGGTGCTGGAGCCCACCTCCCCCCTCACCGAGGCGGAAGACGTCGACCGGGCCGTGGAGCGGCTCGAAGCCGACGGGGAGGCCACGGCCATCGTGGGGATCAGCCGTACGGAAGGCGCGCATCCCTACTTCAGCGTGACGATGACCCCGGAGGGCTTTATCGCCCCGCTCAATCCGGATAAAAGCCGGACGAGGAGGCAGGAGATACCCGACGTCTTTTTCTACGACGGCAGCCTCTACCTCTCCGAAACCCCCGTGGTGCTCGAGAAGCAGACCTTTTACCACGAGAAAACGCTGGGCTACGTCACCCCCAAGTGGAAGAGTTTTGAGATAGACGACATCGTGGATTTCCTGTGCGTGGAAGCGATCATGCAGAACAAAGACCAGATTGAATCTTATGAGTAGAGAAAAGGGAACCGGGCTCTGGGAACGGGCCAAGGAAATCATACCCGGCGGAAACCAGCTGCTCTCCAAGCGCAGCGAGATGTTCCTGCCGGGCGAATGGCCCTCCTACTACGACAAGGCGGAGGGGTGCCGGGTATGGGACCTGGACGGGAACCGCTATTACGATTTTGCCCAGATGGGCGTGGGCTCCTGCGTGCTGGGCTACGCCGATCCCGACGTAAACGAAGCGGTGACCCGTGCCGTGGAAAAGGGCTCCATGAGCACGCTCAACAGCCACGAGGAGATAAGCTTCGCCGAGAAACTGATGGAGCTGCACCCGTGGGCCGAGATGGCCCGCTTCGCGCGTACCGGCGGGGAGGCCTGCGCCCAGGCCGTACGGATCGCCCGCGCCGCCTCGGGAAAGGACAAGGTGGCCTTCTGCGGCTACCACGGCTGGCACGACTGGTACCTCGCCTCCAACCTGGCTGACGACTCCAACCTGGACGGACAGCTGCTCCCCGGACTGGAGCCGAAAGGGGTGCCCAGGGGACTCAGGGGCACGGCCATTCCCTTCCACTACAACGACCTGGAGAGCCTTCGTGAGGTGGCCGACGAGCACGGCGACGAGATCGGGGTGATCTACATGGAGCCGCGGCGCCGCGACGCCCCGGCCGACGGCTTCCTAGAGGGCGTCCGCGAAATCGCCGACCGCCTGGGGGCCGTGCTGGTGTTCGACGAGATCACCGCCGGCTTCCGGATCAATCCCGGGGGCATCCACCTCAACTACGGGGTGGAGCCCGACATGGCCGTATTCGGCAAGGCCATCGGCAACGGATTTCCCATCTCGGCGGTGATCGGGCGCCGAGAGGTGATGGATCACGGGCAGGACACCTTCATAAGCTCCACCTTCTGGACCGAAAGGATCGGCTTTACCGCCGGCCTGGCTACCGTGGAAAAGTACCTGGAGGAGGAGGTGCACCAGGACCTGGTCCGGTGGGGCGAGAAGGTCAGCGAGGGCTGGAGGAGCGCGGCCGACCGGGCCGGGCTGGAGGTGGAGGTCACCGGGCTCGCCCCGCTGACCCACCTGCAGATCGACTGCTATGACCCGGGCGCCGCGCAGACCTGGTACACCTGTAGGATGCTGGAACGCGGTTTCCTGGCGGCCTCGGGCGTCTATACCACCTGGGCCTAT
>CAZGSL010000083.1:0-3446 GCA_964528445.1 uncultured Balneolaceae bacterium | reverse complement strand
ACGTTCCCGCCGCCCGCTATTCCGCCGCCTCCTCGAACTCCGGGACGTCCGGCTGCAAGGTCTCCAGCATCGGCTCGGGCAGGAATTTCCAGACCAGCAACGCCATCCCCACGATCATGGCCGCCCCGATCACGGTGTTGCTGAAGTACCCGAACCGGGCGTAGGCGGGCCCCGCGACCGAACCTCCTATGCCGTACCCCACCTGGCCGATCGCCACCAGCAGGCTCATCAGGGTACCGCGCTTGCGGGCGCTGACCAGTTCGGTGGTGAGGGCCTGGAAAGGGCTGATGCGCATGGCCACCAGCATCATGGTGACAAAGAAGAGCGGGTAGGCCACCCAGAACGAACTCATCAGGGGTACGGTTAACAGCATCACCAGGGCCAGACCCACACAGGAGAAAATAATAATGCTCTTTCGTCCCCAGAGGTCCGACAGCTTCCCCGCCTGGGGACCGGTGATCACGTTGGCGATCCCTCCCACCAGGAAGAGCGTGGCGATGGCGTCGCCCGACACCCCGAAACTGCGTTCCAGCCAGGAGGGCAGGTAGATAACGTAGACGGAGATGCTCAGGAACATCAGGAAATAGCTGGCGCTGGCCGCCACGATCTCCGGCTTGCGCAGCATGATCAGGTACTTTTGGACGGTGCCCCGCACCGTGATCCGGGAGCGCTGCAGCACCACGTCCGGCTGGGGAACGGTGAGGTGGATCATCAGATACGCCCCCAGCATCAGCACCGCGAATGCCAGGAAGGGCGCTCGAAAACCGTAATATTCCGCCAGAAGCGTCCCGATCGGGATCCCCAGGATCTGTCCCATGGCAATCCCGCTCATGATCCACCCGTTTGCCCAGCCCCGGCGCTCGTAGGGAAAGTAGTCGCCCACGTAGGAAACTGCCGAACCGCTCAGGATGCCCCCGGCCGCGCCGGCCAGGCCCCGGACGAGCAGAAAGGTGACATACCCGGTAACCAGCCCGTGCAGGAAGAGCGCGCCTGCCATCAGCCCCGTGCCGGCCAGGAGGATTTTCCTCCGCCCCACCTTGTCCGATATGGGTCCGGTGACCAGGGCGCAGATTCCCACCATCACGGCATACGCTGTTACCAGCGTCCCCAGCAGCGCCTCGGGAACGAGAAGCTGCTCGCTGATTCGCGGCAGGATAGGGGCTATAATCATAATCTGGCTGCTGGCGGCAAAAACCAGCAGCCAGAGGGAAAAGATGATGAAAAAGCTCTCGCGCCTGGATTCGGTCATGGGGGGCATTACATTCCCGGCATGCCGCCCATGCCGCCGCCTGGCATACCACCGCCGGGTGCTCCGCCCGGGGCTCCTCCGGGCGCGCCGTCCTCGTCCTCTTCGGGCTGGGAAACTGTGACGTTGGTGGTGAAGAGCGTGCCCGCCACGGAAACGGCGTTGGTCAGCGCGTTGACGACCACCATCGTCGGGTCGATCACCCCGGTCTCAACAAGGTCCTCGTACGCTTCGCTGACCACATTGTAGCCGACGTTGCCCTCCTCGTTCTGCACGCGGTCGGCCACCACGCTTCCCTCCTTGCCGGCATTGCCGGCGAGGATCTCGAGCGGGGCCGAAAGGGCGTCGCGGAGGATCTGGTAACCCGCTTCGTAGTCGGGCTGCCCGTTGCCGTTCGCGCTGACTTTCTCCATGGCCCGGATCATCGCCACGCCGCCACCGGGCAGTATGCCCTCCGCGAGGGCGGCCTGGGTGGCGTTCACGGCGTCCTCGGCGCGCATCTTCCGCTCTTTGGCCTCAATTTCGGTAGCGGCCCCGATATGCAGCCGGGCCACGCCGCCCGAAAGGGCCGCCAGGCGCTCCTGCAGCTTCTCGCGGTCGTAGTCGGACGTGGACTCCTCGATCCGGGTCCGGATCCGGTTGACCCGCCTGTTGAATTCGTTTTCATCCACCTCTCCCCCGATAACGGTGGTGTCGTCGTCCGTAATGGTCACCTTCTCCACCCGTCCGAGGTAGGTGGAGTCGGCGTCCTCCAGGGTAAGTCCCCTCTCCTCGGAGATCACCGCCGCGCCGGCAAGCACGGCCAGGTCGCCGAGTTGCTGCTTCTGGCGGTCTCCGAAGCCCGGCGCCTTGACGGCCGCCGCGTCGAGGTTGCCGCGCAGCTTGTTCACCACCAGTCCGGAGAGCGCCTCGCCCTCCACGTCGTCCGCCACGATGAACAGCGGTTTCCCCTGCTCGGTGGCGTGCTCCATAAAAGGCAGCAGGGACTGCAGGCTGCTGATCTTCCGGTCGGTCAGCAGCACGATCGCGTCCTCGAGCACCACCTCCATATTCTCCCGGTCGGTCACGAAATGCGGCGAGAGGTAGCCCCTGTCGAACTGCATGCCCTCGACCACGTCGAGGTAGGTGTCGATGCCGCGGGAATCCTCCACCGTGATGACGCCGTCGCGGCCTGCTTTATCGACCGCCTCGGCGGTCAGCTCCCCGATGGTTTCGTCCCCGTTGGAGGAGATGGTGGCCACCTGGCGGATCTCATCCTGGCCGGAGATAAGCTTGCTCATGGAGCGAATCTCCTCAAGGGCGCGTCCGGCCGCATCGTCCAGTCCCTTCTTCAGCAGCTGGGGATTGGCGCCCCCGGCGATATGCTTCATGCCCTCGGCAATCAGCCGCTGGCCGATCACCGTCGCCGTCGTGGTGCCGTCACCGGCTTCGTCGTTGGTTCGGGAGGCCACCTCGCGTATAAGCGTGGCCCCCATATTCTCCACCTTGTCCTCCAGCTCAATCTCTTCGGCCACCGTGATGCCGTCTTTCGTGCTCTCGGGGCTTCCCATGCTCTGCTCCATGACCACGTTGCGTCCCCTCGGACCCATGGTCACTTTGACGGCATCGGAGAGTTTGTCGATGCCCGATTTCAGATCGTTTCGCGCCTGCTCATCGAATTCCACCAGATCGATTTCCATGATCTTCGAGAGGTTTGATTTTTAATTGGGGTTCCGTTACAGTTTCTTCTCATACATAACAAAAAAGGATGGTTCAAACGTTTGAATATGGCATTTTAAAATCAACAGGAGATGAAGGACCACTACAAAAATGTGATATGGGCCGCGGCCGTCGGCCTTATCGTCCTGGGCTACCTCTTCTACCGGGTGTACGAGCCGGACTCGCCGGCGCCCGGCGCGGCGGAACCGGAGGTGCGGATCGAAGCCGCGGAGGCGGACCGGCACGTCGGCACGGCCGCCGAAGTCTGCGGAAGGGTGGCCTCGGCCGATTACCTGGTCCAGGTCGAGGGATCGCCGACCTTCCTTAACCTGGGGCAGGCCTATCCCGACCAGGATTTCACCGCCGTCATCTGGGAAGACCATCGCGGGCGGTGGGCCACGCCGCCCGAACGGCTGTACGAAAACCGGGACATCTGCGTCACCGGCACCATCGAAACGCACGAGGGAACCCCGCAGATCATCGTGGAGAGCCCGGACCAGAT
>CAZGSL010000082.1:0-3486 GCA_964528445.1 uncultured Balneolaceae bacterium | reverse complement strand
CCAGGAACTTTTTGAGCGTGTGATGGGCGATGATGATACCGATGACCAAACATGAAAAGGAGTCCTACTTCCGACATACTCCGGTTCTGCTCAAACAGGCTGTAGATGAGCTTGTTACCGACCGCGGCGGAACCTATGTCGACGCGACCCTCGGGGGCGGGGGTCACGCACGGGAGATACTCTCCCGGCTGGAGGAGGACGCCCGGCTCTTCGGTATCGACCAGGACGACGAAGCTCTTGAAGCCGCGCGCACCCGTATCGGGAGCGATCCGCGGTTTACGACGATAAAAGGCAATTTCGGATACCTCTCCCGGTTACTGCCCCCAGAAACCCGCGGAGAGGTATCCGGAATCCTTTTGGATCTCGGGGTATCGACCCACCAGATTACCCGCGCCGAACGCGGATTCAGTTTTCAGAAAGACGGTCCCCTGGACATGCGCATGAGCAACCTGCGGGGGATCACCGCCGAACAGGTGGTGAACGAATACGACTACGAGGAGCTGCGCGACGTGATCTACCACTACGGGGAGGAGCGCATGAGCCGGCAGATCGCCCGGGCCGTCATCGACGCCCGTCCCCTGGAAACCACCGGCGAACTGCGTGACGTGGTGGAGTCGGTGGTGAGCGGCCCTCACCAGATCAAGAGCGTGGCCCGGGTCTTCCAGGGCATCCGGATCGAAGTGAACCGGGAGCTGGACATGCTCCGCAACGTGCTGGAGGACGCCCTGGAGCTGCTGAAGATCGGGGGACGCATCGTGGCCATCTCCTATCACTCGCTGGAGGACCGTATCGTCAAGCGTTTTTTCAGAGCCGGCAACCACAGCGGAGAAGTGGAAAAGGATTTCTACGGCAACGAGCTCTCCCCCATCCGTTCCCTCTCCGAGGGCATTATACGCCCCTCCGAGGAGGAGGTCGAGGAGAATCCCGCCGCGAGAAGCGCGAAGATGCGCGTCGCGGAGAAGATCGACGCGGGGGTGGTCTGACATGCTGGTAACCTCACCCCATAAAAAAGAGAAGACAAAGCCCAACGTCCGGAAAACTCCCGACCGCAAAAAGGGCCGGAACGGCAGCAGAAACAACGGTACGGCCGGAAACGGGACCGCGGCCGACTACGGACGTCCGATGAAGGAGCGGAAATCCCCCGGCCCCTTCTCCCTCTCCCGCCTGAACCCCCTGAAGGTCATCCTGGCCGCCGTGGCCATCGGTATCCTGGGCATTCTCTACCTGAACCACGTGCTGGCCACCCAGCAGCTCCTGGAGGAGGTGCAGACCCTCGAGCGCGAGTATAACCAGGTGCGCCGCGCCCATTCCGACCTTCAGCTGACCTACGACCGCATGATCGGTCCGGCGAACATCTACGACAGGGCCCGGGAACTGGGTTTCATCGACGGCGGACCCGCAGAAAAGGTGATTGAGGTGGAGCGGGATGAATAACGGGGAAGCCATAACAAACCGCATGTTCGTGGTCTTCGGGCTGATCCTGCTGATTCCCTGCGCCATCCTGCTGCAGCTGCTGCGGGTCAACTTCCTGGAGGGAAGCGAACTTCGCGAGCTCTGGAACGACCAGGCCATCGAATACATCTCCATTCCCGCCCAGCGGGGCAATATTTACGACGACAACGGCAGCGTGCTGGCCACCAACTCCGTGGCCTACCGCATCGCCGTGGATCCCCGCCTGCCCGGCGTCGACCGGGAGCAGATCCGCCAGATATGCGGCACGCTCGCCGAACATACCGCCCAGAACGCCTCCGCCTGCCTGCGCAGGATCGACCGCGCGCCCGCCCGCTCCCGCTACGTGGTACTCAACGAGTCGATCGGGCCCGAGGCGTACGAGGCGGTCCGGGCACTGAACAACCGGGCGGTGATCCTTGAGGAGAGGTACCGCCGGCGCTACAGTTTCGGCAGCCTGGCCGCACACACCCTCGGATTCGTGGATCACCGCACGGAGGGCATGATCGGGCTGGAAAAAGAGTACGACGAGCAGCTCGAGGGCACCGACGGCATGCAGCAGGTTCGCCGCGACCGGAGCGGAAGGATATTCGCGTACGTCGGCGCGCCGCGCCGGCAGCCCCGGCAGGGCCACTCCCTGCATACCACCATCAATTCCCACATTCAGGCCATTCTGGAAGAAGAACTCAGAGCCGGGATCGACCGGACGGGATCCAGCCACGGTTCCGCCATAGTCATGGATCCCCGCACAGGAGCCATAAAGGCGATGGCGAATTACCCCACATTCGACCCCAACCATCCTGCCTCCACTACGGACGAGAACCGTCGGAACTACGCGATCTCCGATATGGTCGAACCCGGCTCGACATTCAAGCTGGTCACCGCCCTCGCGGCGGTCGAGCAGAACGCGGTCTCCTTCGACGAGACCTTCGAAACGCCCGACGACGGCATCGAGATGATTCACGGGCAGATGATGCGCGACCACGAGCCCCTCGGTACCCTCACCTTCCCCGAAGTCATCCAGAAGTCGTCCAACGTAGCCACCTCCCGCATCGCGCGTCGTCTGTCGGACGACACCTTTTACCAGTACGCGCGCAACCTGGGCTTCGGGACGGATACCAACATCGACCTGCCCGGCGAGGTGGAGGGCCGCCTGCAGAAACCCTACGAGTGGAGCCTGGTGACCCTCCCCTGGATGTCGGTCGGCTACGAGGTGCAGGTCACCCCCATCCAGCTCATCCAGGCCTACGCGGCCTTCGCCAACGGGGGGAACATGATGAGGCCCTACCTGGTAGAAAAAATGGTGGACGAGACCGATGAGACCGTCTGGAAACATGACCCGGTGAAGGTCCGCCGCGTGGCGAAAGAATCGACCATCAAACAGCTCTCTCCCGTATTCCAGGACGTGGTGACCGACTCCGGGACCGCCGGACAGGCGCAGGTCAGGGGACTGAAGATCGCCGGCAAGACCGGCACCGCCCAAAAATACATGGACGGCAGCTACCGGACGGCCTACCGGGCCTCGTTCGTGGGATACTTTCCGGCGGAAGACCCCCGCTACATCGTCCTCGTGATGCTGGATGAGCCGAAAAGCAGCATCTACGGGGGATGGACGGCCGGGCCCATCTTCTCGCAGACCGCGAAACGGATCGCCGGACTGGATAACGGGATTGAGAGGCAGATTATCGACCAGGATACCCTCCGGGAGACGTGGGCCTACGCCCCCGAAGTGCGCGGGCTGGAACTGGAGCAGGCCCGCGCCCTGCTCTCCCGGCAGCAGCTTCCCTTCCGGACCGAAGGGGAGGGTTACTGGGTCGCCGGACAGTCGCCCGCGCCCGGCACCGAACTGGAGGAGGAGACGCCCATTACCCTGGAACTCACCAACACCCGGGTCGCTTCCGACACCACGGAAGTGCCTGAGGGTTACGGCATTATACCGAACGTGGGAGGCATGAGCATGCGCAAGGCCTCCCTGCTTATCAGCCGGGCCGGCTTCGAGGCGGAACTGGTCGGCTCGGGCACCGTCTATACGCAGTT
>CAZGSL010000081.1:0-3602 GCA_964528445.1 uncultured Balneolaceae bacterium | reverse complement strand
GGAGAAGCGCTTCATTATTAAGCTGTCGCTTGTTATTATGATCCCGGATCCTATCCTGTTTTTACCGAAGTAACAGGATTTCACGAGCGAAAGGCCGATGATGGCGCTAACCCGTAACTAACCGTACGATGAAAAAGTTGTTCACCTTTCTGGCCGTTTTCTCCCTCCTGCTCACGGGATGCACAGAACCCTCCGGCGAAACCGACGAATTCCCCTCCGGCGAAACTGTAGATCTCACCCATCCGTTTAACGACCAGACCGTATTCTGGCCTACCGCCGAAGCATTTCAGCTGAACGTTCAATCGGAAGGAGTAACCGAAGCCGGTTATTTCTACAGCGCCAACAGCTTCAGCATGGCCGAACACGGGGGTACGCATCTGGACGCGCCCTATCACTTCTGGGAAGAGGGAAGCACCGTCGAACAGATCCCTGTGGAACGGTTCGTGGGCGGGGGACTGGTGGTAGACGTCAGCGATTCGGCCCTGGCCAATCCCGATTACCAGGTGCGGATATCGGATTTCGAAGAGTGGGAGCAGCAGCATGGCGAAATCCCCGCGGGGGCTATCGTCCTGATGAAAACCGGTTATGGACAATTCTGGCCGGATCGGGAGAAATACATGGGAACCGCGGAACGCGGGGAAGAGGCGGTACAGGAGCTGCATTTCCCGGGCCTTCACCCTGACGCGGCAGAATGGCTGGCATCCGAACGGGACATCGGTTTGATCGGGCTGGACACGCCCAGCATCGATTACGGCCAGTCAACCGCATACGAAAGTCATATCGCCCTGTTTCGCAGGGACATACCCGTCCTTGAAAACGTGGCCAACCTCGACCAGCTTCCCGCGGAAGGATTCCGGGTGATCGCCCTGCCGATGAAGATCGAAGGGGGCAGCGGCGCACCGGCAAGGGTGCTGGCGATTCTTGGCGATTCTCCCTAACCTCGACGCAGGCAGATCCCCAACCCATGAAACCAACCGATCTTAAGGAGCATCCCGAGGGCGGGCGATTCCAGGAAGTCTTCCGTTCGGAGGCGATTGTGACCCAGGCCGGCGGCGAATCCCGGTCGGCGCTCACCCACATCTATTTTTCCCTGGACCCGGGGGAGGTCAGCCGGTTCCACAGGGTAGCCTCCGACGAAGTCTGGAACCTGTACCGGGGCGAAACCCTTCGGCTTTATACATGGGACGGCACCGATACACCCCCCGAAACCATTACTCTTTCGGCCAAGTCCAACCGTTTCTGCCACGTTGTACCCGCGGGTGCCTGGCAGGCGGCAAAAGCACTCTCCGACACCGTACTGGCCGGGTGTTCGGTCGCTCCCGGATTTGAGTTCGAGGATTTCGAGCTCCTTGATCCAGGGTCGGACGAAGCCCGATTGCTGCGATCCATCGACCCCTCGTTTTCTGAATACCTGTCAACCTGAATGGACTATCCATCGATGCGGCAGCGGTTCGTCCGCCTCCCACAACCACACACCAAGCTGACAAATCACCCGGAAGCTGCCAAGTGAAACAGCGTATCTCCGTTATCTGGGATTCGCCTCAACGCCGTTCCCGTTGTCAGAAGTGACGGTAAGCTGTCCCGGATCCGACAGGAAGGACTGGTAGTCGCAGGGCATCTCCCCCTGCTCGTCCGGCTGCACGTTGAAGGTCCCGCAAATGCCCCCTCCCTCCTGCATGCTGATATCGTAGGGCGGACTGAAGTCGGTATCCGACAAGGAGATGGTGATAAAAAAGCCCTCATCTATGAAGGCGTCGTCGTCCTCCGTAATCTCTGACGTCGTCAGCTCTCCCACCTTCGTGGCGCTGTCGCTCGACAAAACAAGGTCGAAGGTCCTGGTCTCCTTCTGCTCGTTGGCGGAAGTGGAGGATTCACAACCGGCCGCGAAAACGGACACAACGCCCAACGCAAGCAGGGCGATAAAAGAGCTTTTGAAAAACGAACGGAATTGGGAAACAGGTAGCCCAGGTGAGGGGAAAGTCATAAGAAAACGGGTTTGATACTACTCCGGTTGATGGTTAGAAACTCGTCAAGTATGCCCCAAATAAGGGTAACAAGCAAGCCGGATGGCGGTTTTTTGATATAAAAAACCCGTTGCCCAGATTATCGAAAGGCTCTCTTCCACGATGTGACCAGGGCGTCCCCAGCCTATGCTACTGGTTTTGAAGGGTCTCCAGGTACTCGCGGATGCGGTGGGCGTTCACCCCGATATCCCCCCCTCCGATCCGGGAAACCGAACGCACGTCGACCTTGCTCCGGCCGGCGGTATCCGTGGTATCCACGCGGATTACCACGTCATCCTTGAATCCGAACCAGGCAAGTTTATCAACGGCCTCGATCAGCCCCGCCTCCTCGTCCGCCGTAACGATCTGCTCCCAGGGCATCTGCCGGGCCGCTTCCAGCGCCCTGCTGAACGCCTCGGGATAGGTCACGTCCAGGTAGAGCGTCCGGACGTCGGGATAATGTTCCCGCTGGATGTCGGCCTTTTCCTGGTCACCGTAGGTGGTATCGTTGGAAGCCTCGGCCCTCAGGGGCACGATATCCCTGAACTGCGGCGGATTCTCGATATCGGTCGAAATATCATGAATGGACGGATATTTCTGGGCTTCGTTGTTCCAGTATGCCAGCGTTGCGATGATGCCGAGGGCCAGCACCACACTGATCAGGGCCGTTACGCCTCCCCTGCGCACCGGGTCGTACCAGCGGACGAATCCGAAAATCAGGGCCAGCAAAATACCGATTACCCCGAGCAGGCCGCTTCCGGGCAGCAGCCACGAGAACGCGGTTCCCAGCCCCCACCATCCCCACTGGTAGCCGTACCCCGCAAGAAGCAATACAACAGCGCCTGCCAGTGAAAAGGTGATGCTGGCTATGGACCAATTAGAAGTGTTTTTCAGGCTCATGGCTATATTATTTATTTGCAAATTACTTTAATATTAAAGTATTGTGACAGATATCACAAGAGTACACGGCCAGCAGGCTGTCATGGCAGGTTGATGGGAGAGCTGCGCCCGGTGTACATCAGAATTACCTTAAGCACCGGAGTCCCGGAGCCAGAAATTGCAACCAAATAAAAAAGGCTGTGAAACGCTTTCGCGATTTACGCAAAAACGATCACAGCCTTGCAATCAACTCCCGGCTCTCCTAAAGCCGGTTCCTGGGTACGCCCGCGAACGGGAAATCAGATGTTTACGCGTACCCCGCCGCCCAGGATCAACTCCGAATGGTGTTCAAAACTGGTGTCGAAGACGTATTTCGCCTCACCAAACGCTTTGCCGATGCTGATATCAACTTCCGCCCCGGCACCGGCGTTGATACCGAACTCGGTATCGGTGATGGTGGTATTTCCAAAAGAGGACCTGAAGTGCATCACATTCAGGCCGGTCAGCCCATAGAGCCCCGCGACGTCGGTGTCAATGATTTTCAGGTGCACGTTGAGGTTGGATTCGAAGCGGTCCGTCTGGGCGGGTTTCGAATAGCCCACGTCCCATGCCAGCCTGACAGGCGTATTGGGGATATCGTAGGAGAGGCCCACGTTCAGGTTCAAGTCTTCCGATTGACTGCCATAGCCGACTCCTCCGCTGACGCTGACATCCTGGGCG
>CAZGSL010000080.1:0-3773 GCA_964528445.1 uncultured Balneolaceae bacterium | reverse complement strand
AATGGGACCGCTCCAAGCCCGACGGCACCCCGCGCAAGCTGATGGACGTGAGCCGTATGACAGAGGCGGGATGGAAACACAGCATCGAGCTGGAAGAGGGAATACGGTCCACGTACGACTGGTTCCGGGAACATACCGACGAAATTAAAGAAGTGGAGATCGAATCGTGAGCGGGAAAAACAAAGTTGCGTTAATTACGGGTGTAACGGGACAGGACGGCTCCTACCTGGCCGAGCTGCTGCTGGACAACGGCTACGAGGTGCACGGCATCAAGCGCCGCGCCAGCCTTTTTAATACGGACCGGGTGGACCATCTCTACCACGATCCCCATTTCAAGGGGCTGCCGTTCTACCTGCACTACGGGGACATGACCGATTCGACCAACCTGATTCGCATCATCCAGGAGACCCAGCCCGATGAAATATACAACCTGGCCGCACAGAGCCACGTGCAGGTCTCCTTCGAATCGCCCGAATACACCGCGGACGTGGACGCCATGGGCACGCTGAGGCTGCTGGAGGCGGTCCGCATCCTGGGCATGGAGAAGAAGACCCGGATCTACCAGGCCTCCACCTCCGAGCTCTACGGGAAGATCCAGGAGACCCCCCAGAGCGAGACCACCCCCTTCTATCCCCGCTCCCCCTACGCGGCCGCCAAGCTCTACGCCTACTGGATCACCGTAAACTACCGGGAGGCCTACGGCATGTACGCGGTCAACGGGATCCTCTTCAACCACGAGTCGCCGAGGCGGGGCGAAACCTTTGTCACCCGCAAGATCACCCGGGCGGCCGTGCGCATCGCCGCGGGCACCCAGAAGAAGCTTTTCCTGGGGAACCTGGACGCCCGCCGGGACTGGGGACACGCCAAAGACTACGTGCGCGGCATGTGGCTCATGCTGCAGCAGGACGAACCGGAGGATTTCGTTCTCGCCACCGGAAGCACCACCACGGTCCGCGAATTCTGCACCAAGTCGTTCAAGTCCGCCGGAATCGAGCTAGAATGGAAGGACGAGGGACCCAACGAAACCGGGATCGACCGGGAGACCGGGGAGACCCTCGTGGAGGTGGATCCGCAGTACTTCCGTCCCACCGAAGTGGACCTGCTGATCGGGGATGCCTCCAAGGCCGCAGAAAAGCTGGGCTGGGAACCCGAGTACACGATTGACGCTTTAATTGAAGAAATGATCGAAATGGACCGTGAGGCAATGGAGAAGAACCAATAATTCACGGGTTATTAAAATAATCATTTAATTTTGGATAGATAAGCTTTATTATCCCACACTGGCTTTTTATTCATACGCCAACCGCACATGCTTGACTCCCTGAAAAAGATCTACACGCTTTTCCTGAGCCGGTACCGCTTAAAGCTGGCCATCCTCTTCGCTATGATGCTGCTGGCCTCGGTACTGGAACTGCTGGGCATCGGTATGGTACCGGCTTTCATCATGGCGGTTTCGGATCCGCAATCGGTACTGGATACCCGTATCGTGGGCGACTGGCTCAGAGCGCTGGACCTGACCACACAGCAGGACCTGGTCATGGCAGGCGCCCTGTTGCTCATCGGCGTCTACGTCGTTAAAAACCTCTACCTGAGTTTCTTCCTGTATATCAAAAAACGCTTTGTCGCCAATCGGGGAGTCTATCTTCAGGATCGGCTCTTCAAGGCTTATATGACCGCTCCCTACTCCTTCTACACCAACCGGAACTCCGCGGAACTGCTGCGCAATATTACTAACGAAGTGCAGCGTATTGTCAGCGGCACGATGATGCCCTTTATGGAGCTGGCACTCAATTTCACCATGAGCACCTTCATCATCGGATTCCTCCTCTTTTGGGAGCCGATGATCACCCTGGCCACGATGGTGGTCATGGGCGGGGGCGGCTACGCCTTCCTGAAGTACACCCAGCGCAAGACGGACGAGTACGGCAGGAAAGACCGCGAGGCCCGGACCGAGATGAACAAGGCGGTAATTCAGGGGTTGGGCGGCTTCAAGGAGACGCGCATCCTGAACCGCGAAAAGATGTTCCTGGGTCACTTTCGGGATAACGCCGAGGTGAGCAAGCGGGCAAACATCTACAAGTATCTGCTCAATAATCTGCCCAATCCCATTATTGAAACCCTGGCGGTATCCGGAATCCTGATGATCGCCCTGATCATGGTGCTGGAGGGGAGGGCGAACGAAAGCATCCTGGCGGTCCTGGGACTCTTTGGAACCGCCACCGTGAGACTCATGCCGGTATTCAAGCAGGTGATCTCCAAGGTGACCGATCTGCGGTACAACGTGCACTCGGTCAACGCCGTCTACGACGACCTGATGCTGCTGGAGAACGAGTACAAGGATTTCCGCCAGAAGGTACTGAGCGACCGCGAAAAGCTCGAACTCCGCTCGGAAATACGGCTGGAGAACGTAACCTACGGCTACGAGGGAGCGGACGAGCAGGCCGTCAAGAATGCCACCTTCACCATCCCCAAGGGCAGCGCCGTGGCCTTCGCCGGTGCTACGGGGGCGGGCAAGACCACCATGGTGGATGTGATCCTGGGACTGCTGGAGCCGCAGGAGGGGCGCATCACGGTCGACGGCTCGAACATCCACGACAACATACGCGGCTGGCAGCAGAACGTGGGGTACATCCCTCAGTCCATCTATCTGCTGGACGATACCATCCGCCGCAATATCGCTTTCGGCATTCCCGACGAGGATATCGACGAGGGAAGCATCTGGGAGGCCATCAAGGCGGCCCAACTGGAGGAGATGATCACCCGCCTGCCGAATGGAATCGACACCATGGTCGGGGAGCGCGGCGTGCGGCTCAGCGGGGGACAGCAGCAGCGCATAGGCATCGCCCGTGCCCTCTATTCCAATCCCGACTTGCTGGTCATGGACGAGGCCACCTCCTCGCTCGACAACCTCACCGAGAAATACGTTATCGACGCCATCGAAAGACTCAAGGGCGACCGTACCATCATCATGATTGCCCACCGGCTGACCACCGTCAAGAACTGCGACACCATCTACATGATGAAAGAGGGCGAGATCGTCGACCACGGAACCTACTACGAACTGCTGGAGGACAGCAAGGATTTCCGCAGGATGAGCCTGGTGGAAGAGTAGCCCCGTATGCTCTTCAACTCTCTCGATTTCGCGGTCTTCCTTCCCGTTGTTTTCCTGCTCTACTGGGCGTTCTTCCAGGGAAATGTGACCCGCCGGAATCTCTTCCTGATTGCCGCCAGCTACTTTTTCTACGGCTGGTGGGACTGGCGCTTTCTTTTTCTCATTGTCTTCAGCACGGCGGTGGACTATCTCGTGGGTCGCCGGCTGGGCAGGGAGGAAGACGACCGGAAAAGAAAAATCCTGCTCTGGACCAGCGTTGGGGTGAACATCGGGTTCCTCGGTTTTTTCAAGTACTACAACTTTTTCCTGGAAAACTTTATCACCGCCTTCTCCTTTATGGGCATGGAGTTCAGCGCGGCCACCCTCAACGTGGTGCTGCCGGTGGGGATCAGTTTCTACACCTTCCAGACTCTCAGCTATACGATCGACGTCTACAAGGGCAACCAGGAGCCGACCCGCGATGTGGCGGCCTACGCCGCCTACGTGAGTTTCTTTCCCCAGCTGGTGGCCGGGCCGATCGAGCGGGCCACCAACCTGCTGCCCCAGTTCCATAGCCCCAGGACATTCGAGTACCCGGCGGCGGTAGACGGCCTGCGGCAGATGCTATGGGGCTTTTTCCAGAAGGTGGTGATTGCCGACAACTGCGCGGTTTACGTCAATG
>CAZGSL010000079.1:1809-3912 GCA_964528445.1 uncultured Balneolaceae bacterium | reverse complement strand
TGGGGCTTTTTCCAGAAGGTGGTGATTGCCGACAACTGCGCGGTTTACGTCAATGAAATCTTCGCCCGTTCGGCCGAGCTCCCGGGCAGTACGCTTGTCCTGGGCGCGGTGCTCTTTGCTTTCCAGATCTACGGCGACTTCGCCGGTTACTCCAACATCGCCATCGGCACGGCGCGCCTGTTCGGTTTCGACCTGATGCAGAACTTCGCCTTCCCGTACTTTTCGCGCGATATCGCGGAGTTCTGGCGGCGCTGGCATATTTCTCTCTCCACCTGGTTCCGCGACTACCTTTATATACCCCTGGGCGGCAGCCGGGTGGGCGACTGGAAGAAGATCCGCAACACTTTTGTGATCTTCGTGGTGAGCGGCTTCTGGCACGGGGCCGCGTGGACGTTTGTCGTCTGGGGCGCCCTGAACGCCCTCTATTTCCTGCCGCTCTTCCTGGCCGAGAGGAACCGGAAATACCTGGACGTGGTCGCGAAAGGCCGGATGCTGCCCTCGCCCGGAGAGGTCGGCTCCATGGCGGTGACCTTCGGCCTGACCTGCCTGGGATGGATCTTTTTCCGCGCGGAAAGCCTCGGTCACGCTTTCGAATACATCGGGGGCATCTTCGCCGGGAGTCTCTTCACGGTCCCTGAGCTGGCCCTGCCGGCCGTCAGCCTGGCGACGATCGCCGGGCTGACCGTCTTCATGCTCCTGGTGGAGTGGACGGCCCGGGGGGACCGTCACGGACTGGAAACGGTGGCCACCGGCTGGCATCGTATCCTGCGCTGGGGCTTTTACTATGGCATCGTTCTCCTGCTCATCCGGTATGCGGGTCCCCAGCAGGAATTTATCTATTTTCAGTTCTAGCATGCAATTTCACCCTGTGGCATGACACGCTTTTTCAAAAAGATGGTATTCTTTCTGCTGCTCTGCCTGGCGGCCAGCCTCCTGGCGCTTCAGCTGCTGCCTGACTATTACGGGAATCCCCTCTACAGGGACAAGCTGGAGGAGGCGACGGCGCTGACCGGGGCGGGGGAGGTAAACACCCTCTACTACGGGTCGAGCCGCTTCTACCGTCATATCCAACCGGGGATAATGGACAGCCTGCTGGCCGGAGCGGGCCTCTCCGGTTACAACCTGGGGGCCACCAGCCTGCTCAATCCCCAGTCTTACATACTCTACGAGGAGCTCCTTGGCCGGGAGGCGCCGATGCCTGACTTCGTTTTCCTGGAAATGAGCGATTTTCGCCAGATCAAGCCGGGCAACATTCCCACCCCCATGAACTACCACTACCTCGATCCCCAGGCCCTCTCCTACATCGCCCGTTACATGCGGGCATCCCCACGTCCCCTGGATGTGGGAGCGCGAATTTTTTCGGAATTCCTGGCCTCCTACGCGTATAAAATACTCTATGCGGTTCCCGATCTGGTGGGATCCCTGCTGCAGGAGCGCTCCCTCTCCGATGCCGTAATAAGGGGCTACCGGGGCTATTACTCCCTGGATGACGAATACCGGACGGTGGAATCGGATTCGGATCCGGTGGCGCGCCGCCGGCAGCAGTTCCTCGATGATTCCACCGTGGTGGAATCCTACGTAGCTGCCTCCAGGCGGGCATACGGGGAGGAGGCGGTACGGGCGCGCCTGAACCGTGTACACCTGCAGCGCCTGCGCAGCCTTCTGGAGCGTTCACGGAGCAAAGGAGTGGAGCTCTACTTTGTTATCTCGCCCCGCATGGCGCGCTACGACCGAATACTGGCGGTTCGCGATTCCCTCCCGGAAGGAAGGGTGATCGACCTGGGCAGCGTAGAGCGGTATCCCGGCTTCTACAGCCTGGAGCACACCTTTGATGCCAACCACCTGAACGAGGAGGGGGCGCGGCTGTTCAGCCGCGTGCTGGCCGAAGAGATACGCAAACGGCTTGAGGAGAAGGGGGAGGGAAAGTAAAAGGATAAGGCTCCGGCACGGCGGACCAACTCTCAGAGGCCCAGCAACTTTATGAGAGCCTCATAATAGACGGTACCCATGACCTGGAAGCCTTCTTCGTTGAAGTGAATCCCGTCATCTCCTATATGATCGTCCACGTTTATCTCGGCGTACACGTCGGCCAGCTGGGCGACC
>CAZGSL010000079.1:0-1799 GCA_964528445.1 uncultured Balneolaceae bacterium | reverse complement strand
CGGCCAGGATAATGTTGTCGCCGTCCTGCTGCCGCTGGCTCACGTGGCTGCGGAGGGCCTCGTTGTAGTCGGCGATCTGCTCGGCCCGGTCGCGCACCTCCAGGTCGGAATCGCCCACGATTTTGGAGGTGGCCGGGGGGATGGTGGCCGCCACCACGTAGGTGTGGGAAGGGGTGTTGTCCAGTATCTTCTGCACAAGCTTGTTCCAGCGGTCAGCCATGGATTGTGCGGTCTCGCTGTAGCCCCATACGATGTCGTTGGTGCCCACCATGAGGTTCACGTAACGGGGACTGTGGCGGCTGAGCACGTCCACGATCTTGTCCGAAATGCCCTTGATGGTGATGCCCGGTACCCCCTCATGGTCGGTGTCGGGTATGGAGATGCCCTTTTTGGGGCGGTCCTGGTCTCCCACGAAATCCACCAGGTAGCCATCCCCGGTCAGCAGGTTCCACAGACGTTCCCGGGAGTCGGGGTCGTGGGTGAGGCTGTTGCCCAGAGGCATGATGACGAACCTGCGCTTGAAGTTGGCCCGCATGGTCTTTTCGGCGTCCATGGTGAGGGAGATGGAGGAAGATGAGGCACTTTTGGCCCCTCCCCATTTTACGAATGCGAAATGGTCGGCCGCCGAGGCGCTCAGCTCCACCTCGGTGCCGTGCTCGTACCGCTCCAGGTCGGGCGTGCGGGTCACTTGTCCCTCCCCGGAGATTTCCACCGTCAGGGGATAGGTCTTGATGACAAAGGACGCCTTGATCTGCTTCTGCTCATCCATCACCAGGGTGGCAGGATTCTCGTTGCCGGCGAAATCGCCGGTCCAGCCGGTAAAGGCGTATCCCACGTTGGGTTTGGCTTCGATTTCCACCTCGGTGCCGTGCTCGTAGGTCTCAAGGTCGGGTGACACGGTAACGTTGCCCGGTCCGTCGGTCTCCACACTGAGTTCGTAGGTACTGATGGCGAAGTGTGCGGTCACCTGGCGGTCTCCCTTCACGTTAATCTGCGCGGGGTTCTCGCTGCCCTGCAGATCCCCGCTCCACTCCACGAAATGGTGGCCCGTGTCAGGCTCGGCGGTGAGCTCCACCAGCGTGCCCCAGTCGTAGGTGGTGCTGTCGGCGGCCATCACCTGCTGGCTCACCGAACCCGAGCCTTCGGTATCGACATCCAGCTCATAGCTGCGGGGCTGGAACTCGGCCGTCAGCGAGTAGTTTTGGTCCACCTTCAGCTCCAGGGGATTGGTACTGTCGGACCGGTCGCCGCTCCAGCGCACGAAACGGTATCCTTCCGAAGGCACCGCCTCCAGCCGGAGGGTGCTGCCCTCCTCGACGATGCTGTCCGCCGGCGTGATGGTTCCGCCCTCCGGGGGTGCGGGGGTGACCTGCACCTCGTACATGGAGGGAGAGCGGTCGCAGGAGGCCATCAGGGCCCCTGCGGCCAGCAGGAGCAGGCAAAGTTTGCTGCGCAGGTTCATGAAGTTCACGATGCCTTTCAAATCAGGATTTATACGGTCTCAAAACGATGAGATTTCAATATCTGAAATGCTTCCGCATATTCCACGCCGGCTGTGGCGCCCCTGAACGTGGCCAGAGCCCGGATGTTTCTCTCCGAACGGGGAAAAGGATGCTCCCCCATCTCGGATTCGTAGATACGCATGATGCCCATCTTCTCTTCGACTTCATCGCTGATATCCACGAAGCAATTGGGCTGGAATTGTTTGTCGGTCAGCGGCGGGGCAAATTCCGTCTCTGACACGCATTCGTACATCAGCACTTCCCGGATAAAGGGATAACGGAATGATTTGGTACTGG
>CAZGSL010000078.1:0-3938 GCA_964528445.1 uncultured Balneolaceae bacterium | reverse complement strand
CCCTACTTCAACAAGTTCCGCACCCCGGAGATGTGGCTTATCGTGACCGTTTTCTGCTTCTCCGTGCTGGCGGTCTTCGGGGTCAGGGCCCTCTTTGAGAAAGCCCGCGAGGCGAAGGAGAAAAAGAGCCTCCGAACCCTCCTTGTTCCCCTGGCGGTCCCCCTCGCCCTCGGACTGCTTTTCGCGATGGGCAGCGGCAGCGTGCTCGACTTTGAAAAACCGGGCGAACGGCAGCAGATGGCCCGGCAGCTGGCCCAGCAGAACAATATGTCGCCCGACAACCAGCAGGTGCAGATGAGCGTCAACCGCTACATCAACAACCAGCTCAAGCCCCAGCGTCGGGAGATGGCCCAGGACGACTCCATCCGCTTCCTGCTGCTGGTGCTGGCGGCCGGCGCGCTGATTTGGGCCTTTTACAACCGCAGGATCGGGAAGGGATGGTTCCTGGCCGGGCTGATCGTACTGGGGGCATTCGACATGCTGAGCGTGGGGAGCCGCTACCTCAACGAGGATGCCATGGCCCCCGAAAGCACCGACCTGGAGCAGGCCATCCAGCGGCAGCAGCGTCCGGTGGACCGCTTCCTGCGCAACAACGTCGACAGCGGCGAGGGGTGGGAGTATCGCGTCTTTCCCGCGGGCGACAACCCCTTCAACAACGCCATCCCCTCCTACTTCTATCCCACCATCGGCGGGTACACCGGCGCCAAGCTGAGCTACTACCAGGACATGATCGACGAGGCCCTCCAGACGGGCCCCGCGGGGCTCAATATGGAGCTGCTGGACATTCTGAATGTAAAATACCTTACCGTCGGTCCGCAGCAGCCGCTCTCCATGCCGGGGCTGGAACAGGCGTACCAGGGAGAGGACGCCAGGGCGTATGAGAACACCGATGTGCTGCCCAAGGCCTTTTTCGCCGATTCGGTGATTACCGTAGACTCCCCCCGCCGGGCGATCGACCTGATCAAGGGCGGCAGCGGGGTGAACCTGCGCACCACCGCCGTGGTGGAGACCGGGGACCCGCTCCCCGCGAACCCGGACACCGCCGCATCGGTGGAGGTCACCTCCTACGGCCCGCGCGCAATCACGCTCCGCACCGAGCGGTCGTCCGACGGCTTCCTGGTGCTTAGCGAAATCTACTACCCGCCGGGGTGGACCGCCACGGTGGACGGCCAGCCGGCTACCATCTACAAGACCGATTACATCCTGCGGGGCCTGCAGGTGCCCGCCGGCGAGCACGAAATCCGCCTGCGTTTCGACCCGGACTCCTACATCTGGGGTTCCCGGATCTCCTGGGCCGGCAACATCCTGCAGTGGGCGCTGGGACTCTTCCTGCTGGCCGGCTACCTGAGAGGGCGAACCTCAACCGAAGAAGATGAAAAAGCCTGACGTCCTCATCGTCACCTACTACTGGCCTCCCAGCGGGGGCGCGGGGGTGCAGCGCTTTCTCAAGTTCGCCAAGTACCTGCCCGAATTCGGCTACAACCCGCTGATCCTGACGGTGGAGAACCCCACCTATCCCATTACCGACGAGTCGCTGGAGGAGGACGTCCCCGACTCCCTCAAGGTCTACCGCACCCGCACCTACGAGGCCTTCGGGCTCTATGCGGCGCTGACCGGCCGGGAGAAGGAGGAGATCACCAAACCCACCATCGAGCTGCAGTCCGGCGGACTCCTCTCACGCCTCGGCGGATGGATCCGCGCCAACCTGATGCTGCCGGACGCGCGCGCCGGGTGGCTGCTTACGGCGCGCCCCCGGGCGGTGGAACTGATTCGGAAATTCAACATCCCCAACGTCATCACCACGGGTCCCCCGCACTCGGTCCATTTCGCGGGACGTTACGCAAAAAAGAGAACGGGAGCGCGGTGGATCGCCGATTTCCGTGACCCCTGGAGCGAAGTGTACTACAACCAGCTGCTGCCCCGGACACGCCTGGCCGGCAACATCGACCGAAGCCTGGAGCGAAAAGTGCTGAGGTCGGCCGACGAGGTGGTGGTGATCTCTCCCTCCATGGCCGACGGCCAGAAGAAGGTGGTGGACCGGACGTACCAGGTCATCCCCAACGGATTTGATCCGGACGACTACCCCGACACCGCCGGAGAAGACGACTCTCCGTCCGGCGAGAACGAAGCCAACCCCGAAAAAGAGCCGCTGACGATTCGCTTTATCGGCAGCGTCCGGGAAGCCGCCCTGCCGGAGGGATTCCTGGAAGCGGTCGCCGGGCTCCCGGAAGAACTGAGGGAAAAACTGGAGGTGGAGTTCATCGGCAACTCCCACCCCGAACTGCGGCAGATTGTGGAACACCTGGACTTGGCGGAGACCGTTACCTTGTCCGGCTACCGACCCCATAAGCAGGCCGTAGCGGCGATGGCGGAGGCCGACCTGCTGCTGCTGAGCGTATCCCGCACCCCGGGCAGCGAGCAGATCCTGACCGGCAAACTCTTTGAATACCTGGGGACCGGCAACCCCATCCTGTTTCTGGGGCCGGTGAAAGGTGACGCCGCGAAGATCATCTCAGAAAACGACCAGGGAGTGGCCTTTGAACACGATGAGGTCGGGGAGATCCGGCGTTTCCTGAAGTCGGTGCTGGAAAATCCGCCCAGCCTGAAACCCTACAGCCGGGGAAGCAGCAGTGACATGCACAAACACCCCTACTCCCGGCGCTCCCTCACCCGCAAGCTCTCGGCATTGTTAAAATAAGTCGTAATTTTCGCCTCTACGGGCTCACATCAACGACTCTTATCCTGTTCCTCCTTTAAACGGAACCATAAATTCTCCTACCTATCGATCATCATAACGGTAATCCATCGGCAGCATATTTGCCATTCGGTCTTTATCCCAGTTCCCATTCAGGATTAGTGCGGTGGGATCCAGCAAATTTCCCAGCGCGTCAGTAAAGAACGGTGCGTTGTTCCGTACGGGGATAACGGACGTAGTAGTGATATTCAGGGGAACACGGCTCACTCTACGCTCACCCACCACAAACCGCGCTGCACCATACTCCACCCTTATTTCCCGACTCAGCCGGTATCCCTTATAAACTTCTGCCATATCCCGGGATACCCCTGAACGGCTCATCAGCTCATAACGCACCTGTCCACGGCTCATAGGGATAATATATTCTTGGGGAGTTACGGTGAACTTGTTGCTGTTAAGGTTATCTTGGTAAAGACTCCTTAAAAAGTGTCGGCGGGAACCAAGGTAGGCCTGCTCCCGGTTGCTCTCCCATCGGCGGCGCTCCTGATAGTTTTCGGGTTCCATCTCCTCGAATCGTGGATAAATTACATAGGAACCGCCCATTCCGGTCCGAGCCCACTCAAAGTGCTCAATATCCACATAAATATGGTATCCCAGGGCCTCATTTACCAGATGCAGAGGTTCCTCGCTGCTTGCGGCCAGATATCCTGCTCGTTCTCCTTCTTCAAAATCCAATACCCATGCGTTCTCCACTGAGGTCTCATCCGCAAAATCCGTCTGCCCGATAAACTCTTGCTCGAAAATCCTGTAGTTCTCTTTCCATTCCTTATTGGAAGCCTCTACCACCAGACTGTCCAGGAAATAAGCCTCGGGGGTGAGTCCCACGTTAACATTGAGGCTGTCCTTCTCCTCCGAAGAGGGATTCAGCTGGATGGTGACCACCTCGCGCTCATATCCCACCATACTGAATACCAGCTCGTAGACCCCCGCGAGCGTGGTACGGAAGGTATAACTGCCGTCGGTTTGGGCAGAGGTACCGATGGTGGTACCAGAAAGATAGACATTCACCCCGGGCAAGGGTTCTCCGTTTTCTGAGTCGGTGACTTTTCCGGAGATGTGCGTGATGGCCTGTCCCTGCGCTTCGGTTGTATAAGGGAAGGTAAGGAGGATCAAAAGGGAGAGTATTAAGACAGGACATCTCATAACGGAAAGCAACTATGGTATTAAATACATCGTATATTTA
>CAZGSL010000077.1:0-4117 GCA_964528445.1 uncultured Balneolaceae bacterium | reverse complement strand
TAGGACGCCGCCCTTTCACGGCGGTAGCACGGGTTCGAATCCCGTACGCGGTACGCGCCCCCTTCCGCCAGCCGGCGGATGGGGGCTTTTTTTATGGTAGCTCCACCATTATTTTTTGAGCGCGACAGGCAGAAGTTTTGAGCCGGCTGGATCATTCAGCCGTCCAGCTCCTTACGCACCGCCGGGGCGACTTCGGTCGCGAAAAGCTCGATAGAGCGCAGCAGCTTCTCGTGCGGCAGGCTCCCCACGCTCATCTGCAGCAGAAAGCGGTCGTGTTCGAAGATTTCGTGCTGGTAGAGGATCTTCTCCACGACCTCCTGGGGACTGCCCACAACGTTGGCGCCCTTCAGCGACCGGGAGGCCTCGAACTGCTCGCGGCTCATGGGCGGCCAGCCCCGCTCCCGCCCGATCTTGTCCATTGTCTCCTTGAAGGCGGGAAAAGCGATATCGGCGGCCTCCTTCGAGTCCTCCGCGATGAAACCGTGGGAGTTTATGCTCAGGGGGAGGCGGTCGTGTCCCCCCTCTTCCGCTCCCTCCCGGTGGAGGTCGGCCAGACGCTTGAACCGCGCCGGCTCTCCCCCGATGATGCCCAGCGCCATGGGAAGACCCAGCCGCCCGGCCCGGTAGGCCGACTGCGGGGTCCCTCCTACCGCCACCCAGACCGGCAGGCGCTCCTGCACCGGTCTCGGGTAGACGCCGCTCCCTTCGATGGAGGGGCGGTGTTTCCCCTCCCAGCTCACCACCTCGGACTCACGGAGCTCCAGCAGCAGCTCCAGCTTCTCGGCAAAGAGCTCGTCGTAGTCCTGCAGGCTGTAGCCGAACAGCGGAAAAGACTCCGTGAAGGAGCCCCGCCCCACCATAATTTCCGCGCGCCCCCCGGAAAGCAGGTCAACCGTCGAAAACTGCTGGTGCGCCCGCACCGGGTCTTCCGAGCCTAAAACCGTAACGGCCGAACTGAGGCGTATCTGCTCCGTTCGCGCCGCCGCTGCGCCCAGAATTACCGTCGGAGCGGATGAGAGATACTCCTCGCGGTGGTGCTCGCCGATGCCGAAGACCTCCAGGCCCGCCTCGTCGGCCAGCTCGATCTCCTCCAGCAGGTTGGCCAGGCGCTCTTCGGGCGAGAGGGTCTCCCCGCTGCCGGCCACAGGCGTGTTCTCAACAAAGGTGTAGATGCCGAATTCCATGCGATACTTTCTTCTTTGGGGTTTGAAATCCCCATAATCAAATCCGGGGCTTCAGAGTTCACCCTGTTGTTCAGAACCAAATTATGGAAAAGGAATCTATTTGCCGTACAGATATCGCGCGGCCGCCTCTCCCATCTTCTCGAAATCATGGCCGACTCCCGGTACGATCTCCAGCTTCCATAGAAACGGGACGGCCAGGGAATCCGCCCTGTCCCGGGAAAATCGGTAAAAGAATCGTGCCCGTTCCAGCCGGTGAGCTCCCTGCCGGTCGGCCGAAGGCGAACGAAGGAGGATACCCCCTGTCTCATTCTCGTCGTCCTCTTCGCCGATCAGTAAGATCAATTCCCGCCCGAATGCCTCCTGCAGATCGCTCTCGTCCATGGGTACGTCCTCAAGTCCGAAGGGAAGCGGTGCTTCGAAATCGGGCAGGGTATAGAAACCGGAGTTGGAGGCGACAATCCGGTCCGCTTTCAAATTCGGTGATAGGAGTACAAGGCGATGCAGAATCTGTCCCCCGGCCGAATGCCCGAACAAGTCGTAGGAATCCCGCTCGGAACCCGCAGCCTCCGCCGCCCTCCCAAAAATCCGGTCGAAGTCGCGGAAGATCCAGGCGGCGGAATCCCGGTTCACGGAGTAGGTAAATTGATCCTCGTCCAGGGCAACCTCATTGGAGGTATCAGAGTAGGCAACCACCGGCTCCGTGATGTTAGGGTCTTCCATCACCCCGCCCATGTGATAGTCGCCGAAACCATACTCCTGTTCCGGATACCTCGGCGAAAGCACCAGGACCCCATGTTTCTCCGAGGATTCGATCCAGGAGTCCCGGTACTCATCGGCATCTCTGCCGGATCCCGGGATAACGAGAAGAACGGAAGAACGGGCGGTGTAGTTTTCCGGCATGTGATAAAATACGGCAACGGTATCTTCCGTATGCCCTTTTCCTCCTTCGATGAGAAAATTACCCGAACCGGTCCGGAGATCAGGCGTTGCGGGGATCGTGGTATCCATCTTCTCCATGAGACTCAGACCGCAGTGCGGGCAGCTACCGTCTTCATGAAAAATTTGCCCGGTTTCATGAGCCGCGCAACTGCACGGGGGACAAACGTACACTCTTCCCTCCGTACGGGTGCAGGCAAAGGAGATCGTTACAAGTGTCAGGGTGATCAGCGTGTATTTCATGAGTTTCAGAATCACTTTTTTGTCTCTTTCCGTTTAAAATTAAATGCGTTGCTCCCCCCCTACCTCACTACTATCCCGTCGTCCGGCCTCCATCGCTCGTACTCCATATATTGTGCCGTCGATTGGGCCTCTTCTCTTCCCATAAGCCGGGCAACCAGGTGCAATGCGCCGTCGATACCGGCCGAGACTCCCGCCGTGGTTATGATGTTACCGCAATCTACCCAGCGGGCGTCTCGTACAACCCGGACAGCCGGAAACTGTTTCTGAAATGCATCGACGGCAGCATGCCAGGTGATCGCTTTCTGCTCGTTCAGCAGACCGGCACGGGCCAGTATCCGGGCACCGGTACAGACCGAAAAGAGGATGGTTCCCTTCTCGGAGCACCTGCGAACCCAGCCAATTACCCGATCATCCTTCTTCACTTCGTCCGTATTGCCGCCCGGTAAAACAGCAAGATCCAGTTGCGGGGAGTCATCCAGGGAATAATCCGGCAAAATCGTTACACAACCCTGCGACCGGATTTTCCTTTTCTCCACGGAGACCATACGGACCGTGAATCCCTCTGCAACGGCAAATACCTGGGCCGGGCCACTGAAATCCAACAGCTCCACGCCGTCATAGAGGAAGACTCCAACAGTGTAATTCGTTTTGTTTTGACTTATAATGTCCATTACTTATTGCACAATCATTTGTGAATGACCCTGTTTAAAGCTTTTATCGCCTGATCCATTTATACAGAGGAGTTTCTTGAAAAGCACACAACAGATTAAATATGGCGTAATATGTCTGTATTATGACCATGACTGACAATAAGGAGAAGCAAAAAGTATCGTTTCTCATCCTGCCGAATACCCACATCCTGGATCTGGCGGGGCCCGTGCAGGTATTCTACGAAGCAAATCGCATCGGCAACCTGAACCTTGAAATCGGGTATACCTCCCGCCGGCCGGATGTGCTTTCGGAACAGGGAATCCGGTTAACCGGCCTGCAATCTCCCGGTAATCTCACACTCCGCTCCGGAGATTACCTCGTTCTCCCGGGCATTGACTTCGATGCCTTCAGACGCGGGGAGCTCGGAGAGTATATCGAGGAATTGAGAGAATGGGTGTCCCTGCAGTATCGAACCGGCGTTCGCCTGGTGAGTGTCTGCACCGGGACCCTTCTGCTTGCCGAATGGGGACTGCTGAAGGGGGTCGCCTGCACATCTCACTGGAAGTGCATCGATTACCTCAGGGAGCACTACCCGGAAGCCAACGTCCACTCCGACCGGCTGTTCGTAAAAGACAGCCATATCTACAGCAGTGCGGGCATGACCTCCGGTATGGACATGTGTCTGGCGATACTTGAGGAGCAGCATGGACCCATGCTCACCTCAAAAGTGGCCCGCGAACTGGTGGTCTTTATGCGAAGGGACGAAACGCACAGCCAGGAATCAATCTACCTGGAATATCAGGCGCATTTCAACCCGACCATTCACAGGGTACAGGACTATATAATCTCTCACCCTTCCGAGAATCCAACGGTCAAACAGCTGGCATCCCTGGCAAACATGAGCGCCCGAACGCTGACCCGGAAATTCAAGGAGGTTACCGGACATACCATCACGGAATTCAAGCATGAGGTCAAGGCCGAGCACGCCAAAACACTGGTGCACCATCCCGATTACACCGTGGATGAGATAGCAAGAAAATGCGGATACCGGAATTCGCGGCAACTGCGCCGTATCTGGAAAGAGAAGTTCGGCAGTTCACCGG
>CAZGSL010000076.1:0-4219 GCA_964528445.1 uncultured Balneolaceae bacterium | reverse complement strand
CCCGGTTGCGTAAAAGGCCGGTTTCCGCTAACATGATTTAACTTCGCGGGGGTAAAATCGGCCACAAAGGGATGAGAGCAGCGAATGCATACCTGTTGAACCTGTCATGGGTGGTATGGTTCGTGCTGGCGCCACTTCTATCCGCCAGCCAGGGGATCCAGACCGAAGAACTATTTGTGGACGGTGATTTCACCTACGATCGCTGGACCGTAGAGGACGGCCTGCCGGTCAATTCCATTAACGAGATCATCCAGGCGAGCGACGGGTATATCTGGCTCGGGACCTTTGACGGGCTGGCCCGTTTTGACGGGGTCCGGTTCAAGGTGTATAAATCGGCCGAATACGAGGGCCTGACCAGCAACCGGATAGTATCGATTCATGAAGCCCCCGACGGTACCATCTGGATAAAAACCGAGCAGGATGATGTAATCCGGTTCGAGGATGAGTCGTTTGAGCATATTACCGAAAAAGACGGGTTGAACGGCGGCGGTGCAATTGTGTTTCACAACGGCCCGGACCGGAAACTCTGGATAGGGGCTCATCACGGGATAAGCGTTTACCAGGACGGAGAGCTGACCCCCTATCACCCGGACCGTATCACCAATCCGGTTTCGCGCATCTACGTCAACCGCGACGGCGTGCTTTGGTACAAGGAAAACAGGGAGCTGGGACTCTACCGCTTTGATGGGGAAGAGAAGCAATACCTGGCGTCCGCCGAGATGATTTTCGATTATCCCATCTTCCTGACTCTGGACGACGGCCGTACGATATTCAATACGTTGGGTCACCTCTACCTGTTTGAAAATGGGCGGGTCAGCGAAGCGGTGACCGGCCTCCCCTCCGATTTCGAAACCCGTGGATTATACCAAGATTCCACCGGAGCCGTCATCGTCGCCTCGCGGGATCGGGGCTTTTTCAAACTTTCCGGCAACGAGCTAACCGAATTTAATCCGGAGGTCGGCGGCAGAATTAACGGAGTACTGCAGGACGATAAGGGCAACTTCTGGGCAACGGGAAATCGACGACTGTTTTTTAACAACCGTGTGGTGCTTACCTCCGGCAGACAGCTCACCGAGTTCATCGTCGACCGGGAAGGCAGTTTTTGGGTTGGTATACAAAACGCCGGGCTGTTCCGGCTGAAACCCAACCTGTTTACCATTTACAGCGAGGAGGAGGGCGTTCCAAACGGCAATATTTACCCGGTGCAGGAAACCTCTGACGGGGCCATCTGGTTCGGAACCAACGGCGGCGGCCCGGTCAGGCTCAAAGACGGTACGCTGACCTCCACCTTCCGTTTTCAGCCCTCCAGCGGTGCCAAACGCGTCCGCTCCATTGTCGAAAGGGCCAACGGTGATCTGCTGATCAGCATCCAGGGCGACGGCCTGTACAAATACAACCCGCAACAGCA
Organism: uncultured Balneolaceae bacterium; assembly: GCA_964528445.1. Classification (GTDB taxonomy): domain Bacteria; phylum Bacteroidota; class Rhodothermia; order Balneolales; family Balneolaceae; genus JAXHMM01. The sequence continues at coordinate 2,811 of CAZGSL010000076.1, read as the reverse complement.
GTCCTTTGAGAGGCTTGAGACCCCGGACGGACGTCCGCAGATAGCCGAAAACCTGGGGGTCAATACGCTGTTTGAGGACAGCAGGCGCCGGCTCTGGGTGGGAAGCGGAGAGGGGTTGTTCGTAAAAAAGAATTCCGCCTGGGAAAAAGTATCCGATGCGGACGGCAATCCCGGCCATCTGGTCCGCTATATCACGGAAGCCCCGGACTCTTCGCTCTGGATGGCAACCAACGGCGGAGGCATTCTCCACTACTCCTCGGGGACATTTCACCCCTACAGGTCTGAGGACGGCCTTTCCAGCAACCTGGTGCGCTCGCTTCGTGTGGATACCACCCAAAATACGCCGGGTTATATTTTATGGGTTGGAACGGAGGACAAAGGGCTCAACCGGCTGCCCGTTACGGAGGAGGGGCCCGCTCTTGACGATATCGTAATATATGACAAGCAAAACGGGCTGTACGATAATGTGGTGCACCAGATCCTGGCGGACGACCACAACCGGTTCTGGATGAGCGGAAACCAGGGTGTCTATTGGGTGAACCGCGAGCAGTTGAATCGACTGGCCCATGGGGAAATTGCCGAAATAGACGCCACGGGCTACACCGAACAGGACGGATTGCGTAACCGCGAGGCGAACGGGGGGATCCAGCCGGCCGGCACCAGATCGTCCGACGGACGGATCTGGTTTCCCACCCAGGACGGCCTGGTGATGATTGACCCTGCCAATATGAACCAGAACGAATTGCCCCCGCCGGTACATGTGGAAGCGATCCGTTCGGAAGGGACCGCAGTTCCCAGGGAAGATAACCGGATTGTACTGGAAGCCGGCCAGCGGAACTTTGAGGTGGCCTATACGGGACTCAGCTTTATGGTCCCCGACAAGGTGCGTTTCCGGTATCGCCTCAAAGGGTTCGATGACCGCTGGATTGAAGCCGGAAATCGCCGCACCGCCTTTTACACCAACGTTCCCGCGGGCAGCTACGAGTTTGAGGTGCTGGCTGCCAACAACGAGGGGGTCTGGAGCCCGGAGCCCGCCACGGCTTCGATCGAGGTCCTTCCCTACTTTTACGAAACCACGGCTTTCTATATCGGGCTGTTTGTACTCGGCGGGTTGGCGGTTGCCGGTCTCATCCACCTGCGTACCGCCCGGCTGATGAGACGGGAAACGGAGCTGGAAAATTCGGTGCGGGAGCGTACGCTTGAACTGGAGAAAGAGAAGGAGAAAACCGAAGCCCAGGCGCGGGATCTTCGCAAACTTGATGAACTGAAAAATCGGCTTTTCACCAATATCTCCCACGAATTTCGCACGCCGCTCACACTGATAATCAGTCCGCTGAAGAGTATCCTGCGCTATGATGATGAGCCCCTGCCCGATACCATCGTCCCCGAAATGAAGAACGTGCTGCGCAACAGCCGCCGACTGCAGCGGCTGATCGACCAGATCCTGGACCTTTCCAAACTGGATGCGGGCCAATTGCCCCTGCAGGTACAAGAGATGGAAATGGTAGGCTTTGTGCAAAAGGTGACGGACCTCTTCAAACCGCTGAGCGGCGAACAGAATCAAACGCTGCGTTTCAAGACCGGTGTGGACCGGCTGCACCTGCATGCGGATCCGGATGCCATGGAAAAAATCCTGGCCAACCTGGTATCGAACGCGATAAAATTCACCCCGTCAGGCGGAACGATCGATGTTGAACTGGCGGAAAAGCCGGAGGAATGCCGGATCACGGTAAGGGATTCGGGGGTTGGAATTCCACCCGAAAAGCAGCCTGAAATTTTCGACCGTTTCTACCAGGCGGACGCCTCCTCGACCCGCGCCGCCGAGGGCACGGGCATCGGACTGGCCCTGGTCAAGAGCCTGGTCGAACTTCACGGGGGATCGATCACGGTTGACTCTGACGCGGGTGAAGGAACAGTCTTTACGGTTGCCCTCAAAAAAGGCAAAGCGCATTTCAGCGAATCGGAAATCGGTCCCCCCGTTGCGGGAGATGGGCCAATAGAACCCGATGCCCTGGTACTTCCCGCGCATGGATCGCATCTTCCTGAGAACGACAAAAAGCGGGAACAGGATCTGCCGACCGTGCTGGTCGTCGAAGACCATGCCGATATGCGCGCATTTGTAGCGTCGGTTCTGAGTGGGTCGTTTTCGGTGCTCCAGGCCGGGGATGGCGAGGTCGCCCTGGAGATGATCAGGGAACAGCTTCCGGATCTGATTGTGGCGGACATTATGATGCCGAATTTGGATGGCATGCAACTGAACGAAGAGCTGAAGAAAGATCCGATGCTGGAGACAATCCCGGTCATCTTTTTGTCGGCCAAGACCGAATACGAAAGCAGGCTCGAAGGATTCCGGAAAGGAGCCGACGATTACCTGACGAAACCGTTTGACGCGGATATCCTGACCGCCCGCGTTGAAAACATCATTCGGAAAAGACAGCAGCTTCGCAGGCGCATCCTGGAGCAGGCCGATGGTTCCAGCGCCGACAAAGAACGCTTTGCCGACCCCTTCCTGCAGCAAGTGGGCGACGAGCTGGAACAGCATTTTGCCGACCCTGATTTTACGATCGCCGAACTTTCGGAAGCGGTTCACATGGACCGGTCGCAGCTGTACCGGCGAATAAAGAAAGCCTCCGGGGAATCTCCGCAGCAGTTCCTGAGCCGTTTCCGGATGAAAAAAGCGGCCCGAATGTTACTGGGAGAGGCGGGAACCATCTCGGAAGTGGCGTACGCCACGGGATTTAACAGCCTCTCCTATTTCAGCAAGGTGTTCAGGCGCCACTACAAGATGTCCCCCAGCGACTACCGGGACCG
>CAZGSL010000075.1:0-4385 GCA_964528445.1 uncultured Balneolaceae bacterium | reverse complement strand
CGTTGCAGAAATGGCAGACCAGCTCCTGTCCGCCGTCGTCGATCTCCTTCAGGTCCTCGTAGGTAAGCATATTCAGCGCACCTATAAACCGCTTCCGCGTGCACCGGCAAAAGAAATCCACCGGCTGGCGGTCCAGCTCCTTGACGCTCATGGGATCCATCGCCTTCCGCATGATGTCGTCGATATACTCTCCGTCTCCAAACATCCTGTTGAGCGGACCGAAGGATTTCAGCCGTTCCTGCAGCCGGTCAATGTGTCCCTCCGGCGCATCGGGCATGCGCTGGATGAGGATGCCTCCCGCCTCGGAGACCGTCCCGTCGTCATCCAGTCCCACGTCGAGTATAACGGCGGAAGGTACCTGTTCCGACTGAACCATATAGAAGGCGATGTCGTCGGTAATGTTGCCCTCGACCAGTTCAATCGTGCTGCGACGGGGTTCAGATTCGTTGTAGAGGGTCTTGGAAAAGGTCAACAGTCCCAGTCCGAGCCCTTCGCCCAGGTGGGCTTCGTCCCGGGAGTAGTCCAGCTCCACTTCCGGACGCTGCACATACCCCCGGATCTCTCCAACGCGATTGGCCTCGGCCACGACCATGCCGACCGGTCCGTCGCCCTCCGCGCGAAGCTGCACGCGCTCCTCGCCCTTGAGTTCTGATGCCATGAGCATGGTGCCGGTCAGCGACCGGCCGAGCAGTACGGTATTGAGCAGGGAGAGGCCGTGTTTGCGGCGCGCCGCCTCGACCACATCGCTGGTTTTCACCACCGAGATCTTAAAATGCCCGTCTTCGGTAATGCCTTTGATGAGCCGGTCGCGGTGTTCAAACTCTTTTCGGGTAAGCATCGTGTGGGGTGATCTCTTATTCCAACGGTAGTGTTATATCTTGTCAGCAACAAAAAAAGCGTCCCGAACCGTTTCGGGACGCCGGATATCGGGAAAGAGACTCCACTTATCCTTTGGCCCGGTACATATCGCCTATGTGGCCGGAGAAATTGCTTCGGGACGAATAAACCTGCTGTATGCGGCCGACTTTCTCTATCCGCTTTTCGGCCAGGATGTTGGAGGCAGCATAGGTGGGCATGTCGTTCTCCTCGGAGTAGTCGAGGATATCCAGAATGACGTTGTAGATGCGGGAAGCCTTCGTGTGGGCGCGTTTCTCGTTGTATCCTTCCAGCTCGCTGGCCACATTAATCAGTCCGCCCGCGTTGATCACGTAGTCGGGTGCGTAGAGGATGCCCCGGTCAATGAGCATCTGACCGTGTTTGTCCTCTTCATCCAGCACGTTGTTGGCCGCGCCGGCGATGATGTCGCAGTTGAAGGCGTCCAGGGTATCGTCGTTCACCACTCCACCAAGCGCGCAGGGGCTGAAAATATCCACCTCTTTCGAATAGATTTCATCGGGATCCACGACGGTCGCTCCCACTTTTTCCGCGAGCTTCGTAACCTTGTCTTCGTAAATATCGCTGATAAAGAGTTCGGCGTTTTCCTTGCTCAGGAACTCCACCAGGTAGGAACTCACGTGTCCGGCTCCCTGCACGGCGATGCGTTTGCCCTCGAGGGAATCGCTCCCATAGGCCTTCTTGGCACACGCTTTAATGCCCATGTAAACCCCGTAGGCCGTTACCGGCGAGGGATCCCCGCTCCCGCCGATGGACTTGGGAATACCTGTTACATACTTGGTTTCCATGCTGACCCACTCCATATCCTGTACTTCGATCCCCACATCCTCCGCCGTGATATACCGTCCTCCCAGCGTATCCACGTACCGCCCGAACGCGCGAAACATCTCCTCGGTCTTGTCGGTGCGCGGGTCCCCGATGATGACCGCCTTTCCTCCTCCCAGGTTCAGTCCGGAAATGGCGGCCTTGTAGGTCATGCCGCGGGAGAGGCGCAGGACATCGCGCAGGGCCTCCTCTTCGTTGTTATAGGGCCACATGCGGGTGCCCCCCAGAGACGGGCCCAGGGTGGTATTGTGAATGGCAATAATGGCTTTCAGATTGGCTTCGGGATCGGAGCAGACAACAATCTGTTCGTGTTCGTAGGACTTCAGCTTGTCAAAAATGGGAAAACTTTCATCCAGTTTATCGACGGTGGGGGTTTCCAGCGATGTTGATTCCATTTCCTGATTGGGTTAGGTCGTTAAAGCTATAGAGCAAAGCCCGATAAATTTAACGAAAAAAAGGCACTTTTAGTAGTTTGCTCTCCCGAATAATATCCTCCCGGCAGGCTGTTATCCTCCGTTGGAAGCGAAAGGAAAGGTGATTGAAAATCGTAGGAGGTCGATATCGTCCTCCCGGCGAAAGCGCTGTATATTGTCCCGCGTTATTGATTACTTACCATCTTCATTAACAGCGCCGTGAAAGAGTGCGGCTGTATTGATCAGACGGCCTGACCGCCGGTGGTCTTTTTATGGAAAAAGTAAACAACATATCACCTTATGTCTTTTCGCTGGATTTACGCGAAGCCGGAAAGGGAGGAGACCGTTTCCGCGCTGCAGAAGGAGCTGGGCGTTCCCCCGGAGATTGCCCGCCTGCTGGCCCTTCGCGGCATTGATTCCTACGAACATGCCAAAACGTTCTTCAGGCCGGACCTGGAGATGCTGCACGATCCGTTCCTGATGAAGGATATGGACAAAGGGACGGAACGGTTGGCAAGCGCCGTACGCGGTGGAGAGAAGATCCTGGTCTACGGGGATTACGACGTGGACGGAACTACGGCAACCGCCCTGGTGTATCTCTTCCTGGCCGATTTCGGCGTGGAAGTGGATTATTATATCCCCCACCGTTTCAATGAGGGTTACGGCATCAACGAGGAGGGCATTCGATACGCCAGGGAGAACGGGTTCGACTTGATTGTTTCGGTTGACTGCGGCATTACCGCGGTGAAGGAGACTCAAATCGCGAAGGAGAGCGGGATCGATCTTATCATCTGCGACCACCACAACGTGGGAGAGGCCCTCCCGAATGCCGCGGCGGTACTTGATCCGAAGCGGGAAGACTGTTCCTATCCCTTCAAGGGTCTTTCGGGCGCGGGCGTTGCATTCAAGCTTGTCCAGGGCACGCTGAAGAAACTGGGACTGGGAGAGCGGGTTGGCCACGATCTTCTGGACCTGGTGGCGATCTCCACCGCCTCCGATATCGTGCCCGTACAGGACGAAAACCGGGTACTGATGAGGGAGGGACTGCACCAGATCAACACCGGCCCCCGCATTGGCATCAAGGCGCTGCTGGAGCAGGTAGGGCTTAAAGCGGAAAACGTAACCGCCTCCAGCATTGTCTTCTCATTGGGGCCCCGTATCAACGCCGCGGGACGAATGGGGGACGCCTCCAAGGCGGTAAGACTGCTTATCGCCGATACTCCCGCGGAGGCCCATGCCCGCGCGAGGGAGCTGGAGAAGATCAACGTGGCGCGGCGGGACATGGACAGCAAGACCATGGAGGAGGCCGTGGAAAAGGTGGAGAGCGAATACAATATGGAGAAGTGCTCCTCGGTGGTGCTGCACAAGGCGGACTGGCACCTGGGGGTGATTGGCATCGTGGCGTCCCGGCTGGTTGACGCCTACCATCGTCCGACGATTATGCTCAGCACGGTGGATGGAAAAATCAAGGGATCGGCCCGGACCATCAACGGATTTAACATATACGAAGCGATCGAGCAGTGCGGTGATCTGCTAGAGCAGTACGGCGGACACGAACACGCGGCCGGCATGACCATTCCCCGGGAGAACCTGGAGGAGTTCCAACGGCGCATCGAGGAGATTGCGGCGGAGGAACTATCGGACTCGGATTTTCAGCCCGAGCTGAAGGTGGACTGCGAGCTGGACCTGAGCGATGTGGACCTGCGTTTCTGGAAGCTGCTGAGCCAGTTTGAACCCTACGGCCCGGGCAATGTGCAACCCACGTTCGTGAGCCGGGATGTGCGCGTGGTGGGCGTACCCACCATCGTCGGGAAGGGACACCTGAAGATGAGGGTGGCGCAGAACGGTTCGGGCACTTTCGACGTAATCGGGTTCAACATGCACGATTACCTGCCCGTTATCCGCAACAGCGACAGCCGCCCGCTGAATATTGCCTATGCCCTGGAGGAGAATTACTGGAACGGGAAGCGGTCCCTGCAGCTCCGGCTGAAAGACGTGCACGTAGAGGAGGTCGAGGAGGATTAGCCACCGTTGCTACGTTGTATAAAGCAGCAAAAGCTTTTATATTTGGCAACTCTCAAAGCACGGGACTGTAGCTCAGTCGGTAGAGCACATGACTGAAAATCATGGTGTCGGCGGTTCGATTCCGCCCGGTCCCACGCTTGCTTAAGCCCCTGCAAGGCCTTGTGCCGCGCAGGGGCTTTTTATTTGGGTTTAATTTCACACCTATTTATTAATCTAGGACAACAATAG
>CAZGSL010000074.1:2688-4421 GCA_964528445.1 uncultured Balneolaceae bacterium | reverse complement strand
GTATTCCGTCAGGGTGGGTCCGCTTTCCAGCAGGGCCAGCTGGATCCAGCCGGACAGCGATATAATAACGATGGCCAGGGAGGAAATGCTGACGGCTTTCTGGAAGTCGCGCTGCTGGAACAGGTTCATGATGGGCACCATCACCCCTCCCCCGCCGATGCCGGCCAGGGCGGCGACGAATCCGCCGAGTCCCCCGGCCGTGCCCACCTGCGGCCAGCTCAGGGGCGTGTGCTCCTTGGCCTTCTGGTATTCCGGGCGGCGGCCCCTGCGCCAGAACATCCAGGCCACGTAGAGCAGCAGCCCGCTGAAGACCAGCACGAATTCCCGGTTGGAGTACCAGGGGGAGGTGATCACCCACTTGCCCAGCATCACCCCCACCGCCCCGGCCAGGCCCACTTTCAGCCCGTCTTTCAGGTAGAAGTTGTGCTGACCGAACTGCCGGAGGGAGCTGCCTCCCGCCGCCACGAAGGTGCAGAACAGCGACGTTCCTATGGTGAGCACCACGGGGTCTTCGATGCCGTTGCCGGTGAACACCAGGAACAGGATGGGCGTGAAGAGGATCCCGCCGCCCAGCCCGAAGAGTCCGGCGACGATGCCGGCTACGATACCCAGCAGCAGGAGCACGATAAAGAAGGCGTCAATCATGGGCGTCCGGTACCGTGATGGTTCCCTCCAGGTAGGTACGGGCCCCGCCGGCTATGCGCACCCGGTCGCCCGCCATGCGGCAGCGCAGGGATCCCCCGCGGGACGAGACCTGCCGGGCGGTGAGCTCCGTCTTGCCCAGCTTCTCCGCCCAGTAGGGCGTCAGCATGGTGTGGGCCGAGCCGGTCACCGGGTCCTCGTCCACCCCCACAGCCGGGGCGAAGAAGCGCGACACGAAATCGACCTCCTCCCCCGGGGCGGTGACGATCACCCCGCGGGTGTCCACCTGCAGCATCTCCCGGAAGTCGGGGTCCACCGAGCGCACCTCCTCCTCGCTCTCCAGCACCCAGAGGTAGTCGTCGGCCCTGTAGACCTCCACCGCCAAGATGCCCAGGGCGTTGTGCAGCTCGCGGGGCGGGGCCTCCTTTTCCAGTTGGGCGGCGGGAAAATCCAATTCCAGCAGGCCGCCGTCGCGGCGGACCTTCAGGATGCCGCTGTTGGAGTTGAGTTCCAGGGGATCCTCCTCCGCGCCCCGGTGCTCATAGAGCACGTGGGCGGAAGCCAGGGTGGCGTGCCCGCAGAGGTCCACCTCGTCGGTGGGCGTGAACCAGCGGATGCGCCAGCCCTCCGGCTCGCGGACCAGAAAGGCGGTTTCGGAGAGATTGTTCTCCTGGGCGATGGACTGCATCAGCGGGTCGGGCAGCCACTCGTCGAGGATACAGACCGCGGCGGGGTTGCCCTCGAATACCTCGCCCGCGAAGGCGTCCACCTGCCAGATATCCAGTTTCATGGTGCGCTCCGTTTCGTTTCGGCCTGAACTACTGTATATCCAGGGTCACTTTCTTACCAAGGGCTTTGGCATATTTTGTCAGGGTGGAAAGCTTGATGTCCTCCGCATGGTTTTCCATTCTGGATATGACCGATTTGGTGGTATTCAATTTTTCCGCTACATCGGCTTGTGTGACGCCCATATCTTCTCTGGCCTGACGTAGAATTACCCCGATTTTAAAATTGAGATATCCCTCTTCAAAGTTCTCAGCAAACTCTGAACTTTCTGCCTTTTTTTGGTCGATAAAGATTTCCAGGTCGTC
>CAZGSL010000074.1:0-2588 GCA_964528445.1 uncultured Balneolaceae bacterium | reverse complement strand
TAACAATGTTAGCATAAATGCGAACATTTGCAATCTAAATTTTGAGGGCTGAAAGAATAAAGAGGGGAGGTCATTATTTCCCTTCTACCATACCCTGTTTTTCGTTCAAATTCACCTTTCCGGCCAAAGAAGCTTATATTTTGCGTTATGAAGCTCTATCCCCCACGTACGCCCCAGAAAATCGGCTTCGACCAGGTGCGGTCGGCCGTCGTCCAGCGCGCGCGTTCGGTCACGGCCAGGGAGCGGCTGGCCGAGATGATGCCCTCCTCCGATCCGCAGCGCATCGAGCGGCAGCTGGAGCGGTGCCGGGAGATGATGCTCCTGCTGGCCCATGACGCGGCCTTCCCGCTGGAGAACCTGCACGACGTGCGGGAGTGGCTGAAGCAGTCGCGGGCCGAGGAGAGCATGATTCCGGCGGACGCCTTCATCGAGATTCGCGAGCTTTCGGTGACCGCCCGGCGGGTCAAGGGATTCCTGTCGGACCGTTCGGAGGACTACCCCCTGCTGGATAAGCTGGGGACCCGCCTGATTCCGCTGAAGGAGCTGGAGGAGTCGATCGCCGGGGTGATCAGCGAGAACGGGCAGATCCGCGACGACGCCTCTTCGGAGCTGCGCTCCATCCGCAAGCGCCTGGGCAACAAGCGCAGCGAGCTGCGCACCGTCATCAACAAGGTGATGAGCAAGGCGCGGAAGGACGGCATGGCGTCGGACGAGGGGCCGACGATCCGCGGGGGACGCATGGTGATTCCCATCCAGGCGGAGTTCAAGCGGAAGATTCAGGGGTTCGTGCACGACGTTTCGGGCAGCGGGCAGACGGTCTACCTGGAGCCGGTGGAAGCGCTGAACATCAACAACGAGATCCGCTCGCTGGAGTCGGAGGAAAAACGGGAGCTGGAGCGCATCCTGCGGGAGCTCACGGCGGAGGTGCGGGGGGCGGCGGACAGCATCCGCCAGAACCTGGAGGGGCTGACCCGCTTCGACATGCTGGCCGCCAAGGCGCGGCTGGGCAACCAGATGGAGGCCTACCTGCCGGTGGTCTCCGAAGAGGACCGCCTCTACCTGCGGGAGGCCTACAACCCGATCCTGCTGCTGAAGAACCTGGAGCTGCCCGAGGAGAAGAAAGAGAAGGTGGTGCCGCTGACGATGGAGCTCACCGGGGAGGAGCGCTGCCTGATCATCACCGGACCCAACGCCGGGGGGAAGTCGGTCGCCATGAAAACCCTCGGACTCTGCGCCATGATGGTGCAGTCGGGGCTGCCGATCCCGGCGAGGGACAGCTCGGAGCTGCCGGTCTACGGGGGACTTTATGTGGATATGGGGGACGACCAGTCGATCGAGAACGACCTGAGCACCTTCTCCTCGCGGCTGGAGTGGATGCGGGAGGCGATGGAGGAAAGCGACGAGCGCAGCCTGGTGCTGATCGACGAGGCGGCCGCGGGCACCGACCCGGAGGAGGGCGGCGCGCTCTTCCGCGCGCTGATCGAGGAGCTGATCAAGCGGCGGGCCCGCGTGCTGGTGACCACCCACCACGGCTCGCTGAAGGTGTTCGCCCACGAGCATCCCGGGGCGGTGAACGGCTCCATGGAGTTCGACCAGGAGACCCTCTCTCCCACCTATCGCTTTCAGAAGGGAGTGCCCGGCAGCAGCTACGCCTTCGAGATCGCCGAGCGGATGCACCTGGACGGGGGACTGCTGGAGCGGGCACGGGTGCTGCTGGGCGAGGCGAAGAGCGACATGGAGTCGCTGATCAGCGAGCTGGAGTCGCGGGCACAGGAGGCGGAGGAGCTCAAGAAGAAATACGACCAGCTCAAGTCGAAAACCGAGTCGGAGCGGCGGCGCTACGAGGAGAAGCGCTCCTCCATCGAAAAAGAGAAAGAGCAGATCCGCGAGAAGGCGCTCAAGCAGGCCAGCGAGATCATGGAGACCGCCAACCGGCGTATCGAGGAGGCGGTCGAGCGCATCGTGGAGCAGGGGGAGAAAGACGACGAGGCGATCCGCGAGGCGCGCCGGTCGGTGGAGGAGCAGAAGGAGTCGATCGGGCGGCAGCTCGGGGAGCTGGAGGAGCAGAAGCAGGAGCGGCGGCAGTGGGACTCCGGCGAGCCCCCGGAGGAGGGCGACACCGTCCGCCTGGAGGACGCCAACACGACGGGCGAGCTGGTGGAGGTGAACGGCGACCAGGCGGTGGTGATGAGCGGGGGGCTGCGCCTGAAGACCGACTACCGCAAGCTGGTGAAGGTGGAGGACGCCGCCGAAAAGAAAAAGAAGTCATCCAAACGAAGACGGGTGAACATCACCGGCGGACGGAGTGCCACGCGGGTCAAGCCCAGCCTGGAAGTACGCGGCATGCGGGGCCACGAGGCCGTACAGGAAGTGACGCGGTATATCGACGACGCCTTGGTCAGCGGACTCAACAAGGTGGAGATCATCCACGGCAAGGGAGAGGGGATCCTGCGCGAGCTGATCCACGAGCACCTGGAGCAGCGCGACGACATCAAGAGCTACGAGACCGCCTCCCTCGAGCAGGGCGGACACGGCTGCACGATCGTACATCTTTGAGACTATTGTTAGCTCCTCACCAGGGCCTATCC
>CAZGSL010000073.1:0-4842 GCA_964528445.1 uncultured Balneolaceae bacterium | reverse complement strand
GCCAGGACAAGGGGCTGGCCAAGAGCCGCTGGAAGGCCGCAGGCGTATCCACGCCGGATGGCCGGACGGTGGAGACGCAGGACGAGGTAAGGGCGTGGCTCCGGGACGCCCGGCGGGGAGCGGTGATCAAGCCGGTGACCGGTTTCGGGGGCAAGGGGGTGATCTTCCTGGAGGGGGAGGAGGACCTGGACCGTTTTTTCGGAAAGGAAAGAGGCGGGGGACCCTGGGTGGTGGAGGAGCGGATCGAGGGGAGCATGCACGACGTTAACGGGCTGATCGACGCCGGGGGCACCTTCCATCCGCTGGGAGTGGTGGACCGCTTTTTTGTGGAGGGCCAGCCGGTGGAAAGGGAAATCCGATATCCCTCGGCGCTCTCCGGGGCGCAGCAGCGGGAGCTCTATGAACTGCTGGAAGAGGGCGTGCGCTCCTTCGGCATCGAGCGGGGACCGGTGAAGGCGGACGCGGTGCGGGACGAGGACGGCTTCAAACTGCTTGAGGTGGCCCCGCGCCTGCACGGGCCCAAAAACTCCATCTACCTGCTGCCCTTCGCGGGCGAGGATATCCTGCGTCCCACCCTGGCCACGCTGACGGGAGAAGAGATGCCGCCCCGCGAGACCTGGCGCCGCACATCCCGCTGCGCCATCGGCCGGGCCGTGCTGCCGGAACCGGGTGAGATCGTGAGGCTGAGGGGGGTGGAGGAGACCCGCGCCATCGACGGGGTGGAGGAGCTGATGATCTTCCGCGGGGAGGGCGACACCATCGCGCCCTACCGTGACGCGGCGGGGGTGCCGGCCTACCTGTTCGTCTCGGGATCCGATTTCGAGCGGTGCGAGGAGATCATGGAACAGGCGATGCATACCCTAAGCTACGAAACGCGATGAATGCCGACCAACTGGAGGAGCTCTGCAGGGACCGCGAACTGGAGACGGCGGAGATCTGTCCCGACAACGACTTCTACGGGATGGCCTCCATCCTCAAACGCTACGCCGGACTGCCGGAGGACGAACCGCTGAAAGCGGTCGTTCCCCACGGCGTCTGCCTGGACAGTGATTTCGTAAGCGATACGGAGATCAGGTACGCCCTCCCCATGATACTCTGCTATCCTCCCTACCGGGCCCGGGCCCTGGGGCGGAAGACCCACAAGCGCGTCGTCCTCTCCGCCGCTCCCTATTGCTACCTGCTGGAATTGAGTGAGGCGAAGCGCGAAGATCCCCGGGGCACCCTCTTCTTCCCGGCCCACTCCACCCACCATATCACCACGACCATGAACTACGAGCGGCTGGCCGACCGGCTCGTCAAGCTGGAAGAGCGCTTCCAGCCGGTTCACGTCTGTCTCTACTGGAGAGATTACAACCTTGGCCGGGCCGAGCCCTTTCTGGAGAGGGGGCTGGAGGTGGTGAGCGCGGGACATATGTTCGACGATCGTTTTCTCTACCGCCTCCACAAGCTTTTGTGCCGCTACCGCTACGCCGCCAGCAACGAGCTGGGGTCCCACATTTTCTACAGCGTCAAGTCGGGCTGCAGCTTTTTCCTGCTCGGCTCGAACCGCGGGATCAGGCGAAGGGCGCGACCCGAAAAATTGCCCGCCAACATCCTGCAGCAGGACGAGGAGATTACCCGTGCTATCCGCCGCCTCTTTGCGAAACCGGAAGAGGGGCCCACCGCCGAACAGCGGTCCTTCGTGGACCGGGTGCTGGGCACGGAGTATCTCCGCACGCCGGAGGAGCTGCGTTCTCTGCTGGAACGAGCCGAATCGCTGGATCGCTGGGGCGTCTGGTTCAAGGACCGCCTTCCCGCTTTTCCCCTTCTCAACCGAAGCATGGGGCGGTTCTATCCCACCACCTTCTACCGCCGGCTGAAGAGCAGGCTAACCGACCTTGGAGAACGTATAAATTCTTGACTGCCATCACGACGGTCCAATGTTTATGAAAAATAGCGTATGAACCTGTCTGGGAAATCGAATCACCTCCTCTCCTTGTTCCGCAGGGATCTTTCGTTTGGCTGTTATGTCCTCCTGGCCGCGGTGGCAATGGCCGTTCCCCTGGTTTCCTGGTTATATCTCTATCCGCCGCCTGCGGGCGATGCCGTAGCCTTCATACCGGCCGCGGTAAACTATCAGGCCACAGGAGAGTTGGTCAATCCCCTGAATCCGCTCTCCTTCAATGCTGATCCGCTGAATGCCGGTCGATTCGTCTACTATCCCCCGCTCTTTCCCTGGCTGACCGGCCTTCTCATGGTGACGGATACGGCCTTTAACGCATTTGGCGTGGTGGCCTTCTACCGTACAACCGCCATCTTTTTACTGGCACTTATTCTCTGGCAATACGTACGGAAAGCGGACCCCGGACGCTTCCGGTTCCTTCTTTCTCTCGTGGCCGCCGCGGGAGTGATTGGCTATGCAGGGATGCGGCTTCCCGGTACGGGGCGGCCCGAAGCCCTGGCTGAGCTTTTTCTGCTGGGCTCCCTGGCAAGTTATCTGTGGATGCGGCCACGCTGCAGGGAGTGGGCGTACGGGCTTTTGCTGGGATTGACGGGAGCTACCCAGCCGGCGGGAGCCATTTTTCTTGGCCTGGGAATGGCCATGGAAATTGCCTCAAGACGGCCGGCCCGGAAGGCGGTGATCCATACCACAGGGGTGCTGGGGACGGGAATGGCGCTGTGCGCAGGCATTATCGCGTTGAGTCCCAACGGACTTGCGGCTACGCTGGAAGGCATGTTCTACCACCAGGGTCTCCTTGGAGAGCGTGCCGTTGATTGGCTTTCCGTCTCCGCCGGGAATTTCACGAAAACGGTGGTCCGATATTGGTTCTTCTGGTGGGATCGTGCCTTCTTCGGCATGGTCGCCCTCTTTGCGCTGGTATGGTTCGGCCGACTGCCCTGGAAGCAGCCGGAGAGGGTGCGCAGCCGGTTGATGTATGTTATTCTGTATGTCATCCTGCTTGTTGCCGTATGGTATTTTGGCCTGCGTATTCCCCCGACATCCTACAACATCGGCCTCTTTTATCCTCTTTTTCTCACGGCAGTCATCGGTTGGATCAGTCGAAAAGACCTGGAAGAGCGGCACGGGGCCTATCTGAGGCTGGCGGCGGTACTTCTGATGGTCGGACTCCCCATGACGGCTCTTCTTAAATACGGGACCGAGGGAATAGCGGCCCAGCGAGCGCAAAAGGGTTATCATGATGCCAGGAAGGTGGCCAGCGAGGTAGCCGGATCTTACCAGCGAATCTACTTCACCAAGGGACTATGGGCCCTTTTTGACGGGGATGAGTATCCAGGGTTATGGCGGATAGAATTCAACTGGCCGGAAGGCAAGCCGGTCCCCGAGGGTGATGCGGCGGCTCTTGTCTCAGCGCAGGATACCCTTCGGGAGTGGGAGACCGGAGTGGATAGCTTTGTGCGCCCCAGGCTGGTGCGGGATTGGATGGCGGACCATCGCCCCTCGCTGTTCGGGGTGGAGGTGACCTCCTATGTCGCAGGATATTCTTTCCGTGTATATGAGCCCGGGGGACAGGATTAAATGGGGACTTGCGAAATACCATGTGGAGCGGGAGCGGGGCAGGGCGCCTCTCAGGCCTGGGGATCGAAGCCCAGGAAAGGCTCGTCGCGGCATCCCAGCATGCGGGCTTTCTCCCTGAGGACGGCCAGCTGCTGTCCGGTGAGCTGTTCGCGTCCCCGCCCGGTGCGTCCCTGGTTGTAGTTGATTCCCCCCGCCTCCTCGATTTTCTCCGAGAGCCGGCGGACCTCTTTTTCGTTGACCTCCACCCCCAATTCGGAGGCGACGCGCCGTACCATGCCCGGCTCGTCCTCCACCAGCTCCTGGTAGGTGATGTAGACGGGATTCAGCTCGGGATCCTCCCTGTGCCGGTCCCACCCGACGTAAAAGTTGATGTAGCTGTGGGCGAACAGGTCGATGACCACGTCCATCTGGTACTCCCCCGAGCCCTCCAGGAATGTCTCCATCGCCTCCCGGGAGAACATGTGGGGTGCCCACTCTTCTCTTACCAGCATGTCCCTGCGGCTGACGAGGGCGTCCAGGAGGTTGCGCGTCAGCACCAGGGGGCGAAAGTCCAGGGTGGTGATTATCTCCCGCACCAGGGGGGTGGGAGGCGCGTGGGAGTGGGAAATGGTGTCGGTGCCGGTGAACTTGGCAGCCAGCAGCCGGGGATAGTAAATCTCACCGCCGCTCCGGTTGAAACCGATCTGGTGGTTCTCGAAATCCAGTGCGAGGGCGAGCATCTGCACGATGTAGAGGCTGGCGGATTTGGGCTGGGCGCAGAGCAGGATGTTGGTCCGCTCGTTTTGCACGGGAAAATTCAGCCTCCCCCGCAGCACCGACCGAAGGAACTCCTCCTTGCGCTCCTCCGGAACCGAAATGTCCATCTCCCAGTCCCTTGTCACCAGTTTCCTTTTCTGTTTCAGGCGCCACCTGGCCCAGAGGTGGTAGTAGAGGGGGCGAAGGAGATTCCGTACCGGTCCGGGCAGAAGTGATTTGAGTCGGTCCGGCATGGGGAAATCCTGCTTTGAAAAGTTTACGGGAGCCAGAATCTGCTGTGTAATTTAACATACATCTTTGGGTCTCGAATTACAATACCCCCCGGGAGGGACGGTCCGTATTGAAATGCTAGGATATTTTAGCTAACATGGTGCCGCTGATTTGCCCCTTCCGGCCGGGCAAGGCTGCGGTCCGATTTTCACCGCTAAATACGTATATTTACAAGCCTGCTTCCTTACGCAGCCTGCAACAGGCGGCGGACAACCTCACGAATCCCATTTACTAACCGCAGCTTCCGCAAGAAAGGACCAAAGACGCCCTCATGCTCAACAACAAATCCGTACTGATTA
>CAZGSL010000072.1:0-4858 GCA_964528445.1 uncultured Balneolaceae bacterium | reverse complement strand
TCTCCGGGCTGGCGGCCGCCCGCCGGCTGGCGGCCGGGGGCGTGCCCGTAACGGTCTACGAGAAAAGGGAGCGGGCGGGGGGCGTCATCCGCACGCGCTCCTCCGGCGGGTGGACGGTGGACGAGGGTCCCAATACGCTGCTGGTCCGCTCCGAACCGGTGTGGGATCTGCTGGAGGAGGCGGGCCTGGAGGATCGCATAGTGGAGGCGGACCCGCGGGCCGGCAGGCGTTACGTGCTGCGAGGGGGACGCCCCCTGCCCCTGCCCGCCTCGCCGGGAGCGCTGATCGGATCGAAGCTTTTCAGCGCGGGCGCCAAATGGCGCCTGCTGGCCGAGCCATTTATCCGTGCGGGCGGGGATCCCGGCGAGAGCGTGGCCTCCTTCGTGCGCCGCCGGCTGGGGCAGGAGGTATTGGACTACGCCGTGAATCCCTTCATCGGGGGCATCTACGCGGGGGACCCGGAAGACCTGGCCGTGCGGCACGCCTTCCGCCGGCTCTGGGAGGCCGAGCAGCGGTACGGATCGCTGACGGCCGGGGCAATCGCCCGCCTGCTGGGCGGCGGGAAGAGGTCCTCCCGCCGCGCGCTGATCTCCTTCCGCGGAGGCATGGCGGAACTCCCCCGCGCCCTGGCCGGCCACCCGGATATCCGGCTTCAAACCGGAACCGCGGCTAGGGAGCTGCGGCGGGAGTCCGGCCGCTGGAGGCTCACCGTCGAGGGCGGGAAGGGCCCCCGGGAGGTATCTCACCGGGCCGTGGTGCTCTCCTGCCCTCCCCCTGCCATAGCCGAAATACTGGGGCTGGCGGATGCGCTGCCCTCCCTGCCCGTCGCGCCGGTCAGCGTGCTGGCCACCGGATTCCGCCGGGAGCAGGTCCGGCACGAACTGGACGGATTCGGGGTGCTGGTGCCCGAGAAGGAGGAGGGCGACCTCCTGGGAACGCTCTTCTCCTCTACCCTTTTTCCCGGCCGGGCTCCCGAGGGACACGTGCTGCTGACCTCGTTTATCGGCGGGGCGCGCCGGCCGGAACTGGCCTCCGCCCCCGCCGGCGAGCTGCTGCGTCGCACCCTGCGTCAGCTGGACCGCATGCTGGGCGTCTCGGGCGATCCCCTCTTCACCTCCCACACCTTCTGGGAGCGCGCCATCCCCCAGTACACGGGCGAATACGACGCTTTTTCCGCCGTCCTCTCTCGGCTGGAAGAGGAGCGGCCGGGACTCCGGCTGTGCGGCAATTTCCGGGGCGGCGTCTCGGTTCCGGATTGCATCGAATCGGCAGGTGAAACGGCCGCCCGAATTCTCTCGTTCCTGAAGGGAGAGGCGGGCGGATAGGCTCAACTTTTGCCAATATTTTTGTAACTTCCGCCCGTCGCGCAAAGGGCGCGTCTCCCG
This sequence comes from uncultured Balneolaceae bacterium, assembly GCA_964528445.1. Taxonomy (GTDB): domain Bacteria; phylum Bacteroidota; class Rhodothermia; order Balneolales; family Balneolaceae; genus JAXHMM01. Next base: position 3,473 of record CAZGSL010000072.1, on the reverse strand, counting down.
CGAAAACGACCAACCGGAAAACAAGGTGAACACAGTTATGGCTAACGGATTTTTTGAGATCAGGGAACCCGACAACGAAGCGTACCTGGACTATGAACCCGGCTCCCTGCATCGGCAGAAACTGAAGAAGGAGCTGGTCCGCCTCCGTAAGCAGGAGATCGAAATCCCGGCCGTCATCGGCGGCAGGGAGGTCCGGACCGGCCAGCAGCAGGAGGTGGTCATGCCGCACAACCACTCCCACAAGCTGGCCACGGTTCACCTCTGCGGGGAGAAGGAGGTGGAGATGGCGATCGAAGCGGCCATGGAGGCACGCCGCAAGTGGGCCGATATGCCGTGGGAGGAACGCATCTCCATCTTCCTGAAGGCGGCCAACCTGATCACCGGCAAGTACCGTTACACCATGAACGCCGCCACCATGCTGGGGCAGTCCAAGACCCCCCACCAGTCCGAAATCGAGGCGGTGGGCGAACTCTCCGACTTCTTCCGGTTCAACTCCTACTATCTCCAGCAGATCTACCGCGACCAGCCCTACTCCCCCCGGGAGATGTGGAACAGGATCGAGTACCGTCCCCTGGAGGGTTTCGTCTTCGCGGTAACCCCCTTCAACTTCACGGCGATCGCGGGCAACCTGCCGGCGGCGCCCGCCATGTGCGGCAACGTCTCACTCTGGAAGCCGGCCACTTCGTCCATCTACTCGAGCTGGTATGTAATGAAGATCTTCGAGGAGGCCGGGCTGCCCGGCGGGGTGATCAACTTCCTGCCCGGTTCGGGGGCCGACGTGGGCGATCCGGTGCTGGAGAGCCCCCATCTCGCCGGACTCCATTTTACCGGCTCAACCGGCACCTTCCACTACCTCTGGCAGAAGATGGCCGACAACATCGAGAAGTACCACTCCTACCCGCGCATCGTGGGCGAGACCGGCGGCAAGGACTTCATCTTCGCCCACGAGACAGCCGACGTGCGCGGCATGGTGGTGGCGGCCATACGGGCGGCCTACGAATACCAGGGACAGAAGTGCTCGGCCGCCTCCCGCATGTACATCCCCGAGTCGATATGGGACGATTTCCGGGAGCAGTTCCTGGAGGAGGTCGAAAAGATCAAGGTGGGCGACGTGGAGGACTTCACCAATTTTATGGGGGCGGTCATCGACCGGAAGGCCTTCGACAGCATCACCTCCTACATTGATTACGTCAAGGAGTCGGACGATGCCGAGATTCTCTGCGGCGGGGGATACGACGACTCGGAGGGCTACTTCATCGAGCCCACCTTCGTACGCGCCCATGACCCGCATTTCAAAACCATGGAGGAGGAGATCTTCGGTCCGGTCCTGACCGCCTACGTCTACCCCGACGAGGAGTTCGAGGAGACCCTGGAGCTCTGCGACAACACCTCTCCCTACGGGCTGACCGGGGCGATTTTCGCGAGGGACCGCTACGCGGTGAAGCGGATGACCGACGCCCTGCGGCAGGCCTCCGGCAACTTCTACATCAACGACAAGCCGACGGCCGCCACGGTGAACCAGCAGCCTTTCGGCGGGGCGCGCAAGTCCGGCACGAACGACAAGGCCGGAAGCGCCGCCAACCTGATGCGGTGGATCTCCATGCGCTCCATCAAGGAGAGCACCAATCCGATTAACGACTGGACCTATCCCTACATGAGGGAGGAGTAGGAGGGTGGCCCGCTCCCCGCTCGGCGAACCGGATAACGCGAATGGCAACCGGCCGCCCATGTCTGTCAGCATCCTAGGATGCGGCTGGCTGGGGCTTCCCCTGGCACGCCGGCTCATGGAGGAGGGTCACCGCGTGCGCGGGTCCACCACCACGCCGGAGAAGCGGCAGCGCCTGGAGGAGGAGGGCATCGATTCCCACCTTCTGCGGCTGAACCCCCAGCTGGAGTGCGGGGACTGCGAGGCCTTCTGGCAGTCCGACGCCCTGGTGCTCAACATCCCGCCGGGCAGGGGACGGGATAACGTAACGGAGTATTTTCCCGCCCAGGTCGCCTCGGTAATCCGCGCCCTCTCGGGCTCGCCGGTCCGCCGTCTGATCTTCGCCAGCTCCACGTCCGTATATCCGCCGGGCGGCGGCCGCATGGCGGAGTCCGACGCTGTGGAAGGCGAAGCCGCCCGCCCCTCCGGCAACGCCCTGCTGAAAGCCGAGCGGATGCTGCTGGAGCGCTCCTCCTTCCGGACCTCCGTGCTGCGGTTCGGGGGACTCTACGGGGGGGAGCGCCATCCCGCCCGCTACCTGGCCGGCCGGAAGAACCTCTCCCGGGGAAACGCGCCGGTCAATCTCATCCACCGGGACGACTGCGTGGAGATCATCCTGCGCCTGCTGGAAGCGGGGCCGGAGGAGGGGCAAGACGATGTTTTCAACGCCGTATCCGACGGCCATCCCCCGCGCAGGTCCTACTACCCCCGCGCGGCGGAGAAGCTGGGCCTGGATCCGCCCGAATTTGAGGAGGATACCCGCACCGGATACAAGGTGGTCTCCAACCGGAAACTGAAGGAGCGGCTGGACTACCGCTTCCGGTATCCCGACCCCCTGGAGCCCCCGCGGCACGCGTCCTCCCGCTGAACAAAATCACCCCCTTGCCGAAGGGGGGATTTCTTATATATTAACAGAGAATGCCAACCATAAGAGAAGACCCCTGAAATGAGCCGACTTTTCCTCACGCTGGGAGGCGGCGCCATGGCCCTGGCGGTACTTCTGGGCGCTTTCGGCGCCCATGCGCTGCGGGACCGCCTGGATCCGGAGATGATGGAGATATTCACCACCGGGATCAGCTACCACTTTTACCACGCGCTGGGACTGCTTATCCTGGGCCTGGCCGCCCATTTTCTGCCGGAAAGCGGCTGGCTGAAATGGTCCGGGCTGCTCATGGCGGCCGGCATCCTGCTGTTTTCAGGCAGTTTATACGTAATGGTCCTGACCGGGGCGCGCTGGCTGGGGGCGGTAACGCCGCTGGGAGGAACCGCCTTTATCGTCGCCTGGGCCCTCTTCGCGGTAGCCGCCTGGAAGGGCCTGCCCTGAACCGGGCCTGGAATTTGCACCATTGCCGCAGATTCATTTCATTCTACATAATTATTGAGAACGAACCGCTTTTTAAAACCGTTACATCCGTCCCATGAACATAGAGGATTTCAGAAACTACTGCCTGCATTTCAAAGGGGCGAGGGAAGATTTTCCGGTGTGCTGCGCAGGGATACCAGGCGCGGGTCGGCTGCATGGGCTGCCTGTAGAGCTTCTTCTCTGGCCACATACAGGTAGGGATGCAGCGCCTCCTCCAGGCGACCCGACGGTACCGTGAACGCCTGTTCGCCGTCGAGGCCGTAGTCCAGCCGGATCTTCGCCTTGCGGCGGCCGGCGTCCACCTCGACGCGCTCGGCGTCGTGGGGGAACTCCTCGACCGATTCGTCGCTCAGCAGACCCTCGCCGCTGTACACGAGGATGCGAGTTGGGGTGACGAACAGGGCG
>CAZGSL010000071.1:0-5133 GCA_964528445.1 uncultured Balneolaceae bacterium | reverse complement strand
GGCGGACTCGGGCGTATACACCACCTGGGCCTATACTGAGGAAATCGTGGACCGCTACCTGGAGGCCACCGAAGAGGTGTTCACGGATCTTGCCGGGGTGATCGAGCGCGAGGAGATCGAATCGCAACTTCCGGCGGGCAAAAAGCACGCCGGCTTCAAACGGCTGACCTGATGGACCTGGGCGGAAAGGTAATCATCGTGACAGGGGGGAGCGGAAAAATCGGGCGGGCGGTGGTGGAGGAGCTGGCCGCACGCGGGGCACGGGTGACCAGCCTGGACCTGGAATCCCCCGGGGCGGAGGACCACGACTTCATCCGGTGCGACCTGACCGACCGTGAGGAGGCCGCCTCGGCCGTGCGGCAGGTCGGGGAGCGGCACGGGCGCATCGACGGGCTGGTCAACAGCGCCTACCCGAGGACCGACGACTGGGGGGAGGATTTCGAGACGTTTCCCTTCGAGTCGTGGGACAAAAACGTCTCCTGGCATCTCGGCGGCTACGCCTGGATGTGCCGGCAGGTCATCCCCCGCATGAGGGAGGCCGGCGGCGGTTCCATCGTGAACATGAGTTCCATCTACGGGATCGTAGGCAACGATTTCAACCTCTACCGGGAAACCGGCATCTCTCCCCCGGCCCCCTATCCCGCCATCAAGGGCGGACTGATCAATTTCACGCGCTTTCTCGCCTCGCGATACGGGAGAAACAACATACGCGTCAACTGCATATCTCCCGGCGGGGTTTTTAACGAACAGGACGAGACCTTCGTGGCGCGCTACGAGGAGCGGGTACCGCTGGGCAGGATGGCCCGGCCGGACGACATCGCCCCTGCCGTCGCCTTCCTGCTCTCAGGAGAAGCCCGCTACATCACCGGCCAGAACCTGGCGGTGGACGGGGGCTGGACCGCCATTTGATGCGATTACCCGGCACCGAAGGTACTCCTGGGTATGCTCATACCAGGGGATAGGACTTTTCCAGGGACGCCATATACCTCTCCGAGTCCATCTGCATGACCCGCTCAAAGGCCTCGTCCCCCTCCAGCAGTCCCCCCTTCCAAAGATTCCGGACGAAATGAAGCTGGCTCAGGCAGTCGTGGCCCGCCAGGGAGGAGAAGAGTCCGCGGTAGGTGGGGTTGTGTTCCTTCGCGTACTGCTTGTGGTAGTAGTCGGGGTGGTGGTAGAAGTCCATATAGAAGATCTTGATGCGAGAGGGGGTAAAATGAAGCAGGTCCTCCATGATAATGGGCCCCATCAGGGGCGACCCGGATAACAAGAGGTTGCTGTGGAGGGCGGCCCGGGCACGTCCCGCATCCATCATCTCCCGCTGGTAATCGTGCCTGATCAGTTTGAAGATCACGTAATCCAGTTCGTCGAAAAAAGACCGGTCGTCCATCGAACGGATCTTATCAATGTCGGTGGCGCTGTAGTAAGAGAGGTCCGCGCGCCGGCCGTACATGACGGGGTCGGCCTGGTTGGCAGGCCCGTAGAAATTCAACCTTGCGACCCGGTCGAAGCGGTCGATCTCCTCTCCCTGCGGGCCGCCCGACGCGGCGGGTCCCACCACGGCCACCGAGCGGTCCTCCAAATATCGCCGGAACTCCTCTTCCGGCGGCCGTCCCTTCCACCACAGCTCGCGTGCCCGGCCGGCATCCCCCCGGGTGAGGTGCAGGTGGGCCTCGTAACGCCGCTTCATCTCGTCAGGAATCTCCCTGCTGCCACGGATCCGCTCCAGGAAGGTTTCCGCCGCCCGGAACCGGCCCCTGTCCACCGCCGCCCGGAATCCCATCTCCAGCTTTGGTCCCTTCTTTCCCCCTCCCTCTTCCGCGTTCCGGGCCTCATCCAGGCAGCGGTCCACCGCGAGGGATCTGAGCCGGAAGCCGGCCGATGCCAGGCCCCTGGCCAGGGCTAGGTGGTAGAGGGTGAGCCAGCTGGGGCCGGTCAGCAGGTTTTTGTCCAGCGAGCCGGTACGTTCGGTAAACTCCTCACGCAGCTCCTCATAGGCGGGATCCTCCTCGAAATAGGCCGTCACCGTGCGACGCAGCAGCTCCAGGTAGCCGGCCGGCAGCGCCTCCAGGCCGGCCTCTTCCGTCAGTTTCCGCATCACCTCCTCCCTTTCCGTCCCGGCGTCTGCCCTGGCCGCGCGCTCCAGCAGCCTTCGGTAATGCTTGAGCTCCTCCCTGCGCCGCAGGGAGGCATTAGGCGACGTCAGCAGCCTCCGGATCCCCTCGTAGAGCGGGGTGGGCGTTATGGATTTGATCACCTCAAGTATGCTCGATCGTTTCATTCGGTCCTATCGTTTTTCGCCTCCCCGGCCGCCGCTTTTTCCGGCTCTCCTTGCCCGCCTGGGAAGAAAGAATGTATTAATTGTGAGGAATATATTAATTATATTGCCTCGACTTTAGAAAGAAGAATACGGTCGTTAATGAAACTGAAGGACAAGACGGTGCTGGTCACCGGGGCCGACGGCTTTATTGGAAGTCACCTGGTCGAGCAGCTGCTGGAGGAGGGATGCGAGGTGAGGGCCTTCTGCTACTACAACTCCTTCAACTCGTGGGGATGGCTGGATACCTTTCCCGCGGAGAAACTGGATCGCATCGATATATTCTGCGGGGATGTGCGGGATCCGAACGGCGTCCGCACCGCCATGGAGGGAATCGAGGTGGTGTTCCACCTGGCCGCCCTCATCGGCATCCCCTTCAGCTACCACTCCCCCGACTCCTACGTGGACACCAACGTGAAGGGGACCCTCAATATCCTGCAGGCGGCCCGGGATATGGAGCTGGAGCGGGTGCTGGTCACCTCCACCTCGGAGGTGTACGGCACGGCCCGTTATGTGCCCATCGACGAGGAGCATCCGCTGCAGGCCCAGTCCCCCTACGCGGCCTCCAAAATCGGGGCGGACAGCCTCACCGAATCGTTCCACCGGAGCTTCGACCTGCCGGTGACCGTTGTACGTCCTTTCAATACCTACGGCCCCCGGCAGTCCGCGCGTGCGGTCATCCCCACCATCGTCACCCAGCTTCTGAGCGGCCGCGACGAAATCAGGCTGGGAGATTTGCGTCCCACCCGCGATTTTGTCTATGTAAAGGATACGGCCCGGGGATTTACGGCCATCGCCGAATCGGACGAGCTGGGAGGCGAGTGCTGCAACATCGCCACCGAAAACGAAATTTCGATAGGAGACCTGGCCGAGGAACTGATCGGGCAGGTCAACCCGGAGGCGGAAATCATAACCGAGGAGAAACGCAAGAGGCCGGAGAGAAGCGAGGTATACCGTCTCTACGGGTCCGCCGAAAAGATCACGGACCGAACCTCCTGGAAGCCCTCGTACACCCTCCGGGAGGGGTTGCGGGAGACCATCAGCTGGTTTGAGCAGCAAGAGAACCGGGAGCGATACAAACCCGGCATCTACAACCTGTAAGGCACCGGCGCGATGAATCGTGACAAATTCGAGCGTATTCTCGAGATCATCCGCGGGCGCTATCCCGGCGACGGTACCCTTCCCCTGCACGCGCCCGTCTTCGAAGGAAACGAGCAGAAGTACCTGATGGAGACCGTGGATTCGACCATCGTCTCCTCCATCGGGCGATACGTGGAAAAGTTCGAGGAGATGGTGGCCGAAATCACCGGCGCCGGCCACTGCGTGGCGGCGGTGAACGGGACCTGCGCGCTGGAGATGGCGCTGCTGGTGAGTGGGGTTGAGGCGGGGGACGAGGTGCTGACGCAGGCGGCGACCTTCGCGGCGACCGCCAACGCCATTCGCCACCGCGGCGCCCGTCCCGTCTTCCTGGACATCGATCCGGATACCCTGGGACTGTCGGCCGGCGCGCTCTCCCGCTTCCTGGAGGAACACACCGAAATGCGCGACGGGCAGTGCCGGAACCTGGAGAGCGGACGGCGGATCTCCGCCTGCGTGCCCATGCACACCTTCGGGCATCCCTGCGAGATCCGTCGCATCGTCTCCCTCTGCGAGGAGCGGAACATCGAGGTGGTGGAGGACGCCGCCGAGGCGCTGGGGAGCAGCTACCGGGGACAGGCGTGCGGCACCTTCGGGATCATGGGTATTTTCAGTTTCAACGGCAACAAGATTGTCACCTGCGGAGGGGGCGGCGCCATCGTAACCGATGATCCCGACCGGGCGGAACGTGCCAGGCACCTGACCACCCAGGCCAAGATCGACCACCCGTGGGAATTCCGCCATGACGAGGTGGGCTACAATTACCGCATGCCCAACCTGAACGCCGCCCTGGCCTGCGCGCAGCTTGAACAGCTGGATACGTTTTTGGAGAACAAACGGGAGACGGCGGCCCACTACCGGGAAGCCCTGGCCGACATGGACGTTCCCTTCCATGACGAGCCGGCGGGGGCCACCTCCAATTTCTGGCTGAATGCCATCTATCTTGAGAACCGCAGCGAGCGGGACGCCTTTCTGAGCTATGCCAACGACCGGGGCATCCAAAGCAGGCCGCTGTGGGGGCTGATCCCCCGCCAGGCGCCCTACCGCAAGGAGCGTTGCGGGCCGATCGATACCGCCGAAGCGGTATCAGAACGCCTCGTGAATATCCCCAGCAGCTACACCGGGTGAGGAAGACGCCCATGGGAGACAAACTCGAAATTTGAATGACCGATCAAACCAGGCATACGGAGCCTATATACAGATGAGCAACGTTACAATTATAGCGGAGGCCGGCGTCAATCATAACGGCAGCACGGAACAGGCCCGGGAGATGGTGCTCGCAGCCGCGGAGGCGGGAGCCGACTACGTCAAGTTCCAGACCTTCCGCGCCGACCGGCTGGCCTCCCCCGGGGCGAAGCTGGCCCGCTACCAGCCGAAGAACGCGGAAGGCACCCGTACGCAGCGGGAGATTCTCAGGGAGCTGGAACTTTCGCCCGACCAGCACCGGGAGCTGATCGCCTGCTGCGAGGAGGCCGGCATTGGTTTTCTCTCCACACCCTTCGACCGGGAGAGCGCGAAGTTCCTGGCGGAGCTGGACCTCGACTACCTGAAAATATCGTCCAGTGATCTGACCAACGGACCCTACCTGGAAATCGTCGGGGGACTGGGACTGCCGGTCCTCCTCTCCACCGGCATGGGCACCCTGGAGGAGGTGAGGCGTGCGCTGGAAAAACTGGAGGCGG
>CAZGSL010000070.1:0-5284 GCA_964528445.1 uncultured Balneolaceae bacterium | reverse complement strand
GTTTCCCGGCGGACCCAAAAGATTGCGCTTATGTGGCTGAACATCGACTCTTTCGACGAGTACCAAAACGTATACGAGGAGAGCATTCAAAATCCGGAGGAGTTCTGGGAGCATGAGGCCGGCACGTTCTACTGGCGCAGGCGCTGGGACAAAACCCGATCGGGTTCGCTCGGCGAGGGGAACGTGAAGTGGTTCGAGGGGGGCAAGATGAACATTACCGAAAACTGCCTGGACCGCCACCTCAACACGATAGGTAACAAGACCGCCTTTATCTTCGAGCCGAACCATCCCGACTCGTTTCGCAGGAGCATCACCTTCCGGCAGCTCCACGAGGACGTCTGCCGGTTCGCCAACGTGCTGGAGTCGAAGGGAATCGAGAAGGGCGACCGCGTGGCGATCTACATGGCCATGACGCCGGAGCTGGTGATCGCGGCGCTGGCGTGCGCGCGAATCGGCGCGGTGCACTCCATCGTGTTCGCCGGATTTTCGGCGCAGTCGCTGGCCGAGCGCATGCAGGACTGCGACGCGAAGATGCTGATCACCAACGACGGGCTGCGCCGCGGGGAGAAGCACGTCCCCCTGAAAGATATTTCCGACGAGGCGCTGGCGGAGTGCCCCTCCGTGGAGACCTGCATCGTCTGCCAGCGGACCAACCGCGACATCGACTGGAAGGAGGGGCGTGACGAGTGGTGGCACCTGCTGATCCGCAATGCCTCGAAGGAGCACGAGGCCGTGGAGATGGACGCCGAAGACCCGCTTTTCATTCTCTATACCTCGGGATCGACCGGCAAGCCCAAGGGACAGCTTCACACCTGCGGGGGATACATGGTCTTCACCAGCTATACCTTCCGCAACGTGTTCCAGGCGGGAGAGGAGGACGTCTACTGGTGTACGGCCGACGCCGGCTGGATTACGGGCCACTCCTACATTATTTACGGTCCCCTGCTGAACGGGACCACCGGCATCATTTTCGAGGGCACGCCCACCTACCCCGACGCGGGACGCCTGTGGGAGGTCTGCGAGAAGTACAACGTCACTCACTTCTACACCGCGCCGACTGCCATTCGGGCGCTGATGAAGGAGGACCTCTCCTACGTAAAGAGATACGACCTGAGCTCCCTCAAGGTGCTGGGGACGGTGGGCGAGCCGATCAACGAGGAGGCCTGGCACTGGTACGACGAGCATATCGGCAACGGTGAGTGTCCCATCGTGGATACCTGGTGGCAGACCGAGACAGGCGGGATCATGATCTCCCCGCTGGCCGGCGTCACCCCCACCAAGCCCGGCTACGCCACGCTTCCCCTGCCGGGCGTCGAGCCGGCGCTCATGGACGAGGACGGCAACGAGATCGAGGAGAACGACGTCCAGGGCGACCTCGTCATCAAGCAGTCCTGGCCGGGCATGACCCGCGGGATCTGGGGCGACGAGGAGCGCTATATGGAGACCTACTTCTCCAAGTATCCCGGGTACTATTTCACCGGCGACGGCTGCAAGAGGGATGAGGACGGCTACTACCGGATCACGGGCCGGGTGGACGACGTCCTGAACGTCTCCGGACATCGCCTGGGCACCGCCGAGATCGAGAACGCCATCGACGAGCATCCCAAGGTGGTGGAGTCGGCCGTGGTCGGATACCCCCACGATGTGAAGGGAGAGGGCGTCTTCGCCTTCGCGATCTGCGAGGAGGAGATCTCCGATCCCGCCGCGTTCAAGGAGGAGGTCAATGAGCTGATCTCAAACATTATCAGTCCCATCGCCAAGACGGACAAGATCCAGGTGGTCTCCGGACTGCCGAAAACCCGCTCCGGGAAGATCATGCGGCGCATTCTCCGCAAGATCGCCGCGGGCGAGTCGGACGACCTGGGGGATACCTCCACGCTGCTGGATCCCTCGGTGGTCGAGGATGTGGCGGCCGGCACCGCGGTTTAAACGATCTATATCGCCCAGCCCGTGAGGAAGAGGATCAGGCTTATCACCAGGATGACGAGCCGCAGGCGCGTGCTGGTCAGGATGGGATGAAACAGCAGTCCGAAGGTCAGCGGTTTCTCCTCGAGCCACCGGTAGTAGCGTCCCCTGTGCAGGGATCCTAGTGCCAGGGTGGCGTGCCCGTGCATGATCGTCAGCACAAACGGGGTCGCGAACAGGATCGCTCCGGGATAAAGCACCCAGTCGGCGATCTGCAGGTGTTTGCCCAGGTAGAGGTAGGGCCAGGCGAAAAGGATGGCCAGGGGAACCGTGATGATCCAGTTTATGTAGGAGATGCGTCGGAAGTTTTTCGGGCTGAATTCGCTGTCGGCCATCACGATGGGGCAGGTCAGAGCTGGCTGGCAATGAGCATTTCAATGTCGCGGTAGGGCATGTCGAACTGGTTGGAGAGCGACTTTTTGGTGAGGTGTTTCTTGTAGATGTAGGTCCCGTTCCGGAGGGCGGTGTTCGACCAGAGACACTGCCGGATCCCGCCCGCGTCGCCTATCGCCAGCAGGTAGGAGACCAGCACGTTGTTGAGGGCGTAGGTGGCCGTGCGGGCCACGTTGGAGGGGATGTTGGGGACGCAGTAGTGAATGACCTCGTGCTCCATGAACACCGGCTCGGAGTGGGAGGTGGCCCGGCTGGTGGCGATACAGCCTCCCTGGTCGATCACGGTGTCCACAATCACGCTTCCCGGTTTCATGTTGGCGACCATCGACTCGGTCACCCAAACCGGCGCCCGCTCCCCCTCGAACATGGCCGCCCCGATCACCACGTCGGCGTACTGCAGGGCCGAGCTGAGGTATTGGTAGGTGGCGGTGGCGGTGATGATGCGCCGGTCCAGGGCGTTTTCCAGGTGACGCAGCCGCGCCAGGTCGTTGTCCATGACGAACACCTGCGCCCCGTACCCGAGGGCGGTCCGCGCGGCGTACTCGGCGGTGATCCCGGCCCCGAGAATGACCACCGTGGCGGGCGGGATGCCGGAGATGCCCCCCAGCATGATCCCGGGTCCCCCGTCGCTCTTCTCCAGGTAGTGGGCGGCGATCTGGACCGACATAGAGCCGGTGATCTCATGCATCATCCGCACGATCGGGAACTCTTTGTCCTCGCTCTTGATAAACTCGTACCCGATCGCGGTAATGGACTTGCTGATGAGGAGCCGCAGGAACTCCTCGGTGGCGCCCCCCAGGTGGAGGGCGGAGAGGAGAATCTGGTTGGGCTGCAGCAGCTCGAACTCTTCCTGGCAGGGCGGGGCCACCTTCAAGATCAGCTCGCTTTTCTTGTAGAGTTCATCCGGGGAGTAGGCGATCTCCGCCCCGGCGTCGGCGTACTCGTTGTCGTCGAAATTGGCTTCCGCCCCCGCGTCCTGTTCCATAAAGATCTCGTGCCCGTTGGATTTCAGCACGGAGACGCCCCCCGGGGTGAGGGAAATGCGCCGCTCGTCGTTCGAGATCTCTTTGGGAAGGCCGATCTTCAGGGAGACCCTCGATTTGGATTTCATGAGCTGTTTCTCGAGGGTCTGTATACCGATCTGTTCGGTTTCCAGGGGATTGATGTCCATATAATATTATTGATTGCCCCGCCTTAAGTGGATATTTTAAATAAGATAAATTAAATAAATAGACCAAATAAAAAGCACCCCGCCCCCCTTGTTCAGACCCAAGAAAAGCCTGGGACAGCATTTTCTTTCCGATCCCAACATCGTCGAAAAAATCGCCGGCTCGATACGGGCGGGGGCGGGCGACCGCGTCATCGAGATCGGTCCCGGCGCGGGGGCCCTGACCGGCGCGCTGCTGGAACGTTTTGACGACCTGGTGGCGGTGGAGCTGGACCAGCGGGCGGTGGAGCTGCTCCAGGAGAAATTCCCCGCCCTCAGCGTCCGCCGCCAGGACGTGCTGGAAGCGGACTGGGAAGCGCTCTCGGCCGGCAAGGAGCGAACGTATGTGGTGGGCAACCTGCCATATTATATCACCAGCCAGATTTTGTTTGCCCTGCTGGCGTCCCGCGACCTGATCAGGGAGGCCACCGTGATGATGCAGAAGGAGGTGGCCGAACGGCTGACGGCGGAGATCCGGACCAAGGACTACGGCATCCTTACCGTTCAGACACGACTGATGAGCACGCCCGAGATTCTGTTCCCGGTCTCCCGCAACTGCTTCAAGCCGCCCCCGAACGTGGAGAGCGCCGTGGTGCGGCTGGTGTTGGACAAGGGGGAGATGGCCTGCAGCGACGCCCACCTCAAGCGCGTGGTCCGGACCGCGTTCAACCAGCGCAGGAAGAAACTGAGCAACGCCCTCAAGCCGCTGGTGGACAAGGCGGACCTGCCGGAGGGATTCGACTACGACAAGCGGGCCGAGGCGTGGCCGCCCGAACGGTATGAAAAGTTGACAGCACGCCTGGTGGAGGATGGCATTTTGACCTGAAATTTCGGCCCTCCCCGCCCTTCGCCCCTCCCGTCCGGTACCGATCCTCCCCGAATGGCCGGCGATTCCCCTTATTTCATGGCAATATCGAAGTTTTGAAGTTTTTGGTATGGAACTTGCTCACATATCACCCTGTTGCAGTTGGTGCTGCAAGAAAGGACCGTAACGGATTTTTGAAATTCCAGCCGCTTGCCGGGCACGCGCTCCAACGACGCGCGGCCGCCCGGCGGGAATGGCGAATGGAGAAACCTGCAATCTAACATTTAACCTAAATTAGGAGTCATACATATGGCTAAAACGAAAATCAAACCGCTAAGCGATCGTGTGCTGGTTCAGCCTGAACCTGCCGAGGAGAAGACCAAGTCGGGAATTATCATCCCGGACACGGCGAAGGAGAAACCTCAGGAAGGAAAGGTCGTAGCGGCCGGACCGGGCAAGGTAGAGAACGGGACCAAAGTTGAAATGTCGGTCCAGGAAGGAGACAAGGTTCTCTACGGGAAGTATTCCGGGACGGAGATCACGCTGAACGGCGAAGAGTACCTGATCATGCGTGAATCCGACATCCTGGGTATCGTCTCCTGAGTCATGTCCAGTTCACTGCGAACATCTCTAATTATTCAATAATCAATAAAATTAAGGAGCACTATGTCTGCTAAACTAGTTCACTATGATATGGAAGCGCGCGATGCGCTGAAGCGTGGCGTTGACAAGCTTGCGAACGCTGTCAAGGTCACCCTCGGTCCTCGCGGACGCAACGTAGTAATTGAGAAGTCCTTCGGCTCCCCGACGGTCACCAAGGACGGCGTGACGGTGGCCAAGGAGATCGAGCTCTCCAACAAGCGGGAGAACATGGGCGCGCAGATGGTCAAGGAGGTCGCCTCCAAGACCAGCGA
>CAZGSL010000069.1:0-5949 GCA_964528445.1 uncultured Balneolaceae bacterium | reverse complement strand
TTATGTCTAACCTCAACTCTCGTTTCAGTTTTGACATCGAAGGTCAGGACACCGCGCAGATTAAAGTCGTGGGTGTCGGTGGCGGCGGTGGCAACGCTGTAAACAACATGATCAACAAGGGGCTTACCAGCGTGGAGTACATCGCGCTCAACACCGACGCGCAGGCCCTCAAGAATTCCAATGCGGACCTCACCATCCAGGTGGGCGCCAACCTCACCAACGGTCTCGGCGCCGGCGCGCGGCCCGAAATCGGCCGCGAGGCGGTGGAGGAGAACCGCCATGAGATCGAGGAATCGATCGAGGGCGCCGACATGGTTTTCGTGACCGCCGGCATGGGAGGCGGCACCGGCACCGGGGGCGCGCCCGTGGTGGCCGGCATCGCCAAGCGGAAGGGCATCCTCACGGTGGGCATCGTGACCACCCCCTTCAGCTGCGAGGGACCCAAACGCATGAAGTACGCCCTCGACGGCATCACGGAGCTCAAGAAGAACTCCGACACTGTCATCGTGATCCCCAACGAACGGCTGCTCGACATCGCCGAGGAGGGCACCACGCTGATGGAGGCGTTCGACAAGGCCAACCAGGTGCTCTACAACGCCACCCGGGGCATCTCCGACCTCATCCTGATGCCGGGGCTCATCAACCTGGACTTCGCCGACGTGCGCACCACCATGCTCGACGGGGGCGCGGCCATCATGGGCTCCGCCACCGCCACCGGGGAGGACCGCGCCGAAATCGCGGCCCGCGAGGCGATCAACTCCCCGCTGCTCGACGGCGTCAGCATCCGCGGCGCCCGCAACGTGCTGGTAAACATCAGCTCGGGCGAGGACCTGGGGATGCGGGAAACCACCACGGCCACCAGCATCATCCAGCAGGAGGCCGGCGAGGACGCCGAGATCATCCTGGGTACCGTGCTCGACGAAAGCTTCCAGGAGGAGCTGCGCGTCACGGTGATCGCCACCGGCTTCGACCTGGCGGACGACCGCAAGGAGGCGCGCGTGGCCCCCAACTCCGCCTCCGGATCCTCCTCCAAAAAGAGCGACTCCTCCAAACTGGACATGCCCAAGGCCAGCGAGGTGACCGGGCAGACCCGCTACTCAAGCACCGGCGAGCCCTTTTACAAGGGCGAGAAAAACCTGAAGAACCTCGATTCTCCCGCCATACACCGCAGGGGACTCAAGAACATCCGGTCGATGAACAAGGACGAAGAGGAGTCGGGCGGGGAGGAACAAGAGCAGAAAAAGGGCGGAGAATTGCTCAACAACCGCCGCGAGCGGATTGACAAGAGCGATTCCGACCAGCCTGCCTTCCTGCGGAAGATCATGGACTGAGGCGGCTTGCGCACGCGGTGAACGGACGCCAGGGCCCGAGCGGCCCTTCGCGGCCGGACCCGCCGCCGCATTTTTTGGATTGCTGTTTGCCGTTCCCGTCCCGACAGCAGTTGGGACGGGACGGATTTGATTGCTAGATCGAAAAGGAGCTCTTTGACCGGGGCTCCTTTTTTTATGTGCCCACCGCCCTTTTTTGCATTTTAATAACTCCCCGAAATTTGGTACTGTATGGCTAACCGGAAGCAACACCAACAAAATCAAAGGAATATGGGATCGATAAAACGCGCCGGGCTGCTCTGCCTGGCACTCATTCTCACGGCCGGAACGCTTACGGCCCAGGATCAGAAACAGAAACTCCAGCCCGAGGACTACGCCCAGTGGCAGCAGATCTTCGCCAGCAGCATCTCGCCTGACGGCGCCTGGTTCTCCTACACCATCGAACCGGTGGACGAGGACGGCTGGCTGACGCTCAAGGAGGTGGGCTCCGACAGCACGGGCGAGCATACCTTCATGCACGGGACCGACGCCTCCTTTTCGGACGACAGCCGCTGGTTTGCCTTCCGCATCGGCGTTTCCGAGGAGCAGGAGGAGCGCATGGAGGAACAGGACGAACAGGTGCGCCTCAAACTGGGTCTGATGAACCTGGAAACCGCGGAGGTCGACACCTTCCCGTCCATCTCCTCCTACACCTTCAACGATTCCGGCTCCCACCTGGTCATGCAGAAATACCCGCCCGAGGGCTCCAGCGAGGGGACCGACATCGTGGTCCGAGAGCTGGACGCCGGCACCAATATGCTTTTCGGCAACGTCTCCGACTACGCCTTTAACGAGGAGGGCACGCACCTGGCCATGACCATCTCCGCCTCGGACGACCTGGGCAACGGGGTGCACCTGGTGAATCTTGAAAACAACAGCACCCGGGTGCTGGAGAGCGATACCACCGCCTTCAAGCACCTCACCTGGGGCGAGGAGGCCGACCACCTGGCCTTCCTGAAGGAGATGAGCGATCCCGGCTACAAAGATCCCACCCACCTGATCTACACCTACCGCGAGGTAACCTCCGGCTCCCCCGAACGACGGGTATACGACCACCGGGAGGACGGGGATTTCCCCGGCGATTTCCGGATTGTGGACTATCGTTCGCTCGACTGGGCGGAACACAACGAAACGGTATTCTTCGGCATCAAGCCGTGGGAGCCCGCCGAGAAAGACACCGCGGCGGCCGACACCGCCGGGACGGAAGACCTTGACGAGGACCTGGACCCCTCCAACGTGCAGGTGTGGCACTGGCAGGACCAGCCCATCATGCCGCGGCAGGAGCTGATGGCCAACTCCGAGCTCCGCTCCAATTTCCTTTCGGCCTGGCACCTGGAGGAGGAGCAGTTCGTGCAGCTGGCCGACAGCACCGTGGAGGATGTCAGCCTGACCGGCGACGACCGCCACGCGGTGGGAACGGACCCTACGCCCTACGAGCCTCATTTCGAGGAGACCTGGAACGACATCTACCTGATCGACATCTCCACCGGCGAGCGCGAGCTGCTCTTCGAACAGCGGGAGTCCGTGCAGTCCAGTCCCGGCGGCAACTATCTCTACTGGTTCCGCGACAACGAATGGCACACCTACGATCTGGAATCCGGTGAAACCGCGAACATTACCGGGGGACTCGACGCCCGCTTTGAAAACTACCGCGCCGTCTACGGGGCCGAGCAGCTCCCTCCCTTCGGCAGCGGGCAGTGGGCCGAAGACGACGAGTGGCTGCTGCTCTACGACGAATACGACGTCTGGCGCATCTCCCCCGACGGAGAGGACGCCGAGCGGCTCACCGACGGTTCGGCCAGCCGGATCGAGTACCGGCAGGAGCGCCTGGACTACGAGGACGACTACCTGACGGACGACGAGACGATCTACTTCTCCATCTACGGGCGCTTTACCAAGAACCACGGGTACGCGCGCCTGGACGGCGGCGACGTCGAGCGTCTTATCTACGAGCCGATGCAGATCAGCCGCCTGGACCGGGCCGAGGACGCCGACCGCTTCGTCTACATGAAAGAGGCGGCCGACGATTCGCCGGACTTCTTTGCCACCGGCGGCGATTTCGGGGAGGCCACCCCCCTCACCAACACCAACCCGTTCCAGGAGAACTACCACTGGGCGGACGACGAGCTGATCACCTTCGTGAACGCGCGGGGCGACACGCTGCAGGGACGCCTGCTCTATCCCGCCGACTACCAGCCGGGAGAGCAGTACCCGATGATCACCTACATCTACGAGCGGCGTTCCCAGAACATGCACAGCTACAGCATCCCCTCGCGCAGCAGCGCCTACAACACACGCCGCTACAGCTCCGAAGGCTACTTCGTCTTCGAGCCGGACATCAACTACGAGCTGCGCGATCCGGGCGTCTCTGCCGTGGAGAGCGTGGTGCCCGCCGTGGAGAACGTGATCGAAACCGGCATGATCAACGAGGATCAGATCGGCCTGACGGGCCACTCCTGGGGCGCCTACCAGACCAGCTTCATCGTCACCCAGACCGACCTGTTTAACTCGGCCGTGGCCGGGGCGCCACTCACCAACATGGTGAGCATGTACAACTCCATCTACTGGAATTCGGGCACGCCCGACGCCCAGATCTTCGAGGTGAGCCAGGGCCGCTTCCCCGATCCCTGGTGGATGGACTGGGACAAGTACATCGAGAACTCGCCCATCTTCCAGGCCGAAAACCTGGATACACCCCTGCTCGTGGAGTTCGGGACCGAAGACGGGGCGGTGGACTTCAACCAGGGCGTGGAACTCTACAACACCCTGCGCCGCATGCAGAAAACCTACGTGATGCTGGTCTACGAGGGCGAAAACCACGGGCTGGCACGTGAGGAGAACCAGATCGACTACGCCACCCGCGCCTTTGAGTGGCACGAGCACTACCTGAAAGGCGAACCGGCGCCCGACTGGATCAGCGAGGGCCTCCCCTGGATCAAGCGCCCCGAAGTCGTGGAGGAGGAGAACGGCGGGGGACGCTGATCCCTCCCGACCTCCGTCGGGTTCCGTAACCGACGGCCGGGACCGGAGCCAGCCTGGATTCCACAAACCGACCATTTATGTTCCGTTTCCTGCGCCGCATGTGGGTCCGACGCCGGACCGTCCCCCGCGCCTGGGGGGAGATCCTCCGGAGGAGAGCGGCCTTCTACCGCCACCTTCCGAATGAGATGAGGGAGAAGCTGCACCGCCGGATGCAGGTTTTCCTGGACGAAAAAATCTACGAGGGGTGCGGGGGACTCGATATGACGGAGGAGCGGCGAATCATTATCGCCGCCTACGCCTGCATGTTGATCCTGGAGGAGTCCTCCGACTACTACCCCTCCCTGAAGTCGATCCTGGTCTATCCCGACGAGTACGTGGCGCCCGTCCACTACGAGGACGCGGGCGGGATCGTCACCGAGGGATGGGAGGGCCGTTCGGGAGAGTCCTGGAATCCCGGCAACATCGTCCTCTCCTGGAACGACATCGAAGAGGATCTCGCCCGCTCCTTCACGGGAAGAAACCTGGTCTACCACGAGTTCGCCCACCAGCTCGACTTCCGCTACGGGCTCTCCGCCGGCATAACCTTTGAGGGAGAGGCCGAGACGGACGACGAGTGGACGCGCGCGCTGGCCGACGCCTACCGGGGGCTGATCAGAAAATCACGGCGGGGCACCCGGGACGTGCTGGACACCTACGGGGCGACCAACCCGGCCGAATGCTTCGCGGTGGTCACCGAAACCTTCATGGAGAATCCCCACGGGCTGCGGGGCGCCTACCCGGAACTCTACCGCCACCTGGAAGGGCTCTACGGGCTGGACCCCTCCAGATTTGTACCCGGGAAACCTTCCTAGTTTCCGGGAAAGGCCACCACGCTCTCGTGCCCGTCCTCCCCGACGGCGGCCACGCCGAAGAGCCAGTTGTCGATGACGATGTTCTCAAGGGTGTGCTCGCTCACGTCGCCCACGTACGTAGCGTTGTCCCAGGTCGGCGAGGTGGTACGCCGCCAGTAGATCTTGTAGCCCTCGATCAGGTCGCTGTCCGGCTTTTCCCAGCTCAGCGTGGTGGAGGGCTGGACCGCCCCGTCGATCTCCACATCCTGCGGCTGGGGCGGTGCCCAGGCCAGGTTGGCCATCGCCACGGCGTTGACGGCGGTCATATCGCGGGCGTACTCGAAATTAACCTTGTCGATGGTATCGCCGTAGTCGATCCCATCCTCCGTACGGACGTCCTGGTGCTGCCAGTTGTAGTTTTCGTGCGCCTCCATGATGCGCACCCCGGCGAACCCGGCATCGTTGAACGGCCGATGGTGTCCCCCGCGGCCAAACCGGTCCAGCCGGTAGATCATCAGGGGATTCATGTCCGGCATGTAGAGGCGGGTGGTCTCGTAGATGTAGCGGGCGAGCTGGCGGGAGATGCCGTCGTTCTCTCCCCCGTAGAACCGGTTAAGCTGCAGCTCGCGCTCGGAAGCCTGCGAAGAGTAGGGCTCGGAGAAGATCCGGAAGGTGCGGTTGTCGACCACCCCGTCGATGCCGCGGATGTTGCCGATCATGTCGTTGTTCAGCACGCCGATGATCTCCCAGCCCTCTTCCCGGGCCATCTC
>CAZGSL010000068.1:4693-6296 GCA_964528445.1 uncultured Balneolaceae bacterium | reverse complement strand
TGGATATGGACCTGCTGCGGTTCACCACCGCCGGCAGCGTGGACGACGGCAAGAGCACGCTCATCGGGCGACTGCTCTACGACTCCAAGTCGATTTTCGACGACCAGATGGAGGCGATCGAGGAGTCCTCCCGCCGCAAAGGGGACGAATACACCAACCTGGCGCTGCTTACCGACGGGCTGTCGGCCGAGCGCGAGCAGGGGATCACCATCGACGTGGCCTACCGCTACTTCTCCACACCCCGCCGCAAGTTTATCATCGCCGACACCCCGGGACACGTGCAGTACACCCGCAACATGGTGACCGGCGCCTCCACGGCGAACCTGGCGGTGATCCTGGTGGACGCCCGCAACGGGGTGGTCGAGCAGACCTGCCGCCACTCCTTCATCGCCTCCCTGCTGCAGATCAAGCACATCGTGCTCTGCGTGAACAAGATGGACCTGGTGGGCTACAGCCGGAAGGTGTTCGAGGAGATCCGGGAGGAGTTTCAGACCTTCGCCTCGAAGCTGGACGTGCCCGACATCCACTACATCCCCATCAGCGCGCTCTACGGCGACAACGTGGTGGAGAAGTCCGACAACACGCCCTGGTACAACGGCTCCACGCTGCTCTACACCCTGGAGAACGTGCAGGCGGGCAGCGACTACAACCACGTGGACTGCCGGTTCCCCGTGCAGTGGGTGATCCGCCCGCAGTCCACCGACTACCCCGACTACCGCGGCTACGCTGGCAGGGTGGCCGGGGGCGTCTTCAAGCCGGGGGACGAGGTGATGGCGCTGCCCTCCGGGTTCAGCTCCAGCATCCGGGCGGTGGAGACCTTCGAGCAGGAGGAAGAGGAGGTGTTTCAGCCGATGAGCATTTCCATGACGCTGGAGAACGATATTGACGTGAGCCGGGGCGACATGATCGTCAAGCCCGACAACCAGCCCACCGTGGGACAGGATATCGATTTGATGATCTGCTGGCTCAACAAGAAGCCGCTGCAGCCCGACGGCAAGTACGCCCTCCGCCATACCACCCGGGAGGTCCGCTGCATGATCAAGGAGGTGAAATACAAGGTGAACATCAACACCCTGCACCGGGTGGAGGGGGACAAGGAGATCGGGCTGAACGACATCGGGCGCATCCGCATCCGGACCACCAAGCCCCTCTTCTACGACTCCTACAAGCGGAACCGCTCCACCGGAAGCCTGATCCTGATCGACGAATTCACCAACGAGACCGTCGGGGCGGGGATGATCCTGTAGGGTCCACGTTTCTGTCCCGCTCTAGTAATCGCTCTCCAACTTTCTTACCTTGACACTCAAAATTTGGGATTGGGGGAATTTTGCGTTCGAAAACACCCTAATTATCCTTATCATTTTGGCTGCCGCGGGATAAGCTGCGGCAGGACACCAGGTAACTGCAACCCAAATGCGGCATTCTGAGCGACGAAAACCAGCATAGCACGCCCGGCCCGGAGGGGGAGGAGGGAGAGACGGTCAAAGGGCCCGAGTACCGGCTCGTTCCGGTGGACGAACAGGATGAGGAGGACGCTGTCAACCTGCTGGATCTCTACCGCGCCATGCGCGATCATGGGAAGCTGATCAAGCGGATCATGGCC
>CAZGSL010000068.1:1954-4593 GCA_964528445.1 uncultured Balneolaceae bacterium | reverse complement strand
CGCTCAACACGGAGACGGGGGTGCTGGTGGTCACGGCCGAGATGCCGGACGCGGTGGCCTCCGCACGGGTGTGTGACATCGCGATCGACATGCTCACCGACTACCTGAAGGAGTACCGCACCCAGAAAGCCCGCAACGACCTGGAGTTTCAGACGGAGCAGGTGGAGCAGGCCCGCGCGCGTTTTGACTCTACGCAACAGGCGCTGGCCAATTTCCAGGACCACAACCTGAATCTGCAGTCGCAGACCGCCCGCGCGAAGGAGCAGAAGCTGCGGGCCGAATTCGATCTGGCGTACGAACTCTACACCACCGCCTCCCAGCAGCAGGCCGAGGCGCGCCGCAAACTGCAGGAGCAGACGCCCGTCTTCAAGGTGATCGAGGAGGCCAGCGTGCCGGTGGAGTCCAGCAAGCCGCGCCGGGTGCTGACGCTGCTGGTGTTCCTGGCCGCGGGAATGGCGGTCTCCTACGTCTACGTCTCGGTCCGCCGGATCTGGGAGGAGATCCGCGCGAAGCTTTAGCGCCGTCGCCGGATGCCCCGGGACTCCCGACGGCAGCCGGGACCGCCGCCTGAGCGCAAACGGTTCCCCCGAACGTCACATGGATTCCAAATCACGTATCCGCATTGAGTAAAAAAGGGCTACTGGCAAGAAATTCCCTCTACAACCTGCTGGGACAAGCCGTTCCGCTGCTGTTTGCCCTGGCGGCGATTCCCTTCGTGGTGGACGGCCTGGGGACCGACCGGTACGGGGTGCTCCTGCTCATCTGGCTGGTGATCGGCTATTTCGGGCTCTTCGACATGGGGCTCGGCCGGGCGACCACCAAGTTTGTGGCCGACCTGGAGGCGGAGGGGGAGCAGGGCCTCGGCCCCTTCATCCTGACCTCCATCCTGCTGCTCTTCGGCGTGGGCCTTCTCGGCTGCCTGCTGGTGGTGGGGATCACCCCGTGGCTGGTCTACGACGTGCTGAACATCCCCGAAAATCTCCTCACGGAAACAGAACACGCCTTCTACATCCTGAGCGCCTCCATCCCGCTGGTGCTGGGTTCGGTGGGGGCGCGGGGGGCGCTGGAGGCGCAGCAGAAATTCGCCCTCGTCAATGCCATCAAGATTCCCGCGGGCATTCTCAACTACCTGGCGCCCCTGCTGGTGCTCCCCTTCAGCGTCCGCCTCCAGCCCGTGGTGGCCGTGCTGCTGGCCGGACGGGCGCTCACCTTCCTGGTCTACACCTTCTACTGTTTCCGTCCGGAAGACCGCTCCGGCACCCTCGACCTCTCTCGATATCCCGTGGTTAAATGGATTAAGAATCTCTTTAGCTACGGAGCCTGGATCACCGTCAGCAACCTGGTCAGCCCCATCATGGTCTACATGGACCGCTTTATCGTGGGCTCCATCCTCACCGCGCAGGCGGTGGCCTACTACGGGACGCCCTACGACGTGGTGACCCGCCTGCTGATCATCCCCGGTAGTTTCATGGGGGTGATGTTCCCCGCCTTCAGCGTTGCCTCCCTGGAGGAGCAGGAGCGGGAGCTGGACCCGCTCTACCGGAAGTCGATCCGCTACCTGCTGCTGGCCCTGGTGCCGGCCGCCGTACTGCTGATCATCGCCGCCGAGCCGCTGCTCTACGTCTGGCTGGGTGATGAATTTGCCGCCAACAGCGCGGGTGTGTTGCAGCTCCTGGCGGTAGGCGTGCTGGCCAACGCCGTTGCCATGGTCCCCTATACGGCCCTTCAGGCGATGGGGCGGCCCGACATCACGGCCAAACTGCATATGGTGGAGCTGCCGCTCTACCTGGGGATGATCTGGGTGTTCATCCACCGCTGGGGCATCGAGGGGGTGGCGCTGGCCTGGGTGCTGAGGGTGGCGCTGGACGGCGGACTGCTGCTCTTTTTCTACCACCGCCTGGTCTCGTCCGGCGTTCCCGGCCGTCCCGCCAGGAGTCGGGGGGAGAAATGGCCGATCGGGCGTATCGCCGCCTCGCTTCTCTGGGGAGCGGTGCTGGCGGCGGGATATTTCTGGCTCTCCTCCCGTCTTCTGTTGATCGTCTTCGCGCTGGCCGGTGCGGCGGTGACCTTTCTGCTCCTCTGGAAACGGGTGTTGCATGAGGCGGAGAGAAAGAAAATATTCCGGCTGTACATCGACGTCAAACATATGGTAACGAGGGAGCCATGAGACCCGAGGTCCATGTCATACTGGTGAACTGGAACGGCTGGAGGGATACCGTCGAGTGCGTCGCCTCCCTCGAGGGGCTGGAGTACCCGAACGCGCATATCGTGATCGTGGACAACGGCTCGACCAACGACTCCCTGCGGGAGCTGCGCCGCCGCTGTCCCGGGCACACGCTGCTGGAGAGCGGACGCAACCGCGGATTCGCGGGGGGAACCAACCTGGGGATCCGCCACGCCATGGAGCGGGGCGCCGACTACCTCTGGGTGTTGAACAACGACACCATCGCGGAACCCGGGGCGCTGGACGCCCTCGTGCGCCGGATGGAGGGAGACCGGACCACGGGTATCTGCGGGTCGCGGCTGGTTTATCACGACCACCCGGACGTGCTCCAGGCCCTCGGCGGGGGCACCTACAACCGGTGGCTGGGAATCACCCGCTACCTGGGCGACGGGGCGCCGGCCCGGATGGAGGTGGA
>CAZGSL010000068.1:0-1854 GCA_964528445.1 uncultured Balneolaceae bacterium | reverse complement strand
GGGACTGGCGGGGGCGATGGTGAACCGCGCGCTTCGCCTGCAGTGGGACCGCATCCCGATGATCCTCAAACTGATGGTACGCGACAAAGACGGTGAGGAGGTGCGCCTGCCATGAGCGTGGAGAAGAAAGTCCTTTTCTGGGTCGCCGTTCTCGCGCTGCTGGGCACGGTCACCAACTTCGTCTACTTCAGTCCCCTGCTCACCCTGCTGGTGCCGCTGGCCCTCTTTATCGCCACCCGCGACAAGCTGGAGCGTCCCATAGCCTGGCTCTGGGGCTACATGCTCCTCTTCCTGGTGGGGGTGCTGCTCTACCACCCCCTTTCGGTGGTGGAGTTCGGCTTCTACCGCAGGGATGGCAATTTCGTCATATCCTACGCCCCGCTGCTGGTACTGCCGCTCTTCCGCTTCCGGTTCGACCTGGAGAAGTATTTCCGCCGCTTTTATCTCTTCGCCCTGGCCATCTACGGCGTGCTCTTCCTGCGCTACCTGGTTCGGGCCTATCCCGATTACATCCTGGCCCTGGAGGTGTTCGGGGGACTCTTCTACGCGCAGAACGCCATGGGCGGGTTCATGGCCATCCTCGGCTCGCTGTCGTTCGCCTACTTCTACCACCGCAGGGGAAAGCGGGAGTTTTTCGGGTTCCTGCTGGTGTTCCTGATGCTGGTGGCCACCTTCTCGCGGGGCTCCATCCTGGGACTTGCCGTCGGCATCCCGGCCTGGTACCTCGCGATCAAGGGCCACTACAAATCCCTGCTCCTCATGCTTCTGATCCCCGTGCTGATCACGGCGGGCGTGCTGATGATCGGCTATCCCTTCTACAAGGGCAACGAACTTGCCGGCATGCCCATCGAGGAGGAGGTGCTCTACGTCGGGGATGAGGAGGAGGACGATACCAAGAGCGCCAACGTCCTGCTGCGTGTTTTCTACACCATGCCGCGGGCGTGGTACGCCTTCCAGCACTCGCCGGTGCTGGGCACGGGCGTCGGCTCGTTTGACGACCGTCCCTACAGGTTCGAGCAGGTACTGCCCTACCTGCAGTACAACGCGCAGAGTCCCAAGGAGCACACCGACAGCCACGCGCACCACTCCTACCTGCACCTCCTGGCCGAACAGGGCGTGGTGGGACTGGCGGTGTTCCTTGCTTTCTGGGTCTCCCTCTTTTTGTATCTTCTACGCATGAAAAGGGCGCCCCTGCTGAGGGATTACCTGCTGATCGCCTACTTTGCCATCACCTTCGCGTCGTTTACCGAGCACCGGCTGACGACCCCCTCGATGATGCTGCCCTTTACCATCTCGCTGGGACTGCTGCTGGCCTGGCGGCCGAAAGGCAGGAAGTACCGGCTGGAGCCCGTGGATCCCTCCGCCGGGGGACCCGGCCGGCGAGTCACTCTTCCTCCCGACAGTAGTCGGGACCGTCGGGACGGAGGGGATGAACCATGAGAAAAACGAGTCGATGCTGGCCATAAACGGACATTTCAAACGGCAGCCGGTGACGGGGGTGCAGCGCTACGCCCTGGAGGTGACGCGGGAGTTTCGCCGCATGGGACGGGATTTCCGGTGGATTGATCCCCCCGGGCGGCTCTCCTCCGACGCGCTTCGGCAGCTCTGGATGCAGGTGGTCATGCCGGCCAGGCTGGAGAGCGGACACCTGCTCTGGTCGCCCACCAACACCGGCCCGGCCGGCTGCTCCCGGCAGGTGCTGACGCTGCACGACCTGGCCGACCAGCTTCACCCGGAGTGGTTCAGCCGGCGCTACACGGCATGGCGATCGGTGATTCTGCCCCCGCTGCTGCGGAGGGTGCGGGGGATCATCACCATCTCGGAGTACTCACGCCGCACCATACTGGAGCGCTA
>CAZGSL010000067.1:0-6503 GCA_964528445.1 uncultured Balneolaceae bacterium | reverse complement strand
GGGAATAGCTCAGCGGTAGAGCACAACCTTGCCAAGGTTGGGGTCGCGGGTTCGACTCCCGTTTCCCGCTCACCGGAGGCCATTCCGACATCTGTCGGAATGGCCTCTTCTGTATGGGAATGGAGCGTGTTTTTAAATTGCTATCATAAATGACCCGGGTGCGCCCCGGCGGAAGGTAAAGAGAGAGCACACTATACGGTAGAGAGATGGATAACAACCGAAAGTCTCTGCTCTCCCGCTACGTTCCCATAACGGAGTGGCTGAGGGAGTACCGAAGTTCCTATCTGAAGAAGGACCTTCGCGCGGGGCTCACAGTCGGTATCATGCTGATTCCGCAAAGCATGGCGTATGCCATGCTGGCCGGACTTCCCCCCGTCTACGGGCTGTACGCCTCCATCGTCCCCCTGGCGGTGTACGCGGTCTTCGGCACTTCCCGGCAGCTGGCGGTGGGGCCGGTAGCCATTATCTCCATTCTTATCGCGACGGGGGCCGGCGGTATCACGGAGAGCGGCGGGGCGGAATACATCGCGGTGGTACTTGCCATCGGTTTCCTGGTGGGAGCCACCCAGTTCCTGATGGGCGTCTCCCGGCTCGGTTTCCTGATGAATTTCATCTCCAAGCCGGTGCTCAGCGGCTTCACCTCCGCTGCGGCATTCGTGATCGGCATAAGCCAGCTTGGCAATCTTTTCGGCGTGGACCTGGCGAACAGCAAATACGCCTTCGTAGTGCTTCGGGAGGCCGTATCAAGCCTGGGAGCGGTGCATCTCCCCACCCTGCTGCTGGGAGTTGGCTGCATACTGTTCATTCTCCTGCTGAAGTGGCGCGCCCCCCGTCTGCCGGCCCAGCTTCTGGCCGTCATAGGAGCCATCCTGGTCACCTGGCAGTTTCAGCTTGACGGCTACGGGGTGAATATCGTCGGATCGGTTCAGCGCGGCTATCCGTCTCCCGCGTTTCCCGCCCTGGGTGAGCTCCCGCTGTGGCAGGTGCTGCCCACGGTCCTGGCGGTCTCCTTTCTCGGGTTTACCCAGTCCATCGCCCTGGCCAAAGCCATGGTCCGGCGCCACCGCGACTACAGGGTGGACTCCAACCAGGAGCTGCTGAGCATCGGGCTGGCCAACATGGTGGGGTCCTTCTTTCACGCCTACCCGGTGGCCGGCAGCTTCTCCCGCACCGCCGTAAACGATCAGAACCGGGCCCGGACCGGCCTTGCCCTGCTGACCAGCGCCGCACTGGTGGGACTTACGGTACTGCTGCTGACGCCGCTGATCTACTACCTGCCCTATTCTGCCCTGGCCGCCATCATTATAACGGCCGTTCCCAGCCTGGTGGAAGTGGGAGAAGCCCGTTTCCTCTGGAAGGTACGGAAGCGGGAGTTCGCGCTCATGATGATCACCTTTGCGGCCACCTTGGCGCTGGGTATCCTGGAGGGCATCGGAGTGGGCGTGCTCATCTCCCTGGTGATCGTCATCTACCGAAGCTCCTACCCCAATATCGTGATGCTTGGACGTCTGCCGGACTCCGACACCTACCGTGACCTGGAGAGGTATCCGGAGGGGCTCACCCAGACCAACACTATTATTATTCGCATAGACGCTTCCCTCTATTTTGCCAACATACCCTACATGAAAGAGAAGCTGGAAGAGCTGGAAGTAGAGAGCGGGAAAAAGCTGAACCAGGTGATTATCGACGCCATAGGCATAAACGACGTGGATGCAAGTGCGCTCCACGCCCTGAAGGACGTGATTGACGACTACCGGGAGCGGGATATCGACGTGATTTTTACCGGCGTGAAAGGGCCCGTACGAGATATCTTCCGGCGATCGGGGCTTGACGACGTGGTGGGGCCCGAGCAGTTTTTCCTGGATATCAACAAGGCGGTGGAGAGCCTGGAGAGGGAGAGCGAAGAGGAATCCCACCTGGTATGAGGGTCGCGGGGATGCAAAAGCCTTCCCGTTTTACCTTGGGCTGAGTCCGCTGCCAGACCCTTTATTACCGCTACTAATTAGCGGCCAGTTTTTGTAATTTTACCTTTTGACCAACCGGGAACCTCACCCTGTCCCATGACTGACAAACCTCGCGATTACTGCGGCATTTTCGGCATCTGCGATCATCCCGATGCGGCCCTGCTGACCTACTACGGGCTGCACGCTCTCCAGCACCGGGGACAGGAGTCGGCCGGCATCGTAACTTCCTGGTATGATCCGGAGAAGGGACGGTGGACCATGCCGGCGCACCGCGATTTCGGACTGGTCCTGTCGGTGTTCGACGACCAGGAGATTTTCAAATCGGAATTGAAGGGGAATTCCGCCATCGGTCACAATCGTTACTCCACCACCGGGGCCTCGCGGAATCCCGCCAATATCCAGCCTTTCCGGGTTCACTACCGGAAGGGGAACCTGGCCGTGGGACACAACGGCAACCTGGCCAACGCCCGGCAGCTTCGCGACCGTTTTCGCCAGGAGGGCGTGCTGTTCCAGAGCACTTCCGATACCGAGCTTATTCTTCATCTCATCTCGAAAAGCAGGAAAGAGCGCCAGATCGACCAGATCCTGGAGGCGCTGGAGCAGGTGGAGGGTGCCTACAGCCTGGTGATGATGACCGACGAGCAGGTTATCGGGGTGCGGGATCCCAACGGCTTCCGGCCCCTCGCCCTGGGAAGTATCGACGGTTCCTACTGCCTGGCCAGCGAAACCTGCGCGTTTGATATTATCGGGGCGGAGTACATCCGGGAGGTTGAACCGGGAGAAGTGCTGGTTATCGACCGCAAGGCGGAGAACGACAGCCTGACCTCCTATCACCTGGAACCGGAATACGGAACCGACACCAGTCAGTGTATTTTTGAATTTGTCTATTTTTCCCGCCCGGACAGCAAGATATTCGGGGAGAACGTGGACAAGGTGCGGCGCAACCTGGGCAAATTCCTGGCGCGGGAACATCCCCTCAGCGAAGTTGTCCGGAATCCGCCGGCAGATAAAAAACCGATCGTGATTTCCGTGCCCGACTCCAGCAACACCGCCGCCCTCGGGTATGTGCACGAAAATCAGAAGATGGGGCAGGAGTGCAAGTTTGAAATCGGGCTGATCCGGAATCACTACGTCGGACGCACCTTTATCTCGCCCGGACAGAAACAGCGGGAGCAGAAAGTGCGGACCAAGTTCAATACGGTGAAGGGGGTGCTGGAGGGCCGCTCCGTTATAATCGTGGACGACTCCATCGTGCGGGGCACGACTTCCCAGTACCTGGTTGGTATGATCCGCCAGGCCGAGCCCGCCGAGATCCATTTCCTGGTCAGCTCCCCGCCTATCATAGGCCCCTGCTATTACGGTATGGACTTCCCCGATCCGGACGAGTTGATGGCCAACCGGTTCGACCGGGACATCGAGAAGATGAGAGAGGAGATCGAGGTGGACAGCCTCCGCTACCTGTCGGCCGAAGGGCTGGTGCAGGCGGTCAAGGAGGCGAATCCCACCGGCAAGGAGTACTGCACCGCATGCTTTACGGAAGATTATCCCGTTCCGGTGAACTTTGGGACCGACAAGGAAGAGAATGAAATTGTTTGATGCAGTTCAAGAAAGCGCGCTTCATAACCGGGGCTCCCAGCCTTGACGATTGTCCCCGGCCCGGCTACCCGGAGATCTGCTTCGCGGGCCGATCCAATGTGGGGAAATCTACGCTTATCAACGCGCTCCTCCATCACGGGGGATTGGCCCGGACCAGCAACGTGCCGGGAAAGACCCAGCAGATGAATTACTACCTGGTAGACGACAAGGTCTATTTTGTGGACCTGCCCGGTTTCGGATTCGCCAAGGTCCCCAAGAGCGAGCGGGAGCGCTGGGGCCGCGATATCCGCGAGTACCTCCAGAAGCGATCTACGCTTGGCCTGGTGGTCCACCTGGTGGATATCCGCCACGAGCCCAGCAAGCTGGACGAGGATTTCTTCTACTGGCTGGGCGCGAACAGGATGCCTTTCATCGTGGTTCTGGCCAAAGCCGACAAGCTGTCGCGCAACAAGCAGAAACAGTCGGAGGCGCGGCTGCGGGGCATCCTGGACGAGATGAATATTGAAGTCCCGACGGTGATTGTCTCGGCCGAGAAGAGAGAGGGAATCGACGAGGTGAAGGGTTTGTTGAATGAATTTGCAAACGGTTAACGGAGACAGGTGCGCTATGTCGTTTAGGATATTGATACTGGATAATGTCGACCCGGTCTGTGAGGAGATATTCCGGGAGCGGAACATCGAAGTCGACCGCAACACCTCCCTGCAGAGAGAGGAGCTGCTCGAGGAGGTGGAGGGATACCACGGCCTGGTGGTCCGCAGCGCTTCCACGATCGACTCCGAAGTGTTTGAGCGCGCGGACGCCTTGAAGGTGGTGGGCCGCGCGGGCGTCGGGGTCGACAACATCGACATTCCCGCCGCGACCGCCCGGGGAGTGCTGGTCATGAATACGCCGGACGGAAATACCATCTCCACCGCCGAGCATACCTGCGGCATGATACTGGCTCTGGCCCGGAACATACCGCAGTCGGTCCAGACGGTGCGCGGGGGAGGATGGGACCGGAAGCGGTATATGGGAAGCGAAGTGCATGGCAAGATCCTGGGGATCGTCGGACTGGGGAAGATCGGTTTGGAGGTGGCGGCCCGCATGCAGCGGTTCGGTATGAGGACCATCGCATACGATCCCTATGCCTCCGTGGAGAAGGCCGAAAGCCAGGATGTGAGCCTGGTGGAGCTGGATGAGTTGATGGGAAACAGCGATTTTGTCACCGTCCATACGCCGCTGACCGAAAAAACCCGGGGAATGTTTTCGAAAGACAACATGGACAAATTCAAGGAGGGAGTACGGCTGATCAACTGCGCCCGGGGCGGAATTTTCCGGGAAGAGGACCTGACGGCGATGCTGGATGAGGGTCCGGTGGAGGGTATCGCGCTTGATGTCTATTCGGAGGAGCCTCCCGGAGATGAACTCCGCCGTCAGCTGGACCATCCCCGGATTATCTGCACCCCACATCTGGGCGCTTCCACTGAGGAAGCCCAGGAGAAGGTGGCGCGCCAGATAGCCGTGCAGATGGCGGATGCCCTCGAGAGGAAAAATTTCAAGGGCAGCCTGAACGGAAAATCCATCTCCCTGATCACCAACCGGGAGGTACAGCCCTACCTGGAACTGGCCGAGCGCCTGGGGAGCGTGGCCATCCAGCTGGCGCCGCAGCACAGCAGCACCTTCTCCTTCGAATACTCCGGCACATGTGCGGAGTATGCCGAGGTACTGACCGATTCCCTGCTGAAGGGGATACTGCTGCAGCACATGAGCGAGTCGGTCAACCTGATCAACGCGCGGCACTACGCCGACCAGCGGGGATTCAGCATACGGGAGACCACCACCTCCCGTACGGGAACCTACCGCGACCTCATTACAGTCAGGCTGGAGGGCGCCGATGATTTTCAGAGCATATCGGCGACCGTTTTCGGGGAAGACGACTACCGGGTGGTCAGCATCGACGGATTCGGCATCGAATTGCGACTGAAAAGGGACTTTCTTATCTACAAGAACGTGGACCGGCCGGGCATGCTGGCCGCGGTCAGCGGAGCGCTGGCTGCGAGGGAGGTCAACATCGCCTCGCTCAGCAACGGGCGGACCCAGAAAGGGTCCGACGCCATTACGGCCATCGCGGTGGACCGTCCCTTGGACGGGAAGGAACAGGGGGCCATCGGGGAACTGGACGGGGTGCGCGCCCTGCGCTACGTGCGGCTTTAGGCCTACCGGAGCGCCAAGACGTCTTTAGGAATGTATCCAATCACCTGAACCATGCGAATAGAGCACATTGGAATTGCGGTATCCGATCTTGAGAAAGCCATCGACACCTACGAGCGGCTGCTGAACACCCCCTGCTACAAGCGCGAGGAGGTGGAGGCGCAGAAAGTGGACACCGCCTTCTTCGCCGCGGGGGAGTCGAAGGTGGAACTGCTGGGCGCCACCGCACCCGACTCCGTCATCGCCAAATACCTCGAGAAGAGGGGAGAGGGAATGCACCACGTTGCGTTCGAGGTGGAGGACATTCATGCGGAGCTCGACCGGCTGCAGGCGGAGGGATTCACTCTGCTCAACGAAGAGCCGGTGGAGGGCGCCGACGACAAGTGGGTGGCCTTCGTTCACCCCAAAGACAACCGCGGGGTGCTGGTGGAATTGTGCCAGAGCCGGCGGGATTAAGTTGAGTTTTGAGGCCGCCCGCCGTATCTTTTGAACACATGCGAATCCCGCCCCCGCAAGGTTTACCCAGGGATTCGACATCGGGACGTGGCGCAGTCCGGTAGCGCACACGACTGGGGGTCGTGGGGTCGCTGGTTCAAATCCAGTCGTCCCGACTACAGGAAAAGCCTTCTGATAGTCCCTGTGACTGTTGGAAGGCTTTCTTTTTTCCCGGGCGTTGGTGTTCCGAAGCGGTGCTTCGGGGTTCAAATCCAGTCGTCCCGACTTGTGAAAGTCCTCTGACAGCTTCAAGGTGCT
>CAZGSL010000066.1:2284-6583 GCA_964528445.1 uncultured Balneolaceae bacterium | reverse complement strand
TTTCTTGTTGTAGATGATGAAAGTGATGTTGAAATACTTTTTAGGCAAAAATTCAGAAAAGAGATCAGAAAAGGTTTAATAGAGCTTGTGTTTGCCTTCTCTGGGGAGGAAGCTCTTGAAGAGATTAACAACCAACAGCCCCCGGATGTGGTCTATGTATTTTCGGATATTAATATGCCGGGCATGACCGGTTTGGAGCTTCTGGAAACGATCAAAGCCCAACACCCCAAAATTAAAGTGAGCATGATTTCTGCCTATGGGGACGATAAAACCCAATACCAGGCGAAAAAATCAGGGGCAAAGGCCTTTTTTACAAAACCCATCGATTTTGACTCACTGAAAAGAGAAGTAAATCAACTTCTCGACAATCAAACCGAATGAAGTAGGGACGTTCCACCTGCGAAAGTAGCAATTGTATGCCGTTGTTTAAGTTACCCTACCAGAACGAACTTCTCGGTATCCATTAAAAACCGATCCATTATAGCCATGGGACAGAAACTTAATTATGACCGGGCGAAAGCAGAAAAGGAGGTAAATGAACTGCTCGATGTCGTGTTCGACTTCTTTACCGGTTTTGGCGAGTTTGATCATGCCAGCGCTGTTAAAATCATGAAGGAAGTGGACTATTTAATAGGCACAGCCATTGATGAATATGCGCAATCGCACGATGAGGTGATCACCATGCTGGGCAAGGTACTGGACGGGAATGCTGCCAGCGAACTGCAGATGGAAACGGATATCTCGGATTCTGACAATTCTTTTTTTGAAAACACATGTCTGAATGTCACCAGAATGACCACTCGTATTAAACAGGCGAACAGCGACTGGTTGACGGGACCCGTGGTTCGAATGACTCTCCTGTTGAAGTATTTGGAGATACCAAATCCTGTTACAGGCAGTCGCTGGCACCTGTGGCATTCCCATGCGTCCATAGGTGAAAAAGGGACAGAGGGGAGCGAAACCTACAATGAAGAGGCTTTAAAAAAACAAAACCAGTTGCTTGAAGAAGAATTGGAACGCAGAAAAGTAGATTTGCGAAAATCCCTGGAAGATCTGAAGGCAGCGCAGCGGCAGCTCGTCCAGCAGGAAAAACTCGCCTCTCTCGGGCAGCTCACCGCCGGTATTGCCCATGAAATAAAAAATCCCCTGAACTTCGTAAACAATTTTTCAGAATTGAGCCGAGAGCTGGTCGAGGAGATACGAGAGTTATCACCCTCCAAGCAAGTGTTAGAACTGCTGGACAACATCGAAAGCAACATCGAAAAAATCCACGACCACGGAACCAGAGCCGATGGAATCGTCAAGTCAATGCTGCAGCACTCCCGTGAGGGATCGGGTGAGATGGAACCTGCGAATTTGAACGAATTGGTCCGGGAGTACGTAAACCTCTCCTTCCACGGCATGCGTGCCGGGAAAAACCCCATCAACGTGGATATCGAGCTCGATCTGGATGATTCGATCGATAGCATTCCCCTGGTTTCCGAAGACTTCTCCCGGGTGATAGTAAATCTCTGCAACAATGCTTTTGATGCCATGCGATCACTGGCCGAGAAGCGGGCGGAGGCGGGTGAACCCTACACGCCAAAACTTTCGGTTCGAACCAGAAACGATCACGATGGAACCACGCTCGAAATCAAAGACAACGGACCAGGCATACCTGGAGATGTCAAAGAAAAAATTTTACAACCCTTTTTTACCACCAAAAAGGGAACCGAGGGCACGGGGTTGGGTTTGTCGATCACCAACGATATCGTGGAAGCACATGGTGGAACGATGGAAATTGAAACGGTCCCAGGTCAATATACAATCTTTAGAATTTCGCTGAACACCCAGTAACCATTCCAAGCGCTAAATCATACCGACTTATGGCACAGCAAAAAATCATGGTAGTGGACGATGAGCCGGATCTTCAAATGCTGATTCTGCAAAAATTCCGCAAACAGATTCAGAAAGATGTCTATGAATTTGAGTTCGCCGAAAACGGAGAGGAGGCCCTGAACAAACTGGATGAGTTGGATCAGATCTCCCTGATACTCTCTGATATCAACATGCCCAAGATGGACGGGCTCACATTCCTGTCGGAACTGCAGGATATGGACAAACCGGCTCTGAAAACGGTGATCGTATCGGCTTATGGTGATATGGATAACATACGCACGGCCATGAATCTTGGTGCCTTTGATTTCATCACCAAGCCCATAGATTTCAATGACCTGGAGATCACCATAGACAAGAGCTTGAAAGAGATCGCAACCATAAGGGAGGCGCTTGAAGAAAAAAAACAATTGCAGGCTGTCCAGAGGGACCTGGAGACCGCAACCCGTATTCAACGAAAAATTCTGCCTGAGGAATTCCCGCCATTCCCCGAGAGGGAGGAGTTCGAGATCTACGCCGAAATGATGACCGCGAAGGAAGTGGGGGGTGATTTCTACGACTTCTTTTTTATCGACCCGGAGGAGGAACTGCTTGGTTTCCTGATCGGAGACGTCTCGGGGAAAGGCGTTCCCGCAGCCATTTATATGGCAGTCTGCCGTACCATGATCAAGGCTATTTCATCCCAGGTTCATGATCCGGCGCAATGCCTGCAACAAGTCAACGAAATGCTTATTCCCGAGAGCGATCTGACCACCTTTGCAACGGTTTTCTACGGCGTACTAGATACCCGGTCAGGGGAAATTCGCTATTGTAATGGGGGACACAATCTCCCCTTTTTGCTAAAAGGAGACGGGAGTGTATCTGAATTGGATACCACGGATGGACTTTTAATCGGGAAAATAGAGGATGTGGATTTTGAGACCAAAGAATTGGCCCTGCAGAAGGGTGAGAAGGTCATCCTGTATACGGACGGGGTAACCGAAGCGGTAAGCGAATCGGGGGAAATGTACGAAACCGATCGGTACCGGCAATTACTGGCAGGAAAACAGGATCAATCTCCCGATAAAATTATCCGGTCCAGCATGGTGGACGTTCTAAAATTCATCGGGAAAGCTGATCAGAGCGATGATATCACATTGCTGGCGCTTCAGTACAATGGATAGTCAGACTGTTCTCGCAGTTATCTTCGGGGAGAAGACGTGTACCTTTAGCCAGTTCTAGACAGTTCCGGCAGATGTAATATCCCGCTAACCGTACCTCGCCAGGTACCACCGCAGCGTCTCCCACAGTTTGGAGTCGAAATCGCCGGAGGGATTCCATCCCAGCTCGGCCTTGATCTTGGAGGCGTCGATGGCGTAGCGGTAATCGTGCCCGGGACGGTCTTCCACAAAGGAGATAAGCGACTCGTGTCCCCCGCTCGGCGGATTCTCCGCCAGCTCGTCCAGCTGACGGCAGATCTTTTTCACCAGGTCGATGTTCTTCCACTCGTTGTCACCCCCGATGTTGTAGGTCTCCCCGGCATCTCCCTGGCGGTAGACGCGGTCCAGCGCCCCGCAGTGATCCCCCACGTAGAGCCAGTCCCGTACGTTCTCTCCCTTCCCGTAGACGGGAATATGGTCGTGGTCCAGCGCGGTGCGGATCACCGTCGGGATCAGCTTCTCGTCGTGCTGGTGCGGACCGAAATTGTTGGAGCAGTTGGTGGTAACCACATTCATCCCGTAGGTGTGGTGGTAGGCGCGAACAAGGAAATCGCTGCCCGCCTTGGTCGCCGAGTAGGGAGAGTTGGGGGCGTAGGGGGTCTCCTCGGTAAAAGCACCCTCCTCTCCCAACGTGCCATAGACCTCGTCGGTGGAGACGTGCAGGAACCGGTTCTGCTCCCACGCCTCTTCGTCCCCTTCCCAGAGCTGCCGGCATTCGTCCAGCAGGTTGAACGTGCCCACGACGTTCGAATAGACAAAGGGCTCCGGTCCCCCGATCGATTTGTCCACGTGCGACTCGGCCGCCAGGTGAAACACACCCTCCGGGCGGAAGTCACGCAGCACCTCCCGCAGCGCTTCTCGATCCACCAGGTCCACTTTCTCGAACCGGTATCGGGGGGAGTCCTCCACCTCCTCCAGGTAGGCGAGGTCCGAGGCATAAGTCAGTTTGTCCAAGTTCAAGATCTCCCAGTCGGGGTGATTGTCCAGCAGATGGAGCACCAGGTTTGAGCCGATAAAGCCGGCGCCTCCGGTTACGACGATTCTCATATCAGAACAGGTCTTTGGATGTGATTTCGTTTAACAGCGGCTGGTTGCGGTCCTTCTCGGAGACGATGGGATCGTCCACCCGCCAGTCGATTCCCAGGTCGGGATCGTTCCAGCGCAGGCCCCGCTCCCCCTCGGGATCGTAATAGTCGCTGCACTTGTAGAACACCAGCGCCTCCTC
>CAZGSL010000066.1:0-2184 GCA_964528445.1 uncultured Balneolaceae bacterium | reverse complement strand
GGATCCCCCTCCAGGTTTTCCCGTCGGTAGGTCTCCATGAAAAAGCCCCGCTCGTCGCCGTGGACGACCGGCTTCAGCAGCAGCACACCGTCCAGGTTGGTTTCAATGATCTCCATCGTTCTCCAGTTGTGTTAGAAGTTTCTTCAAACCAACTTTCCAGTTCAGCAATTCCGCGCCCGGCATCTCTCCCAGCCTGGCGGTGGAGAGCTTGGAAAACGCCGGACGCTCCGCCTCCGTTGGGAATTCTCCCGTGGGAACCGGCTCCAGATCTATCTCCATGCCGGCCAGCTCGAAAATGGCCCCGGCAAATTCATGCCAGCTCAACAGCCCTTCCGAAGTGACATGGAAAGTCCCCTCCCTCCCCTCTTTCAGCAGGGCCAGCGTGCTGGCTACCACGTGGAAGGCGTAGGTGGGACTCCCCCGCTGGTCGTCCACCACCTTCAGGCGATCGCGGCTGCGCCCCAGCCGCAGCATCGTCTTTACAAAATTCTCACCGTACCGTCCGCAGAGCCAGGATAGCCGCAGGATAAGATGACGGCATCCCGAGGATCTGACGGCCTCCTCTCCCCGCCACTTGGTCACCCCGTACCAGTTGACCGGATCGGCCTCATCCTCCTCCAGGTACCCTTCCGGACGGCGATCCATATCCTCTTTTCGGCCAGGAAAGACGTAGTCCGTGGAGTAGTGGATCAGCTTGGTGTCCTTTTCGACACATAGTTCCCCCAGCCATCCCGGCGCAAGAGCGTTGACCTTCATGGCCCGGTCCCGCTCCGACTCGGCGCGGTCCACCTCGGTGTAGGCGGCGCAGTTGATCACCGCGTCCGGCTCCTCCCGGTCGATCACCTCCCACATCCGGGCGCGATCGGTGATGTCGGCCTCGCCCGATCCGTACCTGGCGGTATCGATACCGCCGGACAGGATCACCTCCGGGATATGGGACCACTCCCTGCCCAGTTGTCCGTTGCCGCCCAGTACCAGCAATTTCATAAGTGAATGTGTTTAATGATTCGCCGCCGGCCGAATATCTTTCCGGTAGGCCTGTCTATCCTTCCGATCGACCTGACCACGGGCTCCTGCAAGGCGTACCAAATATATCGCCTAATGAATTATATTCACAATTGATTACCTTAAAGCATTCTAATTCTCACATTCTTCCACGTCTCCCTATTTTATTAATATAGGTTTCCCTGCGACTCCTTTGACCGTTCGTTTAAACATACCGTCTTTCGTTTTCCCCCTGCTTATACTGGTACTGGCGGGAGTGTTCGGGAGTTCAACTCCGGCCTTCGGACAAAACGTAACCCCGGCCACCGGCGGGGAGAATCTTTCGGCCGACAACGCCGCGACCGGCACTTTTGTGACCTTGACGGGCCCCGTCATACAGGAGACCACGCCCGGCCAGCTTTCCTCGGGTAACATCCGCCTTCGCACTCCCTCAGGATTTGTTTTCGACACAGGGGGTGGAGACCCCACCATTACGATTACGCAAACCAAATCTCAACAGATTACGGTTACGCTAGTGAGCCGCTCCAGCACCGAAATCGTATTCTCCCTTGACGGCAACAGCCAGGGTCCCCCGCCCAACAATCCCCACCGCATAGAATTCGGGGATATCCGGGTACGCCCCTCCCAGGGAAACCCGCTTCCCAGCGGCGAGATACGAAACGTCGGCAGCGCAGCGCCGGGCGGTACCACCAACTACGGCACGCTCTCAACCGTCGCCGGATCGGACGACCAGATTTTTGTGGAGACGGCAGCGGACGGTTCCGGGAACGTTGTCAACGCCAGGGAACTGCAGGCGGGAAATTCCATTACCGTTTTTTCCATCGTGCGAGATCAGTTTGACAATTTTAAACGCAACGAGTCCGTAAACTGGTCGCTCGTCAACCAGACCGGCGGCGTGGATTCCGGCGACCTGGTCGCGGCGGGGGACGGCCTGAGTGCCACCATGACCGGCGAGCTGGTGGGCAGCGCTGTAATCCAGGCCAACCTGCCCAGTATTACGGCGGGACACTCGGGAGTCATTACCGTGGTGCACAGCATCGCCGATGAGATGCTGATTACCACCCAGCCTTCTCCCACCGCTACGGCCGGCAGCGCGTTTGGCACGCAGCCGGCACTTCAGATAGAGGACGAATTCGGCAACGTGGTCACCGACAACAGCTCGACCCAGGTTACGGCCTC
>CAZGSL010000065.1:0-6589 GCA_964528445.1 uncultured Balneolaceae bacterium | reverse complement strand
CCCGCAAGGGGCGAGGGGATCGGTCGTTCCCGGCTGCATCTGGAGTCCTGAGAAAAAGAGAACGGCAGTGAGTATCAGCGCTGCGCTGTGTCGTAGAAATGCGGATAAGATGTAGATCATGATGTCTCCTTGATGAATGGATGATTTTGTTTTGGGCCATAGGCTTTTCAGCCGATGTAACCAATCCATAGACCTGCCGGCTGACCAATCCTTACTCCGACGATGCGAAAAAGTTGGAAAGAGGGAGGAAAGAGGGAAAAGAAGGAGGGGGAACTGCGTCGATTACGCTTCCTGGGGACGGCGGGTGATCCGGGCACCGGCGGCGTTGAGTTTTTCCTCCAGCTCTTCGTAGCCGCGGTCCAGGTGGTAGATGCGCAGCACCTCGCTGGTCCCATCGGCTACCATAGCCGCCATGACGAGACTCACGCTGGCGCGAAGGTCGGTGCTCATCACCGAAGCACCGTTCAGGGAGCTGGGGCCCTGGATGTGCACGGAGTTTTTCTCCACGTCGAGGTCAGCTCCCAGGCGGATAAGCTCCGGAACATAGCTGAACCGGTCGAAATAGACCGTATCGGTAACCGTGGATGTCCCGTCGGCCTGGGTCATCAGCGTGGACCACTGCGCCTGCAGGTCGGTGGGGAAGCCCGGGTAGATGTCGGTACTTACCGAGGTGGGCTCGAGGGTATCGGGCGCTTTCACCCGTATGCGGTTCTCCTCGTAGGTTACCGAAGCACCGGTTTTTTCAAAGAATTCCGGGAAGATGCCGAGATCGTCGGTGGCGGCCCCCGTCAGGGTCAGGTCCGACTCGGGATGCATGGCGGCGGCGATCATGTAGGTCCCCGTCTCAATCCGGTCGGGAGCGTTGTGAAATTCCATACCTTCCAGCCGGTCGGTTCCCCGCACGGTCAGAGAATGGGTTCCGATGCCCTCAATGTCCGCCCCCATCTCTGTCAGGGCGTTGCACAGTTGGACCACGTCCGGTTCTTTCGCCGCGTTCAGGATGGTGAATTCGCGCGCCCTGAGTACGGCGGCAAGCAGGAGATTGACGGTGGCCCCGACGCTGCTGGGTTCCAGCGTGAAGGAGCCGCCCTCCATCGTTTCCGGCGCGGATCCGATCACATACCCCTGGTCCAGTTCGATTTCCGCTCCCATGGCCCGCATCCCCTTTAGGTGAAGATCCACAGGACGCGGTCCCCATGCGCAGCCGCCCGGAAGGGAAACACGTGCCTCCCCGCACCGTCCCAGGAGCGCTCCCAGCATATAGAACGAGGCGCGCATTTTCCGCACCAGCTCGTAGGGCGCTTCCGCCTGATCCAGGGATCTCGGGTCAATATTGAGTACCTGCTCTTCCCCGTCGTACTCCAAGGAGGCGCCCGTATGGGAGATAACCTTGTTGAAGGTATGGACGTCTCTCAGGCCGGGCACGTTGGTGATTACGGAGGGGGTGTCGGCCAGAAGGGCGGCGGCCATCAGGGGAAGCGCAGCGTTTTTGGATCCGCTGACCGGGATGGTGCCTTGCAGGGGGGTGGGACCCTCGATAACAAATTTATCCACTTGCTTCGATCTCTAGAATTCGGACATTTTTCTCCACCGAGTCGCCTTCCGCTACCGCGATGGAGCTGACCACGCCGGCCTGTGGAGCTTTGAGTTCGTTTTCCATTTTCATGGCCTCGAGGATGGCGACCGGATCGCCCAGCTCCACCTCGTCGCCTTCCTGTACCAGCAGTCTCAGGATCTTGCCGGGCATGGGAGCGTTGAGCTCTCCCTCGTCCAGTTCGGCCGCCGTTTTAAACCCGAGCTTGTCCAATAGCAGGTCCTGCTCGTCGCGCACGGTTACCCGGCACCACTCGCCGTTGATAGTGAATTCAACAGTATGCTTGTCGTATTGGATGTTATCGATGATGTGCAGCTTTGTTCCCACCCGAAGCAGGTGTCGTCCGTTGGCCTGGCGGCTGTAACGGAATTCGCTGGTCTCCCCGTCCATGGTGAGGAGACTGTTTTCCAGGTCAAGATCCAGCTCTTTGGTCTGGCCGTCGGTTGAGGCTTCAAATTTCATATTCTTGATTTTTTTATGGCGGACAATCCTTTTTTGGTAGCCCGGAAGGTGAAATCCTGAAGATTGTCGGCATCGTAAAAGGTCGTCAGTGTAATGGCGGTGCCCCGTTTTTCGTACGCCTCCACATACCCGAAACTGAGCAGGTTGATCAGGTCGTCCCGCAACTCCCCGTACTGTAATTCGGTCTCCTCCTGCACCACTCCGAACGATTCGGGAAAGATCAGCCGTTGCAGGACGCGCTGTTCGGTGGGAGAGATTTTTCTTTCCTTCATAGCTGTGATAGGATGCGCGGGCATAGAGACAGTGAACGGAGAAAATAGGAGGGTTGGGCCAATATCACAACCTGGCTTATTCCTCTACTTTTACATCTCCGTAGGTGATGAGGTTATTGTTCTGGTCGTATATGAGGACCCGGTAGAGGGGGCTGCCGCCGACACCCTCCTGGTAGAATGTATTGGAGTTGAGGCGCAGGGTGAATAAACCGTCGTTGATCTCAGAGCCTGGCTCCGACTGTATGAATGCCCGATCGTTTGGATCGTTGGAGAATCCCAGGACGGTCAGCCCCGAGATCCGGCTGCTGTCATTGAAATAGAGTGTGATTCGCACGACGGAGTTGGGGGGTGAGGGATTGGGATGGGCATACTCCTCCAGTTCCACGATTCCCGAAAACATAGGGCCGATTCTCCAGTCGTCGGGATCGAATTCTCCTTGGTCCGTCACTTCGCCGTGAATGTTGGTGGGCGTATAGTTGGAGGGTATAGAGTACGCCTCGTTCTCGAACTCCCGCTGGTCGGGAGTGATCGTGCAGGAGGTCAGCAGGAGCGGCAGGGCGACCAGGCCGATCAGCGGGGGGAGAATATGTTTGAACGTTGAAGGCAAAATAGTTTTTAACCCATTTCCTATTGGATGGGATAATATCGAACTTTGGCCGTTTATATTAAAGGACCAATTATTCACCGTGCGCATGATTTTGATTCCCAAGATCCGGATGTGGGGAAGCCTGATGGCGATGATACTTGTCGCGGTTGCCACGGTACCCGCAACTGTGCCCGCACAGGATCTTTCCATTACGCAGGACGACGCAGATCCGCCGGAGCTCGGTGAGATCCTGGAATGGAAAGAGGTGCTGACCTACGAGGTCCGGTACAGTTTTTTTAAACTGGGAGAGGTGCAGACGGAGGTGGTGAGGGATACCCTTTATAACGGCCAGCGGGTCTGGTGGCTGCGAAGCATCATCCGGTCCAATCCCTCCATACCTTTTGTGGGGAGAGAGGAGAATCATTACAATTCGTTTATAGCGGCCTCCGACACCATGCCCCATACGCTGCTTTACTGGAGGGATAACGTGGATGAGGGGGAGGAGGAAGACTCCCGCTACGAGTTTGATTACGAGGCCGGGAAAGTGTACGTGACGGAGAAGGACCAGGAGCCCGACACGCTGGAACTGGAGGGGGCCGGCAGTTCGGGACAGCTTGTGCTGCTCTATTCCAGGCTCTTTGCCGGCAGCAACCGATCCTACGAACTTCCGGTCTATCTTGAAGGGGAGAAAGGGACGATTCGAGCCGACAACCGACGGTCCACCGAATTCCGTGAGTATGAAGCGTTTGACCAACCTGTACCTGCTCACTACAGCGAGGGTGAGGCCGACGTCAACGGGCCGTTTGGTTTCAACGGTGATTTCAAGGCGTGGTTTCTCGCCGATGCCCTGCGGGTGCCCCTCGAAGCCCATGTAAAGGTGTGGCTGGGACATGTAAAAGTGCGACTCATTGACTATCAAAAAATTCCAAGACCATGAAAAAGGTACTCTTCCAGAAGATGTCTCATGCGGGGGATCTGCCCCTGCCGAGCTACGAATCACCGCATGCCGCCGGGATGGACCTCCGCGCGGCGCTCGAGGCCCCGCTTACCCTCGCGCCCGGGGATCGCGAACTGGTTCCCACCGGCCTCCGGATGGCCCTCCCCGAGGGATACGAAGCGCAGATCCGGCCGCGCAGCGGTCTGGCGTGGCGCAACGGGATTACCATGCTCAACACCCCGGGCACGATCGACGCCGACTACCGGGGGGAGGTGAAAGTGCTGGCCGTCAACCTGGGGGATGAGGATTTCACCATTCGCCACGGCGACCGGATCGCGCAGATGATCATCGCCCCGGTTCAACAGGTATTCGTGGAGGAGTCCGACGAACTGCCCGAGAGCGTTCGGGGAGAGGGAGGCTTCGGAAGCACCGGGGTCGAGTGAATCCCGTCGGTCGCAAAAAGGACTCTGAGATAGACTCTGCTTGAGAGGTAAATAGTGATCCTGTCGTGCGCATACAACCCTACATAGAGCTGGTCCGGTACAACCGGGACTACCGGCGCCTCTGGCTGAGCCAGGTGGTCTCCAACTTCGGGGACTGGTTCGGGCTTCTGGCTGTCTATGCGCTGATTACCCGCTACTCGGATTCGGAATTTT
Source organism: uncultured Balneolaceae bacterium (assembly GCA_964528445.1). Taxonomy (GTDB): domain Bacteria; phylum Bacteroidota; class Rhodothermia; order Balneolales; family Balneolaceae; genus JAXHMM01. Next base: position 2,082 of record CAZGSL010000065.1, on the reverse strand, counting down.
TGCTGGGGCTTATTATCGTGGTGAAGATGATGAGCCTGGCCTCCTTTTCTCCCTTTGCCGGGTATATTACGGATCGGTTCAACCGCCGGAGGCTGATGATTTTCTGCGACCTTTCCAGGGGCGTGGTCATTCTGGGACTGCTGCTGGTGGTCTCCTACGAGACATTGTGGCTGGCCTACCTGCTCACCGCCCTTCAGATGATGCTATCGGCCATCTTCGAGCCGGCCAAGACTTCTTCCATCCCCAATGTGACCACCGAAGAGGAGCTGGTAGACGCCAATGTGCTGTCGGCCGCCAGCTGGAGCATTATTTTCACCCTGGGCATGGGAATCGGGGGGGTAGCCACTTCCTGGCTGGGAACGGATCTCGTCTTTATCCTGGATGCCCTCAGCTACGCCCTCTCCGCATGGTTCATCTACCGAGCGCACATTCCCCAGAAGCGGATGAGCGAGGAGGAGCGTCGGCGCACGCGCAATCCGTTCCGGGGTATCGCCGAGGGGTTCCGCTACTTGGTACGGCATAAACAGGTGCTGCGGCCCGCCCTGGCCAAGGGCTGCTTTACCATGTTCCTGGGCGCCCTGACATATATGCTGATCCTGGTCTCCGAGGAAATACTTCTGATGGGGAGCATGGGACTGGGACTCCTCTATGCGGCGAGAGGCGTGGGGACGGGAATCGGCCCCGTAATCGGGCGGCGAATCTTCCGGATGGAGAGCCACTGGATCTGGGGTATGGGACTCTGCATGATGTTCGCAGGAGCGATGTACGTGGTGGTGGGACTGACCACCAGTCTGGCGGTCATGCTGCTGTTCGTATTTGTTGCGCACGCGGCCTCGGGGTCCAACTGGGTGATGAGCACCGTGCTGCTGCAGCGCCGGACGCCGGATCCGTTCCGGGGACGGATTTTCAGTACCGAATGGCTGCTGTTTACCCTCGCGCAGTCCTTTTCGGTGCTCACCGCCTCCTGGATTCTTGAAAATAATATCCTCACCATCCAGCAGAACATAATCCTGTTCTCGGTGCTGCTGGCGCTGACGGGGGTGGTGTGGACGGCAACGGTAGCGAGGCGCGAGGAGACATACCAGCGAGGGTCGGAATCAATGAGGTATCCCTCTCTGAACCAAGAAAGTACTTTCTAAGTGTCCAGAGAGGGATACCCCATTGATTCTCCCTGCTACCGGTCTCCAGAGTTTGGGAAGGGGGAGGGTTTCTTCAGGGCACTTAAGAAGAATTTCTTTGGCCCTGAAGAAACCCTCCCCCTTCTTCAACATCCTGCTGGCTGTCAGTTGTCGTCTTCCGGGATGTTGATGTCGATGTCGTCCGGACGATAGTCTCCCAGCAGGTGCTCTGCGAAATAGCGCCAGCGAACCCGGTCGAACCAGTCTCCGTGGATGCCCCCGTAGCCGTGGCGCTGTCCCGGGAGCAGCACGAAATCGAAATTCTTTCCGGCCTGGATCAGCGATTCGGCCATCCGGATGGTTCCGGCGGGATGCACATTGTTGTCGATCATGCCCGTGGCCAGCAGGAGGTGACCCTCCAGGTTGGAGGCGAGCTCCATGTTGGCTTCCACTTCGGCATCCCATGAGGTGACCGTACTGTCCACCGTTTCGCCCTCCTCGTTTTCCACCTGCACGGTTTCGGTCTCCTTGACCACGCCGTTGTGCGTCTCGCTCCACCACTGGTTGTAGACGTTGTTATCGTGGTTTCCGGAGGTGGAGACCGCCACGTCGTAGAAATCGGGGTAGGTCAGCAGGGCTGCGGTGCTCATGAAGCCGCCTCCCGAGTGCCCGTAGATTCCCACCCGGTCGAGGTCGATGAAATCATTGCGTGCGCCCAGCTGCTCAATCCCGTATTTGTTGTCCGCCAGCGGATAGTCCCTCAGGTCCCCGTAGCCGTAGTTGTGATAGTACTTAGAACGTATCGGACTTCCGCCGCGTTGGCCGAGCGCCACCACGATGAAGCCCAGGTTGGAGAGCGCGTGCTGGCTGGAGAGGGAGAAATCCGTCGGGAAGGGCTCGGTCTGTGGACCCGGGTAGCAGTAGGCGATGATGGGATAGCTCTTGGTGGAGTCGAAGTCCGCCG
>CAZGSL010000064.1:0-6857 GCA_964528445.1 uncultured Balneolaceae bacterium | reverse complement strand
CTCCTATATGTAGCTGCCTGTTGCTCCTGCCCGGACGCAGTCCAGGCAAGTAAGTCCCCCCTGTTGCTGTTTGCCCCCCCCCATTTGAAACAGTTCTCCTGGGCCTTCGTACGATTTGCCAGGTTCATTTGAAAACAAACCGGACGTTGGCTCCATGATCAAGAATTATTTTAAAGTCGCTTTCCGCAACCTGGTCAAGAAAAAATATTACTCTTTCCTCAATCTGCTGGGCCTCTCCATCGGTATCACCGCCGGTATCCTGATTATCCTCTATGTGCAGGACGAGCTCAGTTACGACCGGTTTCATCCCAGGGCCGAGCAGAAATACGTCATCGGCCTGAACGGAAAAATTGGCACCCAGGATATCCAGGGAATTTTCACGCCCCCTCCCCTGGCCGAGGCGGCCGTGGATGAGATACCCGGCGTCGTCCAATCGACCAGGACCAACGCGGGGGGATACACCGTACTGCGCAACGACGACCAGGCGTTTACGGAGAACAGTGTCTACTGGGCGGATTCCAACTTCTATGATTTTTTCGGATACAATCTGAAGCGGGGGGACCCCGAGACGGCACTGGAAGGACCCAACAAGGTTGTTCTGACCGAATCGACCGCCCGAAAGTATTTTGGGAATGAGGACCCAATGGGAAAAACCATTGAAGTGGGAAACGACCGAACGGCCTATGAAGTAACCGGGGTGAACAAAGATACCCCCTCCAATTCTCATTTCCAGTTTGACGTCCTGCTCTCCTTCAGTTCCACCGATTACAGCCGTTCCACGCAGTGGCTGTCCAACAGTGTCAATACCTACATTGAGGTAAGCCCGGAGACGGAGCTGTCGCAGGTGAAATCAGGACTGGATAACCTTATCGCGAAATACGTAGGACCGGAAATCCAGGAGTTCGCGGGCATCACGCTGGAACAACTCAGAGAGCGGGGCGGGGAGTACGGTTACTTCGCGGTACCCATTCTGGACCTCCATCTGAATGCTCCGAACGTTCAGACCTCCTTCGAACCGCCGGGGGATATCACCTATGTCTATATCTTTTCTGCCATCGGGGTGTTCCTGATACTCATCGCCTGCGTCAATTTTATGAATCTGTCCACGGCCAGCGCCTCCAGCAGGGCCAAGGAGGTGGGACTTCGAAAGACCCTGGGATCGGATCGCAACAGCATGATCGCCCAGTTTCTGGTTGAATCCATCCTGTATGTAATCCTGGCCACCCTGCTCTCCGTAATAATGATCTACCTGGTCCTCCCCTGGTTTAACCAGCTATCGGGCAAAGAACTTACCATGCAGATCTTTACGGAGAGCTGGTTTCTGCTCAGCATGGGAGGAATGGTGCTCCTGGTAGGCCTGATCGCCGGCAGCTATCCAGCTTTCTACCTGACCTCGTTCAATCCGGTTGAGGTTTTGAAGGGCAAAATCGAGCGCGGAGCCCAAAGCGGGGGATTCCGCCGCACGCTGGTAGTGGTGCAGTTTTTTATCTCCATCGGGCTCATTGCCTGTACCCTGCTGGTCAACCAGCAGCTGCAGTTCATGCAGGAGAAAGACCTGGGCATCGTCAAGGAGCAGTCCCTGGTATTAACCAATACTTCCAGACTGGGAAACAACCGGGAGGCCTTCAAGCAGGAGCTGATGTCCGATTCGCGGGTCCGGGCGGCAAGTTACAGCAACTTCACCATACCGGGTACCAGCAACGTGACGGTCTTTCAGCGTCCTGATCAGGAGGGTGATTATATGATGGCTCTCTACTATGCTGACTACGAACAGCAGGAGGCACTCGGATTCGAAATGGCCGAAGGGCGATTCTTCGACCGGGACTTCCCGACCGATTCGTCGGCGATTGTAATCAATCAGGCGGCCGCGCGGGAGCTTGGTTTTGAGGACCCGATCGGAAAAGAGATCCAGTACCCGGCTGAGAATAACACACGCTACCGCATTGTGGGCGTTATGGAGGATTTTAATTTCCAATCCCTTCGAAACGAGATTATGCCCCTGGGAATCATGCTGATAAACAACCAGGCAGGCAATGCCAATGAGATGATTGTCCGTTTCAATTCCGAAAATCCCGACGAGACAGTACAACTTGCAGAAGAAACATGGGAGAAATACGCCGGAACGGATCCCATCGACTACTCCTTTCTGGAGGAGGATTTCGACCAGCTTTTCCGGCAGGAGCAACGGCTGGGCAGCGTATTCATGACATTCACCATTATTGCCATCTTCATCGCCTGTCTGGGACTGCTCGGGCTTTCTGCCTATATGGCCGAGAGACGCACGCAGGAGATCGGCATACGGAAGGTGCTTGGAGCCTCCGTATCATCCATTCTGGGCCTGCTCTCCACCGAGTTCCTGAAACTGGTAGGCATCTCCTTCCTGCTGGCTGCCCCCGTCGCATGGTGGTTTATCGGAGAGTGGCTGCAGAACTTTGCCTATCGCATCAGCATCGATCCCATGGTATTCATTCAGACCGCGCTGGCAACCCTGGTTATCGTCCTGATGACCATCAGCTGGCAGACCCTCAAGGCGGCCCGCATGGACCCGGTCAACAGCATTCAAACGGAGTAGGATTTGAACTACGTCCCCGCCGCCTGTTGTTAGTTCAATTGATATGCCACGGTCACCGGGGGATAGCCAGACGACCCCGCCGGGGCATATTTCCGGTAGACAAACAAAAGAATCCGAATACAGAGAGCGGTAAACGCGCATGCAGAACATCGACAAGGTACGCAACGCGATCGAAAACTATATTCGGGAAAACGGCAAGGAGTACGACCGCCTGCTCGTATCCGAAGTCTTCTACTACCGTCTGAGAAAAGAGGTGGCTCCCGAAGAAACGGGAGATATTCCCGAAGAAAACCCGGGGGAAGTCCTGGGACTCCCCCGTCTTGAGATCAAGTCCAATGCGGACTATGACTTCAAGCTTATTTAAGACGAGGCCACCTTATCCCCTGTTGCCCATTCAGAACACTATGATAACGGGGGGCGTATTCCCTTCCACCACGGTGTCCGCATCCACAACGTGCACGCTGTAGGAGAACCGGCCGGTCGACCCGTCTTCGTTTACCGCAAGACTCAGGGAATCGCCGTCCGCAATCTCCAGGCTGATCGAATCCTGGTTTGCCGTGGTTCTGGCCCCCTCACGGCTGGAAAACTCCTCGGGATTCTGAAAATATTCCGACAGATCCGAGCGGCTGAAGGTGAATATCATCGGAGAGCCATAGGCGTTCCAGGTGATCCGGTTCCCGCCGGTCGCCAGCATCACGCCCATGTTGTTTCCGCACGCATCCCACATGCGCCAGGCGTCGTCGGTCTGCTTTTTGAGAATCCACAGGTTTTTGTCGCCCGAGATATCCCCGCTTTGCAGCTGCGCCGGAACTGCCTGCTCCTGGACCTCCGCGGTTCCCTCCTGCGTGTTATTCCCGTCCATTTCGCATCCTGCTGTTATCATTAATACCGCGAGCAAGGTGCTCATGTACAGCGATCTTTTTTTCATAGTGGTACCCGTTTTATTGGATGTTGTTTTGGCTTCCGTTTGGAAGTATCATGTCAGTCTTCAGACCATTTTTCCTTCAGTTCCGTGTATCGTGAATCTTCCGTCAGCTCCCTGAAATCCGGTTGTGCCTCAATCCATGAGGTCAGCGACGAATCCACCCATTCCAGGGCCTGCTCCCTCATTCCCAATTTTTCGTAGGTTGTCAGCGCACGCCTGCGAACGTAGATATTGGAGGGATTAAGCTCGGCCGCACGACGAATGTACTTCAGCGCGTTGGTCGTATCGTTGATATCCGAATAGTAACTGCCCAGAAAAGCCAGTGTCTGGACATCTTCGGGATTGATCTCCAGCTGCTGGTGCGCCTTCTCAATGGCGGTCAGGTAAGCCTCCCGTGCCTGTGCGGATTGCCCGCTCATTTCATAGGTACCTGCCAGATTTCCCCACAGATCGTATCGGTCGGGGGAGGCGTTTACGGCAATCTTGTACATCTTGATCGCCTCCTCGTACTTCCTTTCCAGGTAATAGATCCCTGCCAGGTTGTTCGCGGCAAAGGCGTTGTTTTCCAGGGCCAGCGACTCCACGAACATCTGGCGTGCTTCTTCAATCTGGCCGTTATAATAGTAGGATCCGCCGAGGTTGGAGTAAGCAATACTGCTGTTGGGCGTAAGATCCAGCACTTTTTTAAACTGTTCGATGGCAGCTTCGTACTGGCCGCGATCGTGATAATACTTGCCCAGATCCCGGTATCCCTCCCAGGAATCCGGCTTCTCGGTGATGGCCTTCCGGTAGGTCTCCACGGCCATATCGGTTTTCCCCTGGCGGTCGTACACGCTGGCCAGCCCGCGGTAGGCCGGACCGTAGTTGGGATTTATTTCCAGCGCCCGGTTAAAATGTTGAAGCGCCTGCTCGTAGTCGCCCTTCTCCCTGCTGAGTTTGCCCAGCAATTCCTGCAGGGGTGCCAGCTCTTCGTTGATTTCCAGAGCCCTGTGCAGTACCGAATCGGCCCGCTCCAGGAACTCCCTGTTCTGGGTAGCCCCGTATTGAATCCAGTAGGCTTCGCCCAATCCGGCATATCCCAGGGCAAAATCCGGATCCATCCCTATGGCGCGGTCGAACATCCGAACCGCGCGATCCAGGCTGTCCCGCGTAATGTAACTGTGAAGACTGGCCCTTCCTTTTAAGTAGTATTCGTAAGCCTGCGGATCGGAAGGTTGTCCCTCGTTCAAACTCTCTGCAATATTGGGTCCTATCTCAATCTGCAGCATTTCCAGCATGGCCCGAACCCCCTCGCGTTCCAAGGCTGCCAGGTTATTGGAGGGAACCGTCACCCTCTCCGCGCCCAGGCTGCGCATGTCGCCCGTATCCACCAATTCCAGCGTCAGCCTCGTGGAGTCCGCCACCGTTTGCATACTTGAGGTGACCGCAAGGGTAACACCAAATTTCTGGCGAGCCTGGGTGGCGCTGTTAATCTGCTCTTTTCTCATTTCACTGGCCGGAGCCACCCAGTAGGAATCCTCGAAGCGCTCCAATTCGGAAAGCCTGTAAGAAAAAGTTTCCGCAAGACCCTCACTGATGGACTCCATTTCGGAGTTGTCGTCCAGGTTCTCAATCGGCAACACGGCTATGTATTTTTGCTCAGGAACCGTCCCCTCCAGCCAGGAGAACCTGCCCGGCAATACAAAAAGAAGAAATACCAGGATCAGCAGGGCAGGTACCCCGAAATAAACGATGGAGGAGGCGGGTGTGAGGCCGCTAACCGACAAAAGTCCGGAATCCCGGGAAACGTTGTCCCCGGAGGACTTCACTTCCATATCCTTGAGAAGCATTTTCATATCCGGGTACCTCTCCCCGGCCTCCTTGGCAAGGCATCGGTCCACCATGCTCTCCAGCCAGGGTGGTGCCCCTGATATCAGCTGAGAAACAGGATCCGGCTCTTCGTTGGTAATGGAATACATTACGGCCTTTTCGTATTTCCCGCGAAAAGGGAGCCGTCCGGTGAACAATTCGTAAAGCACCACCCCGTACGACCATATGTCGGTTCGTTCGTCGACGCCTCCCCCCGAGAGTTGCTCGGGCGACATATAGGCCGTGGTACCGAGCGTGGCTCCTGGCTCGGTCAGATGCTCCGCATTCCTCAGGCGGGCCAGCCCGAAATCCATAATTTTTACCTGATTATCGTCGCTGACGATAATATTTCGCGATTTAATATCCCGGTGGATGATATCGTGATCGTGTGCGGCCTTAATTCCCCGGGCGATCTGCTCGGCTACCTCCAGTTTTTCCCCGTAAGAGAGCGTCTGATCCTCAATAAGCTCACGCAGCTCCCTTCCCTCCACATATTCCATTACGATACACATCTCATCGCCATCCTCTTCTATAGCGTAAACCTGGGCTATATTGGGATGGTTCAACCGAGCCGCCGCCCGCGCTTCCCTTCGAAATCGCGCACGTTCGCCGGAGTCACGGGAGATGCTTCGCGGAAGAAACTTGAGGGCAACCCGGCGTTGCAAACGGGTATCTCGGGCCAGATAGACAATTCCCATTCCGCCCTCTCCCAGCTTTCCTTCTATCTCATAATGCAGAAATGAATCCGACATTACAGCGGCTGTTGATTAACGTATGGCACTCCGTTCCCTCTCATCCAGACTAATATGCTCTTCCATATAAAAAGTGAATAAATTTTTATATAAAACGAAATTATTTATTTACTTACTTAAAAAATTGCTTATCTATAAAAAAGTGCCGGATTACTTTAACACATGATCTTCCGGCGGCTAATGTCTCCAGGGGGACATCAGATGTCAGAGTCGGAGTCTATATCAGAAGAAAACAGGGAGCTGCAGCTGGCGGTCAAGGAACTGTCCGTACTCAACGACATTGCCACCACGATCTCCTCCACTCAGCCCGTAGAGGAAATTATTGATCAGATAGTATGGAAATGCATTGATCATCTCGGGGTTGAAGAGGCCATAGTCAGCCTGCTGGATCCTGAGTCCGACGAACAGCATTTTCAGACCATGATCCGGCGGCAGGCGAGCTCGGCCCATTCGATGCCCCATAAACTGGACACGCGGCTGACCGGCTGGATGATCAAAAACCGGGAGATTCTTCTCAGTAACGATATCCGTCAGGATGAACGATTCCGCTTCCTGAAGGAAGACAGCTACACCTTTCGGTCCCTTTTATGTGTGCCGCTGATGGTAAAAGGTGAACTGATTGGCTACCTGGCGGTATTTGACAAAAAGGACGACTCCCCCTTTCACCAGGAGGACCGCCGTTTGCTCTCCATCATAGGTTCCCAGTCGGCCCAGGTCATCGAGAATGCCAGGCTGTACGAGGAGGAAAAGGAGCTCATCG
>CAZGSL010000063.1:3155-6971 GCA_964528445.1 uncultured Balneolaceae bacterium | reverse complement strand
AGTAGGCGATGATGGGATAGCTCTTGGTGGAGTCGAAGTCCGCCGGCTTCCACATTACCCCGTAGATGTCGGTGGCGTCGTCGTTCGCCTTTACCTTGAAACTTTCGGGAGCCTGCCAGCCGGCTTCCCTGAGTCGGCTCAGGTCGGTCTGTTCAAGTTCCATGATCACCTCTCCATCGCCGTTGCGCAGCACCGAACGGGGAGCGGTGGAGACCGTGGAGTAGTTGTCCACGAAGTAGTCGCCCTCCTCCGATTCGAATATCTGGTGATCGGCGCTCTCCGGGGTCAGCCGCTGCATGTCACTCCCGTCAAAGTTCACCCTGTAGAGTTGGGAGTGGTATGGATGAACGCCCTCCTCGCGGCCGAAGCCCTCGAAAAAGAGCGTCCGGCCGGTGGTATCGATCTTCACCACGTCGCCCGCCGTATAGTATCCCTCGGTAATCCGATTCTGCAGGTTGCCCTCGTTGTCGTAGAGGTAATACTGTCCCCAGCCGGTCCGCTCGGACCACCAGATGAACTCCTCTCCGTCGTTAAGTACGGCCAGGTCGGTGAATTCCCAGTTGATGTACGGTTTGCCCGTCTCGGTCCACAACACTTCGGTCTCCCCCGTATTGGTATTGGCTTTCAGGACGTCCATGGCGTCGCGCTGACGGTTCTGCCGCATGATGTACAGGTAGTCGGAGGTCTCTCCCTCCTCGGTGCCCTCGAGGAGCTCATCCTCCCACTCGGGCTTGTCCGTCTCAAGTTTGACGCCGTCCTTGGTTTCCACGCTGAAGGCCCAGATCTCCTCCTGGGGGACATTCTCATCGCCGGGCATGGCGTATTTGTAGGTTTCCAGTTCGGGTCGCTCCACATCCACGTGCCGGATCACCCAGAGTTCCTCCACATCCCGGTAATCCGAGCGCTGCGTATACAATTTCTCCCCGTCTTCAAACCACTGCGCGCGTGAACGTACCCGCTCCCCGCTGCTGCTGGTATCGTCCTGGTCAGCCGCGAAGCTGTAGTATCGCTCCCCGCTGCTGGTAAGGCGGTACTCCGTACTGTCGGAATCCGCGCTCATGATGTAGAGGTCGTGATCCCGCGCGAACGCGATCCAGGTGCTGTCGGGCGAGTAGGTGGCCCAGGAGGGATCGTCCTCCTCGTCCCTGAGGGTGTCACCCCGCACCAGTTCCTGGGTCTCGATGTCGTACCGCAGTTCGATACTGTCCTGGCGGAACGTGAAAATTTCCTCCTCCTCGTCGTATTCGAAATCGTCCAGGTCCAGATCCTTGTGATTGTAGGTCTGGTTGAACATCTCGGTCAGTTCGGCGGCCATCTGCTGCCGGTCAAACAGGGGACGCTTGGAGCCCTCCTCGGCATCTACGTACCACCAGAAATTACCGTCGGCGGTTTCGTAGTTGTACCAGAAGTTATTGGTATCCTCGATCCAGCGGGGAAATACCGAAGTACTCCCCACCATTTTTTGCATGTTGTCGGAGGTGAAGCGTTCGGCCAGTTCGAAGTTGGCTCCTCCCTGTTGAGCGAAGAGCTGGGAGGTTCCGAGGAAGAGGAACATTCCCATGGTGAGGGCCAGCAGATTTCTCGGGCGTAAAGATTTCATGCGAGCGGTGTTTTTAAGGATCACTTTTAAAGATTAAAGAGAAGATTATAGGTACAAAATGGAAGGAATAAAAACCAAATGGCAGGCGTAAAAACATTTAAAAGGATGGAGTTGGGGTAGGGGCAGGAGGGCTCGCGGGCCAGGAAATTACTTTCCAAGTGCCCGCAAGTCCTCCCACCCCCACAACCATCCCTCTTCAAGCACGAACGTCAAAACAAGGAAGGGATTCCCTCTTTGGGCCACTTGGGAAAAGTTCCCTGGGCCCAAAGAGGGAATCCCTGACTTACTCATAATTCTTTCGCTGCTTTTTAAAGTCGCTATCCGAGAGGAGTCCCTGCTGCCAGAGGCCCGTCAGGTAGTCCATCCGCTCCATGGATCCCGGATCGTACTCCGGCTCGCGCACTTCGCGGCTTTCATCCTCCCTGCTCTTGCGAAGAGCGGCCGCCGCCCTCTCAATGGTTGGCTGCAGGTTTTCGTAATCCTCCATCCCTTTCAGGACCATATTCGATCGGGAGGTTTTGAGCACGACGTCCGCAATGCCCAGCCACTTCTGGAGGAGGGATTGCCGCAGCTTCACTTCCTCAATATTTTCCAGGTCGACCGTCTGGTGGAATTTAACGTCTTCCGAGGAGATCCGGTCGTCCGTAATGCGGTATCGGCTGCACCGCTGGCGGCGCCGGGTCCGGTACAGCAGGTAGAATCCCAATCCCAGGAGGGGAATGGTCAGCAGTCCCGCTATGTACCCGGGCAGGTACTGCTTCCAGCTTGGAGTGAGGTGAATGGCTTTGGTGCCGCTTCCGGTCTGCATCGGTTTGCTATCCCTCGCCGTTTCGGAGAACGTTCCGTCCTACCAAAATAACAGAAAAAGCGGGATTAATTAACTAAGTTTTCCGTTTCACATTTCGTATATTACCCGGCTTTAGAGCATGCCTGAGTGTTTTGTACGAACCGTACCGGAAATGAAGCTCCAATCCTGGAAATACATAGTCGCGGTCTGGATGACGGGCGTGGTAATCGCGGGTTTCCTGATTCCCATCCCCGAGATTCCCATACTGGAACAGTCGGCCCGGAATCTTTTTCTGCATGTCCCCATGTGGTTTACGATGGCGGTCTGCTTCGCAGCGGGACTTTACTACAGCATACGGTACCTGAACAGCCCCGATCCCGGTATCGACCGGAAGGCGGCCTCCGCCACGATGGTGGGCATTCTCTTCGGAATATGCGGGCTGCTGACGGGTTCGGTCTGGGCCCGTTTCACCTGGGGAACCTGGTGGACGTTCGCGGAGCCGCGCATGAATCTCTCGGCCCTGGCCCTGATGATCTATGTGGCCTACTTTGTGCTTCGAACGGCCTTTGACCATCCGGAAAAACGGGCTAAGCTATCCGCAGTATATAACGTATTCGCCGCGACCACCATCCCGTTTCTGTTGTACATCATCCCCCGTCAGCTGCCCAGCCTGCATCCCGGGGCGGAAGGGAATCCGGCTTTCAGCGAAATTACCGCACCGGAATTGCGATATATCTTTTATCCTGCGATTATAGGATTCATCGGTGTGGCCGCCTGGATGATCGACCTGATCAACCGGTACCGGAAGGTGAAATCACAAATGGAATGGAGGGAGGGATGAATTTATTACTGGGACTAATGTTGTTTGTACAAGAAGAAACGGGGCAGTCCGTTGACACCCTGACCACCACCTATGGCGACAAATGGGAAGGGGCCGCGGGCGTGGAGCAGTCCGGGGCGTTCGTTCAGATGATGGCTTCCAACGACCTTATATTCGTGGTACTGGCCGTGAGCTTGATCATCTGGCTGGTATTGCTCTTTTTCCTGGTCCGGCTGGACCGGAAGATCGGCAGGCTGGAAAAGAACATGAACGAGAACTACGAGGAGAGCTAATTATGAAACCGAAGCTCATTATCGGCCTGGTGTTCATCGTGGGATTCACCTCCCTGCTGATGTACAACTTCGGCAACAGCATAAGTACCTACGTCAATTTTGAAGAGGCCGATGAAATGAACAGCGCCCACGTGGTGGGCACGTGGGAAGAGAGCAGGGAGTACGGCTTTTCCATGGAGGAGAAACAGTTTTCGTTCTACCTCGAGGACGAGGCGGGAAACGTACGGCGCGTGATCTATCCCAAGCCGAAGCCCAATAATTTTGAGGAGGCTGACCGGATTGTGGTGATCGGCTCTATGCAGAACGGCGTCTTCTA
>CAZGSL010000063.1:0-3055 GCA_964528445.1 uncultured Balneolaceae bacterium | reverse complement strand
TTTCTCCTTACCATGATTTCGGGCATCTCCCTGGGTGACTTCACGCTGGGCGCATCTCCCTTCCGCACGTTGGCCGAAGCGATGCCGAACGCTCCTTTCATCCAGTCCAATCCCGATTTTGTGCCTTCGGACGGCCAGGGGCTGAACGACCTTCTCAAAAGTCCCTGGATGATGATTCACCCGCCGGTCCTGTTCGTGGGATTCGCCATGCTGACCATTCCCTACTGCTTTGCCATGGCGGCTCTATGGAAACGGAAATACCACGAATGGGTGGATCCCGCCCTGCCGTGGACGCTGGGAGCCAACATCGCACTGCTCACCGCCATCTTCCTGGGCGGTTACTGGGCCTACGTGACCCTCTCCTTCGGCGGTTACTGGGCGTGGGATCCGGTGGAGAATGCCTCCCTGGTTCCGTGGCTCCTTGGGCTCGCGGGCATCCATACCATGCTCATCCAGCGCAAGAGCTCCACCTCCCAGAAGGCCTCGATCATCTTTGCCCTTCTGGCATACGTCGCCGTGGTCTATGAGACCTTCCTGACCCGATCCGGCATTCTTTCGGATGCCTCGGTTCACAGTTTCGTGGATCTCGGGCTCTACAATCAGCTCGTTGCCTTTATGGCGGCGGTGACCGTTATCGGGCTGGGCATGTTCTTCTACCGCTATCGCGACTTGCCGTCCCAGAAGAACGAATCCAAAATATTGAGCCGGGAATTCATGACCTTCGCCGGGGCGATGGTAATTTTTCTTATCGGACTGGTGATTATACTGGGAACCAGTTCGCCGATCATCGGCCGGCTCTTCACCGAAAGTCCCACGCCTCCCGAGATCAGCTTCTATAACGAGTGGACCATGCCGCTGGCTATTATCGCGGCCATACTGACGGTTTTGGGACAATACCTGTTCTGGAGCCGGCAGGACGCTGAGAGCCTGGCCGACGATCTCACCTGGCCCGTAGTCGCTTCCTGTCTGCTCACGCTGGCAACCATCTTCCTGGGCGAAGTTCGTAACATCTACTACATGGTCTATATTTTTGCCGGCTGGTTCGCGCTTGTGGGAAACAGTGTGATCATGTATCGCCTGATTCGAAAAAATCCCAAGCTGGTGGGGGGCGCGCTCACCCATACAGGATTTGCGCTCCTGTTGCTTGGAATACTGGCCTCTTCCGCCTATAACGAGCACCTTCTGGATCCCACCATGGCGGGATTCAACGCGGCTGTGGAGCGGGGTGAGGCCGTGGATACCGAGGGATTGCCGGTGACGCAGAAAAGGAATTTTTTCCAGCTTCGCCTGAACGAGTCGAAGATTGTGAACGACCGGTACCGCATTACCTATGAGGGCTACACCCTCGAGAATCAGGAGCGGCCGGGACAGCAGGAGTACCGCATAAAGTTCGAGCCGGCCGACGGCGAGGGCCGGCAGTTCTACCTGACGCCCGAAGTTTATCCCATGCTCAGCTCCTCGAGCGGATCCAATATACAGTGGTCGGTAGATCCGGACGTGAGAACCGGTTTCTTCAGCGATATTTATCTTTACGTTTCCGGCAGTTCCTACGTGGAGCGGAAGAACAATCAGGCGGCAGAACAGCAGGAACGCCTTACCAGTGCGGGGGGAGGATCGGGACTGACCGGACAATCCGGACCGAGGTCGCCGGACGAAGGCTCCGCCGCCGACACCACAGGGGCAGAGGAGTCCGAAGCGGACAGCCTGAACACACAGACGATTACCCTCAGCCGGGGATCCTCGGTCACGGTGGGTAGTTTTGAGTTCGGTTTCAACGACTACCGCCAGGTTCCCGAGGGTGAACTTGATTTGCCCGACAGTACCATCATAGCGGTGCGGGCCATGCTCGACGTGACCGACCGTCCCACCGGCCAGTCGGCTTCGCTGAACCCGCTATTCGCCATCTATAACAGGGACGGGAGAAGCTGGTCGTACGCTCCGCCGGTCACGATCCCGGGTACGGGAGACGTTACCGTGCAATTCAGCAACGTCATGCCGGAGTCCGGCGAAATCGAACTGACCATCCGCGGTATGGACGAAACCTACCGGGAGGAGTGGGTGCTGCTGGTGGCTGAGGAGAAACCCTTCATCTCCGTGGTGTGGCTCGGCACCTTCGTGCTGATGGCCGGTTTCAGCGTCTCGGTACTTCGCCACTGGGATCGCGAGCGGAAGAAGGAGTAACCTCTTTTCGTCTTCTAAGCCTCCCGCGCCGCACGGCGGATAAATCCCCGAACCGTTTCCCGAATACCCTCAAAATAACATGAGCAACCGCCACCTGTTCCATATCGAATACGAGGGAACCCGATACAAAGGCTGGCAGAAACAGCCCGGCGCGCACACGGTGGAGGAGGAGATAGAAAAGGCTCTTCAGCAGCTTCTGCAGCAGGAGGTGGACCTGGTGGGACAGGGACGGACCGACCGGGGAGTGCACGCGGAGGCCCAGACCGCCCATGCGGATCTGCCGGAGGAGGCGGATCCCGAGAAGCTTATCTTCGGACTGCTGGGCCTGTTGCCGCGGGATATCGCGGTCTGGCATATTGAACCGGTATCGCCGGATTTTCACGCCCGTTTCCATGCGCGTTCGCGCCTCTACCGGTACCAGATTCTGCGTCGTCCCGCCCCCTTGTTGGACGCTTTTGCCACTCGGGTTATGGAGAAACTCGACCTGGAAAAGATGGGACGGTGTGCCCGTTATGTAACTGGAGAACACGATTTTGAGAGTTTTACCATTTCGGTTGATGAGGAGGTGAATACCCATTGCGAGGTAATGTCTTCTGAACTGGAGTGGGACGAACGATTAATTACATGGCGGGTGGAGGCCGACCGGTTCCTCCGGCACATGGTAAGAAGGCTGGCCGGAACCATGATGCAGGTGGGAGAGGGGAAGCGTACGGTGAAGGAGTTCCGAAAGATGGTGGACAAGCCGAACAAAAACAGGAGCGGCCACGGGGCGAAAGCGAGAGGTCTTATCCTGGAGAGGGTGGCGTACTGAAAAACGGGGAAAAGTCTTGACTTGAGATACCGATAATCTTATTTTTGGGTTCCGAAATTCCTC
>CAZGSL010000062.1:1203-7004 GCA_964528445.1 uncultured Balneolaceae bacterium | reverse complement strand
CTGGTCAGCGGGAAATCCGGTCCGGCACCTGTCCGTGGGGAGTGCCCTGGTCCACGGCCCGAAACACGATAAACTCGCTCAGGTTGGTTTTGTCCACCGCCCCGACCGGCCGGCCGTTCTCCACGACCGGCAGGAACTTCCGGGGGGACTGCAGCTTGGAGAAGACCTCCCTGAGCTCCTCGTCGGGCGACACCATTTCGAAATCGGTCTCCATGAGTTCGCTCACCTTCGCGCCGGTTTGCCCCGCCCGGTAGGCCTGGATCAGGTCGCTTTCAAACAGGATGCCGCGCACCCCGCCCTCGTCGGCCACGATGAAATCCCTCTCCGTTCCGGCGATGATCAGGTCGATCACCTCCTCCACCGAGGTGTCGGGCCTCAGCACCGTGATGTCGGTCATCATCGCCTCTTCCACGCGCCGTCCCCGGAGGACCCCCATCTGCTGCTCCATGGCGCTTTCCGAGCGGGCCCCGAAGTAGATGAACACGCCGATCAGCGCCAGGATGGGATTGTAGAGCAGCCCGAAGACGAAGAAGAAAAAGGCCGACACCTGCCCCAGTCCCGAGGCCACCTGCGTGGCCCGCACCCGGTCCATCCGCATCGCCAGGATGGCCCGCAGCACCCGCCCGCCGTCCATCGGGAAGGCGGGAATCATGTTGAAGACCACCAGCAGGATGTTGGCGGAGAGCAGCAGGTAGAGAAAATTCCCGGCGTTGATGGAGGAGAGCGCTTCGCTGAGGGCTTCGGTGTCCTGCGAGAAAAACTGCTCCACCGGCAGCGCCATCCAGAGCAGCATGGCGATGGCCACGTTGACCAGGGGACCCGCGAGCGCCACCATCAGCTCCTGCCAGGGATCCTCCGGCATCTTTTCCAGGCTGGCCAGTCCCCCGATGGGCAGCAGGGTGATCTGCCGCGTGGGCACCCCGTAGCGCATGGCCGTCAGCGAGTGGCCCAGCTCGTGCAGCACCACGCAGCCGAACAGCACCACGATAAAGGCGGTGCTCCAGAGCATGGGGATAATGCCGTTTCCGCGGCTGACCTCCAGGAAGACGATCCAGACGATCAGCAGGAAGAAGGTCCAGTGCACCTGGATCTTGATGCCCTTGACACGGCCCAGCGAAAGTGATCCTTTCATGACTGTCCTCCTCGGATCGTGACTTATTGGTATTGGGGAGTTTCGGTGTTCAGGAGATCGGTTGCCGTATAAAAGAAAGATACGGGATGCGGGAATTCCCTACAAGTCATGGACGCTCCCCCGCCAGCCGCTCCACCACGCTCTCCCAGCTCCCCGACGCCTCCAGGTCGGCCGTCACGCCCTCCTCCTCCAGCTTGCCGGTAATGGCGGTATCGGCCGAAACGACGGCGGCGCGCTCCAGGTCGAGCGCGGGAAACGCCGCCAGGGTCCGCACCACCGAACGTCGGGAGTGGAAAACCACCGCGCCGGGGGGACGCTCCTCCAGCCTGCGGCGGTACGTTTCGAGGCGGTCGCGGCCGGGTCCCCGGTTCTCGAACAGCACCAGCTCCTCCACCTCCATATCCAGCTCCCGCAGCAGGCCGGGCAGCTCCTCGGGGGTCTCCTTCCCGCAGGGGTAGAGCGTGGGGCCCGTGCGGCGCAGCCGCAGCATCAGCTCCATCAGGTCGATCGCCCGGGGGGAGCCGGAGCTCGCGCCGTCTGGGTTGAAATCGCCGGATTCGCCGGCGTGCGGACGGATCGCCGGAATCCCCTGCTCCTCGAGCCACTCCGCCGTCCGGGCGTCCCTCGCCAGGTTGACCCGCTTGCGGAGCTGCTCCATTCTGCCTTCCGAGCGCACCGCGTCCAGGAAGAAGCGGGCGTTGCGGAGGCTGCCGTAGGCCACCTGCCCGAAGCGGTCCATCGCCTCCAGGGTTTCGGACCGCTGGCCGGTATCCTCCAGCGGCACGTAGCGCTCCAGGGGCAGGTGGAGGGGCTCGGCGTCCGGCAGGCGGACCGAGAGCTGCTCCAGGACCGGGGCGACGTCCTCCTCGGCCGCGGTCAGCAGGATGGTCTTCGTGTGGGTTGTATCGCTGTCGCTTTTGCTCATACCACTCTTCTTATATATCTGTATCTAAAACATGTAGCCGACCCCGATATAGAGCCGGGTGACGTCCTCCGAAAACCCGATATCCCCCCGCAGGATAAAGTCCGGGTTGAACGCCGACATCGCCCCGCCGAACCCGAAGGTCCGGTGGTATCCCCCGAAAAGGTCGCCGGCATCGTCGCCCGCGTCGAACACGCGTCCCGCATCCCCGAAAAGCTGTCCCCCGAATTTCAACCCGTAGTCGGGAAACTCCACGATCCAGGTCCGAAGCTCCAGGCTGTAGGCGAGCGAGGAGCGTCCCTGGAACCGGTTCAGCGAGTAGCCCCGCAGCGTCCTCTCATCCCCCAGCGTGGAGAGCTCCCAGTAGGGGACGTCCCCGGCGGCGTGGCGGCCCTGCAGCCGCTGGGCCACGGTCACGAAACCCAGCAGGCGAAAATAGTGACGCAGGGTGAGGCTCGCGGTGGTGAACGAGAAAGCGCTCAGCCCGGGCGGGGCGAACCGCAGGTCGAAATCGACCCGGCTTCCGCGGCGGGGATCGAATTCGCTGTCGCGGTTCTCCCAGACGAAGCCCGACTTCAGCAGGTTGACCCAGCCCCCCTCGCTGCCGTTCGGCGTAAGATCATGGAACTTGGAGTCCTCCTTCAGCAGGTAGGAGATGTGGTACTCGCTCCCCGCCCCCAGGATCAGGTCAAACCGGGTGCCCTCCTCCCCCTCCCGGTAGAGCGAGCGCCGCACCTGGAATCGCAGGCCGGCCGAGATATCGTCGAAAAAGTAGTACTCTTCCTCCCACAGCTCCTCCGAAAAGGTCGTCTGGTTGCCCACCCCGAAATAGGTGTTGGAGGCCAGCCGGTGGAAGAAAACCTCCGTCTCGCTCCGCAGCTCGCGGCCGAAGGCGCCCGTATGCTCGTACCGGCCGTCCACCTGCACGAATCCCTTGGTGGTGAAGAGGGCGGTGGCCGCCAGGTAGGTGCGGAAAGGCGGGGGGGCGTTCCGGTAGTCGATCCGGTTGTAGACGGCGCCGCCGATAAGGCCTTCGTCCGAGGTGTATCCCAGCACCGGGAGCAGGGCGGTATTCACCGAGTCGCCGTCCGAGGGAGCAGGTATCATCTGCGCTCGGGCCGCCTCCGCGCAGAGTGCCAGCGCGAGCAGTCCCGCCAGGATTATCTTCGGCGGACTATGACGGAAGGGTGCCCTCATCCTCCAGTATTTCGAGGGTTTCCACGGCGTGCCGCAGGTGGGGAATGACAATGCTGCCGCCCACCACCAGGGCCACGTTCAGCGCCTCCACAATCTCCTCCTTGCCGGCCCCGGCCCGGGCGCACTGCTCCAGGTGGTAGTCGATGCAGTCGTCGCAGCGCAGCACGGTGGAGGCGACCAGTCCCAGCAGCTCCTTGGTCCGCACGTCCAGCGCTCCCTCCCGGTAGGTGTTGCTGTCCAGGTTGAAAAATCGCTTGATGCCGAGGTGATCCAGCTCCAGGATCTTCTCGTTCATCTCCTCCCGCTTCTCCCGGAAGCGGTCCAGTCGGTTGTCGGTTTCGTCGCTCATGGCCTGCCAAAAATAGCACTTATTATCCTGAACGCTAAATCCGTTTACATGTTCAATTTTGTTCCTTATATCGTATCTTCACGCATCGAGAAATATCCCTCAATTCATCACTCCGCCGTGGCGTCACATCCCGAACATAAGCTGGCCGTCATCGGCGACAGCGTCAGCCAGGGATTTCAGAACGGGGGAGTCTACCGCACCGACCTCAGCTTCCCCTCCTTCCTGGCCCGCTGCTTCGAGCCGGAGCCCGAATTCGACCTGCCGCTGTTTACCGCCCAGGGGGGCATCCCCCTCAACCTGGAGGTGCTGGCCCGGGGGCTGTCGGACGAATTCGGGGAATCCCTCTCCTGGAGCGAGTACCTGCCGGCGCTGAAGCATCTCTACACCACCCTCACCCGGATCAAGAACCACTGGGAGGGCAACCGCATGTCGCTGGCGGCGGACCAGCCCACGCCGTACCACAACCAGTCGCTCTGGGGATTCGCCATGAACGACGCCTGGATCGTGACCGAGGAGATGAGCCGGGAGGTTATCGAGTCGGAGCCGGAGTCGTTTTCGATTTTCAACTTCCTGCCGCTGCACGCCATGTACATTACGGCGCGGCTGGTGCTCAATCCCACGCTGGGGGAGAAGTTCGCACGCCACAGCCAGATCGACAACATCCGCTACCTGCAGGAGCACGGCGGCATCGAGAACCTGATCGTCTGTATGGGACACAACAACGTGATCGGGGCGGTCACCGACCTGCGGTTCGAGTACTCCGAGGAGGAGGACCTCGACAAGCGTCCCTACGAGCGCGGCTACACGGTCTACCGCCCGGAGCACTTCCGCCGGGAGTTCGAACAGCTCGCCGAACGGGTCTCGCAGATCGGCGCGCAGCGGGTGATCACCCAGACCATCCCCTACGTGACCATCCCGCCGGTGACCCGGGGCGTGAACGAGGATCCCTCCCGTCCGCACGAGGGCGGCTATTTCGACTACTACACCCGCTTCTGGATATGGGACAGCGACTTTGACCCGGGACGTCACCCGTACCTTTCCAAAGAGGAGGCGATCGCGCTGGACCAGTCGGTCGACGAATACAACCAGATTATCCGGGAGACGGCCGAGCGCTACGGCTGGATCGTGGTGCCGCTGAACCGGTACGTCAGCGCCTACGCGCGGCGCCGCAGGGGAGGTCCCCCCAAGATTAAGTACCCGCCCGATTTCCGGGAGGCGATGCTGCGGAATCCCGCCACGCGGCAGCTGGTGGACGACCGCGAGCGGCCGCGGCTGAGCACCGAGTACCTGCGCACCGACCCGGAGACCGGCAACGTGAACCGCGGGGGGATCTTCAGCCTGGACGGCATCCATCCCACCACCATCGGCTACGGTCTGATCGCGCACCTCTACCGGCAGACGATGGAGCGGGAGGGAGTGCAGTTCGGCCGGCCGCTGGACTGGGACCGTATTATCGCGAGCGACACCCTGGTGACCGACCCGCCGGCGATGCTGGGGGAGCTGCGGTCGCTGCTGCGGTTCCTGTCGCTGGGACGCAACCGGAAGGTCTCCATGCTAAAAGAGGGGCTGCTGGACCAGCTCCTGAGCCTCTTCTCGCCCCGCAGGCGAGGCAACTTTGACTGACAGACCGCCATGAACGCACCGACCTCTTCCGTGGGCATCGTGGGAGCCGGGATCTCCGGGCTCTCGGCCGCCTGGTTCCTGGCGCGGGAGGGCGTGCCGGTGACGGTCTACGAGAAGGAGGACCGGGTGGGCGGGGTGATCCGCACCCGCTCGTCGGGCGGATGGGTGGTCGACGAAGGGCCGAACACCCTCCTGGAGCGCGGGGGACGCACCGCGGAGCTGCTGGAGGGGCTCGGGCTGGAGGATCGGGTCGTGGAAGCGGACGAACGGGCCGGCAGGCGCTACATCCTGAAAGACGGGCGACCTCGTCCCCTGCCCCGATCTCCGTGGGAGCTGCTGCGGACGGACCTCCTCTCCGCGGGGGCCAAGTGGCGCCTGCTGGGCGAGCCGTTCGTCGGGGCGGGCGGGGATCCCGACGAGAGCGTCGCCTCGTTCGTGGAGCGGCGGCTGGGAAAGGAGGTGCTCGACTACGCCGTGAACCCCTTCGTGGGGGGCGTCTTCGCCGGCGATCCGGAGCAGCTGGTGATGCGCCACGCCTTCCGGCGGCTCTGGGAACGGGAGCAGCGCTACGGCTCCCT
>CAZGSL010000062.1:0-1103 GCA_964528445.1 uncultured Balneolaceae bacterium | reverse complement strand
AGCTGCTGGATATAGAAACGGAAGCGCTGCCGGAGCTGCCCTGGGCGCCGCTCGCCGTGGTGGCCGCCGGGTTCCGCCGGGAGCAGGTGGATCACGCACTGGACGGCTTCGGCCTGCTGGTCCCGGAGGCCGAGCGGGGGGAGCTGCTGGGCACGCTCTTCTCCTCCACCCTCTTCCCCGGACGCGTGCCCGACGGGGAGGAGCATGTGCTGCTGACCAGCTTCGTCGGGGGCGCACGGCGCCCGGAGCTGGCCACAGGCTCGTCCGGCGGACAGGTGGAGCGGGTGCTGGGCGAGCTGGACCGGATGCTGGGGCTGTCGGGCGACCCCCTCTTTGTCTCCCACCGCCGCTGGGAGCGGGCCATCCCGCAGTACACGGACCGCTACGGGCCGTTCGCTGAGGCCCTCAGGAAGCTGGAGGAGGAGCGTCCGGGCATGATGTTCTGCGGAAATTTCCGGGGCGGCGTTTCGCTGCCGGACCGCGTGGAGAGGGGCGGTGAAACGGCCGGACGGATTCTCTCGTTCCTCAATGGAGAGGCCGGCGGGTAGCACCCAAAGTATGCCGGAATATTTGTAACTTCCCGCCGGGCATGCGCGCCCCCTCCACATACTATTTTTTTACCTGCAATCGAAAATCAACAGACACGGATATGGCGAACGGATTCTTTGAGATCAGGGAACCCGACAACGAAATTTACCTCGACTACGAACCCGGCTCCCTGCCCCGGCAGAAACTGAAAAAGGAGCTGGTGCGCCTGCGGAAACAGGAGATCGAGATACCGGCGATCATCGGCGGGGAGGAGGTGCGGACGGACCGTCAGGAGGATGTGGTCATGCCGCACAACCACTCCCAGAAACTGGCTACGGTGCACCTCTGCGGGGAGAAGGAGGTGGAGCGGGCCATCGAATCGTCCATGGAGGCCCGCCGGAAGTGGGCGGACATGCCCTGGGAGGAGCGGATCTCCATCTTCCTGAAGGCGGCCAACCTGATCACCGGCAAGTACCGCTACACCATGAACGCCGCCACCATGCTGGGGCAGTCCAAGACTCCCCACCAGTCCGAAATCGAGGCGGTGGGCGAACTCTCCGACTTCTTCCGGTTCA
>CAZGSL010000061.1:0-7205 GCA_964528445.1 uncultured Balneolaceae bacterium | reverse complement strand
AGTCTTTCGAAACGGTTAGTGTGTTGGTAGTCGGCAAGGAAGTACCTCCGGATTGACTTTGTTTGACAGAATATTCTTCGGATTCAAAAGCGTGCTAGTCGATATGAATTTCCAGGCCGAGGCCCATCAATTCTCGCAGCAGCACCTTGAACGATTCGGGCACGTCCCCTTCGGGGAGGTTATCCCCTTTCACAATGGCTTCGTAGACCCTGGAGCGCCCCTTTACATCGTCGCTTTTGACGGTGAGCATCTCTTTGAGGATGCTGGAGGCGCCGTAGGCGTAGAGCGCCCAGACCTCCATTTCACCCAGACGCTGTCCCCCGAACTGCGCCTTACCGCCCAGCGGCTGCTGGGTGATCAGCGAGTAGGGTCCGATGGAGCGCGCGTGCATCTTGTCTTCCACCAGGTGATTCAGCTTCAGCATGTAGATGTAGCCGACGGTGGTCTTCTGGTCGAAGGACTCGCCGGTGCGGCCGTCGTACAGCGTCACCCGTCCGTCCTGCGGAAGGCCGGCCTTCTCAAGCTGCTCCTCCACCTGGTCAGACGTCGCGCCGTCAAAAATGGGAGAGGCAAACTTCACGCCCAGCTCCCGTGCGGCCCAGCCCAGGATGGTTTCGTAGATCTGGCCGAGGTTCATCCGGGAGGGTACACCCAGCGGGTTGAGCAGGATGTCAACCGGCGTACCGTCCTCCATAAAGGGCATATCCTCAACGGGAACGACCTTGGCAACTACGCCTTTGTTCCCGTGGCGCCCGGCCATCTTGTCGCCCACCTGCATCTTGCGCTTCTTGGCAACATAGACCTTGGCTTTCTGGATGATTCCCGGCGGCAGATCGTCGCCTACCTGGATCTGGTACTTGCGACGCTTGGCTTCGGTGTCGATTTCGCGGCGGAGCTCCCGGTAGTTGGAGAAGAGCAGCTGTACGTGCTCCACAAGCTCCTCGTCGGTAGCCCAGTCGATGTTTTCGTTGATATTGACCGGGTCGAGCTCCTCGAAATCGGATTTGCGGTACTTCTCTCCCTTCGGGATCAGTTCGTTGCCGTTGAAATCGTACACGCCCGGCGAGGTTTTGTCCCTCAGCAGCGAGTAAAGCTTGTCGACCATCTTGGAATTGAGCTCTTCCACCTTTTCGGCGTGCCGCTCGTTCTCCAGTTCGACCTGCTTCTTCTCCTCCTTGCGTGAAATCTGCTCGTCGCGCTTACGGCTGAAGAGCTTGGTGTCAATCACCGTACCGGAGACTCCCGGCGGGGTTTTGAGGGAAGCGTCCTTGACGTCGCCCGCCTTGTCGCCGAAGATGGCGCGCAGCAGCTTCTCTTCAGGGGTAGGGTCGGTTTCGCCCTTCGGCGTGATCTTGCCCACCATGATGTCGCCGGGCGTCACCTTGGCGCCAACCCGGATGATGCCCTGCTCGTCGAGGTCGGCCGTGGCCTCCTCGCTCACGTTGGGAATCTCGCGGGTCAGCTCCTCCTCGCCGCGCTTCGTATCGCGCACCTGCTGTTCGAACTCGGTAATGTGGATGGAGGTATAGACATCGTCCTGTACAATACGTTCGCTGATAACGATGGCGTCCTCAAAGTTGTACCCGCGCCAGGGCATGAAGCCCACCAGCAGGTTGCGTCCCAGCGCCAGCTCTCCTCCCTCGGTGGCGCAGCCGTCGGCCAGGGTGTCGCCCTCCTCCACCTTTTCGCCTACCTCAACGATCGGTTTCTGGTTGATGGTAGTATCCTGATTGGTGCGTTCGAATTTGGTCAGCTTGTAGGTCTTCACACCCTCGTCGAAGTAGCAGTCCTGCTCCATCTCGGTCCGCTCGTATTTCACGCGGATTTCGGTGGAGCTGACGTAGACCACTTCGCCGTCTCCCTCAGCGGTGATGATGGCTCGGGAGTCTTTCGCCGCCCGGTGTTCCAGTCCCGTTCCCACGAGGGGGGCTTCGGGACGCAGGAGCGGCACGGCCTGGCGCTGCATGTTGGATCCCATGAGCGCGCGGTTGGCGTCATTGTGCTCGATAAACGGAATAAGCGCGGCGGCTACCGAAGTAATCTGGTTGGTGGATACGTCCATGTAGCCGATTTCGTCCGGCTTGGCCAGCTGGTAGTTGCCATCCCTGAACCGGGAGAAGACATTCTCGTTCTTGAACGCCCCCTTCTTGTCCAGCGGCGCGTTCGCCTGGGCGATAACCGTCTCATCTTCCTGTTCGGCAGAGAGAAATTCAATGTCTTCGGAGACCTTCCCGTCCTTTACCTTGCGGTAAGGTGTTTCGATGAACCCAAAATCGTTCACCTTGGCGTGTACGCAGAGGCTGGAAATCAGACCGATATTGGGTCCCTCGGGCGTTTCAATGGGACAGAGCCGGCCGTAGTGCGTATAGTGCACGTCCCGTACCTCGAATCCGGCCCGCTCCCGGGTCAGTCCCCCGGGTCCGAGCGCCGACATGCGGCGCTTGTGGGTCAGCTCGGCCAGCGGGTTGGTCTGGTCCATGAACTGCGAGAGCTGGTTGGTGCCGAAGAAGGTGTTGATCACGCTGGAGATGGTCCGCGCATTCACCAGGTCCTGCGGCGTAAGCTGCTCGGCGTCGCGGGAGTTCATCCGCTCCTTGATGGTGCGCGACATCCGGGCGAGACCGATGCTGAACTGCTGTCCAAGCTGCTCGCCGATGGTCCGCACGCGACGGTTGGAGAGGTGGTCGATATCGTCGACCTGCGATTTCATGTTCTTGAGGCGGATTACCTCTTTCACAATGGCCACGATATCCTCTTTCACCAGGTACCGGGTGTCCATGTCCACGTCCAGCTTCAGCCGCTTGTTGAGGCGGTAGCGCCCCACTTCGCCCAGATCGTATTTCTTGTCGCTGAAGAAGAGACGCTCCAGCACCTGCCGGGCGGTTTCGGGATCCGGCATTTCTCCGGTGCGGATCTGCTTGTAGATTTCGCCCAGCGCCGACTCTTCGTCGTGCGTCGGGTCCTTGCGCAGGGTATTCATCCAGACGTCCCGCTCGGAATCCTCCGGACTGATGGTCTGTACGCGCACTTTCATGTGATCGTTCTCCTTCAGTACCGAATAGTCGTCTTCCGTAAGTTCGTGATCGCGCTCCAGGAGCACCTCGCGGTTGAGCGCCTCGGTGACCTCTCCGGTCTCCTCGTCCACGACCTCCTCGGTCTTCTCGACCACGATGTCGCTGGCAAGACGCTTGCCGACGGCCTCCTTCTTATACTCCTTCTTGGTACCGAATTCAATCACCTCGGTGTGATCAAAGAGGCTGAAAAGCTCCTCTTCGGTCGAATAGCCCAGCGCGCGCAGCAGGGTAGTGGCCGGGACCTTCTTCTTGCGGTCGATGTAGGCCCAGAGCACGTCCCGGATGTCGGTCGAAAACTCAATCCAGGATCCCTTGAAGGGTATCACCCGGGCGTTGTAGAGCTGGGTCCCGTTCGGGTGCACATTCTGGCCGAAGAAGACACCAGGAGACCGGTGAAGCTGGCTGACAATGACCCGTTCGGCCCCGTTGATGATAAACGTACCGCGTTCGGTCATCCAGGGCAGATCTCCCAGGAAGACCTCCTGCTCAATGGTTTCCGAGGCCCCTTCGCCCTCGTCCACCGCCGAGAGGCGCATCTTGGCCTTGAGAGGGACCGCGTAGGAGAGACCGCGTTCCTGGCACTCTTTCATGGAATACTTGGGCGTATCCACGCTGTAGTGCAAAAACTCCAGTATATGGGTCTCCCGCGAGTCCTGTATCGGGAAATTCTCGTTGAAGATTTTCTGGAGACCCTGGTTTTTCCGGTCTTCCGGGGCGATATCCAACTGAGTAAACTCTCCGAATGACTCCAGCTGAACATCCAGGAAATCGGGATAATCCAGAACATGTTCGGTACTGGCAAACGACAGACGATCGGTAAAAGGAATTTTATCCATTTTGCTCTGTTTACTCAAAGGGACCTCTCCTTTTTGGCTTTTTTAAAAGATGGTGATGGGCCGGCTGAGCCACTGCTAAGCGGGTTTGACGGGTCGCAATTCCGGCATCCAAAAGACGCCAATAGCCAATACCGTAATGCAACGATATTGGCTAGGGGCAGATTGTACGAACCGGCGCTATTTATTGAAGCTCGATCTCGGCGCCAGCGTCTTCAAGTTTCGACTTGAGATCCTCGGCCTCGGCCTTGTCAACACCCTCTTTAATGGGGTTGGGAGCGTTATCCACCAGCTCCTTGGCCTCCTTGAGGCCCAGTCCGGTAATCGTTCGCACCTCCTTGATTACGGCGATTTTCTTTTCGCCGGCGGATTTGAGAACGACATCGAACTCCGTCTGTTCTTCTTCGGCACTGCCATTGCCACCGCCGCCGCCGGCTACGACCGCCGTAGCGGACGCGGGTTTGATGTCGTACTCCTCCTCCAGGACTTGGGCAAGTTCGTTCGCTTCCTTAACGGAAAGGTTAACAAGTTGTTCAGCTATTTCTTTAACGTCAGCCATTGGTTTGTTCTCCGATTGATCTTTGTAGATTAAAAATCCAGGTTAATGTTACTCTTCGCCTTCGTCGGCGATGGTTCCCACGGCGCCGGCAATGTTCTTGCCGGGGGCGTTCAGCGCACTGACCACATTGGATATCGGCGCAAGCAACAGTCCGACGATATCGCCGATAACCTCGCTCTTCGATTTCATCGCCGCCAGTTCGCCCAGCCTGCTCTCGTCGTAATAGTCGCCCTCGATAAGCGCCGCCTTGAAATGGGGGCGCTGGTACTCTTCCATGAACTCCTTAAGCACCTTGGCAGGCGCCGCCAGTTCCTCCTCCACGAAAGCAAATCCGTTCTGTTCCACGAGATGGGGATAGAGATCCTCAAATCCTCCCTGCTCCTCCATAGCCCGTTTCACCAGGGTATTCTTGTAGACTTTGTACCGGACGTCCCTCTTGAAGAATTCGCCTCTCAAGTCGTTTATTTCCGATACGGACATACCTGAATAGTTGGTGACGTAAACCGCACCGGCATGCTCCAGGTCTTCCTCAATCTCCTTAACAGTCGCTTTTTTTTCTTCTAGTGTAGCCATTTTCCGTTATTTCTCTGTTATCACTTTCCTCAATCAGGCCGACATCACGGACGACCGGCTCAGCGGAATACCGGGCCCCATCGTGGAACTCATGGTTGCGCTGCGTATGTAGAGTCCCTTTGCCGAGGGGGGACGCAGACGCATGACCTCATGGAGAAACTTCAGCGCGTTTTCGCGAAGATCCATGGCATCAAAACTCACCTTCCCGATGGAAGCGTGCAGGATCCCGTATTTGTCCACCCTGAAATCGATTTTGCCGGCTTTCGCCTCTTTCACGGCCTCAGCAACGTCGTTGGTTACGGTGCCGCTTTTGGGATTGGGCATCAGTCCCCTGGGCCCGAGAATCCGTCCCAGCTTGCCAATCTTGCCCATCACGTCCGGGGTGGCCACAACGACATCCATCTCGGTCCACCCCTCCTCGATTTTTTCAATGTATTCGTCCAGTCCCACGTGGTCGGCGCCGGCTTCCCGGGCCTCCTCCTGCTTCGCTTCGTCCACCAGGGCCAGCACACGCACCTCCTTGCCGGTACCGTTGGGCAGCGTAACCGAACCCCGGACCATCTGGTCCGCGTGGCGCGGGTCGACGCCGAGCCTCAGGTCGATGTCGACGGTTGCGTCAAAATTCTCATTCGAGGTCCTCTTGACCAGGTCACAGGCTTCCGCCAGGGTGTATTCCAGATCCTGGTCAATCAGCTTGGCAGCCTCTTCGTATTTTTTTCCTCTTTTTGCCATGGTACTCAATTCCTGCTATTTGTCTCTTTGCACTCTCAGCCCCATACTCCGGGCGGTTCCGGCGATCATCTCCGCGGCGTTCTCCACTTCAAAGGCATTCAGATCTTCCATTTTCTCTTCCGCGATCTCCCTGCACTGGCTCCATGTAACGGTACCCACTTTGGTCCGGTTGGGCTCCCCGGAACCAGACTGGATCCCGGCGGCCTGCTTCAGCAGCACGGCGGCGGGGGGAGTCTTGGTCTTGAAAGAGAACGACTTGTCCTTGTATACGGTGATCTCCACCGGGATGATGGTGCCGGCGTCCTCCTGGGTGGCGGCATTGAATGCCTTGCAAAACTCCATAATGTTGATCCCGGCCTGACCCAGCGCGGGTCCCACCGGAGGGGCGGGATTCGCCTGGCCGCCCCGAATCTGAAGCTTGAGAACCTTATCTACTTTTTTAGCCATTATCTTTTAATTGCTTCTTCGTTGTGTGTAATTCGCCGCGCGACCCCGTACCGCTCTTCATTCTGTTTGCTCAGGTGGCCGATTCCACCTGGCTGACGTCCACTTCGACCGGGGTCTTGCGGCCGAAAATACTTACCAGAACCCTCAATTTGAGTTTGTCGGAATTCACTTCCTGAACCGTACCGTCAAAATCCTTGAAGGGGCCGTCGACCACCTTCACGATATCTCCCTCGTTGTAGGGAATTTCCACCACGCCCCCCTCTTCCATATCCTCGCTTTCCCTGACGCGACCGAGGATGCGGTCCACTTCGCTTTCCCGCAGGGGACTCGGGCGGACGTCGCTCTTTCCGCTCTTCAGAAACCCGATAGTGGAGGGTGCTCCCTGCACCAGGTTGTTGAGTTCCTCGTCGTATATGGCTTTCACCAGCAGGTAGCCGGGAAAGAAGTTCTTCTCCCGTGTCCTCTTCTTCCCGGACCGGATTTCAACCACCGTTTCCGTCGGAATAAGGATCTCGTCAATTTTGTCTTCCAGGCCTTGCAATTCGAGCTCTCTCTCCAGGTATTTCTTCACTTTTTTTTCATGGCTGGAGAAGCATCGAACCACGTACCATTTATAAGGATCGTCTTCTTTTGTCATCGATAGATCGCGTCTAAAATGGTACTGTACACTTGATCAATTCCAAAGATGAAAAGAGATAGGATTATGGTGAATACCACCGTTACGATGGTGTAATCGACCAACTCCTGCTGGTCCGGCCAGGAGACTTTTTTCATCTCCTTCTGTACGTCCAGTAAATATTCCTTTGTTTTCTGTATCAAGGTATTGTCCAAATGTTAGCACGGGTGGCAGGACTTGAACCCGCAACCTGCGGTTTTGGAGACCGCTGCTCTGCCAATTGAGCTACACCCGTAAAGCCTTTACGTATCACTCAATAATTTCAGTTACCACGCCGGCGCCGACGGTGCGGCCGCCCTCGCGAATCGCAA
>CAZGSL010000060.1:0-7342 GCA_964528445.1 uncultured Balneolaceae bacterium | reverse complement strand
ATGCAGCCGATCCTCCCCATGATCGAATACCAGATGTTCGAGGGGAACCTGGTCGAGATGCTCGCGACCGACGCCTGCACGGCCGAGAACGCGGGTGAGGACGTATGCAACATGCTGAACACCGACAGCAGCGACCGCGAAGGGGAAACCGATCAGACCCTCCTGGACCTGGACTACTATCCCCTGGCCCTGCAGATGACCGGCATGCCCGATCCCCATTCCTATCCCATTCAACTGACATTCTACCTGCCCGACACCAACCGAGTCGCAGGACCCACCTATCTGCCCAGTCCGCCGCCTCCGAGGCTGGGCTGAGCGCCTGCCCGACGTACGGCTGTCCCCTGCGGCAACTACGGCGGACGGACTGTACGCCCGGCGGCGTTCCCATCGACCGAATACCCAAATTTTTATTACCAATATCTCTAAACGGAGGCACTTATTATGAAAACGCTTAACCTGATAACCGCAGCGCTGATCGGCCTTTTCCTGGCCCTGGGCGCCGCATCCGCAAACGCACAACAAGACACCACCGGGAACTTCCCGGCCGAATTTGAAATCGACGGCAAATGGTACGGCCTGCCCGACGCCAAACTCTTCCAGGAGGACTACGACGGTCCCCCGGTCGTGGGCGACAACCTTACCATGCTGCCGAACGTCGCCCCCCTCTCCCCCGGCAACACCACGCACGACGTGCGCATGGACGTGCTGGTCCAGGAGATCGAAGTGGCGCCGGACATGCGCTACCGCGCGTGGACCTTCGGCGGAACCGTACCGGGTCCCGTCCTCCACGTCCGCGAAGGCGACAAGATCAACTTCACCATGAAGAACCGCTCCGGCGAAGAGGTCTCCATCTCCCAGCCGGCCAAGGGCGGCTCCATGTTCATGCAGCAGCTTGCCTCGGGCAACATGCAGAATCCCCAGGCGGCCGTACAGCCGATGATGCACTCCATGGACTTCCACTCCGGAACCGTGGCGGCCGACGACAAGTGGCGGAACGTACCTCCGGGCATGACCCTGGAGTTCGAATGGATCGCCAACTATCCCGGCGTCTACATCTACCACTGCGGAACCCCGCCCGTCCTCCAGCACATGTCCATGGGACAGTACGGCATCGTGATCGTATCACCCAAGGAGGGCTATCCCACCGACGAACAGGTGGATAAGGAGTTCGCCGTGGTTCAGTCGGAGTTCTACCTGAAGGAGATGGTCGATCAGGAAGGACTCTACGAGCTGGACTACGATGCCGCGATGGCCAAACAGCCCACGGTTGTAGCCTTCAACGGTCACCAGAACTCCATGATGGACAACCCCTTTGAAGTGGCCAAGGGCGACCGCGTGCGGCTCTACATGCTGAACGTGGGTCCCAACGACGTGGCGAGCACCCACGTGATCGGCGCCATCTTCGACCGGGTCTGGTACGAAGGCAACCTGGAGAACGAGATGAGAGGCATGCAGACCGTGCTCCTCGGCGCCAGCAACGGCGCGGTAATGGAGTTCATCGTCCCCGAGGACGGGCACTACGTGCTGGTTGACCACGAGATGGCCGACGCCGAGAAAGGCGCCAAAGGACTGATCGTAACCGGCGACGACTCCAATTAAATCGATTTAGACTTCTGAACTTATTTTTAATATCCAAATTCCCAGAATTATGAAAACGCTCAAAACCATAACATCGCTTATTGTACTGCTGACCCTCCCCTTCCTCGGCGCCTTCGGACTGCCGGGCGGGGACGACACCCTCGCAAATGACGAGGTCCGCACCATCGAAATCACCGGGACCGACCGGATGCAGTTTGACGTAACCAGCATCACGGCCACACCCGGCGAGCGGATCCGCATCGTCTACACCACCAAAAGCAACATTCCCAAGGCCGCCATGGCCCACAACGTGGTGTTCCTCACGCCGGACACCGATATGGATGCCTTCGTCAACGCCTCCGCCATGGCGCGGGACAACCAGTACATCGCTCCCGACTACGAAGACCAGGTGATCGCGGCCACCGACCTGGCCGGCGGCGGGGAGACCGTGGAGGTGACTTTCACCGTCCCCGAGGATGCCGGGGAGTATGAGTACATCTGCTCCTTCCCCGGGCACTACTCGGCCGGCATGAAGGGAATGCTGACGGTCAAGCAGCCCAATACGGAGTGACTCCGTAAGGGAAGCAAACATAGCATAATTCAAAAGGGCGGCACGGAAACGTGCTGCCCTTTTTTAATTGCTACCTTCCCCTGCCACTGAAATACTGGAAACCCACGAAAAAAGATGGCATCTTATCGCCTGATAACAATCAACAAACCGACCGGTCATGAACGAACATCACAAGGGCATCCATCACATCACCGTCCTAGCCGGCGATGCGCAGCGAAACGCCGATTTCTATGTGAATGCGCTGGGCATGCGCCTGGTAAAGAAATCCGTCAACCAGGACGATCCGGGCACGTACCATCTTTTTTACGGAAATGCTAAGGGCTCGCCTGGTTCCGGCCTGACCTTTTTTCCCTGGCCGATGGCACGCCAGGGGAAGCCCGGCCTGGGAGAAGCAGTCGCCGTAGCCCTGGCTGTCCCCGCAGATTCGCTCTCCTACTGGGCGGAACGGTTCGGGGAGAAAGATATCGACTTTGAAGGCCCCTACGACCGATTCGGGCAACAGGCCATCGGCTTTAAGGATCCCGACCGATTGCAACTGGAACTGGTATTTGACGAGCAGGCGGAGGAGCTGCCGGGCTGGGAAAACAGTACCGTCCCTGCCGAATACGGCATCCGGGGGTTTTCAGGGACCACACTCCGTCTGAGAGAGCACGAATCTACCGCCGAAGTGCTGGAAAACGTCTTTGGGTTTGAAGAAACCGACCGCCAGGACAACACCTGGCTCTATTCCACCGACGCGCCGATCGGGAGAACGGTAATCATAGAGGAAGGAACATCAAAGCCCTCTGCCAACGGGCGGGGAATTATCCACCACGTGGCCTTCCGCGCGAAAGACGACGATGAACTCTCAGCCCTCCGCGAAAAGGTCATGGATATGGGGCTTCACCCCACGGAAATTATTGACCGGCACTGGTTCCACTCCGTTTATTTTCAATCGCCCGGCGGCGTGCTGTTTGAAATAGCAACGGACGGGCCCGGCTACACCGTGGATGAGGATCCCGAAGAGCTCGGCCAGAACCTGATCCTTCCCCCCTGGCTTGAATCCCGGCGGGAGATGATCGAAAAACGACTGCCGGATATCACAGTCTAGTCCATTGCTTTTCCGATGAACTGCATGACCTCATCGTCCACGTACCCGTGAGAGACCTCCTTCGTAGCCTCGCTCCGGTACATATTGGAGAGGGATTCTCTCTATAATAGTATCCTCACGGTGACAGTGGAGACGGTCTGAGGCCTGCAGAAAACCGGGGAGTTTCACATATGCCCCACATGAACAAAGATCAGATTCAATTATTCCAATAATCGATTGATCTCGAGTCCGATTCCAGGGCGTCCTCATCCACCCAGTGGTAGGGGCCGAACGGCGTCTGGTTGGGCCACACCTCGTCAAGGGTAGCCGCATCGTACAGAACCCCGCCCTGCATCACATGCATCATATCGATGGAGTTCTCGATGTCGTCGAGAGGGTTGGAATTCAACACCAGCAGATCGGCCACTTTGCCCTCCTCGATGGAACCGAAGTCATCGGCCATGCCAAGGAAATAGGCCCCGTGCAGGGTAGCCACTTCGATGGCATTCAGGTTGCTCATCCCGGCGGCCGTCATCCAGAGCTCCCAGTGGCTGGCGATGCCGTGCATCTGCCCATGCGAGCCGATGGCGCCGTAGCCGCCCCGCTCGATCACGTCCTTCAGGGCTTCGGCAATCAGCGGGAAGCCGTAGTCGGTTTCCGGCCGCAGCATCCGTCGCCGCGTATGAGGAAACAGCTTCCTCCAGGGCAGCCACCGCTGGAGCTTTTCGTCCTCCCAGAGATCCCTCCGCTGGAAGTAGTACTCCTCATTCCACGGGCCGGTGCCGCCCACCACGAAGGTTGGTGAGTAGACCATCTTCGCCTGCCCGAAGAAGGTAGTGGCGTCGTTATAGAGAATCCCGTAACTGAGGGGATGCTCGAACGCAGTATGCCCGTCCATGGTCATTCCGAGGTTGTAGAAAAGGTCGCTTCCCTCGGAGGTGACCATCATTCCCTCCCTTCGGGCGATATCGGTAACCCACTGCCGCTGGTCTCGCTTGGGCTGCAGGTACTGCTTGATGGATACCGCTCCCCAGTCTTTGAGCCGTTTGATGTTCTGGTCCGCCACCTCGTAGCTGGTAAGCTCGTTCTGGTTCCTCCCGTCACCGCTGTAGAGGGGATCGCCCGTACTGTAGGTCCTCGGACCCAGTATCTCGCCGGCTTCGATAAGTTCGGCCGTAGTAAATACGTTCTGGGCCCACATGGAATTGTCGAGGTTGGTGGTCACCCCGAAGGCGAGGTAGATAGCAGACTCAAAATTCGTCCTGGGGATGATGCCACGGTGCTCGCGGTAGTGGTGCGCGTGCATGTCGACCAGCCCCGGCATGATCGTCTTGCCGGACATGTCCATCACCCGGTCCACACCGGAGGTGTTGCAGTCGCCCACGCAGGTGAATCGCCCGTTTTCGATGACCACCGTACCATTTTCGATGACCCGGTCGTCGTTTACGGTAATGATACGCGCACCGGTCAGCGCGATGCTGCCCTCCGGCACCCGTTTGTCCACCGCAAGATTGATCTCAACGGTATCCGTTTCTTCCGAGTCCAGGTGGTACCGGTAGAGCCACTTCCCATTTCCGAAGGTCAGCGTGCCGGCATCCTGCCAGGTGGGATAGATCCCGCCGCCGGTGGAGAGTTGCCTGACCGGGAATTTTCCGTTCTTCTTGTTGACGTCCACCACGTTGCCGCCGCTTTGCATCAGCGGTACCGGCATCAGGTAGACATTCATTCCTTCGGTGATGGCGACATGCTTGCCGTCCGGCGAGAGCATGATTTCATCACCGTCAGGTATCACCAGATGCATCTTCTCATCGGAACCGTCCTCCCGGATCGATTTCAGCACGTAGCCGTCGGCCTCCTCCGAGTCGTGGGGCTCCTGAAAATAAATCCGGTCTTCCGGTCCGTAAAACGGCCGCATCATCTGGCTTCGCGAAGAACCCAGAGCTTCCACCCGTTTCAGGGAACGGGCTTCCCCGCCCTGGCTGGGTAACTCGACCAGGTCGTACCAGGAATTGTCCGCCCAGCTCCTGCCGCGATTGGTGGCCCCGCTTCCCCTGATGGCGAGAATCCGGGAACCGTCATCGCTCCAGGCGGGATGCAGGTATTCGCCGGACTGCTCAGTGATCTTCCGGACCTGGCGGCCGGCCAGGTCGATCCGCCACAGGTCGCCGCGCTCGGTGTCATTCCAGCTTGCAAATGCCACGTGGTTGCCGTCCGGCGACCAGGCCGGGGCGAACTCGAAGGGCTCAAAATCATCGGGTGTGAGCCGTTCGGGGGTCCCGTTCGGAAGGTCCATGATCCATATCCGTCCCACGGCCTGGAACATGGCCTGTTCCCCATCAGGCGAGACCGAATACCAGCGCAGGAATTGGGCTTCAAACGATTCGCTGTCGTATTCAAACTCGTGGTAGGCCTGCTCGGAGATCACCCGGTGCACGTCAGCCTCGAAAGGTATCGTTTCGACCTCGCCGGACGCCACGTGCAGCTTTCGGATTTTGCCGCCCTGGGAGATATAGATGTACTCGCCGTCGGGCGACCAGCTGTAGCCGGGCAGGTCGCGGAGCACCTTGATGGTCTCCGTCATATCCCGTTCAATGGGATCCATGATCACCCGCTCGGACCCGGTCTGCAGGTCCCTCAGCCAGAGTGCAGTGCGGGGACCGAATTCGTGTCCCCTGTAGTTGATCGTCCCGTCCGGTATCTGACGGGCGAACGCGACGTACCTGCCGTCCGGTGAAACCTCGCCGGCATAGGCTCCGCCGCTCGATCCGCGGGACTGCTGCCCGGCCGTGCCCGACGTGATGGACGATACACTGCCCGTCTCGATGTCGTACCGGAAGAGCTGGTTGTAGCCCTTCAGGGCGTCCGCGTATCCGATGGGCGCACCTCCGCCCACATTCTGGTAATAGTAGAGGTAGTCGTCGACATCCGATACGGAAGGCCATGTGCCGTCCACCAGTTCCATGCCTTCTCCCCCGTCCTTGTGGTACATCCAGATGCCGCTCCCGCCACCCGAAAGGGCCTGCCGGTCCACCAGGATGTAATCGCCGTCCCGGGTCCATTCCGGCGTTACGGCCCGCACCATACCCTCGTCGAAGACCTGTCGCGGATCGGATCCGTCTGCATTCATAACCCAGAGGTTGTCCTGGCCGCTCCGGTCCGATATGAAAGCGATCAGTGATCCGTCCGGGGAGACGGCCGGATGGTAGTTCAGGGCAATCCCCGTATCGGCCGTAAGATTTTCGGCCTCGCCTCCCTCCGCCGGCAGCCGGTAAATATGCCCGAGGAGATCAAAGTAGATCCACTCCCCGTCGGGCGAAACATCCAGCGACATCCAGGTGCCTTCCGTCGTCGTAAAGGAAATTTCCCTTGTCTCTCCCCTGGGCTCGGTGACATCCCAAGACTCGTCACCGGCGCCGCTTTCCTCTTGGGCCCAGGTGATCCCGGGCAGGCTCACCAGCAGCAATACCATGAAACCGAAAAGCAGATATCCCTTTTTCATCATCCCTTCTTTTTGTTGAAAATATACTTTGATATACGAAAAATGGGAGAGTATTGAAAATGTTCTGCGTGACACGTTGCCGGTACCAGGAGCCGGGAAACCCGTGCCGCTCATATTCCATCATCCCGAGCTTTAGCGACCGGCTGGCAGATCTCCCGACGATTTCATATTTACCGTGTATGAGCCGACTGCTGTCGATCACGTCCAAATCCTCCTTGTTCATTGCCTTGATGGGAGTGATTGCATGGATGACCGGTGCGTCATTCATTTTTCCCAGTCTCGGCCCTACCGCGTATATTCTGGCATTCGACCGCAAAGTCTCCCATTCGGCGAGGGTGGTAATCGGGGGACACGCCTGCGGGGTGGCCGGGGGATTGGCTGGATATCATCTCATTGCCACTCCCCACACACTGATGGCCCTGGGTGACGCTTTTGCCCTGCCTGCCCTGTTGCTCGGGCTGGCTGCCGTCGTTTCCATAGCCCTCACTTCGTTCCTCATGCTCTGGCTAAAGGTGAGCCACCCTCCGGCCTGCGCCACCACCCTGATCATTTCGCTCGGCATGCTCTCTAAGGTGACAGACGGCCTTGTCATACTCCTGGCAGTTTCAGCGCTCTATGCCGGCTA
>CAZGSL010000059.1:1674-8110 GCA_964528445.1 uncultured Balneolaceae bacterium | reverse complement strand
CTCTTGCCGTCGTCCACGCTGCCGGCGGTGGTGAACCGCAGCAGGTCCATATCCATGTAATGTTCTTCTTCGGTGCTCATATGCTAGAAATACCCCTCTTTTTTGCGTTCCTCCATGGCCGCCTCCGACCGCTTGTCGTCCGCCCGGTTGCCCCGCTCGGTGATGCGGGCCGAGGCCACCTCGTCGATGATCTCACCCACCGTGGAGGCGGTCGACTCAAACGCCCCGGTGCAGGTCATGTCGCCTATCGTCCGGAAGCGCACCCGCTTCTCCACGTACTCCTCTTCGTCCCTCAGCGTGATGTACTCCGAGCGGGCCAGGTAGACCCCGTCGCGGTCCACCACCTCCCGTTCGTGGGAGAAGTAGATCTCCGGGATCTCCAGGTCCTCCGCCGCGATGTACTGCCAGACATCCATTTCGGTCCAGTTACTCAGCGGAAAAACGCGGAAGTGCTCTCCCATGTTCTTCCGCCCGTTGTAGAGGTTCCACAGTTCGGGCCGCTGGTTTTTCGGGTCCCACTGGCCGAACTCGTCGCGGTGCGAAAAGAAGCGCTCCTTGGCGCGGGCCTTCTCCTCGTCCCTCCGCGCCCCGCCGAACGCCGCGTCGAAACCGTGCTCCTCGATGGCGTCCAGCAGCGTGGTGGTCTGAAGCTTGTTGCGGCTGGCGTTGGGGCCCTTCTCCTCGACCACCCTCCCCTCGTCGATCGACTTCTGCACGCTGGCCACGATCATCTCCACGTCCATCTCCTCGGCCAGCTTGTCGCGGAAGCGGATGGTCTCGTCGAAGTTGTGCCCGGTATCCACGTGCAGGAACGGGAAGGGGATCTTCGCCGGCCAGAACGCTTTCTGCGCCAGCCTCGCCATGGTGATGGAGTCCTTCCCGCCCGAGAACATCAAAACGGGGTTCTCGAACTGCGCCGCCACCTCCCGGAATACGTGGATCGATTCGGCTTCCAGCTGCCGTATGTGACTGAGTTTGTAGAGTTTCATCGGAATGTCTTGGATGTCGGTGCGAAAGCTGTCAAAATTAACGATTTCCCCCGAGAATGACCATGATCCCTCCCGCGGCCGGACCCTCAGCGCGAGCGGAGGTAGTCGAGCACGCGTCCCACGGCCTCCTCGACCGTTATATCCGTAGTGTCGATCTCCAGTTCCGGGTTCTCCGGCTCCTCGTAAGGATCGTCGATGCCGGTGAACTGGGTGATCTCTCCCCTGCGCGCCTTCTCGTAGAGCCCCTTCACGTCCCGCTCCTCGCAAACCTCCAGGGGCGTGGAGATCCATACTTCGGTAAAGTCCTCGCAGAGATCGCGTACGAACCGGCGCGCCTCGCGGTAGGGGGAGATGAAGGAGCCGATCACCGTCACGTCGTGCGCCTGCAGCCGGCTGGCCAGGTAGCCGACCCGCTTGATGTGCTCGTTGCGCTCCTCGCGTGAGAAGCCGGTCTTGGGAAAGATATCCCGCACCGCGTCGCCGTCCAGGTGC
Organism: uncultured Balneolaceae bacterium; assembly: GCA_964528445.1. Lineage (GTDB taxonomy): Bacteria > Bacteroidota > Rhodothermia > Balneolales > Balneolaceae > JAXHMM01. The sequence continues at coordinate 6,629 of CAZGSL010000059.1, read as the reverse complement.
TCCACCCGGTGGCCCTCCTCATTGAGGATCTCGTAAACCCGCTCGGAGATGGTGCTCTTGCCCGAGCCGGAGAGCCCGGTAAACCAGAGCACGGTCGATTTTATCTCTTCAGCCATATCTTTCTTACAGTCCTATGATAAACGGGCCGTTCTTCAGGTCCGGCTTGTTGTAGCGCAGCGGGGAGTCGTGCTCCCCCTCTTCGGCGGAGTAGCGCCAGACGCAGTCGCCCGCCGCCACGTCCCACTCCATCGTGGGACCCACCCGCGGGTAGATGTCCGCCGCTCCCTCGGCCACCAGGCAGAATTTCAGGGAACTGCCGGCGGAGACCGACTCGCCCACCGTGACCCCCTCCTCCTCCAGCATCCCGTCCTGTTCGGGGGAGCGGTGGGAGCGGCTCTCGACGATCTTCAGGGGACGGGATCGGTCGGCCGGCTTCGAGCTGATCGGCCACGCCCTGCCTCCCTTCTCGGTCTTCCAGGCCCCCTTGCCCCGTTCGGCGAAATAGAGAATCTCCTTGGCCGGGATATAGACCACCCCGAGCACCGGTTTCCCCTCCTCCACCAGGGCGATATTGACGGTGAACTCCCCGTTTTTCTTCAGAAACTCCTTCGTGCCGTCCAGCGGGTCCACCAGCCAGAAACGGTCCCATGCCCTTCGCTCCTCGTAGGGGGGTACGCCCGACTCCTCGGCGATGACCGGGGTCTCGGGGTCCGCTTCCCGGAGCCCCTCCAGGATCACCTCCTGTGAGGCCAGGTCCGCCTTGGTCAGGGGGGTCTCATCCTCTTTCTCGTACACTTCCACCTCCCCGTCGTAATACGACATGATGGCGTCTCCCGCCCGCCGGGCCGATGCGATCACTTCGCTGAGCAGCGCGCTCGCCGGCGCTGATTTCCCGTCACTCATTGATTTCAACCGGTTATGGATCTGCGTAAAAATGGAAAAATGAAGGAGCCAAAAATAGGACTATCTCCGCTACTATCAAATCCTCCGTTCATCTTCTCGCGTCCGCTCAGAGGGGCCAGAGCAGGGGCGTAAGAATAACGATCACCGTCCAGAGCATCACCTGCAGGGGAAAACCGGTTTTAAAAAAGTCGGTGAACCGGTAGTTGCCCGGTCCGTAGACCATCAGGTTGGTCTGGTAGCCGATGGGCGTCAGCATCGACATGGAGGCGGCCAGGGTAACCGCAATCACCAGTCCCCGCGCCTCGAAACCCTGAGTCTCGGCCACGGAGAGCACGATTGGGAACATGAGGGCCACCGCGCCGTTGTTGGTAATGACCTCGGTGGTAATCGCGGTGGCCAGCACCACGCCCGCCACCACGGCATACGGACCGTAGGCCACGGTAAGGTCCACCATCCAGGTCCCGATAAGGTCCGCCGTCCCGCTCACCTCCATGGCACGGCCCAGTCCCAGCGCCGCCCCGATCACGATCAGCACCGTCCAGTCCACCGACTTCCGTGCCTCCCCCGCCTCGATCACGTTGAAGGAGAGCAGCAGCGCCACGCCCAGGATGCCCGCCAGCGCGATGTGCATCACGCCCAGGGTCACCAGCGTCACGATGCCCAGCAGCACGCCGATCGAGAGATAGAGGTCCTTTCCGCCCGGACGCTGCTCCAGTTTCTCCTCGCTGACGCCCGGCGCCTCCCCGCCGGCTTCGCTGGTCAGGAAGAACTCTTCGGTATTTTCGTGGGCTCCCCGGAATCCCCTGCCGGTGTCCAGCAGCAGCACGTCCCCGGGATGCAGCACGAATTTCCCCAGGGGCTGGTCCACCCTCCTGCCGCGACGCCGGACGCCCGTCACCGCCGCGCCGAATCGCTCCAGCAGCTGGGCCTCCTCGAGGGTCGCTCCCACAAGGCGGGAACCCTCCTTGATCACCACTTGGTGGAGCTCCCGGTCAATCTTGTCGTCCCGGTTGATATCCCTCGGAGGCTGGAGGGCCAGCCGCAGTCCGGGATAGCCGGACAGCTCCGGGACCCGCGCCGCGATGCCGCCCTCGGCGGCGTAGAGCAGGTGATCTCCCTCCCTCAGCTCCTCGTCGTCGGCCACCGGGGCGATCTCCCGCCCGTTCCGGTTGATCCGGGAGAGGTAGAATCCCGGCAGGGTCTGCAGCCCCGCCTCGCTGACGGTTTGGCCGGCCTCCACCGCTCCTTCGGTAATCTCCAGTTCCACCAGCAGTTCCCTTTTCCGCTCCTCCTCGTAGCGGATGTCCCTCCGCGCCGGGGTAAGGGCGGGCGAGACGTACACCAGGTAGAGCAGTCCCACGACGACGCAGGGTACCCCCAGCCAGGCAAGCTCGAAGAAGGAGAAGCCGGGCAGACCGTGGCTCTGCAGCAGCCCGTGGGTGATCAGGTTGGTACTGGTCCCGATCAGCGTGCAGAGCCCCCCGAGAATCGCGGCGTACGAGAGGGGGATGAGAAGCTTGGAGGCGGGAATGCGGTGTTTCAGTCCCCAGCTCCGGATGGCGGGAATACCCATCGCCACAATGGGCGTGTTGTTCAGAAACGCGGAGTAGAAGGAGACGCTGGGACAGAGCCGCAGGAGTATTTTCTGCACGCTTCGCTTTTCGTCTCCCAGGATAAACGCCGCGGCCAGGTCCAGCGCCCCGCTGTCCCTCAGCGCCGCCGCCACCACGTAGAGGCTTCCCAGCGCCAGCAGGGTGGTGTTCCCGAAACCCAGGAATGCCTCCTCCAGGCCGATGATGCCGGCCGCCACGACGATCGCCAGGGCGGTGAGCAGCACCGCGTCCGGGCTCCAGAGGTCCGACGCCAGGGCGACGAACGCCAGCAGGAGCACGGCGAATAGTAAGATCTGTTCAAATCCCATATATATGTATAAGATACCTGTTCGGCGGGCGGTGAAGCGACCATTAATTTACGGTCGTTTGGGAAAATTCAAAATTTCAGGCGCATCTGAAATCCCAGGTCGGTCCGGCGGTTCCCCTCAATACGCTCCAGTCCGCTGCCCACCGTCGCCCGGTCGCGGTAGCGGGTGGTCCCGAACCGCGCCCAGAAATCGAGGAACCAGGCGGCCCGAATCCGCACCAGCAGGTAGAACCGCTCCCCCCGTCCCTGGAGCATCCGGTTGGAGAGCACGTGCAGCAGATTGTTCTCGAACTGGTAGATGCGCGTCTCGAAGGTGGGCGTATCGAAAAAGGTCATCCGCGTGTCCACCGTCACGCCGTTCGCCGGACGCAGGCGCAGGTCCTGGTAGAGAAGGTAACCGGTAGCCCGATCGTCGCCTCTCCCCGCGGGATGTCCGCGGGCGATCTCCAGGCGGCTCCGCAGCCGCAGCCGGGCATGCACCCGGTGCTGCAGGTGCAGCCTCCAGGTCTGCCGGAAAGCCCGCCCGGGCAGGCGAACCCGCCTTCCCGCCTCGTCCGTTCCCATGTACTCCTCCCCCTTTCTCTCGCTGCGGACCTGCAGGTAGGCCTCCGTATCGCTGTTTGGCTTCCACCGCAGCATCCCCAGCCACTCGAAGCCGTCCGTCGGTCGACGAACCCCGAAGCGGGGGCCCGGAAAATAGAAGTGGTCCAGGTACCCCCGAAGCTCCACGTCCTTCAGGGGACGATGGCTGGCGCCCAGGTAGAATCCCTCTTCGTTGCCCGGGGCGCCCGATCCCTCCCCGAATCCGCTGCCGAGGGGAGACTGAAAGCGCCGGCCGTAGTTGCGGTAGACGGCCGTCAGGCGGGTGTTCTCGTCGGGCGCCCCCTCCAGGCCGGCCACCGCGCCCCACGCCCCGTTCGCGCTTCGCGCCGCCTCCCCGAAAAGCAGCGCCGGCCCCGCGGGAAAGGCGAAATCGATTCCGGCGACCCCGTGCCGCCGGCCCCGGAAGCGTCCCTCCTGCCAGGGGGCGTCGCCCGGATAGACGTAGGCGTCGTAGGCCGCCTGGTATCCCGTCACTCCGGCCACACCGCCTCCCATACGCACCTGGAGGCGTCCCCCGTAGAGCCGCTCCCGCAGCGTCTTCCGGGCGGACCGCTCGGTGAGCGTCCGATGGAGTCCCCCGCTCCGCGGCGACCCGGTGGAGTCGCCCGGCAGGTCCGTCGCCCCCAGCCTGCGATCCGACCAGAATCCCGTCACGCGCACGCCCTCTCCCGCAGTCGCCGCAACGCCCCGCAGGGCGCTGCCCTCGGAAGCGGAGGTATGGGGACGCACCCCGCCGCCGCTGCGCACGGGTCCGCTGATCACCTCCGATCCCTTCCCGAAGAGTCCCCCGCCCCGCATCACCAGGCCCTGTCCGGCCGAGACGGTATAGTCGCCCGCCACCACGGTTTTTACCCGCCCGATATCCTTCACCGCCAGGTGCCAGGAGCGGTGGTCGAACTTCCCGGCCGCCGGCAGGGGCTCCCCCGCGTCCTTCTCCAGCAGCAGGTTCGCCGAGAGGTGGTCGCCGGCGTACTTCACGCGCTGATAGTATTGGAGGGGGCTTCCCGTATAGCCTCCCTCCTCCGGGGCTCTCCGGTACCCCTCCTTCCGCTGGGCCACCCCGCGGAACCGGCTGATTACCTCCAGGGAAGCGCCGTGGGTCCAGTACCGGGGGTGGCGGTAGAGCAGTCCCCGCAGTTCCCGCTCCCCGCCCACGGTGAGGTAGGGGCGGAACTTCTCCAGCGTGACCGGACCGATGCCCTTCACGGCCGTGATCTCGTCCACCGTCTCGAACGGCTTGGAGGCGGCCCGGTGGTCCATGACCGCCTGGGCCAGCCGCAGGTTCATCCCCGGCACCTGCAGGAGCGTCCAGAGGTCGGCCCTGTTCAGGTTCACGGGGTTCTCCGCCAGGTTCAGCAGGGCCTGCCCCAGCGCCTCGGCGTCGCCCTCCCCTTCGGGATCCTCCAGCAGCTCCTCGAGCTGGTCCTCCACCCGCTCCTCGTCACCGCCGGCACGGGCGGAGCTGTCGGCCGCAACCGTATCCGGCGTGGCCGGTTCTGCTCCTGTTGAACCGGACTGATACAGGGCCT
>CAZGSL010000059.1:0-1574 GCA_964528445.1 uncultured Balneolaceae bacterium | reverse complement strand
CGTGGTCGGGCGTGGCCACCCATTCGCAGACAAACAGGGTTCCCTGCCCCGGACGGTAGGAGAGCCCCACGCCCATAAGCCTGGGCAGCTCTTCCGGCTCTCCCCCGGCCGTTTCCCAGGCCCCGCCGTTCAGGTTGGCGAGGCGCATTCCCAGCATCACCTTCCGGGCAACTTCGGCGGTGAGTCCGGCATGCAGCGTGGGCGCGCCGTCCGAACCGTATCCCCCGCCCAGGGCCACGTGGTGCCAGGCGGCCGCCACCCCGAGATGAAACCGCTCCAGGCTCCCCTTCCATCCCAGCCGGAACTGCTGCTCCCGGTAGCGTTCGTCCCCGTAGCTGTGAAATCCCGCGGAGAAGACCCCCGCCCCGGTCGGAAGCACCCCGGACGCAGCCAGGTCGGTCAGCTCCGGAAGGCCGTAGTACCGCATGCCGAAAAAAGAGAGGGAAGGCCCGAGGGTGTCCACGTTCGCCGGGTTCCCGAAGAGAGCCCACTTTCCCCCGTACAGCGCCGACTCCGCCCCGCCAAGAGCGGCCGCCCGGCTACCGATGACGGGCTGTGCTCCAGCGTTGTGCCGCGCCGCCAGGAGCAGAAGGAGAGCTGCCGGCAGGATTTTGAGCAGTTTTCTCATTACACAGGTATGGTTGCAATACCCGTATGACCCGCTCCGCCGCCGATACTTACACTTTTTCTGACTTTGTTAACATCTGCAAAAGCCCTAATTTGGTAATAACAGCTTATAAAACGTCAAAAATCGGAAACCGGGAAGCCTGGTTTACGAAGTGGAATAATATTTTGAGAACCCTCCTCCCATTACTTGCCCTCTGCCTTTTCGCGGCGGCCTCTCCCCTCTCCGCCCAGGAGCTGAACGCCACGGTTTCGGTAGACTACAGCCGGGTCAGCAGCGCCTCGACTGACTACCTGGAGGAGCTCGGCCCCAGCATCGAATCCTACCTGAACGAAAACGACTGGACCTCGGCGGAATTTCAGGAACGAGAGCGAATCGAGGTGACCTTGGAGATCACCCTGACGGGGGCAGACGACAGCTATCAATACGACGCCAACCTGGTGGTCCGTTCCCAGCGCCCCATCTACAATACCCTCCGCAATACCACACTGCTGCTGTTCAACGACACCGACTGGAGCTTTCGCTACGCTCCCGGCCAGACGCTGGTGCACGACGAGCTTCGGTTTGATCCCCTGACCACCCTGCTGGATTTCTATGCCTACCTTGTTATCGGGCTGGATTTCGACAGTTTCGAGGAGCTGGGAGGTTCCCCCTACTACGAGGAGGCCCGTAACATGGTCTCCTACGCCCGGTCCGGATCCGCCTCCGGGTGGACGCCGGGCGGCTCGAGCCGCAGCCGGGCGCAGCTGGCCGAATACCTGGCCAATCCCTCCTACCAGGACTTTCGCATCGCCCTCTACCGCTACCACCGGCACGGACTTGACCGGTTCCTGGAGAATCCGGGGGAGGCGCGGGGAAATATCCTGGAGGCGCTGGAGCTGATGCAGGACAACCGCTCCTCCACTTCGGGCGATTTTCTGTTCGACCTCTTTTTCAACGCGAAATACCG
>CAZGSL010000058.1:0-9041 GCA_964528445.1 uncultured Balneolaceae bacterium | reverse complement strand
TGGCGCGCCGGTACTCCCCGTCCGCGTCATAAATCCGGATCAGGAACTCCCCCGTGTTGGCTTGGTAGATGGTACCGTCGGCCGCGACGTCCATGACGCCCTCTCTCCCGGCGGGGAGCTGCGTGCTGCCGGCGCCCCGTTCTGAAGTGAATTGAATGCGCCCGCGCTGCATGAGCTCGATGATCTTTTCTGAGATGAGTTCGCCCTCCGAATCCAGGATATAGTATCCCGTGAAATTCCCCTCATCTCTCTCCGCTTCCGATATTCCGGCCAGCAAATTTCCCTCTTCCAGGGGATAGAAGGTGGCGACCGGCCGGCCGAATCCCACCTCCCCCTCTCCGCTGAACTCCTGCGGCTCCAGGTTGACGACCCGTTCCAGTTCGGCCGGATCGAGCGTGAAGACCTGCACGCGGATCTGGTTCGGATCGTATGCATAGAGGCGGTCGCCATGCAGCATGATGGAGGTGAGGTCCACGAACTCCCCGGGCCCCCTGCCTTGCCGGCCGAGGGTGCCCCGCAGGCTCCCGTCCGGATTCTGAATCTGAATGTTCTTGCGCTGCCGGTTGATGCGGTAGACCCTGCCGCTGTCGTCCACCGCCACATCCGGGCCGAATCCCCCGAGCGAGGGGGCGAAGTTCATGGGAATGCCCTCGTAGGTGACCTCCTCGGTGAACCGGATTTCATAGCGGGGAGGAGTCGCGGAATCGTAGGCCGCCAGGCTCTCCATCTGGCGTACCTGTTCCGGGAGCTCCAGCGAGCCGGGAAGGGCGTCCCGGTCACCCGATTCCCCGGACTGCTCGCCCGGAGTGCTGCAGCCGATGAGCAGTCCTATCGTAAGAAGAAGAAAAGGCGATGTTTTCATGAGAGTATGGAATTGCTGTAAGATATTCGGATTACCATGCAATATCGCAGCGAATGACCTCCCGCAAGCCTGTTTCACGGTCAATTACCGCCGCTGTAGGGAGTCATCGACACCGCGTATCGGTCCACGCTGTAGATACGGTCGTCCTGGTTGAAACGGCTGACGTAGAGATGGTTGTCGTGCACCCATTCGAGGGTCTCCTCCTTGGTCCAGGTGAAGCGCGCCAGCAGGCTGCCTTCGCGGTCCAGCACCCACCAGACGTCGTTTTCCCGGTCGTCGGTAATCGTGGCGACCCATATCCGGTCCCGGTTATCCACCATCAGGGACTTCAGGGCGGGCCATTCATCGGGAAAATCGGCATCGCGGACAATGTCGTGCATGTCCGAATCGAATTCGTCCAGCCCTTCCTGCATGGTGAGAGGATCGTTCTCATAGGGATAGTAGATATGGCTGCGGCTGCTGTCGGAGGGATTGATCTCGGTCAAGAGGAATTCCGAGGTATTGGCTTTGTAGACCGTTCCCCGGGAGGAGGTTGTAAGCAGTCCCATATCGGTGAAGGGGAGCTCCACCCCGCCCACCATGCCGCCCATGTTGGGCACGGTGAAGGTGTGGTTAACCTGCTGCACCGTTTCAAAGAGCTTGTCGGAGACAATCTCGCCTTTCCGGTTCATCAGGTAGTAGCCGTCGTAATCCCGGTCGTTCCTCTCCTGGATGGGAATCCGTACGAGGATGCCCAGGTCTCCCAGGCTGTAAAGACCTGTGATGAGGGGAAAGCGTATCTCTTCAAAGGCTTCGAATTCCTGCTGGTCGATGTTGATGGCCCGGCGGTCCTCCATTGTTTCGAGGTTGAAGGTCTGGAGGCGCCGCAGGCTGAGGTCATAGACCATCAACAGCTCCCCGTGAACGAATATGGAGCCCATGCGTACAAACTCCCCGGGACCCTTTCCCTCGCGTCCCATAGTGCCCCGCAGGGAGAGGTTGGTATCATAGGCTCGAATATGGGTCTGGGCGGGATCGCTCACGTAGAGCCGGCCCTGCGAATCGCCGGTCACGTTGAATGCCCCGCCCCTTCCCAAGTTTATCGCCTCAATGGACGAGGCCGGTTCGAAAGCAATCTCGTATTCCGGCACCGCACCGGGATCTTTGACGGTCAGGTTCGGCAGCTGCCGGATGTGGTCGGGAACTTCCAGGGAGTCCATAAGGGCGGATTGGGAGAGGTTACCCGACTCGTTGGAGGAACATCCGATGAAAAGCATAGCCAGCATAAGTATAGATAGGAAGCGCATAGCGTATTATTTCGTTAATATATATTACGTATTTAGTAATATTTGAGCTTAAGCTCAAGTTTTATGGCCAGATGGCTGGGAAGGCCACCCGCAGGAGCCGAGCAATACCATCCTTTCCCAATTTTCGCTACCTTTGAATGCACCCTGCGGGCTGGATGTTACCATGAACAGCGAGCGATAGATTTAACTTAAATCAACGGCATATTATGAGTGATTATCGCATTGAAAAGGATTCCATGGGCGAGGTGAAAGTTCCGAAAGACGCCTATTACGGGGCACAAACCCAGCGGGCTGTCGACAATTTTCCGGTCAGCGGCATCCGGTTCGGCCGGGGCTTCATCGAAGCGCTGGGATTGGTAAAGAAGAACGCCGCGGCCGTCAACGAAGAGCTGGGAATGCTGGACGAGGGTATCGCGGAGGCGATCCGGAAGGCTTCCGCCGAGGTCGCGGGGGGCGAGCACGACGGGGATTTTGCCATCGACATCTTTCAGACCGGCTCGGGCACCTCGACGAATATGAACGCCAACGAGATCATCGCCCGACGGGCCAACGAGCTTAAGGGGAATGGGGTGGAGGAGATTCATCCCAACGATCACGTCAATTTCGGACAGAGCTCCAACGACGTGATCCCCACCGCCATCCGGGTAGCCGCTGCCCTGGGGGTCCGGCGCAACCTCGTGCCCGCCCTTGAAAAGCTGGCCGGGGCGTTCCGGGAGAAGGGGGATGAGTTCAAAGAGGTTGTCAAGACAGGGCGTACCCACCTGATGGATGCCATGCCGGTGACGATCGCCCAGGAGTTCGGCGGATACGCGCGCCAGCTCGACCTGGGGAGTGACCGTCTGGAGTCGGCCCTGGAGCGGCTGACGGAGCTGCCGCAGGGCGGAACCGCCGTAGGTACGGGACTCAATACCCACCCGGAGTTCGGGGCGCGCATGGCCCGCGCTCTCTCGGAAGAGACCGGCATCGAATTCCGCGAGGCGGAAGACCATTTCGAGGCGCAGTCTACCGTCGACGCCCCCGTGGAGCTCAGCGGACAGCTCAAGACGATTGCCGTGGGACTGATGAAGATCGGCAACGACCTGCGCTGGATGAACTCGGGACCCAACAGCGGCATCGGGGAGCTGCGGATCGCCGCCCTGCAGCCGGGATCCTCCATCATGCCGGGCAAGGTGAACCCGGTCATCGAGGAGTCCCTTACCATGGTCTGCGCCCAGGTGATCGGCAACGACGCGGCGGTGACGGCCGGGGGACAGTCCGGCAATTTTGAGCTGAACGTGATGCTGCCGCTGGTGGCCCGCAACCTGCTGGAGTCGATCGAAATCCTGGGCAACGCCGCGCGCAACCTGGCCGAAAGGAGCGTGGAGAAGCTGGAGGTCAACCGCGAACGCATTGCCGACATGGTGGGACGGAATCCCGTGCTGGTCACCGCCCTCAACCCGCTTATCGGGTACGACAGGGCGGCTGAAATCGCCAAGAAGGCGTTCGCAGAAGGCCGCCCCGTAAAGGAGGTGGCCCGGGAGATGACCGACCTCTCCGACGAGGAGCTGGATCAGGCGCTGGATCCCATCCGGATGACCCGCGGCGGCTTCATGGAGTAAGCCCCCGATTTCGGCTCACGCTTTTGTAAAAACAGCCGGATCCCCTTATTTTCAGATCCGGCAAATCTATCGCTGATATTTGAGGGCTGCGCCGCTGACAGACGGCGATCCCGGCTTTAACCGAACGGACTGTTACCATGGCAACGACCAAGACCAAGAAAAAGAGCGCCAAAAAAGGAAAGGCGAAATCATCCTTTACCAAGAAGCAGAAAGAGCAGATCCTGGATGACTACAAGCTGGCGGTAATGAGCCGGGAGGCCTCCTACCTCGGCCGGAAGGAGACACTGACGGGGAAGGCCAAATTCGGGATTTTCGGAGACGGCAAGGAGATGCCGCAGCTGGCAATGGCCCGTTATTTCGAGGAGGGTGATTTCCGTTCGGGATACTACCGGGACCAGACCTTCATGATGGCGATCGGACAGGTCTCGGTCCGTGAGTTCTTTTCACAGCTCTACGCCCACGCAAACCTGGAGCAGGAGCCCCACAGCGGAGGGCGCCAGATGAACGCCCACTTCAGTACCCGCAGCCTGGACGAAGAGGGCAACTGGAGGGATCTTACGAAAATGAAAAACACCTCCCCCGACGTCTCCCCGACCAGTGGACAGATGGCGCGGCTGCTGGGACTGGCCCAGGCCTCCAACATCTACCGCCACCACGAAGAGCTGAAGGACAACGAATATTTCAGCAGGTTTTCCGACGGCGGCAACGAAATCGCGTGGGGGACGATAGGCGACGCCAGCACCTCCGAAGGTCCGTTCTGGGAGACGGTGAACGCGGCCGGCGTGCTGCAGGTACCGATGGTGCTGTCGGTATGGGACGACGGCTACGGCATTTCGGTGCCGCGCAAGTACCAGACCACCAAGGAGAGCATCTCCGAAGTACTGGCCGGGTTCCAGCGTACCGATGAGAATGATGGCATTGAGATCATGCGGGTCAAGGCATGGGACTACCCCGCCCTGCTGGAGACCTACGAGAAGGCCGCCCGACTCGCCCGCGAGGAGCACGTGCCGGTGGTGATACACGTGCAGGAGGTGACCCAGCCCCAGGGGCACTCCACCTCCGGATCCCACGAGCGCTACAAAAGCGAAGAGCGTCTGCAGTGGGAGGAGGAGTACTGCTGTTTAAGAAAAACACGGCAGTGGCTGCTGGATGAAGAGGTCGTCACGGAAGAGGAGCTGGACGAGATCGAGGAGGAGGCCAAAAAGAAGGTCAAGGAGAGTCAGAAGGCCGCCTGGAAGGCTTTCATGGGGGAGATCAAGGAGGAGCTGAACGAGGTGGAGGGGCTGCTGGAGAACCTGGCTTCCCAGAGCGAGCACTCCGAAAGGATCGGGGAGATCAAGAAGGAGATGAACCGTCCCATGGTCCCTCTCCGCAAGGATATTATGGCCGCCGCCCGAAAGGGACTGCGCGCGACCCGGGGCGAGCGCCATTCCGCCCGCGACGAGCTGCGAAAATGGGTGGAGGAGAACCTGGAGAAGAACCGCTACCGGTACGACTCTCACCTCTACAGCGAGGGGGAACAGTCGCCCCTTAACGTGGACGAGGTGAAGCCCCGCTACGGCGACGACCCGGAGCAGGTGGACGGGCGCGTGGTGCTGAGGGACAATTTTGAAAAGCTTTTTGAGAAATATCCGGAGGCCCTGGTGTTCGGGGAAGACACCGGCAAGCTGGGGGATGTCAACAAGGGGCTGGAGGACATGCAGGAGAAGTTCGGGGAGCTGAGGGTGCGCGACACCGGCATCCGCGAGGCGACCATCCTGGGACAGGGTATCGGCATGGCGCTCAGGGGACTTCGTCCCATTGCCGAAATCCAGTACCTGGACTACCTGCTATTCTGCTTCCAGGGACTGAGCGACGACCTGGCCACGGTGCGATACCGAAGCATGGGCGGTCAGAAGGCGCCGATGATCGTCCGCACGCGGGGGCACCGGCTGGAGGGAATCTGGCATACCGGCTCGCCCATGGGCATGATCCTCAACGGCATCAGGGGCGTGCACGTATGCGTGCCGCGCAGCCTCACCGACGCCGCCGGCATGTACAACACCCTCATGCGGGGAGACGACCCTGCCCTGATGATCGAGCCGCTCAACGCCTACCGGCTTAAGGAGCCCCTGCCGGAGAACCTGGGAGAATTCACGGTCCCCCTGGGCATTCCCGAAGTCGTCACGGAGGGCAGCGACATCACGATCGTCTCCTACGGCTCGACCTGCAACATCTGCGAGGACGTGGTCCCGCAGCTGGCCGACGTAGGCATTTCGGCCGAGCTGATCGACGTGAAAACCCTGCTGCCTTTCGACCGCGAGCAGGACATCGTCAAATCGCTGGAGAAGACCAACCGCATTCTGTTCGTGGATGAGGACGTGCCTGGGGGGGCGACCGCCTTTATGATGAACAAGGTGATCCAGGAGCAGAAGGGTTACTACTATCTTGACTCCGAGCCGCAGTGCGTAACCGCCAAAGAGCACCGTGGAGCGTACGGATCGGACGGGGATTACTTCTCCAAGCCCAACGAGGAGGATATCTTCGAGGCGGCCTACGCGCTCATGCACGAAGCCAACCCCTCCAGGTATCCCGAAATGTAAAAGGGCGCCTTCTCTCTTCTACTCCTCCATGGCATCGATCACACGGCGGATAAGCCCGTCCATCGCCCCGTAGTCTGAGATCCAACGGGCCGCAATCACCAGGTCATTTTCCTGGTCGATATAGACCATGTTGACGCCGGCGCCGAGGAAGACGTAGGCGTCGGTCGGCGCGCTGGGCATGCGGTCCTGGTCGTGGTTCAGGAAGAAATTCATGAAACCGTAGCCCTCGTTCGCCTCCGTGGGCGTCCGCGCCATCTCGATCCACTCCTCTGAGATCAGCTGCTCGCCGTCCCAGTTTCCGTCACGCAGGAAGAGGTAGCCGAACCGCGCCTGGTCGTATGCGCTGATCCACATGCCGCCTCCCCAGTGTCCCCCTCCGCTGACAGACTGCATCTTCACCCCGTCGATGTTGACCCATGAATTCTCGTAGCCATGCCAGCGCCAGGTGTTGGAGGCTCCTATGGGGTCCATGACGTGCTCACGGAGTACGACGGGCAGGGGTTTTCGCCAGACGTTCATGGCGGCCAGGGCCAGCACGTTGACGCGGACGTCGTTGTACTTCCAGACGCTGCTGGGCTCGTGCCGCTCGCGGTTGATAGTCGAGTCGGTGATTTCCCCGCGGGGCCGGTCGGCCCAGTCGGGCTTGCCGAAAAGCGTCCCCTCCCAGTCGCTGGTCTGCCGCAGCAGGTGGTCCCAGGTGATGGTGCGGTTGTGCTCGGAGTTGAAGTGCTCAACCGGCATGTATTTGCGGACCCGCTCGTCCACGCCCTGGATAAGCCCGCGGTCCCATGCCACTCCCACGGTCGTCGACAGGAAACTCTTGGTTACGCTGAAGGTCATGTCCACCCGCGCGGGCTCGCCCCACTCGGCCACGATGTAGCCGTCTTTTACGATAACGCCCGTCATCGGTCCGCGCGGCTTGACCGGTCCGATCAGCTCGTTGTAGGGCTCGCTGGTTCGGGTATTGAGATGGAGTTCCAGGTCGCGGGGGTTGTCGCTCTCGTTTGCAATGGCGTACCGAACCGCCGAGTCGATCAGCGCGGCATCCAGGCCCACCTCGCCGGGGGCACGGTGTTCCCACTCGTGTCGGTCGGGGAAATAGGTATCGGTGTCCTGTGCGTCGAGCAGGAGGGGAGAAAGCGGAAGAAGCAGTGCGAGAAGCAGGGAAAGGCGTCTGAAAGACATCATGGCAACCCGTTTTCTTAAGTAATGTTAAACCATATGGTACAAAAATTTCGGGGAAGGAGGGAAGAGTAGAATAAGAGACGCATGCTTAGTATCATGCTTACTTCTTCGACACCGAAAACCCATCAGCCATGAGAACTTTTCTCTGTACCCTTTTGATCGGCATCCTGGCGGCCGGAGCCGCCCTCGCCCAGCGCGCCGAGCCCGACCAGATTGAGACCGAAGAGGGAAACGTGAGCGTACATCCCGTACGACACGGGTCACTGGTGCTGAGCTGGAGCGACTATACCATCTACGTGGATCCCGTCGGGGGAGCGGAACCTTACGAGGGACTGCCGCGCCCCGACCTGGTGCTGGTAACCCACTCCCACGGCGACCACATGGACCCGGCCACGCTGGAAGCGCTCAACGACCAGCGGCCCGGCCTGGTGGTGCCGCAGTCGGTCGCGGAGGAGCTGCCTTCCGAGTTCGGCGGACAGCTTCTCGTGCTGGACAACGGAGAGAGCACGGATGATATCTCCTCCGGGGAGCTGCCGGTGCGCGTGGAGGCCGTTCCCATGTACAACCTGCCCGAGGGGCCCGATTCGCGCCATCCCAAAGGGTGGGGGAACGGCTACCTGGTGGAGAGAGGGGAGAAGAGGTTCTATGTCTCCGGCGATACGGAGGACATCCCCGAGATGCGGAACCTGGAGGATGTGGACGTGGCGTTCGTCTGCATGAACCTGCCCTACACGATGGACGTCAACCAGGCGGCGGACGCCGTGCTTGATTTCCAGCCCGCTGTGGTCTATCCGTACCATCACAGGGGACAGGATATCGAGCAGTTCCGGAAGCTGGTAAACGCGGGCGGCGGTGAAATTGAGGTGCGCCTGAAAGAGTGGTACCCGGAAAACTGAGGCGGGACTTCAGAACCAGGCCAGCAGCCGGTCGATGAAAACGAAGGCCCAGACCACGGGCAGGTAGCCGAAGGAGGCGAACATCAGTTTTTTCGCGGATGCGTGATCCCTTTTCCGGGCAAACAGGAGTCCGTAGCCGAGAAAGACCAGTGCGCAGATCATACCCCCCGCCAGGAAGATCCATCCGCTCATCCCTATGGCGTAAATAGCCCAGGTTACCGGCACCAGTCCGGCCAGGGGACCCACCATGAGCGTTACCGCCTTCCATCCGTTCTCGTCGTTTTGCGGAAGCATTTTGAATCCCGCGCTTTGGTAGTCATCCCGGCAGACCCAGGCGATGGCCATGACGTGGGGAATCTGCCAGAGGAAAACGATTCCGAAGAGCAGCCACATGCCGGTACTGCCGAGGTGGCCCGTAGCGGCCGCCCATCCTCCCACCACCGGCAGGGCGCCTGGGACGGCGCCTATGAATACATTAACTGCGGAGACCCGTTTCAGGGGCGTGTAGGCCCCCAGGTAGATGAGGGTGGTGGCCAGGGAGACCAGTCCCGCCACGTAATTGACCCCCAGCAGCAGGTAGAGGAGTCCCCCGCCCATCAGGGTAAAGGAAAAAACCGCGCTGTGGGAAGGGG
>CAZGSL010000057.1:5045-9204 GCA_964528445.1 uncultured Balneolaceae bacterium | reverse complement strand
GCCACGACCGAGGAGACCGCCAGGGCGAAGGAGACGGTCAGGGCCAGGTCGCGGAACAGGAAGCCCGCGATGCCGGGCACGAAGAGGATGGGCAGGAAGACCACCAGGGTGGTGAGGGTGGAGATCACCACGGGTACGGCCACCTCCTGCGCCCCGAAGACGGCGGCGTCTTTTTTGCCCTCACCCTCCTCCCGGAAACGGAAGATATTCTCCAGCACCACCACCGCGTCGTCCACCACCAGTCCCACGGCGAGCGTCAGGCCCGACAGGGAGATGATGTTCAGGCTCAGGTCGGCCCAGTCCATGATGCTGAAGGTGGCGATGATGGAGACCGGTATCGAGATGGCGATAATGAGGGCCGACCGGCCGTTTCGAAGGAAGGCCAGCAGGATGAGAATCACCAGCAGGACCGCCTGCAGTCCGGTCCAGAGCAGGTTGCTGATGGACATTTCAATAAAATCGGCCTTGTTGGTCAGAATATCGATGCCGACGTCCCCCGGCAGCTGGTTCTCCAGGTCGCTGAGGCTCTCCTCCACGTTGCCGGCGGCGGTGACCACGTTGGCGTCGCTCTGCCGGTAGATGTTGACGATCACGCCGTCGTTGCCGGACACGTGGACGCCGCCGATAGGCTGTGCGACGCCGTCCTCGACCGTCGCCACGTCTCCCAGCCTGAGGGTCTGTCCCTCGCGTACCGCGATGACCGTGTTGCGGATCTGCTCGACGTCCTGGAACTCCCCGATGGTACGCAGGGAGTAGATGGTCTGCCCCTCCACCAGTTCTCCCGCCGGCACTTGCACGTTCTCCTGCTGAAGGGTGCTGGCGAGTGTGGAGATCGAGAGGTCGTAGGAGCGCATCTGCTCGTTGCTGATCTCAATGTTGATCTGCCGCTCGTATCCCCCGGAGGTCTCCGTCGAAGCGATCCCGGGGATCCGTTCCAGGTGCTGTTCCACATCCTGCCGGGCCATGGTGCGCAGCTCCCGCGGGCTCCGGATCTGGGAGGTGAGGGCCAGCACCATGATCGGTTCCTGGTTGGGGTCGTAGGAGAAGACTACCGGCTGCTCGGCCTGGTCGGGTATGGTGCGCCGCACCATGTCGAGCTGCTTGCGCACGTCCGATTCCGCCCGGTAGAGGTCCGTCCCCCAGTCGAAGTGCAGTTTTACCACCGACGTGCCCTGGCTGGACTGAGAGCGGACACGGCGCACGCCGCTGATGCTTCCTACATTCTCTTCGATGGGACGGGTGATCAGCGTTTCGATATCTCCCGGCGCCACTCCCTCGTAGGTGGTGTAGACGGTGATGGTGGGGAAGTTGACGTTCGGATAGAGGTTCAGTCTGAGGTTGGTGAGCCCGTAGAGGCCGAACCCTATCACGATGAGGGCCGTCATGAAGAAGGTGACCGGCCGCTCAACAGCTTTTCTGGCTAATGCTTTCATAAACTGATTCGGAAATTCGTGGTTGCGCTGCTCATGTGGTTGCCGAGGTTACTGTCCGCCGGAATTTCCGCTGGTGTCTGCCGGACTCCCGGCTTCGCCGTTGTCGGCCCCGGTTTCAATGGGAATCTCATCGGCCGCCCCGACGCCCTGCTCTCCCGCGATGCTGATGGGCGTTCCGTCCTCCAGGCTCTGCTGTCCCGTCACCACAATCCGGTCGCCCGGCTGCAGCCCGCTCAGCACCTCCACGCGATCACCCTGTTCAATGCCCAGTTCCAGCTCACGCCGCTGGGCCACCGTGTCGCTGTTGGCGACAAATACCGAGTAGGAGCGCTCCAGCTGGATGGTATTGGATTCGGGCTCGATCAGCGTCTGCACGTTCTCCACAAGTGCCGAGCGGGGGATGACCACGGCGTTTTCGTGGGTCTCCACGTTGATGATGGATTCCACCAGCACGCCCTGGTGAATGTCGGGACCGGCATCGTTCAGGCTGAAGACCACCTCTCCCAGCCCGGTGGTGGGGTCGAGGCGGGGACTCTTCCGGGTTACCCGTCCCTGTCCGGCGGTTCCCTCCTGGTTGCTGACCCGCACGTCCACCGGGTGGCCGATCTGCACGTTTTTCCACTCCTCCACTGGCAGGTAGACGCTCGCCTCGTACCCGGTGAGGGTGGCGATTTCGTAGACCGCGGTACCGGTGCCGGCAACGTCGCCTTCCGAGATGTTGCGGGAGACGACCACCCCGTAAACCGGTGAGGTAATATCGGTATTGTTCAGGTCCTCCCGGCTCTGGGTCATGCTGGCGATGGCCGATTCCAGGGCCGCCTTGCTGCTTTCGAAGGTGGCCTTCGCGTTTTCAAATTCGGTGGAGCTGATCAGGTCCTGCTCGTACAGGCTCTGCTGGCGGTTGAACTGGAGGCTGTCGCGTTCATAGGCGGTTCGATTCTGGCTGACCTGGGAGACCGCCTGCTGATAGGCGTCCCGGTAGGGAGCCTCATAGATTTCAGCGAGCACCTCTCCCTGTTCCACGGTGTCGCCCAGGTCGGCGTGGATGGCGGTGATCCGGTTGGAGACCTGGGGGGTGACCTCCACCATCTCCTGGGCCTCGATGTTGCCGTAGGAGCGGTACTGTTCGGAGATATCACTGGAGGCGACGGTGGTCACCTCCACACTGGTGGACTGGGAGTTCTGGCTGCCCGCGGGATTCATGGAAAAGCTGCCGCTGTTCCCGCTGCAGGCCTGCAGGAGAAGCGCGGAGAGGGAGAGTACCAATAGCTGCTTGCGTATCACGTCTGTATGATTCAAGGGTTAAAACGAATGAATGAGACACCCGCACCGTACGGAACGAACGTCAGAAGACGGATCTTGTCCGCCTCTATGCCGGGAATAGGAATTGATTACGAAAAGAAGACCCGTTTGGTTCACAGCTTTACATGATAAATCATTAAGGCCGCGAACATTTAAAAGATTTTACAGGGCCCGGCAAGCCCGGGTATCATACAAAACCCCCGGCTGAGCCGGGGGTATGGAAGGGGTGGAGGGTACGTGTTACGCGGATAAATCAGTAGTAGCGGAGCGGAATGTCTTTAGAAGAAGCGTCCGCCTCCGCCACCGCCGCCGAGCCGGGGATTGACGATGCTGTTGTAGATGGAGCCGAAGGTGAAGCTGAGTCCGATCTCCGCTCCGAACGAGTAGGAGGTGGGCACGTCGCGTACCCCGGTCAGCCGCTCCTCGCGGTCCGCCGCTGATGGAAGCGTGATCTCGTCGCTTATCAGGGAGTAATCCAGCTCCAGGTTCAGGTCGAGTCCCCGGGTGATCCGGAAATTGAGATTGGTGCGGAAGGAGAGGCGATTTTTGGTGGCGTCATGTAAATAGTGGCTGCCCTCGACGGAGGCGTTGATGGAGCCCCAGGTTTCGGTGACGTCAAGGCTCACCTCGAGGGATTGCTGCACCACGAATTCCTCGATTTTGCCCAGCCGGGTGGTGTCGCGGTACTGGTTGTAGGTGGGTGAGATCTGGTATTGGATCAGCAGCTCGCGGCGCTGGAACTCCCGGTAGGGAAAGACATTATACTCCAGTGTGGGGCTGCCCCCGTATTCCCAATCGATGTTGCTGAAGGTGGAAGATCCGACATTGCCGGAGAGTCCGGCCGACCAGTGGGGACCCAGGCTTTTTACCACCAGGGCATCAAACGACCTGTTGATGGACGTAAAGGTACGTGTGGTGGTTTCGTCGGTGGAGTCGTTGTCGGAGAATTCGAATCGCTCCTCCTCGTAGTTGTAGTTGGCATCCAGGTCGATCTTCCAGTCGTGGGTAGTCCTGTTGGCATTGAGGCCCCCGCTGATCTGGTAGGATCGCTCCGTTTCCTCTTCGTCGTACTCCCCGCTTACGTCCGCCTCGAAGACCCAGTAGTTCCATTTGTCGTCCTGTTGCTGTTGCTGCTGTTCGTCGTCACCGGGGGTATCGACCTGCAGGTCGGCGTACTGCAGCAGGGGAGTATCCATGATATAGGGGGAGAGCCCGATCTTGATATGCCGTACGAGTCCCGCCCGCTCTTCATCCTGTGTGTCGGATTGCGGGGAGGTGTACACCAGGGTATCGCTCCTCCCTTCGTAGGCTCCGCGTCCGATGAAATTCATCGTATACTCGGTACCACCGCTGCCGGTGCCGGCGTCGGTGATCAGCAGGTGGACAATGGCGTCGGCCTGGTCGCGGACAAAGTTGATGAAGGG
>CAZGSL010000057.1:0-4945 GCA_964528445.1 uncultured Balneolaceae bacterium | reverse complement strand
GGCACCAACAACCCTGCGGGCGAGACGAACGGAATATCCCGCCGTTTACGCGTTTCGTAGCAGGAGAAGAGGTGATTATCTCATTTCGTTGAAAATTTTTAAAAAAATGGCGTACCATGCGGCTAAATGTAAAATTGCGAAAAGCCTGTAATGCGGACAAGCCGGATACGATCCCTTCTCTTCAATGAGGTCAGTGTCTTTTTCTACCTCTGGATCATCTATCTCTTTCTACCCGATCTGCTGAACCTGGAGAACAGCGCCGTCGACCTGGAACTGGACGAGGTGATCGTGACGGGATACTATGTAGTTCTGGCTACGCTCAATAACTTTGTGGTGATGCCCTATTACCTGGAGCGGGGTCGGCACCTGCAGTACATTGGAGCCATTCTTGTGATCCTGGCCCTTTTCAGCCTTTTCGATGAGACGGTGCTGGAGTGGCTTCTGAGTCACAGGGAGCGCTACATCGATCTCTCCCTTCGGGGCTTGTCCTATTCGTTTGTTAGCCTGGGCACAATTATTATCATCTTCGGCAGCTTCAAGCTGATCTGGGACCACCAGGAGCGGCTGCAGCAGATGAGCGAGCTGGAGAAGGAGCGGGTGGAGAGCGAGCTCAAATTCCTGAAGTCCCAGATCAACCCGCATGTGATGTTCAATCACCTGAACAGCATCTACTACTATACCCTGGAGAAATCGGACAAGGCGCCCCAGATGATCCTGAAGCTCTCCGAAATCATGCGGTATATGCTGTACGAAGCCAACGAAAAATTCGTGCCCCTGCAGAAGGAGCTCGATTACATCCGCAACTACATCGACCTGGAGAAGATTCGGCTGGAAGACCGCGGAGAGGTGCAGTTCGAAGTGGAGGGAGAAGCAGACGGCCTGCAGATCGCGCCCCTGCTGCTGATCTCCTTTATCGAGAACAGTTTCAAGCACAGCATGCAGACACAGGACGACAACATCTGGATCCGGATACATATCTCCATAGAGGAGCGGTGGATGGAGTTCAGGGCGGAAAACAACTGGTCCCCCTCCCAGGAGAGCGACGAGCGTCCCGATCAGGAGGGGATCGGGCTCCGAAACGTCCGCAAGCGACTCGAGCTGCTCTATCCTGACCGCCATACGCTCTCCATCAGTCGTTCGGAGGAGTTGTTCCTGGTGCAGCTGTCGATTAAATTGCACCATGCCGAAGATTAAATGCCTGATACTCGAAGATGAAAAGCCTGCGCAGGGTGTGCTGAAGAAATATATCGACGAACTGCCCTACCTGGAGCTGGCCGCGGTCCACTCCAATCCTCTCTCCGCCATGGAGTCCCTGCAGGCGGAGGAGATCGACCTTATTTTCCTGGATATCAACCTGCCCAAGATCAGCGGACTCAATTTTCTGAAGTCGCTCAACAATCCCCCCGAGGTCATTGTCACTACTGCCTATCCCGACTACGCGCTGGAGGGGTTCGAACTGAATGTGGCCGACTACCTTCTGAAACCCATCTCTTTTGAGCGGTTCCTGAAGGCCGTCTCCTCGCTCGCCGGCGGGAGAGGGGGAGAGGCTCCCAGGGTATCACCGGATGATGCCGGCGCGCCGGCACGCCGGTATACGTTCGAAAAAGCGGACAATACGATCTACAAGATAGAGTACGACCGTATCCGCTATATCGAATCGGACCGGGACTACGTGCACTTGCACCTGGAAGAGGAGGATTACATGTTTCGCCAGTCCCTGAAGCACTGGCTGGGCATTCTGCCCGACCAGGATTTTTCCCAGGTGCACAAATCCTTTATCGTCAACATCTCAAAGATCGACCGGATCACCGGAAATCGGATCGTTATGGAAGAGGATATCATCCCCATCGGCCGGAACTACAAGGAGGAGTTCCTGGAGAAAATAAACAACGCCGAATAGGCTGATCGCGAGTCGCTAAGCGCGCGTTTATTTTATATTTTAGAATCGGAATCAGTCACATAACCAAAGGGGTACAGCATCCATGAAATTTTTTATCGACACCGCCGATCTTGATGAAATTCGGGAAGCCAACGAACTGGGCGTGCTCGATGGCGTTACCACCAATCCCAGCCTGTGCGCCAAAATCGGGGTGGCCGATTTTGAAGGCCACATCGCCAAAATCTGTGACATGGTAGACGGTGACGTCTCCGCGGAGGTCGTCTCCACCGAGTACGGGGAAATCGTGGAGGAGGCGCGCCACCTTGCCGACATTGCCGATAACGTGGTGGTGAAGGTTCCCCTGATCAAGGAGGGTATCAAGGCGATAAAAACCCTCAGCGGCGAAGGTATCCGCATTAACTGCACGCTCTGCTTCTCCGCTACACAGGCGTTGATTGCCGCCAAGGCCGGCGCCTCTTACATCTCGCCGTTCATCGGGAGACTGGACGACATCTCCGACGACGGCATGCAGCTGATCGAGGACGTGGTTACCATCTACGACAATTACGGATTTGAAACCGAGGTCCTGGCCGCCAGCATCCGTCATCCCATGCACGTGCTGCAGGCGGCCCGGGTCGGCGCGGACGTGGCCACCATGCCCGTGGACGTGATCGAGAAACTGCTGCACCATCCCCTGACCGACCGCGGGTTGCAGCGTTTCCTGGACGACTGGAACGACCTGCAGGACGAGCTGGGCAACGCTTGACGCTTACCTATCTATCATTGGCGATCAGCTCTTCGGCTATTTTCGCCGAGGAGAGCACGCCCGGAAGTCCGGCTCCCGGATGCGTACCCGCCCCCACCAGGTAAAGCCCGTCAATATCCTCCGACCGGTTGTGGGGACGGAACCAGGCGGACTGCGACAGCAGGGGAGCCATGCTGAATGCCGACCCCTTGTAGCTGTTCAGGGTGTCGCGGAAATGCCGGGGATCGATGCGGTGTTCGGCCACAATGTGGTCGCTCAGGCCGGGCAGGAATTTTCTCTCCAGGAAATCCATGATGGCGTCCCGGTAGGGGCCGGCCCGGCGCCCCCAGTCCGTGTCGCCGTCCAGGTGCGGCACCGGTGAGAGCACGTAAAACGCCTCGTGTCCCCCGGGCGCCAGCGAGGGATCGGTAAGGGTGGGCATGTGGAGATAGAGCGAGAAATCCTCCGGCAGCTCCTTCTCCCGGAAGATGTCGTCCAGCAGCCCTTTGTACCGCTTCCCCAGGATGATGTTGTGGTGGGCCAGTCCGCTTTCGCGGTATCTCCGGTCGGTGCCGAAATAGATCACGAAGAGGGACATGCTGTAGCGGGCGCTCCCGATTTTGCGGTCGGTCCAGGTGCTCCGCCACCGGCCCGGTACCAGACGGCGGTAGGTATGGGCCGCGTCTGCGTTGGAGATCACCAGATCGGCGGCGTGTTCGCTGCCGTCCTTCAGCCGAACGCCTTTCGCCGTACCGCTGTCGATCAGAATTTCCTCCACTTCCGATTCGCAGCGAATCTCCCCGCCCTGCTCGCGGATCAGCCGCGCCAGGGCCTCCACCAGCGCACCGGTCCCTCCCTTGCAGTACCAGACGCCCCACTCCCGTTCCAGGTAGTGGATCATGGCGTACACGGAGGTGGTCTCGAAGGGATTCCCGCCCACCAGAAGGGGATGGAAGGAGAAGCAGCGCCGCAGGAAATCATCCTCTATGAATTCCGAGACGTAGCGGTAGACCGACTGGTGGGAGCGAAGGCGAAGCAGGTCGGGCACTACCCCGATCATGTCCCATACACTCAGGAAGGGCCGGTCGGCCAGCTCCAGGAATCCTTTATTGAATATTTTCTCCGTGGATTCCAGGAGCTGCAGGTATCCCTCACGGTCGGCCGGATTGATGCGGTCGATCTCCGAGAGCACATCCCGGAGATTTTCGCTGTGGTTGAAAACGTGTCCGCGGTCGCCAAAAACACGGTAGAAGGGATCGCAGGGCAGGAACGTGACGTAATCCTCGCGGCGTCTGCCGGCCGCTTCAAAGATCTCGTCAAAAAGAAAGGGGGCGGTAATAATCGTGGGTCCCCCGTCGAAGGTGAATCCTTCGATCTCGTAGGTATAGGCGCGTCCCCCCAGCCGGTCGCGCGCCTCGAAAAGCCGGACCCGGTGTCCGCGCGAGAGCAGCCGGGAAGCCGCGGCCAGTCCGCCGAATCCGCCGCCGATGACGATAATGTCTTTCCCCATCCGGTCAGTTTTCCAGCTGCTTGACGTAGCCTCCCTCGATGCCGTTTTGGGCAAGTTCTTCCAGCTCTTTTTCGGCATCCCCCCGTTCCAGGTACATCCCGTAATAGACCCGGTAGATCGCCTCTCCGTTCATTTGGACCTCCTCGACCCGGGCGCCCTCTATCTTCCGGGCATGCGCGAGAGCCTTCTCCTCGGTCGTGTAGGAGCCCAGCTGCAGCGTGTAGGTGGGACGGTCCAGGTCGGTCATCCGTGACTCCTCCAGCGCTCCCTCCACCAAGTAGAGGCGGACGGGGGCCGTGCCCAGCCCCAGCATTCCGATCTCCTCGGCGGCTTTTCGGGAGAGGTCGATAATCCGGTTGTCCACGAAGGGGCCCCGGTCGTTGATCCGCACCACGACCGACTCGCCGTTGCTGCTGTTCTCCACGCGGACCACCGTATCGAAGGGGAGGGTGCGGTGGGCGGCGGTCAGCCCGTTCATGTTGTATTTTTCCCCGTTGGCGGTAAGCTTTCCGTGAAAATTGGGGCCGTACCAGCTGGCGACCCCCTCTTCAATCATGGCGCCCGGCCGTACCGGACGGTTCTCCTCTGCGGCTCCGCTTTCGGCGGCCCGGCTGCCGACGCGTCCCGTTAGTCCGCAGGAGGCGAGAAACAGGCTCAGGCACGCGATCAGCAGAACCGGCAGAAGTTTCCGGGAAGCGTTCATAGGGGTGAGGAGGCTGGTTGCCCTGAAAAAATGAGCCAATGGTCGGATTCGAACCGACGACCTACGCTTTACGAGAGCGTTGCTCTACCCCTGAGCTACATTGGCATG
>CAZGSL010000056.1:2422-9406 GCA_964528445.1 uncultured Balneolaceae bacterium | reverse complement strand
GGTATTTTGGGAGTCGGCCCGCTCTCCTTTCATGCCGTTATACACACCGAGCTGGGGAACCATCAGCAGGCGGCCGAGCTGTACATCCAGGCGGCAGAATGGAGCCCAAACGAATCTACCACACCCTATAACTACCTCGAGGCCGCCCAGGCTTACAACGACGCAGGCAACAGCGAGGAGGCCCGTCGGTACGCCCGCATGGTGGTGGACGAATATCCCGAGAGCTCAGTAGCGGCCGATGCGGAGCGTCTGCTGGGCATGCTGGCTGTAAACGGCTAGTATACGTATCTGCCTCTACTCCAGTTCCCGGATTTTAATGTTCCGGAAATTCACGGTATCCCCGTGATCCTGAAGCCCGATGTAACCCTCCCGGGCGTCCCCGAACTCGGGATGATCCACGAACTTGCTGTTGCGCAGCATTTCATACCATTCCGGGGTCCACCGTTCGTATTCCACCACCTTCTCCCCGTTCTGCCAGTGCTGCACCAGGTTTCCGTCTACCAAAATACGCGCCTGGTTCCACTCCCCGTGGGGACGGGCGTTCTGGGGCTCAGCCGGGATCAGGTCGTACAGCGATCCCGCCATGCGGTTGCCGTCCTCTCCCCTGTTCGCGTCAGGATGGTTCTCGTTGTCAAGGATCTGCATCTCCGGGGCCGACCAATAGATGGGCTGGGTGGGCTGCTCGATGGCGGCATAGAAAATGCCGCTGTTGCCGGCCTCCTCCACCCGCCACTCCAGCTTCAGCTCGAAATTATTATACTTTTCGGTGGTGATGATATCACCGCCTCCCTCTCCCGCGTGTATGGTGAGCATGCCGCCTTCCGTGGTCCACCCCTGCTCCGGAAATTCCTCGTCGTTGTAGCCCCGCCAGCCCTCGCTGGTGGAACCGTCGTAGAGCAGCTGCCATCCCCCCTCCTTCTCCTGGGCAGTCAGCTCGTTATGGGTCTGTGCGTTTCCCATGGTACATGCACCAAAAGTGATGATCAGCAGTGGCAATAGTAACTTTTTCATATACGATGGTGTCAATGCCGTCGTTTTCAGTTTCCGGGACGGACCAATTTCCCGGGGAACGGGAATCTCCTGCTCACCCCTCCTCGTAGCTCACGCCCAGTTGCTCGCAGGCCTCATCGGAGCAGCCGTTCCAGTTGGTGGCCATATTGCCGATGTACCCGAGGTCCTCAATCCCCATTTCGGACGACCAGAATCCGGACGCGGTCATATCCCGCATGGTGTTGAAGAACCGCACGCCCGGCTCCATCTCGGGTTCGGCCTGGTCGGGGTAGGCGATTTGATCAAGCATATCCCTCTTCTCCTCCTCGCTGCAGTCGATAAAATCGCTTCCGTACCGTTTCCGGCACTGGTAATCCAGCCAGTTGAGTCCGCCGCGCACGTGCGTCTGGTTGCCGGGGCGGTCCAGCATCATGAAATCGATGAACTCCGGCACGCCGGCGTCTTCTGCGTTTCCCGACCGCTCGTCGGCCGGGATAATCATGTTGGTGAGCTGGCGGACCGTCTCGAACTCATGCTCGGTAAAAAACGACCGGTTCCACTTCTCCAGGTCGTCCGCCGAAACCCCCTCCCCGAAGGGATTCTCCTGCGGACCCTCGGGAGAGTTCTGGCAGCCCGTCATGGTCAGTCCGACGGTCGCGAACGATCCCAGCGTCAGCGTTTTGAGTGCTTCCCTGCGGGTAAACGTGGTCTTGCGCTCCTTCTCGCTGCCGCTGTCCCTGTTTCTGTCCATGGTCAATCGTGCGTTTGTGGTTAGAGATTACCTTTCTTGCGCTGGTCCACGATGTACTCCGAGGCCCGCATGGAGAGCGCCAGGATGGTCCACGTGGGATTCTTGTGCGGCTGAGAGACAAACGGTCCGCCGTCCACCACAAAAAGGTTGTCCACGTCGTGTGCCTGGCAGTACTCATTCACCACCGAGCTGTCGGGATTGTCTCCCATGCGTGTAACCCCCACCTCGTGGATGATCTGCCCCGGGGCGGTGATGCCGTATCCCTGCTCTCTGGAAGGCATGTCTCCCCCGAGCACAATTCCCCCCATCTCGTCGATAAGCTCCCGGAAGGTCTGCTGCATGTGGCGTACCTGCCGGTACTCCTCCTCGCTCCAGTTGTAGTGGAAACGCAGCACAGGGATCCCCCACTCGTCCACCGTGTCCGGATCGATCTCGCAGTAGTTGTCCTCGTAGGCGATCGACTCTCCTCGTCCGCTGAAGCCGATCACCGACCCGTAGAAACGCCGGTAATCCTCCTTGAGCTGCTGCCCGTATCCCCCGCTTCCCTTCTCCCGCTCGGAGCCGTCGGCATGGTCAAACATCCCGTTGTAGCTCTGGATTCCCCCCATGAACCCGTAGCTGGGCATGCCTCGTCCGCCCCAGATCTCCGTATGGTATCCCCGCGGGAAATCCAGTCCGCTGTTGTCCCTCCACCATGGGATGTAGAGATGCATGCCCCCCACCCCGTCCTCGTTGTGGGGCGGCATGTCGAAGAGCTGGGGGAAAATACCTGCCACCGACGTGCCGGTAGAGTCCATGAGATACTTGCCCACCATGTCGCTGGAATTGGCCAGTCCGTTGGGATGCTGCGAGGACCTGGAGTTGAGAAGCAGCCGGGCCGATTCGCAGGCGCTGGCTGCGAGCACCACGATCTTCGCTTTTACCTTGTACTCCCTGCGATCGGGCTTGTGCACATAGGAGACGCCCGACGCATTGCCGTCCCCGTCCGTCAATACCTCCCGCACCATGGCGTTGTTGATGATTTCCAGGTTGCCCGTCTCCATGGCCGGCGGCAGCAGCACCGAGGGCGTGGAGAAGTTGGAGTGCGTGGAGCAGCTCCGGTTGCACTGGCTGCAGTAGTGACAGGCGGATCGCCCGTTCAGGGGCTTGGTCAGTATGGAGAGCCGCGACGGAATGCAGGGAATGCCCATCCGCTCGCAGGCCTCCTTCACGTACAGCTCGTAACACCGCGGTTCGGGCGGCGGCTGAAAAATGCCGTCGGGTTCGTTGTAGATTCCTTCGTTGGTGCCGAAAATCCCGATCTCCCGGTCCAGCCGGTCGTAATAGGGCTTGATATCCTCATAGCCGATGGGCCAGTCGTCCCCCCTCCCGTCGATGCTCCTCGCCCGGAAGTCGTCCGGTCCGAAACGCAGGGAGATGCGTCCCCAGTGGTTGGTGCGGCCGCCCAGCATCCGTGCCCGGAACCAGGAGAAGCTGGTGCCGTCGGCCGTGGTATAGGGCTCCCCCTCCAGGTTGAATCCCCCGAAGCATGCGTCGAACTCCCCGAACTCCTGTTCCGGGGTACTCGCCCCGCGGCGCGGCGATTCATAAGGCCACTTGAACATGGCGAAATCTTCCGAGCTGAACCAGGGACCCGCCTCCAGCATGATGACGTCGGCGCCCGCCTGCGTCAACTCCCTGGCGGCCATTCCTCCCCCGGCGCCCGAACCCACTATGCAAACGTCGTACTCTTTGCTTCCCTGCTGGATGTACATCTACTGTCCCTCCGTAAGTTCCTGTTGCGCTTTAAGTAAAAGTGCCTTCGTAGCTCGAATGCCCTCCACCTCGCTGAGCCCGCTTCCCTCGTATTCAATCCCGATACGTCCCTCGTATCCGGCCTCCCGGATAATGCCCAGCATGCGCGGGTAATCGATGGTGGTTTCGTACCCCTCCCCGTCAAAATCGTAACTCTTGGCGCTGACCGCTTTCGCCCAGGGCATCAGCTCCTCCACTCCCCGGTATCGGTCGTATTCCTGCTCGGCAGAAATACGAAAATTCCCGAAATCCGGCAGCGTTCCGCACCTGGGATGATCCACTTGCTCCATAACTCCCGCCAGCCAGGCGCCGTCCGAAGAGTATCCCCCGTGATTCTCTACCAGCACGTTGATTCCGCTCTCCGCGGCAAATTCGGTGAGGGCGCCCAGCCCCTGCACGGCGGCTTCCGCCACCTCCTCCCTGCTCCCCTCTCCCGCGGCGTTTACGCGAACGGAGTGGCAGCCCAGGAATGCCGCGGCTTCCACCCACTTGTAGTGATTCTCCACCGCGGTCCGGCGTTCCACCGGATCGGTGTTGGCAAGCTGTCCCTCCCCGTCGCACATGATCAACTCGCTGCTCACACCGGCGTCGTCCGCCCGGCTCTTCAGTTCCTTTAGGTAATCCGGGTTCTCCGCTTCTTCAAAGAAAAAGGTGTTCACGTACTCCACGGAAGAAATGTCAAACTGCTCCCGGGCAAACGCGGGAAACTCCAGGTTCGTCAGCTCGCCTGACCGTAGCGTGCGGTGCAGGGACCACTCGGCCAGGGAGATGGAAAAGAAAGGATCGGTCCCGCTTCGGGCACAGCCGGCAGCCGGAAGCAGGAGGGCGCCGGCAAGCGACCAGCCCATGTTGCTCAGAAAGAGTTTTCTGCTTATCGCCCTCCCCATCCGCCGTCCCTGGTCTGTTTTCTGTTGTCGTCCCTGTCTGTCATCCCTACCAATAAATAAATTTATCGCGCAGAATTCCACTGGGCTTTTCAGCTTTTTACGCTTCCCATGCCCTCAGTATCGTGCAAACACGAGTGGCAGTTGACAAACAGCAGGAATATGCGTTCATTTTTATCGATTCGAACCGCAAACCAAGGAAGGAGTCCGGTGGAGAAACAACATGTCAGCAGCGAAGAGGTAGACCGAAAAAGTCTTTTCATTGGAAGCTGTATCGCCCTGATTGCCACCTCGGTTGCCTTCGCTACGGTGGGCGACGTCATGGGTGCTCTCAAGGAGGAGTTCGTGCTGACCAACCTGCAGGTGGGATACATCGGGGGAGCGGCCCTCTGGGGTTTCGCGGTCTCCAACATCATTTTCGCCCCGCTATGCGATAACCTGGGCATGCGCTTCCTGGTACGTCTTGCTTTCGTGGGACACGTGGCGGGGGTGCTTATGATGATCTTCGCCACCGGATTTACCATGCTTTTTGCCGGGGCCCTCATCATCGCCATGGGTAACGGGCTGGTGGAGGCCGCCTGCAATCCGCTGGTGGCCACTCTCTACCCGGAGGAGAAAACGGTCAAGCTGAACCAGTTTCACGTCTGGTTCCCGGGCGGCGCGGTGATCGGCGGACTCGGAGCCTACCTCCTCTCACAGGCCGGCATCGGGTTCTGGGAGCTGAAGCTGGCGCTGATCCTGATTCCCACCGCTATATACGGTTATATGCTGCTGTTCCGGCTCTTTCCCGCCACCGAAGGGGTTCAGTCCGGGGTCTCCATGGGCGAGATGTTCAAAGCCACCTTCACCAGCCCCATTTTCCTGCTCATGCTTTTCTGCATGGCCCTGACCGCTTCTATTGAGCTGGGGCCGAACCGCTGGGTTCCGGCCGTGCTGGAGTCGGGCGGTATTCCCGGCATTCTCGTACTCTGCTGGATAAGCGGACTGATGGCCGTGCTGCGCTACTACGCCAAGAATACGGTCAGCCGCCTCTCCCCGATCGGCATCCTCTTCTTCTCTGCACTCGTATCGGGGATCGGACTCTACTGGCTGAGTTATGCCGAAACCACCCTCATGGCCTTCATCTCGGCGACGGTTTTCGCCGTGGGCGTCACCTACTTCTGGCCCACCATGCTGGGATTTGTCAACGAGCGTGTGCCCAAGACCGGGGCGCTTGGACTCGGGCTGATGGGGGGCGTCGGCATGGCGGTCGTCGGACTGATCACCTCTCCCCTGATGGGGGACATCGCCGACCGCTACGCGCCGGACCGGATGCCGTTCCAGCAGACCCAGGCGGTGCTCCAGGAGACCGTGGAAACCTTTCCCTCGCTGAGCGATCGGGAAGGCATTACCGAATACGATATTACCAATGCCGTCAGCCTGGCCAAAGAAGCCCTGCAGGGCATTGACGAGAACGCGCAGGAGTTGCCTCCCTTGGAGACCGCCAATGCCCTCAGGGCCATTGTCAACACCGGTGTCGGAAACGAAACCGCAGACCGGGCGCAACAAATCCTTGACACGGCTGACAACTACGGGGGACGCATGTCCTTCCGCTGGGTCGCCCCGGTTTCCGTTGTCCTGATGCTTATTTTCGGCGCTATCTGGTACCGCGACCGCCGGAGCAAGAGGGCGACTCCCTAAACCTGCCCCGGGGCAACCCCACCCAAAAAACCACCCTGATCGGGCTTAAATCGCCATAAAGCCCACATTAAAAAATTTTAGATAAACAAATCTTAATAGAAGATCAGGGGAAATCTCCTTTATTTGATGTCGAAGCAATTGACGTTCAACACCCGGCCGTCGCCGGCCGGTTCGGTAACCGCAAGCAGGTTTGGGATCTGCGCAGTACCGCCAGGCCTGTCGACATCAAAGTACAGTGGATTTGTTGGGTCTATGAAAAAATTGCTTTCACTTTCTCTGGGCTTCCTCGCCGTCTATTTTTTTATCGACACATTCGGCGGAGATCTTAACACCCTGGAGCAGGCCGGGCGCGTGACCCTGCTTCTCTTGTATGTCACCTGCGCCCTCCTGTTTCTGCAGCTCGACTTTCGGTCGGACGAATTCATGCAGGAGCTGACTCTTACCGCGGGATGCATGGGAGGCATGCTTATCGTCTTCGGGGTTCAGTTATTCCCGCTGGGGGTC
The DNA here is from genome assembly GCA_964528445.1 of uncultured Balneolaceae bacterium. GTDB lineage: Bacteria > Bacteroidota > Rhodothermia > Balneolales > Balneolaceae > JAXHMM01. The sequence goes on along the minus strand of CAZGSL010000056.1, from coordinate 2,803 downwards.
AATATCCTGGTCTGGTTCACTTTTACCATCTTCCTTTTCAGCTTTGTGCAGGATCTCAGTAGCTCCTCCGAGCCGCTGCCGCACCGCACACGGTCCGCCCCATCCCACCGCGAGGAGATCGATATCATGGCATGACCATGTCCTGCCACCGTTCTCTTTTCTCCGCAGCAACGCCCCTGGTCTTCCTTCTACTCTCGCTTACCGTACTGTCGAGCTGCTCCCCGAGCAATACGGATACCGTCTCGTTGAAGGCGATGACCTACAACATCCGCTACGACAACCCCGGCGATGGGCCCAACCGGTGGGAGCTGCGCCGGGACCGCCTGGCCGGCCTGGTCCGCCTCCACGAACCCGATTTCCTGGGCGCCCAGGAGGCCCTGC
>CAZGSL010000056.1:0-2322 GCA_964528445.1 uncultured Balneolaceae bacterium | reverse complement strand
GCCGGCCTGGTCCGCCTCCACGAACCCGATTTCCTGGGCGCCCAGGAGGCCCTGCACCACCAGTTGACCTGGCTGGACGGTGAGCTGGAGGATATGGACTGGATCGGCGTGGGGCGCGACGACGGGGCGCAGGCCGGGGAGTACGCCCCCATCTTCTACAACAGCGAGCGGTTCGAGCTGGTATCCGGCAGCGACAGCACCCTCTGGCTCTCCCCCACGCCGAACGTTGCGGGCAGCCGCGGATGGGACGCCGCCCTCCCCCGCATTCTCACTTTCGGCACCTTCCGCGAGCGGGAGAGCGGACGTGAAATCATGGTGTTCAACACGCACTTCGATCACCGGGGGGATACTGCCCGTGCCGAGAGTGCGCGTCTGATCGTGGAGACGGTGCGGAAGCTCGCAGGCGGGTCTTCCGAAGACCCCGTTCCCGTCGTGGTAACCGGCGATTTCAACGCGGCGCCGGACAGCAAACCCTATGCGATCATGACGGACGGAGAGCTGAGGGACGCCTTTTCAGCCAGCGATCTGCCGCATGTTGGACCGCGGTTCACCTACGAAGGCTTCGAGGTGGGCGATATGGAGAATCCCCGGCGCATCGACTACATCTTTGTAAACGAGGCGGTCACCGTGCGTTCCCACGCCATTCTGAGCACATTCCGCGACCGGCGCTATCCCTCCGACCATCTGCCGGTGGTTGTGGAATTCACCTATTAGAGCTCTTCAGCAGGAGACGTCAATCATCAAACAATTTTGGAATTGACTGCGATACCTGACTTAGCTAAACTTAGCTGTAGTCTAACGATACTGTTTCACCCCGTGAAAAAATACAACCTTCATACTGCCAGGACCTACCTGTCCCAGCTTATTCAAAAGGCATTGGAAGGGGAAGAAATCGTTATTGTCAACAACGGTGAGCCTCAGGTGATTCTCACACCCTATCAGCCAAATGTCAACCGAAAACCAGGTACATGGAAGGGAAAAGTGGAGATTGCCGATGATTTTGATGAGCTCCCAAAGGAAATAGAGACGGCTTTCCTAGGAAAGTTAGAATAAGCTATCTGTTTGGGACCCAAGCTTACTTATTAACTGATTCACATGTTCCACTGGTACTGCCCGCCCACCTCTTAGAGGGCCTCGGAGATCTGTCCCAGTGACGCCACCTTGACGGTCTCCACAATCGGAGAATGTTTAACAGCAGTCACTTCCCGATTTACAGGGCTTCAATTGCTGTCAGAAGTTCTTCAGGGCTATATACCGGGAAATCGGCCTTTCGAAAACCGTTTGGATCGCGGGTAACGATACCATCCAGTTTCGAGTGCCTGGCCGATTGATATAAGACGGCATCCTCATAATCCGTGAAATCGCTCTCAAGAGCGTCCGTCAGAACGGCCCGGTTGACACCGGCAACGCGATACACCTTAAATAACGATTGCAGATAACTACGGGCACGTTCTTGTGTCAATCCTTTGGCCAGCAAATAGTGAATGGTCGTAACCGACGTACCGCATATCCACCCGTCAATGACTCCCTTTTCGGCTTGGGCCATCACTTTCGAGGAGAATTCAAAAAAACCCTTTCGCTTCAAAAAAACATCCAGAAACACATTCGTATCGAAGAGAATCTTCATCGGAGGTACTTCTCTTCAAGAAAGGTTCTGTAATCCTCCTCTCCCAATTCCGTGTCTTGCAGGATACCTGCCAGCGAAGAAGTTATCGGAGGGAGTTTTGATTCGTCGGAGGAAGGTTCAGATTCAAATAGGGAAAAATAGTCGGCTACCATCTGGGAAACAGACGTTCCCCTCTCCTTGGCACGTTTTTTCGCCCGCTTGATTAAGGATTCATCCAACCGGAGAGTCAGCTTGCTTTTCATATCGGTGACGTATGGTTTTTATTATAATATACGTCAATCTCTCCATTAAATACAAAACCACCTCGAAAGAGAGCGACTACTCCAAATATTACATATTCCGCCGGTACTGCCCGCCCACCTCGTAGAGGGCCTCGGAGATCTGTCCCAGAGATGCCGATTTGACGGTCTCCATCAGCTCCTCGAAGACGTTGCCGTTGGTGCGGGCGGTCTCCTTCAGCTGCTCGATCGCCTCGGCCGACTCCGGTTCGTTGCGGTTGTGGAACATCTCCAGGCTGGTGATCTGCTGCTCCTTCTCTTCGGTGGTCGACCGAATCAGGTCGATCTCCTTATCTTCCTCTTCTCCTCCCCCTCCGTCGTCTTCCTTCAGGAAGGTGTTGACACCGATGATGGGCTTTTCGCCGCTGTGCTTGAGGGATTCGTAGTGCAGGCTTTCGTCCTGGATCTTGCCGCGCT
>CAZGSL010000055.1:0-9689 GCA_964528445.1 uncultured Balneolaceae bacterium | reverse complement strand
CGGCGGTCGGACTCGAACCGACACTCGGGGTTCACCCCGAATTGGATTTTAAGTCCAACGCGTCTACCAATTCCGCCACGCCGGCAACAGGTTGGAGCGCGGTAAATATAACACTTGAGGATATGTAACTACAACAAACCCGGGAAATAGGGAATCCCCGCCCCTTGTAAATGTCCACGGCGGGAATCGTGTTCCTTGTGTGGTGAGGGCAAAACAGTTAATTTAAGCGCCCTTTCAGAATTCCGGCATATCTCCTTTGGGCCCGTAGCTCAGTGGTTAGAGCAGTCGACTCATAATCGATTGGCCGGGGGTTCAAATCCCTCCGGGCCCACTTTTAGCCCTGTCAGCTTCCGGCTTGCAGGGCTAAGTTATTTGTAAAAATCACCGATATTCTATTCCAGCCTATTTAATCATTATATTATGGGGCTCCGTAAAAAAAGCCCATATCATGGCCCCCGTTGAAAAGGTAACCTTCAATAACAGTACCAGCCGGGAATTCGGCAGAACCGTCAAACGGCGGGTCAACAAATATTTTGAGGAGAACGATCTCTCCAAGCATGCCAACCTGGAGATGGTGATGAAAACCGTCATACTTCTGACGGTCTATTACGGCTCCTACGCGCTGATCATTTCCGGTCAGCTGTCGCTTGAAGCCATGTGGTTTTTGACCTTTCTGATGGGAATTGGCATGGCCGGCATCGGATTTTCCGTCTCCCACGACGCACTACACGGCGCGTACTCCTCCAATAAGTATGTGAACCGCGCCCTGGGATATACCTTCGATCTGATGGGGGCCAACGGGTATATCTGGAAAATCACGCACAACATCATTCATCATACGTATACCAACATTCACGATCACGACGAGGATCTGGAAGTAGCCGGTTTCATAAGACTCTCCCCCCATTCGGAACATAAGCCGATTCATCGGGTTCAGCATGTCCTGGCATTTTTTGCGTACAGCCTCGCGACCATCTTCTGGGTTTTTGTCAAGGATTACAAGCATTTCCTGAAAGACGATATCGGACCGTACAATAATAAGAAGCATCCGATGAGCGAGTGGGTAACCCTGTTTGTCACCAAGGGCATCTACTACACCTATCTGCTGGTCCTGCCGATGCTGCTGCTCGATATTACCTGGATGCAGTTCCTGATTGGATTTTTTACCCTGCACATTACGGCCGGATTGATTCTTGGGGTCATCTTTCAGCTTGCCCACGTGGTGGAGGGCACGGATCATCCGCAGCCCGACGAGGATAACATGATCGATGAGCACTGGATGATTCACGAAATGGTGACCACGAACAATTTCGCGCGGGACAACAAGCTGCTGTGCTGGTTTGTCGGGGGACTGAATTTTCAGATTGAGCACCACCTTTTCCCCAGGATCTGCAGTGTGCACTATCCTGAAATAAGCCATATCGTGGAGAAAACAGCCAAGGAGTTCAACATCCCTTATAACCAGCACGAAACCTTTTTCGGGGCGGTCGCTTCGCACTATCGGACGCTCAAGAAGTTCGGGGATCCGGATTTCACCTATTCCGAGCCTGAATACGAATTTGCAGCAGAGTGAAATCCCATGGCGGCCAGATTACCGGGTGCCCGTAGCTATAGTATAGAGTGAGTCCCCGTTTTTATGCCGGGAGCGTATTTTTACCTCTCGGAATCCTCCTTCCTCAAAGAGCTGCTTCACTTCCTCCTCGCGGTAGAGGTTCCGAAATATATCGGAGTTGTCTCGTACAACCGAGCTCATCGACTCCATCCGGTCTTGTAGCCGCATCGCACAGATAAATTGTCCGCCGGGTTTCAGGACCCGTCTCACTTCACGGATATCCTTATCGGGATTGGGCCAGAAGTAGATGGTGTTGGCGGTGAATACGGAATCAAAGTGCTCATCCGGGTAGGGAATATTCGCGATGGAGGCTTTCTTTATTTCAAGCTGGCCTTTGTCTATCCATCGCCGGTTTCGTTGCGAAGCGAGGGAAATCATCTCATCGGAAATGTCGATGCCGCAGACCTTGCCCCGGTCAATCCGTGGCATTATTTCGGAGATCAGCCGGCCGTTGCCGAATCCAATCTCCAGGATTCGGTCCTCCTTTTGAGGATTCATCAATTTCAAACCGTACTGTTCCATCGGTTTGTTCTCCCGGTTGAATACCCGGGGGGCAATATGGCGGCCGACCCATCCTGTGGGCTTTCGAGCCTGTCGGGCCAGGAAGTTCTTGAGGTAAGAAATCATGGGATGCGGAAGATATTAGATTCAAGATTGGTTGACTGACGTTGTAAAGGGGGGAAAGAAAGGTTACTCTCTTTTTTGTTTTTCAACCGGCGTTTTAAGCATGCCGGACAAGGTTTGATTTTCCTCCCGGTCAAATTCATCAAGTCCGAGCTCGATCTCCCGGGGATTGGGATTCAGCCGGAAGGTTCGCGCCATACGGTCCCAGAAGGAGAACAGCGAACTGTAGTTGGAATCGGTCTCCGGCTGCCAGCGGGAGTGATGGACCCGGTGCATATTGGGAGAGACGATCACGGCACGCAGAACCCGGTCAACTTTTTCAGGAATCTCTACGTCGGAATGATGAAACTGCACCACGGCGAACATCAGGGTTTCATAGAGCACAAGCTCCCACAGGTAGATACCGAAGAGGGCGATGAGGGGAATACGGAACAGCGAAGAGAAGAAGATCTCCCCGATGTGAAAACGGTTCGCGGTGGTCACGTCCATCTGGGGGTCGGAGTGATGTACCCGGTGAAAACGCCAGAAAAAGGGAATTTCGTGGTTGATGCGGTGCCAGGCATAACTCCAGGCGTCAAATAACAGGAGAGCCCCAAGTGCGTGTGCCCACATGGGCAGGCCGACTCCGTCCTGCAGCCAGTGCATCAGTCCGAAGCGGTATTCATCGGCCCAGACCGAGGCGGCGAACCATAGCCCTACGAAGACGAGGGCGACGAGTGCGGAATTCAGCGCCCCCATGGCCAGGTTTCGTGCGGCGTGCTTTCCCCGATCTTTAAGGGAGCCGCGGAAGTGCTCGTAGAAGGGATGAAGGCTCTCCCAAAGGAAAAGCAGGACCAGCCCCCCCAGCATGGCTATGACCTGGGTCTGTTGCAGTGTTTCGAGCAGTACTTGCATGGCTTATGTGGTTTTCAATTACTGACAATACGTTATTCTCCGGCTGCCGTCCCGGAAGCTTTCTCCTTCTCCGTTACAGCCTCCCCCAAATCCTCCAGCAGCTCTTCCAGCGGGATTCGATGAATGCGGGCCGCGTTGCGAACGCTCATGATGCGGGCCATAAGCGAGAAGAATCCCTCCCGCATATCCGGACAGCCGTGATCCTGGAATACCCGCCAGGTTTGGGGATGCTGTTCTACGATGTCGGCAACTTTTTGGTCGGGATCGATGGATTGCATAACGGTCCAATTTCATCGGTTCTGACTTCAACGCATTTATAGTATAAGAGATGATATTCAATAATTCAAGTGATTTATTGAATAGTTGAATAAAGTCTGCTATTTTGGTATCCTGTCAATCAGGAACCAACCCTTCAAGTTATGGACAAGCGCTCGTTTAAAAACAAAGTCTACCGGGAACTGGCCGGTATTATGAAAGCTCTTTCCAACGCGCACCGTCTGGAAATCCTGGAGCTGCTGGCCCAGGGCAGATTTTCGGTAGAGGAGATTGCCCGCCAGACCGAGCTGACCTCGGCCAACGCTTCCCAGCACCTGCAGGTGATGAAGCGGGCACAGCTGGTAAGCACCGAACGGGAGGGCAATTACGTCTATTACCGTTTGGGCGGCCGGAACGTGTATCGGGCCTGGAAGGCGTTGCGTGATCTGGGCATCGAGCGGCTGGCTGAGATCGAAAAGATTCTGCGCGATTTTCGGGACTCCCGGAAATCACTGAATACTCTCAGCAGCGAGGAGCTGGTAAACCGGATGAAGGAAGGGGAGGTCACGGTATTGGATGTCCGCCCGGAGTCCGAATACCGGGAGGGTCATATAGCAGGCGCCCTGAACGTGCCGGTGGAAGAGCTGGAGGAGAAGCTGGATGAGCTGCCGAAGGACCGGGAGGTGGTGGCCTACTGCAGGGGACCCTTTTGCGTGTTTGCCGACGACGCCGTGGAACTGCTCCGCCGGAAAGGATTCGACGCCAAACGGCTGGATGAGGGCTTTCCCGAGTGGATGTTGGAAGAACGTCCGGTGGAGTAAGGGGCTAGAACAGATATTCCTAGTTGCCGCTGTTTACGTATACCGTTTTTTTGTTGACGAATTCCCGAATGCCTTCCCGGGAGAGTTCCCGGCCGTATCCCGAATTGCGGGTCCCCCCGAAGGGTAGGCGTGGATCCGATTTAACCAGGTCGTTGATAAAGAATGCTCCGTCCGGCACGTTTCCGACGTTCCGGCGCGCTTTTTCAATGTCACGAGTGAATATGGTCACGCCCAGCCCGTATTTGGAGTCGGCGGCGAGCCGGTACGCCTCCTCTTCGTCTTCGGCCCTGGTGACGGCCGCGAGCGGTCCGAACGTCTCTTCCCGGAACGCGGGCATGCCGGGCGTTACTCCCGTGAGGAGGGTGGGCTCATGATAGGCCCCGTCCTGTTGGCCGCCCAGTTCCAGATTGGCGCCCTGCTCGATGGATTTTTCCATCTGCTCATGAAGATTGTCGGCCAGGTCTTTCCTGGCCAGGGGACCAATTTCGGTGGATTCGTCCATAGGATCTCCCTTTTTAACAGACCGGAGGTCTTCTTTAAACCCGGGAAGGAATCGATCGTAGGCGTCCCCGACAAGGATGAATCTTTTGGCCGCTATGCAGCTCTGGCCGCTGTTCATCAGACGCGCGGTGACGCCGGTTTCGATCGCCTTTTCCATGTCGGCATCCTCCAGTACGATAAAGGCGTTGTTTCCTCCCAGCTCCAGCACCGATTTTTTAAGGTATTTGCCGGCAAGACTGCCAACGGAGCGCCCTGCCCGCTCGCTTCCGGTAAGCGTCACCCCTTTGACGGCGTCGTGTGCAATAATTTTTTCCGTTTTTTCGTGGTGAATTATGAGGTTTTGAAACACGTCCTCCGGGAAGCCGGCTTCCTCCAGCAGATCCTCTATTTGCGTGGCGCAACCGAAGACATTCGGGGCGTGTTTCAGGAGTGCCGTATTTCCCGCCGCCAGGTTGGGTGCCGCGAACCGGAACACCTGCCAGAAGGGGAAATTCCAGGGCATGATGGCCAGGACGGGACCGATGGGATCGTAACTGACGAAACTTTCGCTGGCGTCGGTTTCGATTAATTCATCGGCGAGCAGCCGCTGCGCGTTTTTTGAGTAGAAATCGCATACCCAGGCACATTTTCTAATTTCGGCTCGGGATTCGCTGATGGGCTTACCCATTTCCAGGGTCATCGTCTCGGCGTAGGTATCCACACTGCTTCTCAGCAGATCGGCCGTTTGGGCCAGCAAACGGCTGCGCTCCTCAATCGGCACCCGGCGCCATGAATCGAAGGCGCGATGTGATTTTTCCAGCACTTCGTCAATTTCGTTTTCGCTCTGTTCGGAGTAGGTGGCAATCTCCTCTCCGTTGTAGGGATTGATGCTTTTGAAAGTCATAATCTGAGGTACTGTTCCTGGAGTGAGCGTTTCCGTTCATGCCGCAGCGAAGAGCAACCTGACGTATCCATCAGAGTACAAAGGTCAAGGCAGAAAGTCATATCCGGAAATATTTTCAGCTCTTCTTAGTGACCCGGTTAAAAGGGCCAGATGATCGGAATTAGAATGACGGCCAGCATCCAGAAGATAATATTGATGGGCAGGCCCACTTTGACGAAGTCGGTAAATTTGTACTGGCCGGCTCCGTAAACAAGCGTATTGGCGTGATGTCCGAAGGGGGTGAGGAACGTAAGGGAGGCAGCGTAAGAGACGCTGATGACAAAGGGTTCCGGGCTGGCCCCGATGGAGTCGGCGATCTGGATAGCCAGGGGCGCCACCAGTGCCGCGGATGCATTGGTGGACATGACGGCGGACATCATCATGGTGAGCAGGTAGAAGCCGCCCAGCAGCGCGCGCGGCCCCAGGTCTCCCAGCGTCTCGACCAGCTGATTGGCCATCAGGGTCCCGGCTCCTGTTTTGTCCATGGCAAGTCCCAGCGGAATGACGCCGGCCAGCAGGGTGATGATCTTCCAGTTTACCGCATTGTATGCTTCTTCCGTGGTCAGGCATCCCGTGAGCAGCATAAGTACCACACCGGCGGGGGCACTGACGGCGATAGGGAGAATCTCCGTCGCCGCCACCGCCACCACGCTCAACAGAATTCCGAGGGCGAGAAATGTTTTTTCCCGCCTGCGGGGCATCACATCCAGTTTGGAGGCCACAATAAAGATGGGATCTTTTTCAATTTCAGGTAAGCGCTCGGAGCTGAGGCTGAGCAGGAGGGTATCCCCGCCGGATATTTTAACCTTGCCCAGGTCATCGTGTTTCAGCTCTCCCTGGTGGCGGATGGCGAGAGGTACGGCGCCGAACCGTTCGTAGAAATTGATGTCGTCGAGGCTCTTTCCCTCAAGCGTCGATTCGGGGGCGACCACGGCCTCTACCAGCGCGTCCCGCCCGTGCTCCAGGTCGATATCCAGCCACTCCTTGGCCGCCCGCGAGGAGAAGTCCTCGCGCTGCAGCAGCTTGTTGAGTTCTCTGGCGTTGCCGCGTATTCGCAGGACGTCTCCGACCTCGACACGGATTTCCGATCGCTGGGCCGACCGGTCCCGCTCGGGCTTGAAAATGCGCAGCACATCCAGGTCGAGCCGCTTGGTGAGATCCTCCTCATCTAGCACCCCGCCGATCAGCTCCGATTTGGGTTCCACCACCACGTCCGCCAGGTAACCCTGCATTTCATACTCCTTGGTCAGTTCGTCTTCCTCCTGGCGTCGTTCCGGAATAAGTTTCATGCCGCCCATTAACAGGAACAGGTATCCGGCGATGAGCAGGCTGATACCCACCGGCGTAAAATCGAACATTCCGAATGAGGCAGCCCCGCGGGTTTCGGCGATGGAGGCGACCAGGATGTTGGTGGAGGTGCCGATCAGGGTGCAGATGCCCCCCATGATGGCCGCGAAGGAGACCGGCATAAGCAGTTTGGAGGCACTCATCCCGATCTTGGAGGCAACACTGATCAGAATGGGGATAAAGATGATCACCACTGCCGTATTGTTCATGATAGATGACATCAGGCTGATGAACAGCATCATGACGAACATCCAGACCTTGAAATTTTCCTGGAGCCTCTCCGAGAAAAAATCACCTGCCTTGTTCAGCAGACCGGTGCGGCGGAGTCCCTCGCTGAGCACGAACATGGAGGCGATGGTGACGGTGGCGGGATGGCTGATTCCCGACAGCCCCTCTTCCAGGGTAAGTATGCCCCCGATGAGCAGGCTGGTGAGCAGGATCATAGCCGTTACGTCGAAGGAGACATAGTCGGTGGCGAAAAGCACAAAAGCGACCACCAGAAGAATGAGTACGAAGGCTATCTCAAACGACATAACTCCGCAGAGATCCTTTTTATGTCACGACGAAGAATGCCGGGGAGGCGTTGCCGGCTCCGCACCCGATCAGATTGGGAAGCGTGCTATTACCTCCTGTTTTTCATTAACATAAACAGAAGGGTAGACATAAAGTGTTCCGGGACCCGGCAGGGGGAGGATCCGAAAGGGTCGGTCCTCCTATAAATTCCGTCCGAAAAGCAGCGCGTTCAGGAAGAGCCGGCTGGTGGTATGCCAGTAGCTTCGGAAATTGGGATTCTCGGCGAACAGTACCACGTTTCCGCTGGTCACGATGGCAGCCGTACCGGCGATCTTTTCCAGGTTCTCCTGGTTCACGTGGCCGCCCACCAGGGGATCCTCCTTATACTCCGCCACGGTGGCATAGGGACTGGTGCTGGGATTCAGGAACAGGTCGTCATCCTTCATAAAGAGCTGCGTCCGGTCCGGTACGCCGAAGGCTACCGGGTGGGAGGGATCGATGTCCGCCTCCAATATGACGCCCGGGATGGAGTTGGCCAGGTAGCGGTCGGAGGCCGTCTCGTAGTTGTAGCGTGTGTCACGCGTGGTGCTGTCTTCGTACTCCTTTATCAGTCCGCTCTCGGCCAGTCCCTCCTCAGCGGCCCACTCGGCCGCACCCCCGCTGGCGATCAGCAGTCCCCCTTGCCGCACCCAGCGACGGATCCGGTCTACCGTCCCCGAATCGAGGTCGCCGTAGTAGCCGTCCACCATGATCAGGGTGTTGTAACGGTCCAGGGATTCGCCCTCCAGGGTGGTCTTGGCCATGCGGGTGACGCCCATGTTCATATGCATGTTCAGCAGGAACTGGGTTTCGCCCGCCTCGTAGGAGCTAACCCCTTCTCCGATGATCAGGGCGGCCTCGGGTTGGTCCAGGGGCTCGATATTGCGGCTTCCCAGGTCGATGCCCTCCGGCGTCATGCCCGTGGATGTGGCATGGAAGGTCACCCCGAAGCGTTCCGCGGCCGCGGAGAGGGAGTCGTGCAAGGCCCGTCCGCCAACGGGCTGGCCCTTCACCGGTATGACGATGGTGCCGTAGCCGAATTCCCTCTCACCTCCGCCGGTGGCCGCGGTGAAGGGCTGATAGGCCACGCGGGTGCGGATGCCCGAATCCATAAGGTCGTAAAGAGCGGGCGGCGCGCTGTAGTCATCCCAGCTCATCAGGTAGGCGTAGTCGGATATTCCGCCGGAGACCGACCCGCTGCGATCGGGCACCTCGGTGACACGCGCTCCCTGCAGCTCGTCCGGGCTGCCCGTCTCCACCTCCCCGTAAGGCACTCCGTAGCCCTGCACGAGCGACCAGGCCGTAATATCGTAGAACACGCTGTCGGGGAAGCTGGTATTGGATTCAAAGATGTCGTGCAGTGTCCGGTATCCCGGCTGTTCGGTCGGGATGACGTAGGCACTGCCCTGTTCGAAGGTCTGCCCGTCCACCTCCAGGTTGCCGTTCAGCTCATAGACCTGCAGCCGGTGGTCGAGAATAAGATCCAGGAATTTATTGGTGAGGGTCCGGTCATCCGCATCCCCGAACACATAGGCCCGCACCGGTTGATCGGAGGCCTGTTCGACGGCCGATCCGAAGAAGTCGCGCTGGTATTCGAACAGGCGCTGTTTCTCCTCAACAGCGGCGCGTACGGTGGCAAGGCCGGTGGACAGATGCCGGCGGATGGTGGAGCGAAACGTCACCTTTCCACCATCACTCTCCTGCACCAGTCCCCGTGAGCTTCCCACTTCGAAAGTGCTTCCTACGCCGCCCCACATGTCGGGGTAGGTAGCGCCGTAGATGGGAGCGATGTTGTCGTAAACCTCCTTGGTCCAGTAGAGCGCTCCCAGCTCGTCAAGTGCTTCGGTCTGGTACTGCGCGATCAGCGGATTCATCACTTCGTAATGGTACTCGGGAAGAACCGGGTTCCAGGTGCGGACGGGCTTGGTGGGCTCCAGGAAGTAGGAGCTTCCGGTGCCCATCTCATGGAAATCGATCTGCAGATGGGGATACCATTGGTGGAAAAAGTCCATGCGATTGACGCTCTCCCGCTGGGTGAGCGCAAACCAGTCGCGGTTCAGGTCGTGCCAGAAATGATTTGTACGTCCCTGTGGCCAGGACTGCTCATGCTCGCGATCGGCCGGATCGGCCACGGGCGGAAACGACTTGTACATGTTGTGCC
>CAZGSL010000054.1:0-9702 GCA_964528445.1 uncultured Balneolaceae bacterium | reverse complement strand
ACCTGAAGGAGATCGACGACGGCGGACAGGAGCTGGTCTGCCATTTCTGCAACGAACACTATCACGTCACGAAGGATGAGATAGAGGATATTCTGCAGGAGGCCAAAGCCAAGATGAACTGACGGAGATGGACGACAAAGGGGACAGGGTGGTCATTGTGGGCGGCGGATTCGGGGGGATCATGGCCGCCAAAAAATTACGCTCCTCCGGCTGCCGTGTGACGCTGGTCGACAAAACCAACCACCATCTTTTCCAGCCCCTTCTCTACCAGGTGGCAACGGCGGCCCTCTCGCCCGGCGACATCGCCGTTCCCATCCGGGCGGTACTCGGGAAAAGTTCCGGAATCCGTGTACTCCTGGGGAAAGTGACGTCGGTGGATAAAGGGGGGCAGAACGTCCTGCTGGAAGATGGCCGGAGCATTCCCTACGATCGCCTGGTGCTCGCTCCCGGCGCCCAATACGACTATTTTGGAAACGACAAGTGGGAAAAGCACGCGCCGGGACTCAAAACCGTTTCCGACGCCCTCCAGCTGCGCGAGCGCCTTTTACTCTCCCTGGAAGAGGCAGAACAGCTCTCCGATCCCAAGCTCCGGGAACCCTACCTGACCTTCGTTATCATCGGCGGCGGGCCCACGGGCGTGGAGATGGCCGGCGCCATCGCGGAGATCGCCAAGCGAAACATGATGCGCGACTATACCACGTTCTCCAAAAACGAAACGCGCATTTTTCTCGTGGAGGCCGGCGACCGCATTTTGAACGGGTACCCCGAACATCTCTCCGAGAAAGCGCGCCGCACGCTGGAGGAGATGGGCGTCCGGGTACTGCTGAATACGCCGGTTACCGATATCGGGGAGAACCGGGTCGGTTTCGGGGAAGGAGAAATCGAGACGCCCAATATCATATGGGCGGCCGGGGTGGCCGCCTCTCCCATGCTCGATTCTCTGGATGCCGAACAGGACCGCACAGGGCGCGTGCACGTGAATCCCGACCTCACGCTCCCCGGTCATCCGGAAATATTCGTGGTGGGCGATGCCGCCCGACTGGAGGACGAAGACGGGGAGCCTCTTCCCGCACTGGCGCCGGTGGCCATGCAGCAGGGGAGTTACGTTGGTCGCGTTCTCGCCCAAAAGACCCCTCCCTCCGAACGCACGCCTTTCCGGTACAGGGACAAGGGAACCATGGCCACCATCGGCCGGGCCAAGGCGGTGGCGGATATTCGTGGATTTACCTTCAGCGGATTTCCCGCCTGGCTGCTCTGGTCGTTCGTCCACATTCTTTTTCTGATCGGATTCCGCAACCGCTTCCGGGTTTTTGTGGAGTGGACCTGGTTCTATTTCACCTTCAAGAGGGGCGTGCGGCTGATTACCAATCGATTCTCAAAAGAGTGACCCGTCGCTTTTTTCCGACGGTAAACGGCCCCCTGATCAGGTAGCGAACGAGGTGCCGCAGCCACAGGTCTCCTCGGCGTTCGGATTGTCGAAGGTGAAGCCCCGCGCATCCAGCCCGTCGGGGTAGTCAATCGTTATGCCCTCCAGGTACATCATATGCTTGGGATCCACGATGATCTCCACCCCTTCGCTGGTCATGCTGTGATCGTCGTCCGTACGGTAGTCAAATCCCAGCCGGTATTCGAGCCCGGAGCAGCCGCCCCCCTCCACGGCCACCCGAAGAAACAGCTCTTCGTCCAGATCCTCCCTCTCGCGTATCCGCCCTACCTGATCGGCCGCCCTTTTGGTCAGTCGAACGGCCGGTCCCTCCAGAGGGGTCTTCCCGGAGGTATCGATGCCTTCAAATGCGGACTTCTCTTCCTCCGCCTGATCTTCCCCGTCATCGTCGATCAGGTCGGAGATAACATCGTCCAGATTTTCTTCTTCAGCAGGCATGTCCAGTGAAACCTTTTATTGCTCTTCGTTCAATTTTCGCGAGAACGAAAAATAATCAATATTGTCCTTAGAAAATAGATTCAGAATCCCTGCGCTGACAAGATTGACAAGGATTGCGGATGCTTTCTCGCTTCGTACATCCGTCAAATGTGCAAACTTGTCAACGGTTATCTCACCGTATTCATTCAGGTAGCGGAACAGCTTTTGCTCTTTCGGCCCGTATTCAAACGTTACGCTCTTCCCGGAAGCCTGGTTCTTCATGACTTCAATCCGCTCCCTGCTGGCAACCTGGTTGCGGTCCCTGTCTCTCAGGTAGGCCGTGTGGCCCCGCTCTTCCTTGACAAATACCGGTTTGTTCTCGGCTTCCGTGATACGTATCACCAGCAGATCACGCTCCCCGAAATGGACCACCTCTATCTTCACATCCAGCGGGGGATCACAAACCTCGCTCGCGGCCTTGTTGAGCAGAAACTCTTCCTCCTGGTAGCCTTTAACTCCGACCAGGGAACGGTCGTCATCCACCCCGATCAGCAGGGTGCCTCCGCCCGTGTTGGCAAACGCAGCCATCTCCCGGGCAATTTTAGTAGCAGAAGGGATGGTGCGTTTGAATTCCAGAAACTTACCCTCCCCTGTCTGGGCCAGATTTTTAACGTCGAGATAATCCATTTCCGAAAGGACGGCAGGGCTGGTGTGATCGGAGTACATGGTGACTACCTCGGTAATTCGGTTAGCATTCCATCGGGCTGTCTCACATCACGATCCTATGCAAAAACGAATGCGGTGGTCTTTTAATGCCCACCCTCTGAAAAATTCCTCTATATAAGAATCTCCTCCTTTGGATTACGCGTCATCAGGTCGTATAACATATCTTTCGGATCCTCGTCTTCAAAAAGCACCTGGTAAACAGCCTCCGTGATGGGCATCTCCACGTTGAGATTCCGGCTCCATTCGTATACCGACCGCGTGGTTTTAACCCCTTCGGCCACCATGTTCATTCCCGAGGTGATCTCCTCCATTTTTTTGCCCTGGCCGATCTGGTATCCCACGTAACGGTTCCGGCTGTGCCGGCTCGTGCAGGTCACCACAAGGTCCCCGATTCCGGTCAGTCCCGAGAAGGTGTCCTGGGAAGCCCCCAGTTTCATCCCGAGCCGTTTCATTTCATGAAGGCCTCTCGTAATGAGGGCGGCGATGGCGTTGTCTCCCATCTCCGAACCGTCCGCAATACCCGAGGCAATGGCCATGATGTTTTTCACCGAGCTGCCGATCTCCACACCTATAATGTCGTAGTTCAGGTAGATGCGGAACATGGGAGTCATGAACGTCTGCTGAATGATACGAGCCGTTCGTTTGGAATAGGAGGTGGAGACGACGGTCGTGGGACGAAATTTGCCGATCTCCTCTGCGTGTCCGGGACCGGAAATAACCCCGATGTGATCCTCGATGATAACATCCTCCAGAACCTCGCACAGCACCTGGGACATGGTCTGGTAGGTTTCGTTCTCAATGCCCTTCGCCACATTGACAACTATTTCATCTCCCGACAAGTAAGGACGCGCCCTGGTGGACACCTCCCGCATGGCATGCGAGGGAGTGGCGAATACAACCATTTCCGACTCTGACAGACACTCTTCAAGGTCGTTGTAACAGACTACCGAGTCGGGGAGGGTAACATCCTGCAGGTAGGAGGGATTCCGGTGTCTATTGTTTATGCCGTAGGCCACCTCGGACTCCCGCGCCCAGAGTCGAACCTCGTTTCCGGCCCGGGAGAGTACCACCGCCAGGGCCGTGCCGAAGCTGCCCGCTCCTATGATCGCTACCTTTTTCACTGTTTTTCTATTGGTTTCGCTCCTTGTTGAGCCAGCCTTTCGCGGGTTTAAAGGAGCTGACCCTGTTTTCGGTTCCCTTGTAGAGCCGCCGGATGTTCCCGGTGTGCTTGATGATAATCCCCAGGCCGATGAGCGCGCCGAAGATAAGAATGCTCCCGTCGATCGGCCACCCGAACAGATAACGGAGAACCAGCAGAAGCAGCGGATAGATAAAAGCCGCCACCAGGGAGGCGAGGGAGACGTAGCGGCTGGCCAGCATAACCACGCTGAAAACCACGGCCGTCAGAGCCACCGAAACGGGTTCGATGCCGGTCAGCATGCCTGCCGCCGTTGCCATGCCCTTGCCTCCGTCAAATCCGGCGAATATGGGGAACATATGGCCGGCCACGGCAATCACCCCGCAGAGAATCCGAAGAAAAGCGTCCAGTTCCCAGTTGGGGATCAGCGCCACGGGTCCCCCCCCGATCTGGTAGGCCAGCTGGCTTATCCAGAACGAGGCGGTAAAACCCTTAGTAAAATCGATGAGCAGAACCGCCACCCCGGGCCTCCATCCCAGCAGGCGGAAGGTATTGGTGGCACCCGCGTTTCCGCTGCCGTGGTGCCGGATGTCCACGCCCTTGGCCACTTTCCCGACCCAGATGGAGGAAGGAATCGAACCCACGAGGTAACTGGCAAGTATTACAACTCCTAATGAGAGCATTTTGGTCTGGAGATGAAGTGGACGTTCGGCTCAATATAACGGATTGAGGGAGAACCTCGATCTGAATTTCGTAAAAATCCTAAAAGGCTTCGGGTTTCAGACGTGCTTTTCCGCGTGATAGGAGGAGCGTACCAGGGGACCGCTTTCCACATGCTCCAGCCCCAGATCCTCCCCGATTTCCTTGTACTCGGCGAACTGATCGGGATGCACCCACTCTTCGACGGGATGATGCATTTTAGTGGGCTGCATGTATTGCCCGATGGTGAGCACATCCACCTCGTGATCCACGCAATCCTGCATCAGCTCGGCCACTTCCTCGGGTTTCTCTCCCAGTCCCACCATGATGCCGGACTTGGTGCGGAGACCCTGATCCTTGCAGCGCTGAAGAAGCTCCAGCGACCGATCATACTTGGCTTGGGGACGTACGGTCCGGTAGAGCCGCGGCACCGTTTCCAGGTTATGACTCAGGACGTCGGGCGGGGTATCAATAACAATCTGAAGCGCGTCCCACACGCCCCGGAAATCGGGAATAAGCGACTCGATGGTCACTCCCTCGATCTCCTCGCGAAGCACGCGGTGGCACTCGGCAAAAATGGGCGCTCCGCCGTCGTCCCGCTCGTCGCGGTTGACCGACGTAATCACAACATGCTTGAGATCCATTTTTTTGGCTGCGTCGGCCACCCTTCGCGGCTCGTCCCAGTCGAGGCCCTCCTCCGGCCGGCCCGTCTTTACCGCGCAAAAGGAGCAGGAACGCGTGCAGACGTCCCCCAGAATCATAAACGTTGCCGTGCCGTTGCCCCAGCACTCCCCGATGTTCGGACAGCGGGCTTCCGAGCAGACCGTATTCAGGGAGTGCTTCTGGATGGTCTGTGATACCTCCTTGAACTTCTCGCCCGAAGGTAGTTTAACGCGGAGCCAGTCCGGACGGCGCTCGGTGGTACCGTTTCTGTCGATGACCTTTAACTCCTTTATCATGGAAGTGCCTTAAAAAATTTATCGGGATGCCGTTTGAGCCGGTGAATGGGCAAGATAAGAAAATTGCTCCTCCAGTTCAGGCAGGCTCTCCACCCGTTCCACGGAAACGTCAAAGACGTCGGAGAAATGCTTTTCGAGATGCCCCTTCACCTCACCGGGGTCCACCTCCCTCTCCAGGAGCCGCTCCAGGCTCGTCACCTCCTTGTCGGTAATTCCGCAGGGGACGATGTGGCGGAAATAGTTGAGATCGGTATTTACATTGAGTGCGAAACCATGCAGGGTCACCCACCGCGAGCATTTGATGCCCATGGCGCATATTTTCTCGTTTCCCACCCATACGCCCGTGAGCCCATCGATTCGGCCCGCCTCAATGCCGTACTCGGCGCAGGTTCGGATGATCACCTCCTCCAGGCGGCGCAGGTATTTGTGGATATCGGTGAAATGGCGATCCAGATCCAGGATGGGATAACCCACGACCTGGCCCGGCCCGTGGTAGGTAATATCCCCGCCCCGGTCGATCTCCACGAACTCGGCGTTGATGCTGGAGAGCTCGGCCATCCCTTTCAGCAGGTTGGCCCGATCCCCGCTCTTGCCCAGCGTGTACACATGGGGGTGCTCCACGAAGAGGAGCACATCGTTGCTCTCCCCCTCCCGGCGTCCCCGCTTCTCATCGATGAGGCGCTGCTGCACCGCTTTCTGGAACTCCCATACCGGCCGGTAGGGAGCATAACCCAGGTCGTATGCCTCGACGGTGCGCATCCTACTTCACATTCTTCTCCGGCTTGGATCCCAGGTGCACGCCCTCTCCGTAGGCTTCGGCCACCGCTTCCATGACGGCTTCCGACATGGTCGGATGGGGATGGACGGCACTGATGATCTCATGACCCGTGGTTTCCAGGTCCCGGGCCACCACCGCTTCGGCGATCAGCTCGGTTACGTGGGAGCCGATCATGTGGCAGCCCAGCCACTCGCCGTACTTGGCGTCAAAAATCACTTTCACAAAACCCTCCTCATGGCCAAGTCCGCTGGCCTTGCCGCTGGCCGAGAAGGGGAACTTGCCCACCAGGATATCGTACCCTTCCTCCTTGGCCTCTTTTTCGGTGTATCCCACCGACGCGATCTGAGGCTCGCAGTAGGTACAGCCGGGAATATTGTTGTAATCGATGGGCAGCGGGTCCTCGCCGGCCAGCTTCTCCACGCAGACAATGCCCTCGTGGGAGGCCTTGTGCGCCAGCCAGGGTCCCCCGGCCACGTCGCCGATCGCATAAATGCCCTCCACCGAAGTGGCATAGGTCTCACGATCCACCTCAATGGTGCCTTTTTCATACTCGACGCCGATTTCGTCCAGGCCGAGCTCCTCCACGTTGCCGGTGACCCCGACGGCGGAGAGCACCACGTCGGCTTCCACCGTCTCCTCCTCCTTGGGGCCCTTGATGGTCACCTTTACGCCTTCGCCCTCTTTCTCCACATTCTCGACCGTGCTACCGGTCTTGATGGTCATGCCCTTCTTCTTGTAGATTTTGCCAAGCTCCTTGCCGATCTCTTCATCCTCCACCGGAACCAGACTGTCCTGCAGCTCTACCAGAACAACCTCCGTGCCGATGGTATGGTAGAAATAGGCGAACTCGACGCCGATCGCACCGGCGCCGATAATGACCATCTTGTCGGGCTGATCTTCCAGCTTCATCGCCTGTTCGTAACCAATGATGGTTTCGTTATCGATCTCCAGTCCCGGCAGCTCCCGTGGACGAGCCCCGGTGGCGATAATAAACCGGTCGGCCTTGATCTGGTCGGCGGTTTCCCCCTCCTCGTCCACCACCTTGATCTGGCCGGACGATTCGAAAACCCCCTTGCCCTCAAATACCTCGATCTTGTTGGCCTTCATCAGAAACTGAACGCCCTTGCTCATCTTGTCGGCCACATTCCGGCTGCGCTTGATCATCCCCTCGAAATCCGCGGAGTACCCTTCCACATTCACCCCGTAATCCGAGGCGTCCTCAATACTTTCGTACACCTCGGCGGAACGCAGGAGCGCCTTGGTGGGTATGCACCCGATATTCAGGCATACGCCGCCCAGGTGCCTTTTCTCCACAATCGCCGTTTTGAATCCCAGTTGCGCGCCGCGGATGGCCGCTACATAACCGCCCGGTCCGGAACCGATAACACAGAGGTCAAATTCTTTAGCCATGAGTCAATAATTTTTCGTGGTTGGAACAGTTAAAAGCTCTCTAATTTAAGCATAATAAGGGGAAGGTAAAACGAACGGATCCGGGGAAATATCCTTGGAACACCGCTGTCTTTACCCGATATAATGCAATGAACCAACGGCAATAAACCCGAATTCGATGAGATATTTCCAGCTGAACGTTCGGTTTCTGCTCGCAATCATTCTGCTCGCGGGTTTCGCCCTCTCCTCCTGCCTGGACAGCACCAGTTCCAACGACGAGGAGGAAGAGCCGTTTAACCACCAGCGCAATCCGGGCGTATCGGCCGAGGAGCTTCTGAGGGACAGCACCTATACCTCCCTCTCCCTGGAGATTGACTACATGCCGGGGCACGAACCCACCCAGGATGCCCTGGACAGCCTCAAAACCTTCCTGGAGCAGCGGCTTAACAAGAGCAGCGTGACCATCCGCACGCCCACCCAGATACCCTCAGGCGGCCAGTCGGCCTACTCGGCGGCGGACGTGCGTGACCTGGAGGCCCAGCACCGCAACAACACCACCGGTTCCGGCAGCAGCACCCTGGAAGCCTATTTCATTATAGTGGACGGAGAGTACACCGAGTCCAACGTGCTTGGCATCGCCTATTACAACACCTCCATGGCCTTCTTCGGATCCACCATCAATTCGGCCAGCTCGGGCGTGGGCTCTCCCTCGCGCGAGAAAATCGAGGGCACGGTCTTCCGCCACGAGTTCGGACACAATATGGGACTGGTGGGCGTGGGCACGCCCATGCAGTCTTCCCACCAGACGAGCGACGGGCAGCACTGCAACCAGGACGGCTGTCTCATGGAGCCCTCCGTCGAGACCACCGACTACTTTGCCAACCTCTTTGACGGGGACATTCCCAACCTGGGTTCCTTCTGCATCGACGACCTGCAGGCCAACGGCGGGAAGTGACTACTGCTTGAACTTGAAGAGGTTTTCCGCACCCACCTTCTCCTCCGCCTGGCTGAGGGCATAACCGCTCTCAAACAGGGCGATGGGATGCTCTTCCATGTCGGTGGTCACGTGCGTGGAGTAGCTGCTCTCCAGCTTCTCGATCACCCGGGGATTTTCGGGGAGCCAGCGGGCCGCGTGATAGGAAACGGGCGTCATATTCAGCTCGCAGTTGTATTCGGTGAGCATGCGGTGCTTCACCACGTCAAACTGCAGCGCGCCCACCGTTCCCAGCAGCAGCTCGTTGCCGACACCGTGGGGGACCTCAAAAACGTGTACCACACCCTCTTCGGCCAGCTGGCGAAGTCCCTGCCGGAGCTGCTTGCGCTTAAAGGGATCCTTGGTCGAGCACTTCATGAAGTGTTCGGGAGTAAAGAGGGGAATGACGTTGAAACGGACCGGCTTGTCTTTGTAGATGGTGGTCCCGATGCGGAAGGAGCCCGGGTTGAAGAGGGATACGATATCGCCCGGCCAGGCCTCCTCCAGGATGTGCCGTTCGTCGCCCAGCAGAGTATGTGGAGTCGACATCTTTATCTTCTTTCCGCTGTCGCTTTGGGTAACCTCCAGTCCCCGCTCGAACTTGCCGGAGGTGACCCGGACAAACGCCGCGCAGTCGCGGTGATCGGGATTCATGTTGGCCTGCATCTTGAATACGAACCCTGAGAAGTCATCGGTGATCACCCGCTCCGCGCCGTTCTCGTCTTCATATGGCTGGGGGGGGCTCGCCAGCCGGGAGAAGTAATCCAGGAACACGTCCACTCCGAAATTGTTCAGGGCCGAACCGAAGAAGACGGGCGTGCACTCTCCGCGCAGGTAGGCCTCCCGGTCCATCATGTCGTACATGTCTTCGGTGAGCATGACCTCCTCGTGAAATTTCTCCTTTTCGGTCTCAGAGAGAGTGGACCGCTCCATCCCCTCCTCCAGTTTTACCTGTTTTGTGCCGGCCTTCTTGGTCCCGTGCTTCTCTTTGCGAAGCAGGTAGAGCTGCTTGCCGATCAGGTCGTATATGCCCTGAAAATCCTTGCCGTATCCCAGCGGCCAGGAGGCCGGGATGGGCTCGATGCCCAGCTGGTTCTCAATGTTGCTGATCACCTCCAGCGGCTCCAGTCCCGGGCGGTCGCACTTGTTGACGAAGGTAATGATGGGAATCTCCCGCAT
>CAZGSL010000053.1:0-10101 GCA_964528445.1 uncultured Balneolaceae bacterium | reverse complement strand
CAATCCGGAGGTACTTCCTTGCCGACTACCAACACACTAACCGTTTCGAAAGACTTCGATAGAATAGGGATCTCCCTGGCATCCCCGGAGACGATCCTCTCCCGGTCCCACGGGGAAGTCTTGACGCCCGAAACAATCAACTATCGTACCTTCAAGCCGGAGATGGACGGTCTTTTCTGCGAAAAGATCTTCGGTCCGGTTAAAGACTACGAATGCCACTGCGGCAAATACAAGCGGATCCGCTACAAGGGGATCATCTGCGACCGCTGCGGCGTGGAAGTCACGCGCAAGGCGGTGCGCCGCGAGCGTATGGGACACATCTCCCTGACCGTGCCCGTAGTGCACATCTGGTACTTCAAGTCCCTCCCCAACAAGCTCGCCTACCTGTTGGGCTACTCCTCCAAGAACCTGGAGAAAATCGTCTACTACGAGACCTACGTGATTACCCAGCCGGGCATGACCCGCGACCTGGGTTACAAGCGGGGCGATCTTGTCTCCGAGGAGGAGTACTACGACCTGCTCGACCAGCTCCCCGAGGAGCACTACGAGCTGAACGATTCGGACGAGGACAAGTTCATCGCGAAGGAGGGGGCCGAAGCCCTGGAGGACCTGCTGACCAACCTGGACCTGGACTCCCTCGCCTACCGCCTGCGCTACGAGGTGCGCAACGAGACTTCGCAGATGCGCAAGAAGAAAAAGCTGAAGCGCCTGCAGGTGATCGAATCCTTCCGTGCGGCCAACAAACACACCGAGAACCGCCCCGAGTGGATGATTCAGCGGGTGATCCCGGTGATTCCCCCCGAACTGCGTCCCCTGGTGCCCCTGGAGGGCGGACGCTTCGCCACCTCCGACCTGAACGACCTCTACCGGCGGGTGATTATCCGCAACAACCGCCTCAAGCGGCTGATCGATATTAAAGCGCCGGACGTGATCCTGCGCAACGAGAAGCGGATGCTGCAGGAGGCGGTCGACTCACTGTACGACAACTCCCGCAAATCGAACGCGGTCCGCAACAACAACCGTCCCCTGAAATCCCTCAGCGACATGCTGAAGGGCAAAAGCGGACGCTTCCGCCAGAATCTGCTCGGCAAGCGGGTGGACTATTCGGGACGGTCGGTGATCGTGGTCGGACCCGAACTGAAAATGCACGAGTGCGGCCTGCCGAAAGAGATGGCCGTCGAACTCTACAAACCCTTTGTGATCCGCCGCCTGATCGAGCGCGGCTACGTGAAGACGGTCAAAAGCGCCAAGAAGGTGGTGGACCGCCGCGACCAGGTGGTATGGGAGGTGCTCGAGAACGTGATCGACGGGCATCCCGTACTTCTGAACCGGGCCCCCACCCTTCACAGGCTGGGTATTCAGGCCTATCAGCCGGTGCTCATCGAAGAGAAAGCCGTCCGTCTGCATCCGCTCTCCTGTACCGCTTTCAACGCCGACTTTGACGGCGACCAGATGGCGGTGCACGTGCCGCTGAGCCACGACGCCATCCTGGAGGCGTCGGTGCTGATGCTCGGCTCCCACAACCTGCTGAGCCCGGCCAACGGAGGACCCATCGCGGTGCCCTCCCAGGACATGGTCCTCGGTATCTATTACCTGACCAAGATGGCCAGCGACAAGCGCGGGGAGGGCAAAACGTTTGCCTCCACCGACGAAGTCCTGGTGGCTTACGACCAGGGCCACCTCGATATGCATGCCAAGATCAATGTGCGGATTCCCGTGGAAAGCGCGGAAGAGGAGGGCGAACCGGAGTACGAAATTATCAAGACGACCACCGGACGGGTGCTCTTCAACGAGATCCTGCCCCCGGAGATGGGTTTCAGGAACAAGACGCTCGGCAAGAAAGAGCTGCGGACCGTCATCGCCGATATTCATGCCGAAGTCGGTACTGCCCGGACCGCGGAATTCCTTGACGAGATGAAGACCCTCGGCTTTGAGAAAGCCACGACCGGGGGACTCTCCTTCAACCTGGGAGACATCGTCATTCCGGATGAGAAGATGAAGCTGATCGAGAATACCCAGGAAGAAGTCTCCGATATCACGGAGCGCTACGAAATGGGCTTCATCACCGACAACGAGCGCTACAACCAGGTGATCGACAAGTGGACCAGCACCACCAACCGGGTTTCCGAGACGCTCTTTAACGAGCTCTCCAATGACCGCGAGGGTTTCAACCCGGTATTCATGATGGCCGACTCCGGCGCGCGGGGCTCCAAGGAGCAGATCCGCCAGCTCGGAGGCATGCGCGGCCTGATGGCCAAGCCCCAGAAAAGCTCCATGCAGTCGGGGAACGAGGTGATCGAGAATCCGATCCTCTCCTCCTTCAAGGAGGGCCTGACCGTCCTGGAATACTTTATCTCGACTCACGGCGCCCGGAAGGGACTGGCCGACACGGCGCTCAAGACGGCCGACGCCGGCTACCTGACCCGCCGCCTGGTGGACGTCTCACAGGACATTATCATTAACGAAGAGGACTGCGGCACCCTTCGGGGCATCAAGATGAAGGCCCTGAAAGACAATGAGGACGTCATCGAGAGCCTCGAGGACCGTATCCTGGGACGCGTGTCGCTGCACGACATCTACGACCCGATCAGCGACGAGCTTATCTGCGAGGCCAACCAGCTCATCGACGAGACGGTGGCGCAGAAGATCGCCGAAACCTCCATCGAGGAGGTGGAGATCCGCTCCGTACTGACCTGCGAATCCGAGCGGGGCGTCTGCTCCATGTGTTACGGGCGGGACCTCTCGCGCGGCACGATGGTGCAGGTGGGCGAGGCCGTAGGCGTTATCGCCGCGCAGTCGATCGGCGAGCCCGGCACGCAGCTGACCCTGCGTACCTTCCACGTGGGCGGTACCGCCTCGCGTATGGAGGCCGAATCGCAGCACAAGGCCAAATTTGAAGGGAAAGTTGAATTTGAAAACGTCCGCGTCGTGGAGTACGACGACGGCGAGGAGATCCACCACGTGGTGCTGAGCCGCGCGGGCGAGATCAAGATCCTCGACGAGGAGGGCAAGGTGCTTACCACCTACAACGTGCCCTACGGCTCGGAGCTGCTCGTGGAAGAGGGCGACGAGGTGCCCAAGGGAGTGCCCCTCTGCAAGTGGGACCCCTACAACGCGAACATTTACTCGGAAATCGACGGGAAAGTCGAGTACAAGGACATCATGGAGGATATCACCTACTCCGAGGAGACCGACTCCCAGACCGGTCACCGCGAGAAGGTGGTCATCGACTCCAAGGACCGCTCGCTGATTCCCACGCTGCTGGTCAAGGGCGAAGACGACCGGGTCCGCGAGAAGACCCTGCCCGTCGACACGCACATTGTGGTGGACGACGGAGAGGAGGTCAGCGCCGGACAGGTTCTGGCCAAGATCCCGCGTCAGACCGGACAGTCGAAAGACATTACCGCCGGCCTGCCGCGTGTGACCGAGCTGTTCGAGGCACGCTCGCCCAACGAGCCCGCCGCCGTCTCCGAAATCGACGGTATTGTGCGGATGGGCGGACGCAAGCGCGGCAAGCAGGAGGTTATCGTCGAGAGCAAGGACGGCACCGACGAGAAGAAGTATCTCATCTCGCTCTCCAAGCACATCCTGGTGCAGGAGAACGATTACGTGGAAGCCGGTCAGCAGCTCTCCGACGGAACCATTCCCGCCGAGGAGATTCTCAATATCCTGGGTCCCTACGCGGTACAGTCGTACCTCGTGAACGAGATCCAGGAGGTCTACCGTCTGCAGGGCGTACAGATCAACGACAAGCATATCGAGGTCATCGTACGCACGATGATGCAGAAGGTGGAGGTTACCGATCCGGGCGACACCATGTTCCTGGAAGGGGACAAGGTGAACCGCTTCGAGCTGAACAACCGAAACGACGAGCTGATCGGCAAATTCGTGGTTACCGATCCCGGAGGATCCGAACTGAAACAGGGAGCCATCCTGGATCGCCGCGAAGTGCGCGAGGTCAACAACGAGCTCATCAAGGAGGGCGAAGAGGAGCTGGAGACCCGCGAAGCCGAGCCTGCCATTTCCAAACCGATTCTGCTGGGCATCACCCGCGCGGCCCTCTCGACCGAGAGCTGGCTGTCGGCGGCCTCCTTCCAGGAGACCACCAAGGTGCTGACCCAGGCGGCCATCGAGGCCAAGAAGGACACCCTGCAGGGTCTCAAGGAGAACGTGGTTGTCGGACACAAGGTGCCTGCCGGTACCGGACTCCGCAAGTACGACGACCTTATTGTCGGTTCCAAGAAGGACCTCGACGAAGAGGAGCAGGAGGTCGCGAAGGTCTTCGAAGAGCTCAGCGCCGGCGACGGCGAGGAGAACGGAGAAGGCGCCGAGGAAGTTGACGAAACGGCTGCCAAGGCCGCCGAGGCTGCGGAAGGCGAAGAGGACGGAGCCTCCGAAGACGCCGACGAGGCGGAAGAGGTGGAAGCCGAGGCTGAGGAATCCGGAGACGGAGAGGCCGAAGAAGCTGAGAAAACCGCCGAGGCCGAAGAGGACGAGTCGTAGGCTTCGGACTGAAATGCAAATTTGAAAAAGCCTCCCGGTCAACGCCGGGAGGCTTCTTTATTTCATGGCAGGGGCAACGCCCGATTCACGCGGTTCAAGCATACGGTAGCTATCCGCGAAGGGCTCTGGAAATATGAGTTATTCCTCGGCTTTCTCCTGTTTTTTGTTCTCTGCCTTCTCCTCCTCGATGTTGCCCAGCAGGTCTTCGGCCTCCTGGATGAGGTCTTCCGCCCGCTGGCGGGCGTCTTCCACCACCTCGTCGCCTTTGCGCTTCGCTTCGGAGATGGCCTCCTTCTCATGGGAGAGTTTGTCGATAAGGTGGGAGAGTTCATCCCCGTATTTGCTGAGGCGGTAGGAGAGTACGTCTCTCGTGTTACTTCCCTTGTCAGGGGCATATAACAGGGCGATTACGGAGCCAACCAGGGCGCCTGAAAGCAGTCCCAGGGTAAAGTCTTTTGATCTGCTCATGGTTCGGTAGCTTTTGTGTTCTTCGGTAGCTTTATGACGATAGCGTCCTTTTGGGTGTTGTTAGGTATAAACGTTCGGAGCCTGTTTCATTATATATAATTTCAGCGAATAATTTAACATTCCCTTACACCTGCTCCCCGGCTTCTGCCAGGTGGGCTTTGACCGCCTCCCTCCGTTTTTTGCTGATGCCCATGACAAATGCCGGGATAACGTAGAGGGTCAGCACCGACCCGAACAGGAGTCCCCCGATCACCGACCGGGCAAGGGGCGCCCAGATTTCGCCGCCCGTGCCGAGCCCGAGGGCAAGGGGGACCATAGAGCAGATGGTGGTGATGGCCGTTAGCATGATGGGGCGCATCCTCCGCTTGCAGGCCTCCATGACGTTGTTGAACAGGGAGTCGGAGTGCCGGTTGTCACGGCTGTAGATATGCATGTAATCCACCAGTACGATGCCGTTGTTGACGATAATTCCGATCAGCATGAAGATCCCGATATACGCCGTCGCCCCGATAGGGGTGCTGAGGATCCAGAGTCCGGCGAGCGCCCCGAAGAACGCCAGCGGAATGCTGAACCAGATGATGAAGGGATCCCGGAAATTCTCGAAGAGGGAAGCCATGATCATGTAGGTCAGCAGCAGGGCGAAGAGCAGGGAGTAGAGTACTTCGTTCGTGCCCTCCTCCTCCTGGCTGGTGCTGCCGGTGAACTCGTAACGGTACCCCTCCGGCAGCGCGATCTCCCGCTGCACTACGTCGACAACCTTGTTCCGGTACTCGGCCGTATTGCCCGCCACCTCGATGTTCACATCCAGGACGGTCTCGCGGTCGCGCCGGTCGATGCTCTCCACTCCGCTCACGCTCTCGAAGGTACCCAGGGCGCGCACCGGCACCCGGAGGCTGCCCGAACGGGCGACCTGCAGGTCGAAGAGCTGTTCCCGGCTGGTGAGGGCGTTTTCGCGCGCACGGACCATGATGGGGATCTCCCGTCCCTCGTCCCGGTAGAAGCCCACGCGCGTGCCCTGCACCTGGGTCTTGAGCGCGTTGGCCACCTGGTTCAGCGAGGAGCCGATCCGGTTGATCCGCTGCCGGTCGACGTGATACTGCAGCTCGGGCGTGGGATCGGTCCGGCCGTTGTCTACCGAAATAACGTTGGAGTCGGCCATCATGACCGTCTCGATCTTGTTGGAGATGGCCTGGAGCGTCTCCACCTCGGGGCCGATCAGGCTGAGGGTGATGGTATTCCCGGATCCGGCGAATCCGCCGCCGCCTCCCCCTCCGGCTCCGCTGACGTTCACCTCCACGCCGGGCGACTGAAGCATCCGGCGCAGCCGCAGGGAGAACTCGGGTGTACTCACGTCCCGTTCGGACTGCGGGACGAGCTCAACGGAGATGGATCCCCCGTTGGAGCTGGTGGTAAAGCCCTGCTGGCCGATGCTCGTGATAACGGTTTCAACCTCTTCCATCCCGCGGATCTGTCGGCTGAATCCCCTCATCACATCGGCCGTCCGCACCAGTTTTGTTCCGGAGGGGAGCTCAACCTGTACGTTAACCTGTCCGCTGTCGGACTGCGGAAAAAATTCGGTCTGCAGGTTGTTGTAGATGAAATAGGAGCCCGCGATAACGGCCGCGGTAAAGAGCAGGGCGGTCCACTTGCGGTACATCACCCAGTTAAGCGACCGCGAGTAGAGGGCTTCCGCCTTGCGGGTAAGCCGGTAGGTGAGTCCCCTGCTCTGGAACTGGTTGCTGTCCAGCACCAGCAGCGACAGCACCGGCACCAGCAGGATGGAAGCCAGGAAAGAGATGGCGATGGCGATGCTGATGGTAAGGGCGAATTCGGAGAAGAACTGTCCCGCCACCCCGGAGATCCCGATGATGGGGACGAAGACGCCCAGGGTGGTAAGGGTCGCTCCCAGCAGGGCGCCGATCACTTCGTTGGTACCCTGCAGCGCCGCCTCAAATTTAGGCAGGTCGGCCTCAAGCTTGCGGGCGATGCTTTCCGAAACCACAATGGCGTTGTCCACCAGCAGCCCGATGGCCAGGGCGAGGGCGGTGATTGTCAGGATGTTGAGCGTCAGCCCCGCCCCGTACATCGCCGCGAAGCTGGCCGCGAGGGAGACGGGAATGGTGGTGGCCACCACCAGGGAGATGCGCCAGCCTCCCATGAAGATCAGCAGGACCAGGATGACTACGACCAGCGCGGCGAGGGCCGACTGCGAGAGGTTGGATATGGAGTTCTCAACGTTGTCGCCGTCGTTGGTGAGCACCTCCAGGGCCACGCCCGGCGGCAAGTTGCTGTTGATGTTGGAGAGTTCGGCCACCACAGCCTTGGTCACGTCGAGGGTGTTGGCGTCGGATTTCTTCTGGACCTCCACAGAGACGCTGTTGTTCCCGTTGATCTCCACCAGGGTATTGATATCGGCGTAGCCGTCCTCCACCTCCGCCACGTCGCGCACCCGTACGGGAATTCCGTTGTCGGACATGGTAACGATGGTCTGGCGAATCTGCTCGATGTTCTGGTACATCGATTGCGCGCGGACGCTGTAGCTGTTTCGGTCGGAGACGATGTTGCCTATGGGCTGCTGCACGTTGTTGGACCCGAGCACCGACTCAAGGTCGGAGGGGACCATGTTGTACTGGGCCAGCGACATGGGATCGACGTTCACGAAGATCTGCCGCTGGAGACCGCCGCGGGTATCGGCCGAGGCGACTCCCGGAAGACGTTCCAGGCGCGGTTCGATAAACTCCACCCCCAGGTTGCGCAGCTCATCCAGTCCCCTGTTGGAGGCCTCCAGGCTGAGCCGCATGATGGGAAAATTTTCGGGATCGAACTGGAAGATCACCGGCTCGGAGGCCTCGGCGGGAAGCTCGTTCTGCATTCGGCTGATCGCCTCGCGCACCTTCATTTCGGTGCGTCGGATGTCCGCCCCGCTCTTGAGCTCCATGATGAGGAAGGCGCTCCCCTTGCTTACGTTCGCCTCCAGGGACTCGATGCCCTGCACGGAGGAGAGCGCACCCTCCAGGGGCTCGACCACCAGCTGCACCATATCCTCGGGCGCTACGTCCCCGTAGCCTGTGTTTACGGCCAGGACGGGTATGTTAAAGGAGGGGTAGAGCGTCACCTTGAGGTTGGTGAGCGAAAAGAGCCCGAATCCGGTGAAGATGAGGGTGATCATGATCACTGTGATCGGGCGCCTCAGTATTTGTCGCGCGACACTGAATTTCTTCATAACCGATCGTTACGTTTGGTCGATTGCACCTTTCAGGGGATCAATTTTGTGGACGGCGTCAAATCCGAAACGTTCGACCGTGCGGTTGATGACGTTGTAGAGGCAGGGCACCACGAACAGCATCAGGATGGTCGAGGCGGTAAGTCCCCCGATCACCGTGCGGGCCATGGGGCTCCAGGTTTCGGAACCGGATCCCAGCTCCAGCGCCAGGGGCACCATGCAGAGCACGGTGGTGAAGGCGGTCATCAGGATCGGCCGCATCCTGCGTGTGGCTCCCCTCACGACGGCCTCGTGGCGGCTCAGGTCGCGGGCCTGCAGGATCTTTATGTAGTCGATCATGACAATGCCGTTGTTGACCACGATGCCCGCCAGCAGGATCAGGCCCACCATGGCGGTCACGCTGACGGCGGTGCCCGTCAGCCAGAGCATCAGGAGCACGCCGGTGAGGGCCAGGGGAATGGTAAGGATGATGATAAAGGGCTCGACCAGGCTTTCAAACTGGGAGGCCATTACCATGTAGGTCAGGATGCTGGCGATCATGAACGCGATGGCCAGGTAATTGAAAGATTCGGCCTGGTCTTCCGCCGTGCCCGCCACCTCGTAGCGGTAGCCGTCCGGCCAGTTGATGTTCGACAGATTCCGGTGCACCTGCTCGGAGGCGTTTTTCAGGTCCACCCCAGAGAGGTCCGCCCGCACTTCGGTCACCCGCTCCTGGTTGATGCGGATGATGTTGGTGGGGCCGCTGTAGCGCTCGATACGGGCGAGGCTGCCGAGCGGCACCCACTCGCCGCCGGGCGCCTGCACCTGCAGGTTGCGAAGGTCGGTGGTCTGGGTTTTATCGCTGTGGCTGAGCTGCACCACCACTTCGAATTCGATGCCCTGGTCCACATAGGTGGTAGCGAGGTTGCCCTGTACGGCGTTGCCGAGGGCGCTGGCCACCTGCGAGGTGTTCATGCCCAGCCGGGAGATGCGCTCGCGGTCCATCGTTACCCGCAGCTCCGGGCGCCCTTCGTCGGACGAGCTGAAGACGTTTACAATGCCTTCGATATCCCGCAGCTCACGCTGCACCGCGCCGGACAGCTCCTCGCGCTGATCCTGTTCAAAACCGTATACCTGCACGATCAGGCCGTTCTGGTTATCGGGGCTGAGAGGATCGTCCCGCAGCTCCTGGATCTCCGCCCCGGGCACCGATTCCAGGTCCTCCAGCAGCGTGGCGGTGATCTCTTGCTGGGAGCGCCGGCGCTCCTCCTGCGGCACCAGCTCGATGCGTACGGTGCCCTGGTAGCCGCCGGGGTTCTCCGCCCCCTCCAGGCCCTCCTGGTCGCCGAAATCGGACACGACCAGGCGGGCTTCCGGCACCGTCTCATCAACGATACCCTCCACCTGGCTGATGGTGCGCTCCATCTCCAGGACGCTCACGCCCGGTTCCCGCTGCACCTCCAGGGTGAAACCGTTCTCATCCACCTGCGGGAAGAACTCCCCGCCCAGCAGAAAGTAGATCGGGGCGGTCAGCAGAAACAGCACGATTGCGGAGGTAATGACGGTCCAGCTTCGGGATACCACGCGGTCGAGGGTGGTGCGGTACCACGCCTCCAGCCGGTCCAGCCAGCGTCCCAGTGCGGGGGCCACGCTGTTGTTGAAGAGGTTGCCCGCCGTGCGGCCGAGAAACGCGATCACCCACCAGAGCGGCCAGACGATAGTGCCCAGCAGCAGGAGCGGCGCGGCGGCAAATCGTTTCCACACGCTGCCCTTGCTCCAGGCGAGCAGCCGCTTCAGGTAGCCGGCGTGTCCGCCGCGGAATTCACCGCGTCGCTCCAGGATCTGGGAGCTCATCATCGGGATGAGCGAGAGCGCCACGACCGAGGAGACCGCCAGGGCGAAGGAGACGGTCAGGGCCAGGTCGCGGA
>CAZGSL010000052.1:0-11522 GCA_964528445.1 uncultured Balneolaceae bacterium | reverse complement strand
CCAGCTCGGTGTGTATAACGGCATGAAAGGAGAGCGGGCCGACTCCCAAAATACCATCGGGGACCTCGTACCGTTGCATATAGGAGAGAGCCTGCTGGTAATTTCCCAGGTTGTAGTGGCAGACGGAAGCGTAATACAGGGCAAGATTTCCCGCGTCCGTGAAGCCGTAGTTGTTGACGATCTGCTCAAAACCCACCGTGAATTCCTCTTCCGATCCCTCCAGCGCCGTCTGGTAGTTGCCGTTGAGGAACGCTGTCTCGGCATTGGACATCAGGTTGCGGGCCTGTTCTTCCTGGGACTGCTGGTAGACCACCCAGCCGATGACTCCTCCTACGATCAGGATCACGGCTATGATACCCCCGATGAGGGTGGATTTGTTTTCGTAAAAGTAATTCTGTAGCCGGTTGTAGTAATCCGTCAACGGATCCTGTTCCAGCTCCTCCTTGGTCAGTTTCTTGGCCATCGGTTGCGGTTTCTTGAGGGTCGGATTTTAATGCGCAAAATTAGGATACTTTTGCATGATTACCAAAAGAACCGTCAATGCAATTTCCCCTTGCTGAGTTCGTGAACGACGTCGCAGCGGGACGCAATCTCCTTTTCGTGGGTGATCAGCAGGATACTGACCCCGTCCCGCTCACGGAGTTCAAAGAGCTGGGAGAGGACGATTTCGGTGTTGCGCTCGTCCAGGTTGCCCGTGGGCTCGTCGGCGAGAATAAGCTCCGGCTCGTTCATCAGCGCCCGGGCCATGGCGACCCGCTGCTGCTCACCGCCCGAAAGCTGAGTGGGGCGGTGTTCGGCTCGTCCCGGAATGCCGAACCTCTCCAGCAGGCTCATCGCCCGTTCTGAGGCCTCTTCGTATTTCTCCCCGGAAATGAGGGCGGGCATCAGGATGTTCTCCAGCGCGGTAAATTCCGGCAGCAGATGGTGGAACTGAAAGACAAATCCCAGTTTGCGATTGCGGAAGTCCGCCAGCCCGTCCGTGTTCATATCGTAGATGGGACGCCCGTTCCATATCACTTCGCCCGAATCCGGCCGGTCGAGTCCGCCGAGGATGTGCAGGAGGGTGCTCTTGCCGCTTCCGCTGGATCCCACCACCGACGCGACGGAGCCCCGTGTTATGTCGATGGAGATGTTGTCCAGCACCGTCAGCCGGCCCTCCCCGGATTTGCTGGGATAACTTTTGATGATTTCCCTTCCCGTTAAAATGTGACGACCGTCATTCATTGTTTTCCTGAACAGAGGAGGTGAAGGAGGGATAAATGATGGATTCGATGTGAAGGCATTCCCCGCTTTCGGTATCCACTCTTGCCAGCAGACCGCAGAGGTGGTTGTTCCCGTTGGCCAGCTTGTAGCGATGGGGAGTACCCAGCTTGAACCGCTTCAGGGAGGTCTCGGTGTCCATGCCCAGGACCGAATCGAAGGACCCGGTCATCCCCGCGTCGGTTACGTACCCCATTCCCTGGGGGAATATGCGCGCGTCGTTGGTGGGTACATGGGTGTGGGTGCCCACGAAGACCGACGCCCTCCCGTCGAGGTGCCAGGCCATGGCCAGCTTCTCGGCGGTCGCCTCGGCGTGAAAATCCACAAAAACGAGGTGAGTCTCTTCGTTGATACGATCCAGGGCCCAGTCCGCCGTCCGGAAAGGATCGTCAATAGACTGCATATAGGTGCGTCCCTGTAGGTTTATGACCCCGATCTTGTGATCGAATTTCGGTATCTCGTAAATTCCGTACCCGTAGCCCGGATTGCCTTTCGGATAGTTCAGCGGACGCAGAATATGTGAGTCGGTCTGCATGTAGTCGAAGACCTTGTATTTTGCGAACGAGTGGTTGCCGCCCGTTATAACATGGACACCGAGGTCGTACAGGTTTTTAATGATGGAGCGGTTTATGCCCTTCCCCTTATGGGAGTTTTCCCCGTTTGCAATCACAAAATCGGCCTCGTGCTTCTCGATGAGAGAGGGAAGAATGGTCTCCAGCAAACTGAGCCCGGGCTCGCCTACGATATCGCCGATAAAGAGTATGTTGACCGGAGTAGCGGGCATGGAGAAGGTATGGGATTATAAAATAATAAAAGCCTCAAAATGAAGCGGTCAAGGTAAGGAAAAATTGCGGGCAATCAGAATTCTCTCCGTCTCAGCTTTTCAGCTCCTCCACAAAACGCTCAAGGCTGTGGTTCACTTCCTTCATCACTTTATCCTCCTGCTGGTTGAGCTCGCGGTTGCGGCGGCGCTCCTCGAAGAGCTCCTCGGCGATACTCAGGGCGGCCAGGACCATGACGGTGGTCTCCGGCTGTTTGCTCAGCTCCTTTTTATACTGCTTGAATTTTTCGTCCACGTACTGGGCAATCCGGATCATCGCCTCCACTTCGGACTCCTCGACCTTGAGGGGATACTGTTTGCCGAGTATGGTGATCTTGATGGATTTCATACCTCTTCATCCAGGTGTTGGTCAATTTTGGAAATCAGGCCGAGAACCTGGTGGTGAAGGGCCATTCGTTCGGTATCATCCAGCCCGGAGAACATGTCGGCTTCCTGCTCTTTCTCCTCCAGTTTCTTCCTGAGCCTGCCGTTTTTCTCCTGCAGATCGTCAATCCGGTTTCTGAGTCCCTCGACCTCGCCGCGGATCTCATTCAGCAGCTCGTGGAAACGTTCCTGGTATGGGGTTTCGTCGGTCAGCAAAGGGAGATCTCCTATGATCGTAGTTTTGCTGAAAACTCCTTCCGAAGTTCTTCAAGCACTTTATTGATTATAGGTTCTACATCATTGATAGTCAACGTCTTATTTTCATCCACGAAGTTGAGACGGAAGGCCAGGCTTTTGTTCTCTTCCCCGATGGATTCTCCCTCGAAGACGTCGAAAATCTGCAGATCTCTGAGCTCCTCTCCCGCGTTCTCCCGGATGGTGCGCAGCAGATCGCCTGCCGGGACCGACCGGTCTACAATGACCGCGAAATCGAATTCAAAGGGGGGATAGGCCGATACCGGATGGTAGTCGGTTTCGGTGGATTCGCCGCACGCGGCAATTAGGGTGTCGAGGGAAAATTCGGCCGCGAAACAGGGCTGTTCTATTTCGTACCGCTCCAGCAGATCCTTCGATATCCGGTACAGCGTCCCCAACCGATGATTTCCGCACTCGAAATGTAATTGATGCACTCCTTCGCTACGTTCGCTGTAATTGGGTGCCTCTATCTGATGAAGCATCTGCTCAACATCGCCCTTCAGGTCAAAGATGTCGTAAGGTGCGGGCTCGCTGTTCCAGTGTTCAATGCTTTTCAGTCCGCCCAGTCCCATAAGCAGGTGAACCTCCTCCCGGATTCCCGGGTACCAGGTACCGTTGGCGGAAGCCGAAAAGACATGCCCGATTTCGAAGAAGCGGACGCTCTTGGCCTTGCGGTTGAAATTGTAGGCCGCCGACTCCAGGAAACCGTACAGCAGGGAGGGACGAAGCGTGGTCATGTCGGCGGAAATTGGATTGAGCGTATGAATCATCTCTTCCAGGTCGCCCAGCATGGCGGCATCGTCCTCGGACATCAGGGAGTTGGTGTAGATCTCCCGGTACCGGAGGCCCCTGACGATTTCCCGGGCTGCCCCGGTGGTTTTTTCCATCCGGCCGAGGGGTTTGGGGGAGGTAATGCGGATGTGGTCCGGCGAGGAGATGTTGTTGTAGTCGTAGAGGCGTCCAATCTCCTCGATGAGATCCACCTCTCGTTCCAGGTCCGGCCGCCAGGTGGGCACGCGGTACGAAATGCTGTCGGACGATTCGTTCAGCACCTCCAGACCAAGTCCGTCCAGAATCCAGTTGATTTCCTCGTTTCCCAGTTCGGTACCCAGCAGCCGGTTGACGTAAGAGACGCGGAGCGAGATTTCCCGGGGTTCGGTCTCCACCGGGTGCAGGTCGGTGCACTCCGGTCCGGCGACTCCACTGCCAAGCTCGGCAATCAGTCCGGCGACCCGTTCTGCGGCCGTACGCTGTATCTCCGGGTCCACTCCCCGTTCGAACCGGTAGGAGGCGTCGGTCTGCAGGTTCTGCTGTTTGGCAGTACGCCGGATGCTTCCGGGTTCGAACCGGGCACTTTCGATCAGGATGTCCGTGGAATCCGTTGATACCTCCGAATCCACGCCTCCCATGACGCCGGCCATGGCAACCGGGCCCTCGCCGTCGCAGATGAAGAGCGTGCCCGGTGGACACTCCCGTTTTTCGTGATCCAGAGTCTCGAAGGTTATTTTCTCCTCGAAATCCCGGACCACGATCCGGTTTCCGCGGAGGGCCTTAAGGTCGAAGGCATGGAGCGGCTGTCCCAGCTCAAGCATCGTATAGTTGGTGGCGTCCACCACGTTGTTCACCGGCCGCACGCCGAGGGCCAGGAGACGGTTTTTCAGCCAGGCGGGAGACTCTTTTACCGTAATGCCCCTGACCACCTTCCCCACGTAACGGTGACATTTTTCGGGACTTTCGATGGAGATATCGATCTCTTCCAGGGGATCGCCCTCATCGTAATCGGGGGGATAGGGAGGCTCAAAATTCAGGTTGAGGGCAGCCGCCAGGTCCCTGGCCACCCCGAGATGACCGGCGGCGTCGGGCCGGTTGGGCGTGATGGCCATGTCCAGGATATGATCGGAATAGAGATCGATCACCTCACGGAGAGGAGTACCCGGGGCGGCTCCGGTCTCCAGTACCATAATCTCCTCGTGTCCCGAGCCCAGGCCGAGTTCGTCTTCCGCGCAAATCATGCCCTCCGACCGCTCTCCCCTGAGCTCCGTTTCCCTGACCGTCAGGAACTCACCGGAATCGTCGGTATAGGGAAGGATCGTGCCCGCCGTCGCCACCGGGACAATCTGACCTGCAGCCACGTTGTCGGCACCGCAAATGATTTGAAGCGGTTCCGGCCCTCCGGCATCCACCGAGCAGATCCGCAGCCTGTCGGCGTTGGGGTGGTCGGTGACCTCCCTGACCTCTCCCACGACTACGCCTTCCAGGGAGGTGCCGTACGCTTCCACGCCCTCCACTTCCAGTCCAATAAGCGTCATTTTTTCGGCAGTCTCCTCCGGATCGAGGGGAAGATCAATAAGTTCCTTCAGCCAGTTGTAGGAAATGTTCATACGGAAGGGAAATAATTAATCAATGGAATTGCTCAAGAAAGCGCTGGTCGTTTTTGTAGAATACGCGGATGTCCTCGATACCATGGCGGAGAATGGCAATACGTTCCACGCCCATCCCCCAGGCATACCCGGTATAGGTTTCAGGGTCGACCCCCGCCGCCTCGAAAACGTTGGGATCCACCATGCCGGCTCCCAGGATCTCCAGCCAGTCGCCGCCCCCGGGCGACTCCCACCAGATATCCATTTCAAGACTGGGTTCGGTAAATGGAAAATACCCTGGCCGCAGCCGATAGCGGACGTCGCTTCCGAACATCAGGCGGGCGAAGGTAATCAGGGTCTCCTTCAGTTCGGCCACGCTGACGTCGGTGTCGACGTAAAGGGCCTCCACCTGGTGGAACAGAAAATAGGACTTGGAGGTGACCGCCTCGTTTCGGTAGACCCGGCCGGGCATGATGGCGCGGATGGGGGGATTCTGTTCTTGCATCAGCCGGATCTGTACCGGCGAAGTGTGTGTGCGCAGCATCAGATCCTCGCCGGATTCCTCCTCCGAACGGTGGATAAAGAACGTATCCTGTTCGTCTCTCGCCGGATGATTCGGGGGAAAATTCAGGGCGGTAAAATTATGAAAATCATCCTCTATCTCAGGCCCGTCTGCCACAGAAAAGCCCAGCCGGTAGAAGATCTGTTTCATCTCCTCGAGCGTCTGGGTGAGGGGATGGTAGGAACCGGCGGGTGAGGGCGGGGGAGGCAGCGTCAGGTCGTCCTCGGCCCCCTGGGCGTCTTCTTCCGCTTTCTCCTGCAGAGCTTCACGGTTCTCCTCGAACGTCTTTTCGGCCAGCTCCTTGACCCGGTTCATCGCCTTGCCTACTTCGGCCCGGTCTTCCTTCGGCACTTCGCTCATCCGGCCGAACATCGAGGGGATCTTACCCTTTCGGGAGAGGAACTCCAGGCGAAATGCTTCCAGATCGTCTTCGTCGGAAATCGAAAAATTCCTGATCTCTTTCTCTAGATCGCGTATGTCTGAAAGCATGAAAGGGGCCTGGGATGATCGTAAGGGGCTGCTGGTCGTTTCAGGCGAAAACTATTTAATTCCCGGGTACGCATCAATAAAAAAACCGACCCGTTCCCCGCGTATGCCGGGCACAGAATCGGTTTTGAATGGGGCAGGGGATCGTCAGTCGCTGACTTCCTCCACAATGGCCGTGAAGGTCTCGGGATCGTGTACGGCCAGATCCGCCAGGACCTTCCGGTTGATGTTGATATTTTCCTTGTTCAGCGCTCCCATCAGCCGTGAATAACTGATGCCGTTCTGCCGGGCCGCGGCGTTGATCCGCGTGATCCAGAGCCGGCGGAATTCCCGCTTGCGAACCTTGCGGTCGCGGTATTGATAGAGCATGCCCTGCTCGACCGCGTTCTTCGCAATGGTATAGACGTTTTTCCGCTTGCCCCAGTAGCCCTTCGCCTGATCCAGAATCTTACGGCGCCGGCGACGGGAAGCCACCTTATTGGTAGATCGTGGCATTTTGTCGAGTGGTTAGAGTGGTGGTTTTATTTATAAGGGATCATCTGCTCGATGGAATCCTTGTCGGTTTTGTGGACCAGGGTATCCTTGCCGAGCTTCCGTTTCCTCTTGCTGCTTTTTTTGGTGAGGATATGGCTTTTCCCGGCTTTTTTTCGCTTTATTTTGCCGGAGCCGGTCTTTTTAAAGCGTTTCTTTGCCCCGCTGTTGGATTTCATCTTTGGCATAACAATATACCTGCAATGCTTTCATTGGGATTCAAGAAGGGAAAGATAGGGATAATTCCCTGCAGAGTAAACTTATTTTGCTCCCGAAATTCCCTCAGTTCTTCTTGTTGGGCGAGAGCATCATGATCATGCGGCGCCCCTCCATGTTGGGCTCGGACTCGATCTCGCTTATGTCACTCAGCTCCTCCGCAAGGTCCTTTAGCAGGTCTTCCCCGCGTTCCGTATAGAGCATGTCCCGTCCCCGGAACTGCACGGTGGCCTTTACCTTGTCACCGTCCTCCAGAAATTCCCGGGCGTGGCGGGTTTTGAATTCCAGGTCGTGGTCGTCGGTATTGGGACGGAAGCGAAGTTCCTTTACCTGTACGGTATGCTGTTTCTTTTTCGCCTCTTTCTCTTTCTTTTTCTTCTCGTACATGAATTTGCCGAAGTCGATCACCTTGCAGACGGGAGGATCCGCATCGGGTGCCACTTCAACCAGGTCCAGGTCGTAGGACCGTGCTATTTCCAGGGCCTCGTCAATGGGCACTATTTCGTGCCCTTCGTCGGGCTTGATCACCCGTACTTTGGAGTGTCGTATTTCATCATTTGCGTTCGGTCGGTCGTCATGACCTCTCGGACGTGGTCTCCTGCTTCTCTGTCTTGCGATAAGTTACCTCTGTTTTTTTAATTTGGATTAACCTTTTCGGCTATCTCCTTGTTGAGATTAGAAATAAATTCAGAAAATTCAAAGGTGCCCAGGTCGCCTTTCCGGTGACGGCGGACCGAGACGGTGCTCTCTCTCGCCTCCTTTTCACCTACTATTAACATGTAAGGAATTTTATCCGTTTCCGCCTCGCGTATTTTTGCGCCCA
This sequence comes from uncultured Balneolaceae bacterium, assembly GCA_964528445.1. Classification (GTDB taxonomy): domain Bacteria; phylum Bacteroidota; class Rhodothermia; order Balneolales; family Balneolaceae; genus JAXHMM01. Next base: position 3,825 of record CAZGSL010000052.1, on the reverse strand, counting down.
GCTTTTCGCTTCGGTCGTCGGTCTCCACGCGGATGTTCCGTTTTTCCAGCGCCTCATGGCAGTAGCGGGCGTAGTGGTTGTAGTCGTCGGAGACGGGGAGGATCCGGACCTGGACCGGGGACAGCCAGACGGGAAAGTCGCCCGCGAAGTGCTCGATGAGAATACTCACAAAGCGTTCCATGGATCCGAAAGGGGCCCGGTGGATGATGACCGGGCGGTGTTTCTCGTTGTCCGCTCCCATGTACGTCAGGTCAAAACGCTCGGGCATGACGTAATCCACCTGAACCGTCCCCAGCTGCCATTTTCGGCCGATGGCGTCCTCGATAATGAAATCCACTTTCGGCCCGTAAAAACTGGCTTCGCCGGTCGCCTCGAAATAGTCCAGGTCCATATCCTCGGCAACCTCGCGAATCTCCTGTTCGGCACGTTCCCACATCTTCGGATCGCCGGCATATTTATCCTTTTCGGAAGGATCGTGAAAGGAGAGGCGGGTCTCCACCGGCATTTCGAAGGTCTTGAAAACCAGCTGGGTCAGGTCTATCGTGTCGATCAGCTCCTCCTTGAGCTGGTCGCGCGTACAGTAGATATGGGCGTCATCCTGGGTGAATCCCCGCACCCTGGAAAGCCCGCTAAGCTCCCCCGACTGTTCAAAGCGGTAGACCGACCCGAATTCGGCCAGCCTGATCGGCAGGTCCCGGTAGGAACGGAGCTCCGAGGCGTAGATGCGGTGGTGATGGGGGCAGTTCATCGGCTTGAGCATGTACTGCTCGTCCTCGAGTTCCATGGGAGGGAACTGGGAATCCTTGTAATAGGGATAGTGACCGCTGGTTTCGTAGAGCTTTATATTCCCTATATGAGGTGTGATAACCTCCTGGTAGCCACGCTTTAATAGCTCTTCCTTAAGAAATTCTTCAAGTTGACGGCGCAGGACGGTCCCCTTCGGTTTCCACACGGGAAGCCCCTGGCCCACCATCGAATCCATCAGGTAGATATCCAGCTCCTTTCCGAGCTTGCGGTGGTCTCTTTTTTTGGCTTCCTCCCTCTGGTGTATGTACGCCTCCAGCATCTTCTTCTTGGGAAAAGTGATGCCATAGATGCGGGTAAGCTGTTTGCTCTCCACATCCCCCCTCCAGTACGCCCCGGAGACGCTGGTAAGCTTTACCGCCTTAATATCTCCGGTGTGGGGGATATGGGGTCCCCGGCAGAGGTCGGTGAACGCTCCCTGGGTATAAAAAGTGATGGTTCCCTCTTCCAGCTCCTGAATCAACTCCAGCTTGTAGGGGTTGTCGCGCTCCCGGTAGTAGGAGAGGGCCTCCTCTTTCGAGACCTTCTTGCGCTGGTACTGCTCCTTCCGGCGGGCCAGTTCAATCATCTTCTCCTCAATCTGCGGAAGGTCGTCCTCTCCTACGCTCTCTTCTCCAAAGTCGATGTCGTAGTAGAATCCGCGGTCGATGGGGGGACCGATTCCGAATTTGGCTTCTGGATAAAATTCCTGCACGGCTTCGGCAAGCAGGTGGGCCGAGGAGTGCCAGAAGGTATATTTCCCATCCTCCGTATCCCAGGTGTTGACGGTGACGGAGCCGTCCCGTTCAATGGGACGGGAGAGATCCATAATTTCTCCGTCTACGGTAACGCTGAGTGCCTCCCGGGCGAGCCCCTTGGAGATGGATTCGGCTATTTCGAGCCCGGTAACGCTCGATGGAAATTGCCTGCTGCTGCCGTCGGGAAAGGTAATGGTAATCTTGTCTGCCATTCGGCCTGGTAAAAAAATGGGTTAGATTTATGCCGGAATTTGATTCCCTTAAAATAAAAAAAAACCCGCAGGGCAACAGCAGGAAATGGCCGGTGTTAGAATCCTTTTAAATTGTGCGAACTATAGCTATACTCTTTAATTGAAGAATTTAAAGGGCGATAACAGGTAATCCACATTTCCCCATTCCCAGGGTGCCTGTCGGCCATGGCGAGAACAGTCTGATTCAACTGCAGCAGCAACATCGGGATGGAACATACGAACACATTCTTTGAAAAGCGTCCGCTTTTTATTCTGGACCACAGGACCTTCGATATCCTGGACGTCAACGAAGCGGCTCTGGAGAAATACGGCTACAGCCGGGAAGAGTTCCTGGAGATGAATGCCAACGATCTGGGAAGCAGGAACAAGAGGACCGAACTGATTCCCGGCCCGGAAGCGGACACTTCGGTTGACAAGATATGGTTGCACCGGAGCAAGGGAGGCGAGGAGTTTTATATCCAGTTTACTCACCACCGGTTCAATCTGCGGGGCCAGCCGGTAAAGATGGCCGTAGCCCACGACGTGACCGACCTGGTGGAGACCCGGGAGACGGAGCGAACCCGGTTTCCCAAAGTGGATACCCACCATGAAAACGTACCCCTCGCACAGATTGAATGGGATGCCAAGAGGCAGGTTACGGCGTGGTCCGAACGGGCGGAGGAACTCTTCGGGTACCGGGAGGATGAAGTCGTCGGGGAGGAGGGCTTTTTTGAAGATTTTATTCACGACGACGAGCTCGACAGCGCCTACGATATCATCGGCAGTGCCATAAAGGAACAGAAACCGGGATACACCATTGAGGGGAGGGTCCGCACCAAATCAGGCGACGTGCTCATCTGCGAGTGGCACAACTCCCTGGTTTACAACGAGAACGGGCAGCTGGTATCGGTACACTCCCTGGTCCATGATATTTCCGACCGGAAAGAGTCGGAATATCTTTTCCGTGCGCTCTCCGAGGAGTCCCTCGTAGGGGTATACCTGATACAGGATGGGGTATTCAAGTATGTGAATCCCAAACTTGCCTCTATATTCCACTACAAAAAAGAGGCCATCGAAAACAAGCTGGGCCCGATGGATCTGACCCATCCCGACGACAGGGAGACGGTCAGTGAGAACATCCGGCGACGGATGTCGGGCGAGTCGAAGGCGATGGAATATGATTTTCGGGGCATTACCCGCGACAATCAAACCATACACGTGAACGTCTACGGTACCGGCATCACCTATTTCGGCAAACCGGCCATCATCGGCACCCTGCTGGACATCACCGATACCAAGCTGGCCCTGGCCCGGTATCGCGCCAGCGTCGAGAGTTTTGAGGATCTTTTCGATTCCATCAGCGACGCCATCTACATCCAGAACAAGGATGGCAAGTTTATAGAAGTCAACGAAAGTGCCGTGGAGCTGAACGGCTACTCCCGCGAGCGGCTGATTGGCAGCACGCCCGATTTTCTGGCGGCACCCGGAAAAACGGACCTGGAGGAGACCCACGAGTATTTTGAACGCGCCCTGAACGGGGAGGTGCAGGAGTTTGAGCAGTGGGGACTGCGGAAAAACGGGGAAGTTTTTCCCGAGGAGGTCATCCTGAGTCCCGGCACCTATTTCGGGGAGGATGTGGTGATTGCCATCAGCCGCGACATCAGCGACCAGTACGAAACGGAAGAGCAGATGCGGAGAAACGAAGAGCTCTTCCGCCAGCTTTTCCAGAACTCCCCGGTGGCCATCGTGATGATGGACGAGCACCAGGAGATTCGCCATGTAAATGAGTCGTTCACTGAGCTGTTCGGCTACAGCGCCGCCGAGGCCCAGGGGATAGACATCGACCAGCTCATCGTACCTGAGGAGGGGCTCGAGAGCGCTCGGGAGCTCTCCAGGACCATATTCCAGGGCCATACCTCCAACCTTACGGCCAGGAGGGTCACAAAGGACGGCTCTTTTGTTGAGGTGCTCATTTACGGCGTTCCGGTGACCGTAAACGGCAGTACCATTGCCATATACGGCATGTACATCGACATTACCGACCAGAAACGGGC
>CAZGSL010000051.1:0-11563 GCA_964528445.1 uncultured Balneolaceae bacterium | reverse complement strand
CGCACGGTCGAGAAAAGCGATTACGAGGGCTTCCACACGCGTCCCATGAGCTGGGAGACGGTTATCGCCAAGTTCGAGGGACTGGCGAAGCCGCATACCTCCCCGGAACTGCGGGAAAAACTGGTGGAGACCGTGCGAAATTTCGAGCGGCACTCGGTCCCCGGACTCATGGAGCTGCTGGCAAAAGTGAACATTCCGTCCGCTTAGGATTTTCACGAATATACGGGCGCCCGGAGCGGCACCCCAACACAAAACCCACGTATTATGACTGACGAGAAAAACTTCGATTTCCTCAACAAGAACGAACGGGAATCCAAACCGAGAAAAACCGGAGTTACCGAAATCCGCGGCCCCTACTATGCCGTGATGGGCAAGCGGTACCTGAAGGATATCATGGAGACAATGGGCGAGCACGTGGATTCGCTGAAGTTTTCCGGCGGATCCTTCTCCATCATGCCCAAAGAGGCGGTGACCGAATTGATCGGCATTGCCCACAAGCACGATGCGCTGGTTTCCACCGGGGGATTCATGGAGTATGTGCTCACCCAGGGCAAGGAGGCGGTGGACCGCTACATCTCCGCCTGCAAAGAGTACGGCTTTGACATTATCGAGCTTTCGGCCGGATTTATCACCCTGCCCACAGACGACTGGCTTCGGCTAATCGAAAAAGTCCAGGACGCCGGTCTTAAAGCTAAGCCGGAGATAGGTATACAGTTTGGGGCAGGCGGCGACACGGCCCAGGGCGAACTGGAGTCAGAAGGCACCCTCGACACCGGCTATGCCGTCAAGCAGGCCCGGCGCTTCGTGGACGCCGGCGCCTACATGATCATGGTCGAGTCGGAGGGCATCACCGAAAACGCCGACCCGTGGCGAACCGACGTGCCGGCGGCCTTCATCAACGAGATCGGCCTGGAGAAACTGATGTTCGAGGCGGCCGACCCTGAGGTTTTCGCCTGGTACGTCAAGAACTACGGCCCGGAGGTCAACCTCTTCGTGGACCACAGCCAGATTGTTCAGCTGGAGACGCTGCGCCGGGGCATCTGGGGCACCAAGAGCCTCTGGGGACGCGTGCTGACCTACAAGGAGTAACCTTCTCCCCTATTCCACTCCGCCGGATTCGGGGTATCACTTTACCCTTTTTGTTTACTATATTGTAAACGAATTAAACTTTAAGCAGCCGGAAGAACAAATGGACGCAGCCCCCTATTCGGAGAAATCCGATTTTGTAGAAGCTTTCAGCGTGAAAATCGAGGAGCTGGGCCATCCCCGCATCTACGGACAGATCCTGGGCTGGCTACTGATCTGCACCCCGCCCCACCAGTCGTATTCCGACCTGGTAGAGAACCTGCAGATCAGCAAGGCCTCCGTCAGCAACACCACGCGGGTCATGCTCGAACAGGGCATCATCGAAAAAGTGCGCCTCAAGGGCGAACGTCCCATCTACTTCAGGGTGCGGAAAGGGGCGCTCACCTCCTTCATGGAGAAACAGATGGACCTGACGCTCGAACTGGAGACCGTCACCGAAAAGGGCCTGGCGCTCTTTCGCGATGACGACCAGACCGATACGGCCCGCCTGGAACGGGTTAACCGGTTCTACGGTTTCCTTGCCAGGGAACTTCCGGATCTCATCGAGAAGTACAAGAAAGAACATGGACTTTGATTTGTTATACGCACGAACGGCGAACGGGCCCAGCTTCTTTCCCCATAACAATTCCGTCCCCGATTACGTATAGGCACCTCTTAAAAATGTTCATCCGAACCGTTTTTCCGCCGCACAGCAATGATTGACGCATTTCCGCCGGGGTATTCCCCCTGATTCCCCGCATGATCCCGGGCCGATTCTGAAACATCCTTTAACTTTTACTTGGTTTATAATTTAGTAAACTTTGCGAATTCATTACGCTCCAACACAGTCATCGTATATGAAAGCACCCACTGTACATGTACTTCTGAAAGCCGCCGGAGTCGCGGCGCTCATCCTCTGCCTGGGACTGATTTCCGGCCGTGGAATGGCGCAGGACTATCCCGTGGATCCCGAAGCGGTCGAAGATACGCTCAGCAAGACCCTGGACCTCAGGCAGGCCATTCAGATTGCCCTGGCCAACAACACGCAAATGAAGCGCGCGCTTCTCTCCGTACGCAACGCCGACCAGGACGTACGCTCGGCCTGGAGCAACGTGATGCCCGATGTGGCCGTCTCCGCCAACTACACCCGCAACCTGGAGGTGCCGGTCAATTTCATCCCGGAAGTGGTCTTCGACCCGGAGGGCGATCCCGAAACGCTGGTGCCGGTGGCCTTCGGCACGGACAACAACTGGTCCGGGGGACTCTCGGTATCGCAGACCCTCTTCAACGGACAGGCGTTCGTAGGAATCAGCACGTCCGAACTTTTCAAGGCCGCCCAGTCCGAAAACCTGAGGGCGACCTCCCAGGGCATCGTCACCCAGACGCGGGTCACCTACTACCAGGCCCTGGTGGCCAAGGAGGAAATGCGGCTCATTGAATCGCGCATCGAACGGCTCAAGGAGAACCTGGAGGACACCCGCCGGCGGTACGAGCAGGGATTCGTGGACGAATACGCCGTCATGCAGCTGGAGGTTCAGCTCAGCAACCTGCAGCCGCAGCTCACCAACGCGGAGTATGCCGTTGAAAACGCCAACCAGGAGCTGCTGGACATGATGGGACTGCCCGTTCAGCTCTCCATCAACCTCAAGGGCGACCTGAGCTCCTTTGACGTGCAGAGCGAAACCGCCGAAGCCGTGGTAAACCGCGAACTGAAGAATGTCGACCGGATCACCCCCCTTCGCCTGCAGCAGGATTCCGCCATGACCGAGCAGGCCATGGAATTGCGGGGCGACATCCGGATGCTGGAGGTGCAGAAACAGCTCCGGGGCAAAGAGCTGGACGCCCAGCGAGCGCTCTACCTGCCCAGTGTCACGGCCTCCTACAACCTGCAGTGGTCGGCCGCCCAGCCGGGCACGCCGGTCTTTTTCGGAAACGAAGACCAGCGCTCCCGTTCCCAGACCATCATGGTCGGGGTCCAGGTTCCAATTTTCCAGGGATTCAGCCGGGACGCAGCGGTACAGCAGGCCAAAATCCAGATAAGGGACACGGAACTTCAGCTCTACCAGGCGCGCCAGACCGCCAACAAGGAGATACTCTCCGCCATACAGGGCCTCCGGGAAGCGCTGCAGACCAGCGAAAGTCTGACGAGCGCCCTGGAGCAGGCCGAGCGCGGGTACGAAAGGGCACTGATCCGGTACCAGAACGGGATCGGCTCGCAGCAGGAGGTCACCGATGCCGAACTGCAGCTGCGCGAAGCGGAAAGCAACTACGCACAGATGGTCTCCGGCTACCTGACGGCGAAAGCGCAATACGACCAGGCGATCGGACAGGTTCCCTTTGTGGGAGAGACGGTCGAGGATATCAAGGAACAAATCGAACTTCAATAACATGCACACGATTCGAATGAAAACCCAGATTACGTTATCACTCATTATTCTTTTCTTCGCCGCCTGCGGAAACGGCGGGCCGGAGGGAAACGGAGAAGAACAGGCCCAGAGTAACATGACGCCCGTCAGCGTGGAGGAGATTGAGCCCGAGGTCTTTCGCCACTACATCAATGTCCAGGGCGACGTGGAATCCGACAAGACTATCATGATCACCCCCAAAGCCACCGCCACCGTGGAAGAGATCCTGGTCCGCGCCGGCGACGAGGTGGAACGGGGCGACGTCCTGGCCCGCCTGGACGGGGAAGTCACCCGCAGCCAGCTGCAGGAGATGGAGACCCGGCTCGAGCTCGCCGAGACCATGTACGAGCGCCAGCAGAACCTACGCGACCAGGACATCGGGTCGGAAGTGGAGTTCCTGCAGGCCAAAAACGAATACGAGGCGCTTCGCCACCAGCTCAACACACTTACCGAGCAGTACGAGAACTACACCGTCCGCGCCACTATCTCCGGCACGGTCAACCAGGTGAACCTGAAGGTGGGCGAAACCGTGGGTCCGGCGGCGGCCGTTTTTCAGCTGGCCAACTCCGAAGCCTTGAAGGTCACCTCGGAGATCTCCGAATCGTACATCACCCGGGTTGACCAAACCGACAGCGTCGAGATCAGTTTCCCCAGTCTGGACACTGTGATCTCCCGGCGGCTGGACGTGGTAAGCAAGGTGATCAACGCCTCCAACCGCACCTTCCGCATCGAGACCTACCTCCCCGATTCGGGGGGAGATATTCGCCCCAACATGATCGCCCGCCTGCGCATCAACGACATCACCCTGTCCGACCGCGTGGTGGTTCCCATCAACACCGTACAGCAGGCGAACCAGATCTCCTTCGCCTTCGTGGCCGAAGAGACCGAGGACGGCTGGGTGGCCGCCCAGCGGGAGGTGACCCCCGGAGAGAGCTACGGCAACGAAATGGTCATCGAGGAGGGGCTGCAGCCGGGGGACCTGCTGATCACGGCCGGATACGCGGAGCTGTCGGACGGCGAAGCCATCTCCATCCAGGAAAATTAACTCTACAGTCCATTACAGATAGATGAGTTACAAGGAATTCAGGATATCGAGCATTTCGATCAACAACCGTACCAGCGTCTACCTGATTACGGTGCTGATCACCATCATGGGTGTCTTCTCCTATCTCACCCTGCCCAAGGAGTCGTTCCCGGAGGTGGAGATTCCCATCTTCAACGTGGTGACCATCTACGCCGGGGCCTCGCCGGCCGACGTGGAGAACGTGATCACGCGTCCCATCGAGCAGGAACTGCGGAGCATCGACGGGGTCGACCAGATAAGCAGCGTCTCCAAGCAGGCCACCTCGATTATCACCATCGAATTTGAAACCAGCAAGGACAAGCTGGTGGCCCAGCAGGAGGTGAACGATGCCGTGGAGACAGCCCGCTCCGAACTGCCCCAGCAGCTCACCGAGGAGCCGGTGGTCAACGATTTCAACCTGGACGACCAGCCCATCCTGAACATTAACCTCTCCGGGAATTTCGACCTGGTGGAGCTGAAGGAGTACGCCGACGATATTCAGGATGAGATCGAGAGCCTGACGGCCATCAACGAGGCGGAAATCGTGGGCGCCCTCGAGCGTGAGATCCAGGTGAACGTGGACCTGGCGAAGATGCAGGCCACCGGCCTTACCTTTGCCGACATCCGCACGGCCGTGGCCAACAAGAACATGACTGTTTCCGCCGGCCAGATCGATATGGGGCGCATGGAGCGGTCCGTGCGCGTGGACGGGGAAATCGAGGAGGCGAGCGAGCTGGAGAACCTGATCCTGGTCAACAACCGCGGCGACGAAGTCTACCTGAAGGACATCGCGTCGATAGAGGACGATTTCGCCGACCGCGAGAGCTACGCCAGCCTGGGCGGCGAGCCGGTAATTACCCTGAATGTGATCAAGCAGAGCGGCGAAAACCTGATCGAAGCCTCCGAGGCCAGCCTGGAGATCGTCCGGAACCTGCAGGAGACCCAGTTTCCCGACAACCTGAACATTACCATCACCGGCGACCGCTCGCAGGACACCCGCGACAGCGTCTCCAACCTCTTCAACACCGTCATTCTCGGTTTCTTCTTTGTGGTGCTGGTGCTCATGTTCATCATGGGCGTGCAGAACGCCATTTTCGTGGGACTGGCTATTCCCCTCTCCTCCCTGATCGCCTTCGCGGTGATGCCCGCCATGGGCTACTCCATCAACATGGTGGTGCTTTTCGCACTGATCCTGGGACTGGGAATCGTAGTGGACAACGCCATCGTGATCGTGGAGAACATCTACCGCTACATCACCTCCGGGGAATACGACAAGATCGAGGCGGCCAAAAGAGCCTCCGGGGAGATTGCCCTGCCGGTAATCACCGGGACCCTCACCACCCTGGCCCCCTTCGTCCCGCTGCTCTTCTGGGGCGGCATCATCGGCCGGTTCATGATCTACCTGCCGGTGACGATGATCCTCACACTGGTGGCCTCGCTGATCGTGGCCGTGGTGATGAATCCTGTCTTCGCCGTCTCCTTCATGGATGAAGAACAGGAGCATCTCAACTCGGACGGCAACGGCAGCAACCGGTTCCTCTGGGGCGCGACCGCCCTGGTGGCCGTGCTGTCCGGCGTATTCTACTACACCGGGGGCATGTTCGTCGCCAACCTGATCGTCTTCCTCTACCTGCTCTGGATGCTCGAGCGGTTCGTCCTCCGGCCCCTCATCCGCAAATTCAACGAGACCACCCTGCCGTGGATCCAGCGGAACTACCGCGCCGCGGTGGAGTGGATCCTGGTGGGGCTTCGTCCCTGGTACGTGCTCGGCGGCACCGTACTCTTCCTGATCTTCAGCATCTTCATGCTGGGCATCGCCTCACCGCAGGTGGTGTTCTTTCCCGAGAGCGACCCCAACTTTGTCCACGTCTACAACGAGATGGCCGCCGGGACCGACCTGGAGGAGACGCACCGGGTCAACCAGATCCTGGAAGAGCGCGTCTACGAGGTGATCGGGGAGGACAACCCGGTGGTGCGTTCGGTCATCTCCAATGTGGCCATCGGGGCCAATCCGCCGAGCAGCATCGATCCCACTCCCTCGCCCAACCGAAGCCGCGTGAGCGTGGAGTTCGTGGACTACCAGGAGCGCAACGGGGTCTCCACCCAGCGTATTCTGAACGAGATCCGGGACAACGTGCAGGACATCCCCGGCACCACCGTAACGGTACAGCAGGAGCAGTCGGGACCGAGTACGGGCAAACCGATCAACATTGAGATCACCGGGGAGGAGTTTGACGAGATCATCCGGCTGGCCGACGAGTTCCAGGCGTTTATCGAGGAGCAGGGGATCGAGGGGATCGAAGAGCTGCGCTCCGACCTGCAGATCAACAATCCCGAGCTTATCGTGGACATTGACGGGGAGAAGGCCAACAGCTACGGCATCAGCAATGTGCGGGTGGGCAGCCAGCTGCGGACCGCCCTGCTGGGCGAGCCGATCTCCACCTTCCGGGAGCAGGAGGAGGAGTACGACGTTACCCTCCGGCTCATGGAGAAAGACCGATCCAACATTACCGACCTGATGAACATGCGGATCGCCACGCCCGGGGGGAACATTCCTATTTCCGCCGTGGCCGAAGCCCGCTTCTCCTCCAGCTACGGGGCGATCAACCGCATCGACCTGGAGCGGGTGGCCACGCTCTCCTCCAACGTGCTTTCGGGATACAACGCGAACGAAATCAACCAGCAGATCCGGGACGTCCTGCCTGAATTCGAGGTGCCCGACGGGTACGAAATCTCCCTGACCGGAGAGCAGGAGGATCAGGCCGAAACCGCCAACTTCCTCACCGCTGCCCTCTTCGCGGCTGTGGGACTCATCTTCCTCATCCTGGTCTCCCAGTTCAACTCCATCGGGAAACCGCTCATCATCATGTCGCAGGTCATCTTCAGCCTCATCGGGGTCTTCATCGGCTTTGCCACCTTCGGAATGGACATCTCGGTGGTGCTGACCGGAATGGGCATCATCGCCGTGGCGGGCATCGTGGTGAAGAACGGGATCATCCTGGTGGATTTCATAGATATCCGGCGGGGCGAGGGCATGAACCTGAAGGAGGCCGTCATCGACGGTGGTGCGGTCAGGCTCAATCCCGTGATACTGACGGCCGCCTCCACCATACTGGGACTTATCCCGCTGGCTATCGGACTCAATATCGACTTCTACGGGCTGTTCGCCAGCTTCGAGCCCAACCTCTACTTCGGGGGCGACAACGCCGACTTCTGGGGCCCCCTGGCCTGGACCATCATCTACGGACTGGCGTTTGCAACGTTTCTGACCCTCTTTCTTGTTCCATCCATGTACTACATCGGTTTAAAATCCAAGCGGTACCTCAAGGAGAAATTCACGGGCACCGCGTCGTAAACGGATGACACCGGTGAACGGAACCATCATTCACCTGAAAACGGAGGGAACATGATACTTGTCACCGGAGCGAACGGCAACCTGGGATCACAGACCATCGAACACCTGCTCGAGCAGGGTTACGACGGTGAACTCGCGGGACTTGTCCGCAGCGAGGAGAAGGGCGAAGCGCTCAGGGAGATGGGCGTCGAGCTGCGGATCGGCGACTACACCGACTACGACTCCATACTGGATGCCACGGAGGGAATCGATACCCTGCTGCTGATCTCCTCCTCTTCCCTGGAGGGGCGCGTGGGCCAGCACAAGAACGTCGTCGAGGCGGCCGCCGAAAACGGCGTGGAGCACCTCTTCTACACCAGCATCGTCCAGGCCGAACAGCGGTTGAGTCCCCTGGCGCCGGACCATCACGAGACCGAAAAGATTATCCGCGACTCGGGCATGACCTACACCTTCTACCGCAACACGTTCTACGGGGAGTTCCTGCCGCTCTACCTCGGCAACGCCCTGGAGACCGGCGACTGGTACCATCCTTCCGGCGGGAACGAGATCAACCTGGCGCTACGCTCCGAGATGGGCGAGGCGCTGGCCAACGGCCTGGCGGACGCCGGATCTCACGAAAACCAGACCTACGAAATCACCTCCGGCAAGTCCTACACCCTGAAGGAGATCTCCGGACTGCTGAGCGAGGAAACCGGCAGGGAGATCACCTACCACGACATCCCGGTGGCGGACTTCAAGAAGAGCCTGGAAGAGGCCGGGCTTCCCGACGGGATTATCATGATGAGTACCGCCGTGGCGACCACCTTCGTCAACAAAGGGGTCAGCCACACCGACGACGCGCTGGAGAAGCTCCTGGGACGCCCACCGGCCAATGTCGAGGATTTCCTTCCCGAGGTGCTGGAGGGATAGTTCTGCTCCGGAAACCGTCCATCCAAACGGTTACCATTTCTTCCTCCTATGGAACTCTCGGCCGCGCAAAATCTTGAAATCCGGCGAAATATGGCCCGCTATGTGGCGGAGCGCCGCGTCCCGGTCCCCGCCGTCGCGACGGGCCCTGTCAGCGGGAAGAGTGAGGAAGCCAGCTATGAAGACGCCCTCTACCAGCTGGACTACCTCATCCAGGCGGCCCGGATAGATAGCAAAACCTTATATAACAACTTTCTGCTCTGGGCCCGGACCCTCTGCCGGGAGCGTGGTATTCCCGTAGAGCAATTAAGAGACATGCTCCGGCACATGGAGGAGGCGGTTGACCGACACCTGCCAAACGGGGAGGCGGAGACGCTCCGCCCCTATATCAAGAGCGGCCTGCAGGCTCTGAACACCCAGTCGGCCAAGACCGAAACCTTCCTGAAATCCGGCACTCCCCTGGCAGAAGAGGCCCGGGCCTACCTGGAGCTGCTGCTGAACAGGCGTCGCGAGGAGGCCGCAGAAAGGATTGAAGAGCTGCTGGAGGAGGATACTGCCTTGCGGGAGATCTACGAGCATATTTTTCAGAATTGCCTCTGGGAGATAGGAAGGCTCTGGGAGACGAACCAGATTACCGTGGCCGACGAGCACTACTTCACCGCAGCCACCCAGCTCATCATCTCCCGCTGTTACGCCGACATGTTCACCCCGGAAAAATCGGACCATCGGCTGGTCGCCTGCGCGGTGGATGGTGAGCTTCACGAAGTAGGTGCACGCATGGTGGCCGACTTTTTCGAGATGGAGGGATGGGACACCCACTACCTGGGCGGAAATATGCCCGGTGGTGATCTGATCGACACCTTAAAGAAACACAAATGCGATCTTCTGGCAATCTCGGTAACCATGCTCCCGTTCCTCGACCGGGCAGAGGAGCTGATCCGGAGAATCCGCTCGGACAGCGGGTTGACCGGCACCCGCATCATGGTCGGGGGTTACCCCTTCCGTGTAGAGCCGGAGCTCTGGAAAAGGCTGGGAGCCGACGGCTCTGCCCCAACTGCCGGGGAGGCCATTGAAACAGCAACCAAACTTCTTAATAAGCAAACATGAAGCCAGAGGACAAGCCAGAGAGGGAAAATCCTGACCGAAATAGGGATACCTACGAGGATCTCTCCAGCCTGAACAACGAGCTGGCGAATACCCAGCGCAAGCTGGCCAAAAAAACCGCCGAACTGGAGCACACAAACGAATTCAAGAACCAGATGCTGGGGATGGCGGCCCACGACCTGCGCAATCCGCTTACGGTGATCCTGAATTTCTCGGAGTTCCTGATGGAAGACTACAATGAGGGTGAGCTGAACGAGGATCAGTTCGAACTGGTCAAGGAGATCAAGAACTCCAGCGAATACATGCTGCAGATCGTAGAGGAGCTCCTGGACATCTCCGCCATCGAAAGCGGAAGCATCTCACTTGAAAAGGAGGAGGTCGATCTCAACGAACTGATTGAACACTCGGTAATCCTCAACCGTCCCACTGCGGAAAAGAAGGATATCCGCCTGGAATTGGATACGCAGGAGGAGCCCTGCATGGCGGAAATCGACCCGCACAAGTTCCAGCAGGTGCTCAACAACCTGATCAGCAACGCAATCAAATACTCCCACCCCGAATCCACCGCGACCGTGGGCATCAAAAAAAATTCGTCCGATTCCGATAAAGTATCCGCGATTATCATCTTCGTATCCGACGAGGGGCAGGGAATTCCTGAGGAAGAGCGGGAGAAACTTTTCCGCCCTTTTGCCAATATAAACGTGGAGGCCACCGGAGGGGAGCGGAGCATCGGACTGGGTCTGGCGATCTCCAAAAGAATCGTGGAGGCCCACGGCGGCACCATCGACGTGGAGACGGAAGTCGGCGAGGGTTCCACTTTCTTTGTCCGTCTGCCGGCATAGCCGGCCCAAACGCTGCCGGATTTCCTACTCCAGCCGCTCGAACAGCTTGTGGATTTCCCGTTCCGGTACCACCGACTGCGGTTTCTCCTTTAGATAAGGGATACCAGGGGCCGCCGATATCTCGGTAGACCCGGACGCATTCCGGGCAAAATGAAAATAGAGCATCTCTCCCTTCCCGTAGGAAGCGCTTATCAGCCCCAAATCCTCCCGGTATCCCACCACTGACATTCCCTCTTCAGACAGAAGCGAACGCAGCGAATCCATTGCTTCTTCCCATGAACGATCGACCGTTACCTGTACCGGTTGCGCCATAATGGGTAATACCTTCATTCTCCTTTTGAAAATGTCGGCTTCCTCCCAAAATATTGTCCCCTGGGCGCGCAATCAATTATCTTGCGGGGTCATCGCTTCGCCGAATCACAGACAAGCGGTACTGCCATGAATCCACAGGATATCCGCATAAAACGAATCTACGAGGCCCCTTCGTCGGGCGACGGCTTCCGGGTGCTGGTGGACCGGCTCTGGCCGAGGGGCGTCTCCAAGGAGGAGGCCCGACTCGACGAATGGCTGAAGGAGATCGCCCCCTCTTCCGAACTTCGCAGATGGTTTGACCACGACCCGGAGAAATTCGATGAGTTCCGGAAACGGTACGAAGCCGAACTGGCCGAAAAGGAGGAGGCCGTCGAGCTCCTGGAATCTGCGGCCGAAGAGGATGGTACCCTTACCCTCCTCTACGCGGCAAAAGACGAAACCCACAATCACGCCGTGGTGCTGAGAGATTTTCTGCGAAGGAGAACAAACTCCTCGTAAAGGACTATCCCCT
>CAZGSL010000050.1:7093-11736 GCA_964528445.1 uncultured Balneolaceae bacterium | reverse complement strand
ATCAGATTGAAATTCGTGGTCAGGGCGCCCATCTTGGATTTGTACTCCACGCGGCCCACCAGGTTCTTGTAGCTGGGGTTGTCCTCGTATACCACCGGCGCGCCCTCGGTTTTGGAGTGATCCACCAGCACGTTCACCCGGTAGCGGTCCAGCACCGGGTTGCCGGAGCCGGATCCGCCCGACATCATGCGGGACTGCCCGCCTCCCCCGCCCATCATCTGGGCCAGCTGGTTGTTACCCTGCGACTGCCCCTGGTTACTCATGATGGCCTGTACGTTCTCCACGATGTCCATCTCCACGTCGTCCAGGAAATCCTGTACCTTTTCGGTCTCCGAGAACGCCTCGCGGATGTCGTCAAACAGGTCCTTGATGGCGAAGGTCGCGATCTCCTTGTCCAGCTCCTTCTTCTTTTTGCGCATCTCCCGCTGGGCGGCCGGCATCGTCCGGATGATGTTCTGCAGCTTCTCCTGCAGCTTTTTGGTCTTTTCCTGCAGCTCCTCGCGTCGCTCGCCGGAGAGATTGCGCACCTCCTCTTGGTTCATAAGGTCCCCGTCCTCCTTGATGGGCGCGAAGGTGAAGCCCGCCGGGGTACGCAGCAGCGCCAGACCCTTCTCCTTGGCCTCCTCCTGCAGTTCCTCGAACGTCTGGTCCTGCTGCTCCTGCACCTCGTCCTGCAGGGCCTGCCGGCGGTTCTCGTACTCCTCCGTCTCAAAGGCCGCCGTCAGCGTGGGAGGCAGGTCCTCGATCAGCTTCTCCATCAGCTCCCGGAGCTCCTCTCCCCTTCCGGCCGGCAGAAAGAGGGCGCTGGGCTGGTAGCGGTCGTCAAAATTGTTCACGTAGCAGAGGTCCCTCGGGGTATCGTCGGCGGCGGACCGGTCTTCCAGGTACTCCCGTATGTGGTTCTGCTTGTCGGTCTCGGTGGGCCCGAGGGCGAAGATGTTGTAGCCCTTCCGGTCGATGCCGGTGCCGAATTCCAGGGCGGAGGTGAGGCGCTCCTGGCCGAGCACTTTCAAGCGTTCGGTAATCTCTTCGGTGGATTCAAAGTCAAACTGTTCGGCGTCGCAAGCCTTGCGAAGTGAGGGGGCGTCTAATTTTTTCACGCGGTAACGGGTTGGTTCAAACTTGTGGTTTGCATATGATGCGATCACGGTTGCGTAACGCGGCCTGCAGCGGCGAACATTCTCACCGTTTCAGGCTCTATGTTTACACAAACGCAGCCGGGGCGGAGACGTTCCATGGGATAAAATCACTGGATCAATCCACATAAACAAGGCAGGACTTCTCCTTTGTAATATTTGCGATCTCCCACTACAGGTAATCCAGGGGATCCACCAGTTCCATCCTTCGTGAGGACTCCACGAAATAGCGCAGCAGCGGGGCGTGTCCCGAACCAAAGATGACGATCACCCGGTCACCGGGTTCGGTTATTCGGGCCAGTTTGGCGTAAGGTCAAACTTTCTTGCAGCCTAAGCTACGGGTACGGCAACAAAGAACTTTTGTTATCGGTCTGTGGAAAGCGTAAATCCCCCTCCGGCCATTCGGGTTTTTAGGTTAAAAAACCTTACCTTTTCAGGGCATATGACGGTGGGCATATTAATCCAGCCGTGGAGGTGTAGGACCGTCGCAGGCACGCTGTGGCTGGCCGCCGGCAAAAACGGTAACCGTCCGAATTCGCAACAGTCCAAAAGCAAAAGAACGCATACCCCATAGACTATGGATCTTCAAATCAAGGGAAAGGTAATCAAGATACTCGAAGAGCAGTCGGGAGAGAGCAAGAACGGTCCCTGGCGCAAGCGAGATTTCATCCTGGAAACCGACGAGGGACAGTATTCCAACAAGATCTGCATCACCCAGTGGGGCGACAACATTGAGAAACAGCCCGTCGAGGAGGGCGAGACCGTCACCGCCCACGTGGACATCCAGAGCCGGGAGTACAAGGGGCGCTGGTACACCGACGTGAAGGCCTGGAAAGTGGAAAAAGGCGCCGGACAGGAGAACAAGGATATCCAGCTTTCCGCCACGGAGTCGGACGAGGAGTTCGATCCGCAGGACGTGCCAGACGACATCGACGACGACCTGCCTTTCTAGGAGCCTCTCAAGCGTTTTTTTTCTGCAATTGGCTTAACCCATCAGGCGACTTTATTCCCCCTCGATTCAGGGAACATTTTTCCGCCGCTTTCGTTTATAATAAGACTGGACGGACCCGGCCAGCGGCCGGGCGAGATACGTGAGCGCAGCAAGACTCTTTCGAGGCACTAAGCCGGGCCCTTCCTAGCAAGCGACTCCCCTGCAGGGCACCGAACCATCCCCTTCACCCCTGCGTTATGCACGAAATACCCTTCAAACAATGGAACCCACACGTGTACTGATAGCAGACCACCACCTGCTGGTGCGGGACGGTATCCGGGCCATGCTTGACGATCAGCAGCAGATCGAGGTCGTCGCAACGTCTTCCGGCGGAGAAGAGGTAGTTGAGTACTGCGAAAGCGGAGAAATCGACCTTGTCATCCTCGACATCAACATGCCGGGCATGCCTGCCTCAGAAACAGTCCGAAAAGTCAGGGAGCGTCATCCGGAGATCAAGATCCTGGGTATCAGCAGAGAAACAGAACATGATTTCACCCGAAAACTGATCGGGGCCGGGATGAACGGCCATCTATGCAAAAATTCCAGCATGAACGACCTGCTGGAAGCCATCAAAATACTCCTGAAAGGCAAATCCTACTTCGATGCGGAAATCACCCGGAAGGTATTCGGCGGATCCAAAGATCATACCGGGGGACAATCCTCCCTCTCACCAGGCAGAAGGGCCGAAGCGGACCGTTCGGACACCACCGGCAAAGCTGCTGACACGAAGAAATCCGTCCTGACCGAACGGGAAGTGGAAGTGCTGAAACTGATCTGCCAGGAATTGACCAATAAGGAGATTGCCGAACGGCTCTATATCAGCGTGCGGACGGTGGACGCTCACCGGCGGAATCTGCTTCAGAAAACCGGCGCCCGAAACACCGCCGGACTGGTACGGTATGCTTTCTCCCGAAACCTCGTTACTGACTGATTTTATTGCAATTGGCATATTACGTGACCTAAAAATAGGCGGATTAACCTATATACATCTTCCCGTAAATAAGTTATCCTAGCCTTCACCGATAAGTATTTGTCAGCACGTTCCTTTCCGGCTAATCGGCAGCCGACAAAAAAACGTGTGGTCATTTAGATAAAAGAAAGTGGAATAAAGAGTATGAATTCCGCTTATCGGAAGGACGCGGAATTCGGACATATTGCAGGCTGATTCAAAGGTTCATTGCAATACATTATGGAATCATTTGAAATCCTGATCTCGGTACACGACGGGATCGCCAGAGATAGGATTCGCAAAAAACTGTCAGAGCATCCCGGTTTTCATCTCATCGGCAGTGTCGACGATACCACCGAACTGCTCACTTCCCTGGATACGTACAATCCTGACCTGCTGATCCTGGATATGGAGATGCCGGATATGAAGGGCGTAATCACCCTGCGGGATATCCACGATCGCTATCCGGAGATGAACATTCTCACCCTGGGCAAGTCAAAAGACAGCGAACTCATCCGGAGCGTTATGCAGGAAGAGGTCGAGGGTTACCTGCACCGGAAAAGCGCACTGGAGGAGTTGCTGGTGGCCGCCCGGGCAGTCGGCGAGGGGCACCGGTACCTGTGCGATGAGTCCCTGATGAGCCTGATCAAAGAGAAGAAGGAGAAACAGAAGAGAGAACGCGAAGACGACCTGCTCACCGACCGGGAGCTGGAGGTGCTCCACCTGATATGCCGCGAATTTACCAACCGCGAAATTGCCGAAAAACTGGGAATCAGCGTACGGACGGTGGACGCCCACCGACGGAACATCCTGCAGAAAACGGGGGCCCGGAATACGGCGGGTCTGGTGAAGTACGCGTTCAAAAACCGGCTGTTCCAGTTATAAGTACCTAGCTCTTCTCTTCCCAAGACTTTCCTCGTCACAACAGGGCAGTCCGCATCGCAGTGGGAAAGCCGAAGGAATTAAATTATTTACGTCTTTTTACCTATGTCAGATTAGGTGTTTTGCGTTATATAAATCAAAATTTTTCGTGTTTATATTATATTTTTATTGGAATTAGCATTAGAATTTCTTAATAATTGTTGGTTGGGGATTCAACACAAAAAAACACGTCATCCATGAGCAAGAAAAAAATAGAAACGGGGATTGAGGGACTTGATCATCTGCTGGACGGGGGACTCCTCCCGAGGCGTGCCTACCTCCTGGAAGGGGGGGCCGGTACGGGAAAATCGACCCTGGGATTTCACTACCTTCGCGAGGGACTGAACCAGAATGAGACGGTGCTCTTCATCACCCTCGGCGAAAGTAAGGAGAACATTCTGGATAACGCGCAGCGCCTGGGGATCGATCTCAACGATGTCGTATTTCTGGACCTGACGCCGCGGGAGGATTTCTACGCTGAAGATCAAAGCTACAACGTGTTTCCCTCCTCCGAAGTGGAACGAGGCCCTTTCGTGGAATCCATTGTCGAGGCGATGGAAGAGCACAGCCCCGACCGGGTTTTCCTCGATTCGGTGACCATGATGCGTTACCTGACCGACGACCCCCTGCAGCTCCGCAAGCAGAC
>CAZGSL010000050.1:3566-6993 GCA_964528445.1 uncultured Balneolaceae bacterium | reverse complement strand
CTGACGGTTTACCTGCAAAACATGGGCGTGACCTGCTTGCTGGTGAACGAGACCCAGAGCCTGACTGGCTCGTTCGAGACCACCAACATGAACGCCAGCTACCTGGCGGACAACATCATCTTTCTGCGCTACCTGGAGTACCAGGGTAGCATATTGAAGGCGATCGGCGTGCTGAAAAAACGCCTGAGCGGATTTGAGCACGCCATACGGCGATTCAGAATTACCCCCGACGGTATCTCCATCGGAGAGCCGCTCTCCAATATGAAGGGAATTCTTACCGGAATGCCGGAGACCACCTCCCCTTCCGGGAACGACGAACACTGAATCCAATGGAAACATACAAATCCATTCGGCTTGAATAGTCAAACCGGACAGATCGACCAGGATGCCCTTTCTGATTCGAGCATATTGCTGTCGGTCCAGAATCCGGCCGATCGGAAACTGATCTCGGAGCGGCTGCCGGAATCCTATTCCCTTCTGGAACACTCCGGCCCGGGAATTGATCGCCCCTTCGACCTTATCCTGTCCGACTACGACTCTTTTCGGGAACACCGGGATGATTTTGTAACCCTGAAAAACCGGGCCCTGCCAATTCACCTGCCCCTCCTGCTGCTGGTGAAAAACGACCGTGCACTGAAGCAGAACGGGCAGGTATGGAATATGGTGGACGATGTCGTGGAGATCCCCGTGCCCGTCAATATCCTTACCGCCCGCATCCAGAACCTTCTCCGGACCCGGCGGTATTCCCAGAAACTGCAGCAGAGCAACCGGGAGCTGCAGTGGGAGAAAGACCGCTATAAGCTGATTACGGAAAACTCGACCGACGTGGTTACCCTGCACGACCTGGAGGGCAACTACATCTATGTCTCCCCGGCCTCGGAAGATCTCTTCGGTTACACACCGGAGGAGCTGGAAGGGCGCAACATGTACGAATTTATCCACCCGGACGACCGGGATAAAATGTACATGCTCCACGAGGAGTCGCTGAAAAAGTACATCACGGAAATTCAGCGTGCCACCTACCGTCTGCTTACCAAATCAGGCGGACACAAGTGGGTGGAGACCACCGCCCGGATTATCACGGGAGAGGAGTCCGGGCAGCCGGAAGAGATACAGGCGACCACCAGAGATATTACCGACCGGAAGAAATACGAACAGCAGTTGCGGGAGGAGAAAGAATTTCTCAACACGGTGGTCGACAACATGCCGGGGGTCTTTTACATGGTGGACTCCGACATGAACTACGTCTTCTGGAACCGTAACCTCCGGGAGCTGGGATACAGTGATGAGGAAATCGCCGGGATGAGCCCCTACGATTTTTTCCCGGAAGATGAACATGAGCGGGTGTCCAAAAATATTAACCGGATTATCACTGAGGGTGAGGCCGACATGGAAGTGGACATCATTCGCGGGGACGGGGAGACGGTTCACTACTATCTCACCGGAAAACGGATGACCCGCGAGGGAGAAACCTACATCGTGGGTTCCGGGGTGGACATAACCCAGCGGATGGAGGCCGAGTACAAGTCGGAACAGCAGAAGCGCCTGCTGCACGCCATCATCAACCAGTCGGACTCGATTATTTACGTAAAGGACGCCGACGGGGTCAATCGGCTGGTGAACCAGAAATACCTGAAGCTGTTCGGATTAACCGAAGAGGAAGTGATCGGCAGGACGGACCGCGAGATTCACGGCGACGGATACGCCGAAATCGTGCGTGAGAACGATCGGAGAGTGCTGGAGACGGGCAGCACCATCGAGGTGGAGGAAAACATTCCGGTGGGGGGCACGATCCGGACCTACCTCTCCATTAAATACCCCCTGAAGGATATCCCGGGGTACGAAAACTGCGTCTGCGGAATTTCCACCAACATCACCGACCGGAAGAAAATCCTCTCACAGCTCCGCGAGCGGGTGAAGGAACAAAACTGCCTCTATCAGGTCTCCAGCCTGACCGAACGAGGACTCAGCGTGGAGGAGCTGTTGGAGAAAGCGGTCGGCTACCTCCCGGAAGGATGGCAGTATCCGGAGATCGCCGAGGCCTCCATCCGATTCGACGGGAAAACGTACGAAACAGACAACTATACGGAGACGCCGTGGACGCTTTCGGCCCGCAGCGAGCGGATAGAAGACAAACCCCTGGAAATTCGGGTCTCATACCTGGAACCCCGGCCGGTCGTCGAAGGCAGCGCGTTTCTCGAGGAGGAGCGCCAGCTGATCGACACGCTGGCGGACAATATCTCCCTGCAGATCGACCGGATACTCGTGGAGGAGCGCATCAAGCAATCGCTCCGGGAAAAGGACGTATTGCTGCAGGAGATTCATCACCGGGTCAAAAACAACCTGGCGGTGGTCTCCAGCCTTCTGGAGCTGCAGCGCATGCAGTCGGACAACGAGTGGCTGAACAAGATTCTCGCCAACAGCCAGATGCGGATTCACTCCATGGGCCTCATCCACGAGAAGCTCTATCAGGCGGAGTCCCTTTCGAAGATCAATTTCCGGGTCTACATCGATGAGCTGGCCTCCACCATTACCCAGACCATCGACGCGATGGACCGCATCACCCTGGATCTGGCCTGCGAGGATATTACCCTCAACGTGAACCAGGCCGTACCATGTGCGCTGATCCTCAACGAACTGATTTCCAACGCCGTGGAGCACGCCTTCCCGGATCAACAGCCGGGTACAATACAGATCCGGCTGAAGGAGAAAGACGACCGGATCGTCGCCACGGTGAAAGACAACGGCGTCGGTATCCCGGAGGATTTCCAGCACCAGGAGGAGCAGTCCATGGGCTACACCATTGTCGAAACGCTTATCAGCCAGCTTGAAGCAGAGTACGAAATGAATACCGACGATGGCACCGAAATAACCTTCTCCTTTCAGAAACAGCTCCGGCGGGGATCCAGCAGCAACATCATGTCGTAGTTATTATCTTTCCTCCATGAAACCCTATTCACAAACCTACGAAGTGATCTGGGCCGACATGGACCCCAACCGTCACATGCGGCACACGGTCTACAACGACTACGCGGCCCAATCGCGTGTTTCGATGTTCGCGGATCACGAGCTTCCGGTGGACCGCATAGCGGAGATGGGCCTTGGACCGATCCTCTTCCGGGAGGAGACCCGCTTTCTGAAAGAGGTGATGCTGTCGGACAAAATCACCGTTACCTGCGCCGTACAAGCCATGCGAGAAGACGGCAGCCGGTGGACCATCGTGCATGAGATCTTTCGCGGAGACGGAGAAAAAGCGGCCGTGATTACGGTGGAGGGCGCCTGGCTCAACCTGAAAAGCCGTAAGCTCGGAACCCCGCCCCGGGAGATGCAGGAGGTCATGACCGCATTTCCGCGGACCGACGACTTTGGGTGGCTTGACGGCTGAATGTGGATAACTTTGTGGAAAACTTGTGGGTAAGCCCTCTCC
>CAZGSL010000050.1:0-3466 GCA_964528445.1 uncultured Balneolaceae bacterium | reverse complement strand
CCCTCTCCATCCTCCTACCCCACTTAAAAAGTAATAATTTAAGTTTATAATATTAATATTTGATTTTTAAGTCTTATGGCTTATATTTATGCAAAAGCCGAAATCCATGCCTGGAAACGACTTCTATGCCGTACTGACGGGTGACCTGGTGGACTCCTCCAAACTGTCCCCCGAGCACCGGCAGCGGATGCTGGAGATCCTGAAAGAAGCTTTTGCGGCGGTGGACGAGCTGCTGGAACCGGCCGGATTTGAGATCTACCGGGGGGACAGTTTCCAGGGACTTGTGAAAGATCCCTCCCGTGCCCTTGAAGCCAGCCTGGTTATCCGCTCCACCCTGCGCATGGATCAGCCGGACGATGCCCCCGTCAACTGGGATGCCCGCACCGCCATCGGTATCGGCACCCTCGAAAATCTCCCCGAACGGGTCTCCGAAGGCACCGGGGAGGCCTACCGCCGTTCCGGCCCCCTGCTGGACGATATGAAGGGCGACCGGCGGCTGCGGCTGGCCACCCCCTGGGAGGAGATCGACGAGGAGCTCAATACCCAGGCGGCGCTGCTGGATGCGGTGATCGCCAAGTGGTCGCCCGGCCAGGCGGAGGTGGTGTGCGCGCTGCTCGGGGGACGTTCCCGCAAGGAGATCGGCCGTAATTTGGGAATTTCCCAGGCCGCCGTACATTACCGGGTGAAGGGAGCCGGATGGACAGCCGTCGAACGGTTCCTGGAACGCTATCGCGCCGTACTGAAATCAAAGATTTCCGCATGATCGGACCGGCTGAAACGATAATTCTACTGAAGCTTCTGGCGGCCCATCTTCTGGCCGATTTCCTGCTTCAGCCCCGGAGCTGGATCGAGAGAAAACGCAGGGACGGGCTCGCCGGACCCCATCTCTACTACCATACCTGCAGCGTTGCGGTGCTGACCTGGCTTCTGCTGGGGGATTGGACTCACGTCGGACTCCCCTTGTTTATCGGGGTGACTCATCTCATCATCGACCGGTGGAAGATTTCCCGTCCCGACAAGGCCCGCTTCTTTGTAATGGATCAGCTCGGACACCTGGCCACGATCCTGGCCGGCTGGACCTGGTACGGCGGACTGGGAGACCAGGGCCTTGTCCTGATGGAGGATTTGCTCTCCTCCGCCCCTTTTTGGATTGTGGCGGTCAGTTATATTATCGTCATCTGGCCCTTCGGCTATCTTGTGGCCCTCATTACCGACCGGTGGCAGCAGGAGCTGATCGAGGGAGACCGCGACCGGATCAGGGGACTGGGCAATGCGGGGATGTGGATCGGGCGTGCCGAGCGCTTCCTGATCCTGACGTTTATCCTGATGAACCAGTACGGGGCGATCGGTTTCCTGATCGCCGCCAAATCGATCTTTCGTTTCAGCGGCAGACTTGAAGGCGACCGGGACCGCAAGGAGGCAGAATATATACTGATCGGCACCCTGCTCAGTTTCGCCCTTTCCATATCGGTGGGCATCGGAGCGGCCTATCTTCTGGGCATCTCCTGAGCCGTACCTTGCCGCAGCAGTTGACGCGGGAGTGCTGACTGCTCACTCTCCCCCCTCCTCCCGACGCAGGCTGACATCGACCGGCAGCATATCCACGTTGGTGGAGACGCTGGAGCTGAAGGTGTAGCCGTTTTCGAGAAGAGCCTCGCGGCACTTATTCATAAGGCGGAAACGGACGGCGGTGAGGTTGGCCTCCTGCTCTTTCGCATTGATCCAGAAGAAGACCTGCAGTTCCACGAAATTGGGATCGAATCCCCGGATATGGATAGAGGGTTTGGGCTCGGAGAGCACGCCGGCGGTACTTTTGGCCACCTCCAGGAGCAGGTCTCCCGCCGCCTGGACGTCGTCGCCGTAGTCGATGCCCACCGTAAAATTGCCCCGCCGAAGCCCGTCAAGTGTGTAGTTGCGCAGGGGGCGCGTAAAGAGCTGGGCACTGGGCACGAAGACGTCGCATCCGTCGCTGGTTCGGATGTGGGTATGGCGAAGCTGGATGCTCTTCACCCTCCCCTGTATGCCCTCGCTCTCTATCAGGTCGTCGGTATTGAAGGGCCGGCTGAACGCCAGGAAGAATCCCGCCAGGAAATTCTCCCCGATATCCTTGAACGCGAAGCCCAGCATCACGGCCGTCAGTCCCCCGCCCGCCACCAGGCTGGCGGCCAGGCCGGAGTAACCGATCAGGTTCAGGAAAATGACAAAGGCGATAAAGATGAATATCCCCCGAGTCAGTTTCCCAAAATAGGAGTGGTAGGCACCCGGCATGGTGCTACGCTTGAGGAGGCGGGCGACTCCCGCCGACGCCATCCGTCCCGCCACGTAGATGAGGCCCGCAACTACCAATGCGAACAGCAGCCGGGGAAAAAAATCAACGAATGCATCCATTTCCATCAGGAACGCGTCGGCCAGCTTTTCAAGCATGGGAGTATATCTGGAATAGTTAAAAATGGAGCGTGACCGAAAGTTGAAATTTTTGCTCGTAAATTCCTAAGCGAAACCCCGGCAAGCGGATCCGAAAGAGTTTCTCTTGCGGTCTACCTACCCCGTGTGCTACATTGCCTGTACTTACGAATCAAATTCCCGGTCATGAAAAAGTTATCGATCATCCTCGGCGCGCTGCTCCTACTGACCTCCTTCGGATCGCTGCCTGCCGTCGCGCAGGACGACGGGAACAACTTCCGCAGCCAGTTCGACCGGCACTTCCAGTACGCCTCGCGGGTCCTGCAGCTTGCCGAAGCCATGCCGGCCGACCTCTACGACTGGCGTCCCATGGAAGGCGTCTACTCCGTAGAGGAGGTGTACACGCATATCGCCCGGTACAACTACTACTACCTCGAGAACAACCTGGGCATTCCCGCCCCGGAGGATGTGGACGTGGAGAATATGGAATCCATCACCGGCAAGGAAGCGGTGGTGGACATCCTGAAGCGCTCCATCCAGCACGTGCAGCAGTCGGTCGGGCAGATGCCGGACTCAAAATTCAGCGAGGAGGCCCAGCTCTACGGGCAGACGGTAAACGGTCAGGCGGTGCTGATGCAGCTCGTCACACACATGAGCGAACACGTGGGACAATCCATCGCCTATGCCCGAATGAACGAGATCGTGCCGCCGTGGAGCCGGTGAGCCGGGTGCCTTTCTGTATTAAACCGGACATCCGGTGTACGTCAGCGGACACCCTCTCCCGCTTTGGCGGCGTGTATGGGGACAGCATGCGGTGGCACGCATTTTGTACTCTGTTCCATGGAACAAAATGGACAAACCGGATCCGGCATTATGCTCTGGAACTTCATCAAAATATCCTTCCGCAACATTCGCAGGCACAAGCTCTTCTCGGTGATCAACATCGCCGGGCTGACCCTCAGCATCACCATCTGCCTGGCGGTGCTGATGATCGTCAAGAACCAGCTCGATTTTGACACATTCCATCCGGAAGCCGACCGCACCTACCGGGTGATTACCGAAG
>CAZGSL010000049.1:0-11977 GCA_964528445.1 uncultured Balneolaceae bacterium | reverse complement strand
AGCTCCGAATGGATCCGGTCGAGCTCTTCCAGCAGGGGATCGGCGTCGCTCTCCTGGAGCGTTCCCTCCTCAACGCGGCTCCGGATATCCTCCTGCGCGGCCTCCACTTCGGCCTCCAGGCGGTTGGCACGGCCGATCGTATTGCGCATCGCGAGATTGAGCTCAAGCTGGGCTTCCAGGTCGTCCATGGTCACCCCGGCCTCTTTCACCCGGGGATCCATGTTGACCCGAAAGGTCTCGGTCTGGCTCCATTCGCCCGCGGAGAGCCGCACCTTGTAGGTGCCGGGCAGTACCATGGGACCCGATCCGACGCCGAAGTACTCGCCGGCCGACTCGGAAGGGACGGTGTCGCCCGGGTAACGCAGATCCCATACAAAGCGGTTGTGTCCCCCCAGCACTTCGATGGTGTCCGGTATGGCAGGTGGCGGCCCGTCAGGGGTCATCATCACCCGCGCCGGATCCTGCTCCTCCTGGGGCCTGTCGTAATTTTCCGTGACGCCGGCGAAGGTGCGGATCACCTCGTCGCTGTCGTTGAGAATTTCCAAGGTGACCGGCTCATCCGGCGAATCGGCGAGATTGAAGTCGATCATCGCGCCCGCCTGGATGAACTGGGGCACGCCGCCCCCGAATCCTCCCCAGTACCGCATGCGATAAGCCTCCCTCGGCTTGTAGAGATGGCGCGTTTCGGAGATAGTCGAGGAGGTCATCTGGTGCAGGGGTGTCAGGTTGTCCAGTATCCAGAAACCCCGTCCCATTGTGGAGAGTACCAGGTCTTTCCGGTGCACCCTGATGTCGGTGATGGGCGTGTTGGGCAGTCCGGCTTTCAGCTGTTCCCAGTTCTCCCCGTCGTCAAAAGAGACAAAGAGCCCCCAGTCGGTGCCGGCGTAGAGCAGGCCCTCCCGGTCGGGATCCTCCCGAACCACCCGGACGGGATGTCCCGAAGGCAGCCCGTTGTCGCCGGGTGTGAGAAGCTCCCAGCTCTCCCCGTAATCCTCGGTGCGGAAAATGTAGGGGTCGAAATCGTCCAGAAATCTCCGGTGCACCGCGATGTACGCCTTGCCGCTGCGGTGGTGGGAGGAGGCAATGGCGTCCACACGCCCGTTGGGCGGCAGCTCCTCCGGCGTAACGTCCGTCCAGTTCGCGCCGCGGCTGCGGGTCACGTGTACGGGTCCGTCGTTGGCCCCCGTCCAGATGACGTTGCGTTCGGTGTTGGAGACCTCGATGGAGTAGAGGGTGCTGTAGTGTTCCTCACCGGTGATATCCCGGGTGATGGGACCCCCGCTGGGCATCTGGTACTCCGGCTTGAACGCGGTCAGGTCCGGGCTGATGGTGGCCCACGACTCCCCGCCGTTCATCGTGCGGTGCAGGAACTGGGATCCGTGAAATACCTCCTCGGAATTGTGAGGGGAGACTTCAATGGGGGCCACCCGCTGAAAACGATACTCCAGTTCGGCGGGATTCCGCCCATACATATACTGTCCGCCGACCCAGTAGTTTTGTTCCTGTCCCGTATTGGCGTTGTATTTGCCGAAGCGACCCTTGCAGTTGGAGAAAATGATGGCGGATTGTCCCATCTTGGGAACCGCGGGGCCGGTTTCGCAGCCGCCGACCGCCTGCCAGACGCCCTCGTCGCCGACCACAGAATTGTCGGCCGGCGGAAGGCTGGGCACCGAAATGGTGGAGTTGTCCTGTTGTCCCGCGTACAGCCAGTAGGGGAAACGGTCGTCGATGTTCAGCGTATAGAGTTCGGCGGTGTTCTGGTTCATCTGGGTGGACCAGGTCTCTCCGCCGTCCCTGGATACGGTGGCGCCCCCGTCGTTGCCCTGGATCTGAATATCGCTGTTGTCCGGGTTGAACCAGAAATCGTGCACGTCGACGTGGGTAACCTGTCGCCGGTCGAACTCCTCGCCCCCGTCGGTGGAGACGTAATATTGTACGTTCCCCACATGCACGATATCGGCGTCCTGCGGGTCGGCTTCGATATTCGTAAAGTAGAAGGGCCGGCTCATGATGCCGCCGGAACTGTTCACCAGTTCCCAGCTCTCCCCGCGGTCGTCCGACCGGTAGAGACCCTCTTCCTCCTCCGGGGCCTCCACCAGGGCGTAGACGCGATCGGGCGCGTCCTGACTGACAGCGAAGTCAATCTTCCCGATCAGCCCCTGCGGCAGTCCGTCGCTGATGCGTTCCCAGGAATCCCCCCCGTCGGTGGATCGGTAGATGCCGTCTTCCGAGGCGGCTCCGCTGATGATGGTCCACGGTTTCCGTTCGGCCCGCCAGAGGGAGGCGTATATGATATCGGGATTGGTGGGATGGAGCTCCAGGTCGATGGCCCCGGTGGAGTCCGATGCGAACAGCACCTTCTCCCAGTTCGCCCCCCCGTCGGTGGAGCGAAACACACCTCGCTGCGGGTTGTTCCCGAAAGGATGGCCGAGGGCCGCCACGAAGACCCGCTCGGGATTTTCGGGATGCACCTCTACGGCCCCGATCTGCCCGGCCTCCTCCAGGCCGATAAACTCCCAGTTCTCCCCGGCGTCGCTGGATTTGTACATGCCGCGTCCGGTGGTGACATTGGCCCGTATCCCGTCGGTTCCTGTGCCTACGTAGATGGTCTTTGGATCGGAATCGGCTACTTCGATGGCCCCGATGGAGGTACTCAAAAAGCCGTGTCCGTCGCTGATATTTTCCCAGTTCTGGCCGTAGTCGTCGGTTTTCCATACGCCGCTGCCCCCCGCGCCGCCCATGTAGAAAGTGGCGGGGTGGGAACGGTGACCCTCTACCGCCGTAACACGTCCCCCGCGTGTAGGCCCTACCGGACGGAAATCCATATCCTTGAAGAGCGAGTCAAGAGCGGGACGGTTAACGATGTTGACAGACGCTCCCGACTGGGCCGGGGCCGTGCCGGGAAAGGCCGCCAGCAGTCCGGCGGTCATCAGGGTGAAGAGGAGAGAGCGAAACAGGTTCCTAGAATGCATGGCGGAGTCTGGTGAGTTGATGATAAATAAGAAATGGAAAGGTGGGGGATCTGCCGCTTAAATTCAAATAAGAGTGCGGCGGGGTCAGACCGTTACGATAAGCGCGGTGCCGTACATGACGGCGATGCCCAGTACGAAGGCAGCCATGTTGGGGACCGAGAGCACCTCGTCCGCACCGGTCTCCCGGTAGAAATAGAGGCCGATCTCCACGATGACCTGCAGGATGGCGCCCGCGCCCACGGCGAAGAGCACGGCGCCCCACTGCGGCGCGTAGGAGAAGGCCCCCAGCAGGGTGCCTCCCGCGGCCGGAAGGCCGGCCAGCAGGGTGAGTCCGGCGAACGTGAGCAGTTTTGTCTCTCTCTTCAGGAGCGGGGCGGCGATCCCGATGCCCTCGGTAATATTATGGAGCACGAATCCGACGACCAGGAAGGAGCCCAGGGCGGCCTCGCCCGAAGCCATGGCCGCCCCCACGGCCAGTCCTTCGCCCAGGTTGTGCAGCCCGATGCCCAGGGCGAGGTAGGTGGCCAGGGAGAGTCCCGTCGGCACACGTCCGCCGCGGCGTCCCACCGCGAATATGGCCATGAAGGAGAGCCCCGTGACCAGCCAGACCAGCAGTCCGCCCTCGAAAACGGATGCGGTCTCTCCGGCCAGTTCCAGTCCCTCCATAAAGGTGTCCAGGAGCAAGTAGATCAGCAGTCCCAGCGTAAGGGCCAGCAGGAACTGCATGCCGCGGGATCCCAGGGTTTTCAGGTAGGGATAGAACATCAGTCCCAGCCCCACCGGTATCACACCGATGTAGATGCCCAGCAGGATGAAGGCCGCCACCCGGTAAAAGGACCACTCGGGAGTGGCCTGGGCTACTTCGATGGTATGGGAGAAGGTAATGCCCGTATTGGTGATGAGAGTGATCTCATGGAGCTCGTGCTGTACCCACGGGTAGGGAATGGTGATCCAGGCGCCGGAGAGGCGTGGCATGGGTCCGGCGGGCTCCTTGTGGAAGTTCCAGTAGGCCTCGTCGACCATCACCTGGGCGATGTTCATCGGTTCGGAACCATAGGCCCGTACTTTCAGGTGGATGCCGTTGTCGTCCAGCTTGGTCTGCTCCACCGCCAGTTCTTCGGCGGGCGGAGCGGTCACCCCGAGCGGGTCCAGGGGATCGGTGGAGAGGAAGAGGACGACCGACCCCGCCAGCAGGGCCAGGGGCACGACAGCCCAGAACCATTTGGGGAGTTTTTCGGCGTAGGATTTCATCATGTCTCCTGTTTTCCGGGTTGTACGTCGAACAGGCTCATCCATCCCAGCTCCGCGAACTCCGACTGGTGGGCGTGGAACATGTAGCTGCCCGGCTCGAAGCCGTTGAAATCGAACTCCAGGATGCCCCGCTGCGCCTGGCAGAACATCACGGTGTCCACGGTCTCCCGGGAGGGATAGAGGGTGGTCCCGTGATCGTAAAAGTCGAAGAAATTGGCATGCAGGTGAAAGGAGTTGACGGGGTCGAATTCGGTAGCGTTGATCAGGTAAACACGTACCGGGCGTTCGCGTTCTATCGGAATCGGCTCATGCTGATAGGCGAAGGCCACCGTATTGGCGGCATAGATCTCGTTGTCGCCGTCAAAATTGGTGTCGAAGCCGTTCATGACCATCACCATCTCCTGCCACTCCTCGTTTTCGGCCGACCCCAGCAGACGCGAACGGGCGGCGTCGCGGTATTCGGGATGACGCTGCGGATCCGGATCGATGATGAATCCCCCGTAGAGCCCTTTGTGAATATGCCGCTTGAGCGGGGTGGAGTGGCAGTGGTAGAGGTGACAGCCGAACGGCAGGGCGTCAAATTCGTAGGTAAACGATTCGCCCGGATGGATCATGCCCGGGCCCGCGCCGGGGATGCCGTCCATGGACGCCGAGTGAATGCCGTGAAAGTGAATGGTATGGGGATGGGAGCCGGAATTGTTGAAATGTACGCGAATCCGCTCTCCCTCCGTACACCGCAGGGTGGGTCCGGGGACCGTCCCGTTGTAGGTCCATGCCGGGAAATAGACGCCCGGCGCGATCTCAATCTCCCTGTCCACCGCCGCGATCCGGAACTCCCGAAGTGTCTGTCCCCCGGGCAGGGTGGAGACCTCTCCGGTCTCCCAGTCGGTGAGCATATCGTGGGGATGGAAACCGTTCCGATCGTGATCCACGGTTCCTACCGTTGTCATCCCCCCGTGGTCGATACCCTCGTGGGGAGGTCCGTCTTCGGCGTATTGCTGGGAAGAGGAGGAACTGCCGCCCCAGAGCAGGGAACCCAGCATGGTTCCGGCCCCTGCAAGAAGGCCCGATTTGAGGAAAAACTTTCTGGAGAATTTCTCGCCTAGCATGGCTGCCACCGCTTATTGTCGGTTGAATCAATAAGCGGTTAACTTATAAAAAAATATTTTTTAGCCAAAGCTAAATTTATGGCCGGCCAAAGAAGTATTCTGGCGTTGACGGAGGACCGGGGGCGGATTCCCCGGTCAGCGCGAGGCAGGAGGCCGTCTTTTACTCCTCCATGCGGTCAGGGAGGCGGACCGGTGTTTCGTATTCCACAAAATCGTCCTCCATGGTGCTGATGAACAGCGGATTGAAGATCAGCTTGTAGGTGCCCCTCGGCTGGCCTCGGAACTGGGGTCGGAAAGCGTACATCACCAGGTTCCCCTCACCGAAGCGTATGTTCATCATGGCGGACTCCCCGGCCAGGTATTGATCCTCGCCCAGGGCCCAGCCGCTCATCAGCAGCTCCTCTTCCGCGTACCGGACGGGAGAGTCGATGGGGGGAGGGGGAATCACCAGCTCCTCATCCTCATCGCTCTCGGGCCAGTCCACCGAAAAGGCGCGGCTGTGCGAGAAGGAGGCGGCCACTTCCGGCTGCATGCCGTAGGCCATCGGGTGGGTGTTGTCGACCGTGGCGCGGATCAGCGAGCCGGGGATGAAAAATTCGGTGCTGGATGTCCCTTCCGTCTCGATTTCCACGGGAAGCAGAAACTGTTCGATCAGCAGGTCGCTGGCCGAGTCGAAGGAGAGCAGCGTTCCCCCGCCTGTTACGTACTCCCGCAGGGCCTGGATGCCCTCGAGCTCGATCCCGCCAACGTACTTTTCCGGCAGGTCGTCCGGATCCTCCCCATGGAGGATGTCGTCCGGGCTCTGGTCGGGCAGAATGATGGCGTGATACTGCGAGAGATCGTCGCGGCGGATGTTGCGGTTGTGGAGGGTGTCCACGTCAAACTCATACTCCTTGAGCATCCATCGGGTCCATCCCTCGTCCATGGAGGCGTCCCACGACTTGTAGAGGCCGATCCGCGGTTTCTGAACCTCATACAAGGTGACCTCCGGTTCGTCGGAGAGCCCTTGGAAATCCAGTCCCATCTCCTGTGCTATCGAGGTCACGGCCTGGCTCGTCTGACGGCCGTTCTCGACAATGATGGATCCGGGCTCGTACAGGCTGCCGCCTTGGCTGAGCGTGTCGCGGGTCCAGTAGATTGTGTGCCCCTCATCCAGCAGCCGGTTCATCGCACGCGCGCTGAAGTTGGGTTTGTGTGAGAGTACGAATCCGTAATCGCTCTCCCCGGCAATTTCCCCGGGCTGCGGCTCCTGCAGCTCCGTAAGCTGGGTTCCCCGGTAGTCGAAGGTGGAATCGATGCGGTCCACCTCCACGCCCATCTGCATGGGAAGGGTCCATCCCGCCAGGTCGTAGGGCGGGTCCGGCGGACCGCCGGGATACTGGTAGCGGGTGGGATAGTTCTGCGGCTCCAGCATGTCCTTGACCATCGGCTGGTAGGCCTGGGCAGTCTCGATCACCCAGGTGCCCGCGGGATAGGTGGTGTCGCCGGCCGAGAAGGAGGCGTCGGCCTCATGAATCTCAATGCCGTCCTGCATCAATACGTTAACCAGGTTTGTCGCCTCGCCCTCGTCCCACTGCTCCCGGGGGATGAGGTAGGCGTAGGGATTGCCCTCCTCGCCCGATTCGATCGCGTCGCGCCCCATGTTGTAGATGTTCATCAGGAACTCCGTTTTACGCTCGGCGGCCAGGTCGAGCACCGCCATGGATCCCTGGATCATATACTCCACGGCGTCACGGAAGTGGGAATCGCCCCCCTGCCAGGGATCGGGATAGAAGATATCGGTGCCGTCCGTCGGGATACCGCTGCCGATGCGTTCCGGCATCTCCTCCGGATCGTAATGGTCGGGTGTGGGCGTGGGATGCGCCACCTCGGTGAGAATCCCGATCATGTTGTGGTAGTAGGGCGCCGTCCGGCCTCCGCCGTTCCAGAACATGGTGTAGCTGTTGTCCGACACGTAGCCGGGCATATCCTTCAGCGCGAAACGCTGGGACATGGCCGAGCCCACCATGTTGACGCCGGCGGTTACGCCCGGATGAATATTGGGATTCACCGGATCGGAGAAGGGGGGGAGGAAAATCCGCGTCCACCAGGGGGCGGTCTGGTGATGGTTATAGACGACCTGGGGATACCACTCGTGGTAGAGCACCCGGTTGACGTTCTGGGTCTCCACCATGTTGTTCATAAACCAGTCGCGATTGTTGTCGTGTCCTACGTACTTCTGGTAGAGCCACGGGGGACTGGAATCCTCGTAGGGGGTTTTGACGGTCTGCATGTACCAGTCCCTCACAATTTCCAGCCCGTCCGGATTCATCATGGGCATGATGAGGGTGATCACGTTTTCCCTGATTCGCTGCATCTCATCGGTCTCTTCCGTCGCCACTTTCCAGGCCAGCTCGGAGGTCATCTGGCCGTGGGCCATTTCGGTCGCGTGCATACCGCCGTCAAGCCAGATAACGGCCTTGCCCTCCTCCGCCAGCTGTTCGGCTTTATCCTGGTCAAGGCGCGCACGGGAGAGCTGTTCGCTGATGGAACGATATCGGTCTATCTGCTGCATGTTCTCCTCACTGGAGATGATGAGCAGGACCATCGGGCGTCCCATGGTAGATTCGCCGATGTTTACCATCTGAACCCGGTCGCTCGCCTGGTCCAGCTTTTCATAATATTCCATCATCTGCGGGTAGGATGCCAGCTCGTAATCCGCTCCCACCTGGAAGCCGAAGATATCCTCCGGAGCGGGCACCTGGGCCTCAACGGTGGAGACGGATCCGAACAGGAAGAGGGCCAGGATCAGGGTGAGGGGGAATTTCAGCAGTTTCCGGGAGAGGGAGCAGGAGGCGGTCATCATGGATCTTAAAACTTGTTGGAGGTTGACTCGTACGAAGGCAACCGGCAGGGCGGCTACGGACCGTAATAATATATTTTATTGACCACATATGACAATTTTGTCAAAAAATTGTGCCTGCATGGCTAATTGGCTAATATATACTTAAGCTGTCGGCGCCGTCTGTCCTTGCCACGCAGGGACTCTTTTTAGGCCTAGAACAACGTTATTCCATATGATTGATGTCCACGAGGTAACCACGAAGTCCGGGTTGAGGTCGTTCGTCAGATTCCCGTTCTCCCTGTTTGAAGACAATCCCTACTGGGTGCCTCCCCTGGTGAAGGAGGAGCTGGAGATTTTTGACCGTGATAAAAATCCTATTTTCCGTCACGCGGCAGCGAGGCTCTTCATGGCCTACGACAACGGGCGTCCCGTGGGACGCATCGCCGCCATTGTGAATCATCTGGAGGTGGAAGACCTTCAGAAATCCAAGTTACGGTTCGGCTGGTTTGACGCAATAGACGATCTGGAAGTGACGCGGACGCTGCTGGACAAAGTGCGGGAGATCGGCCGCGAGGAGGGACTGGAATACATGGAGGGCCCTACGGGCTTTTCCAACATGGACAAGGCGGGGATGCTGGTGGAGGGATTCCAGGAACTGAATACCATGATTACCTGGTACAGTCCGCCCTATTACCGGGAACACCTGGAGGAACTGGGATTTGAGAAGGCCAACGAGTGGGTGGAATTCAAGATCAAGATTCCCAAGGAGGGACCCTCCGAGAAAGTCCGCAAGTTTTCCAACCTGATCATGGAGAGAAACGACCTTCACATCGTCCGCTTTACCAGCAAGCGGGAGATACTGAAACACGCCGACGAAATGTTCGACCTGATCAACAAAACCTACAGCGGTCTGGATACCTACGTGCCCATCCAGCCCGAACAGGTCGCGTATTACAAGGAGAAATACTTCCGCTATCTCCACCCGGAGTTTATCATCTGCGTGGCCGACAGCGACGGGAACCTGGTGGCGTTTGCTATCACCATGCCTTCGTTTGCCCGCGCTTTGCAGAAAGCGGGAGGGAAGCTTTTCCCCTTCGGCTGGTTCCACCTGATGAAGGCACGCTATTTCAGCAGCCGGGCGGATTTCTACCTGATCGGCATCAAGCCGGAGCTGCAGAACAAGGGCATCACCGCCATCATATTCAAGGAGATGAACGAGGTGTTCAACCGCCACGGGATCGAGGAGGTGGAGACCAACCCGGAGCTGGAGGAGAACAAGGCGGTTCAGGCGCTCTGGAACAGTTACGACAGTACCCTTCACAAGCGCCGCCGTACCTACCGAAAGGAGTTGTAACGTCCGGGGTATAAGCCCCGCCGCTCGTTCCTGACCTGCAATGCCGGGGAGCCGGATTCCCAGAGGGCTCCGAAAAATTCAAGGCATAAAAAAACCCTGTTCACCCGGGTAACCGGGCGAACAGGGCTGTTTTTTTAAACTTCCTGAAGCAGAAGTCTATTTGTAGTCCAGACTCTTCACGTTGATTGCGCTCAGACCTTTAGGAGTCTCTTCCACTTCAAATTCAACTGCTTCGCCGTCTTCCAAACCTTGGTTGTAACCCAGGTTTTCGACGTTGTTGCGGTGAACGAATACATCTTTACCCCCGTCATCGGGTTGAATAAAGCCGAATCCTTTTTGGGTATCGAAAAACTTAACTTTTCCTTGTTTCATTACTGTACTGTGTATTTGGGCCACCCAGGGTGGGTTTCACTTAGAAAGAGGGGCGTAAACGCGTCGTTTCAAAGATTACTCTCAACTCCAGGTGGGGAATTAAAGATAACAGTACCAATGTAAGGGATCTCAGCCGGAAAACCTATTTTTATTTTTTTTATGGATTTTCGTGTGTGACAATAGGGAGCGTAGAAGTCTCCCGGGGGACACGTTTACAGCGGCAGGGCGGTGCGGGTATCATGTAGTTTGCGGAGAAGAATAAAGTTCAGGTGGGAAACCACTCATCTGATTGGGTTTGGCTTCTCCCAATTCCTTAACTTTTGGCTGTTCGCAAATCATCATTTAAAAGTTCCATACGTGTCTGACCAAAAAGTGATTTTCTCCATGGTTGGGGTGAGCAAGATCTACAAGCCCAACCACCAGGTATTGAAGGATATTCACCTCTCATTTTTCCACGGCGCCAAGATCGGCGTGCTCGGAAACAACGGTTCCGGCAAAAGCACCCTGCTGCGTATTATCGCGGGAGAGGACGAGGAGTACCTGGGCAACGTCAGCCGGCAGAAAGGGGTTACCTTCGGGATGCTTCCCCAGGAGCCGAAGCTGGAAACGGGCAAGACCGTCCGCGACATTGTGGAGGAGGGCGTGCAGGAGACCATCGACCTGCTGAACGAATACGAGGAGGTGAACGCCGCCTTCGGGGAGCCTGACGCCGATTACGAAAAGCTTATCGACAAACAGGAGAAGCTCCAGGAGAAGATCGAGCGGGCGGGGGCATGGGACCTCGACAGCAAGCTGGAGCAGGCAATGGAGGCGCTACGCACGCCACCGGGGGATACGCCGGTGGACGTGCTGTCGGGCGGAGAGACCCGCCGCGTGGCCCTCTGCCGCCTCCTCCTTCGGAAGCCGGACGTGCTGCTGCTGGATGAGCCCACCAACCACCTGGACGCCAAGTCGGTCGCCTGGCTGGAGCAGCACCTGGACCGCTACGAGGGGACGGTGATTGCCGTCACCCACGACCGGTACTTCCTGGACAACGTGGCCGGCTGGATACTGGAGCTGGACCGCGGCGAGGGCATCCCCTTTGAGGGCAACTACAGCTCCTGGCTGGAGCAGAAGAAGCAGCGCCTGGAGGATGAGGAGAAGCAGGAGTCCAGGCGGCAGAGAACCCTGGCCCAGGAGCTGGAGTGGATCCGGCAGAATCCCAAGGGGCGGCGCTCGAAGAGCAAGGCCCGCATCAACAAGTACGAGGAGCTGCTGTCGGATGAGCGGCGTAAACGGAGGGAGGATATGGAGATCTTTATTCCCGCCGGACCCCGGCTGGGAGATATCGTCATCGAGGCCGATAACGTTTCCAAAGGTTACGACGACCGCCTGCTGTTTGAGGATATGAATTTCAGCCTGCCGCCGGGGGGCATCGTGGGGGTAATCGGCCCCAACGGGGCGGGCAAGACCACCCTCTTTAAAATGATTGCGGGGCAGGAGGAGCCCGACAGCGGGGAGTTTCGCCTGGGCGACACCGTGGAACTGGGGTACGTAGACCAGAAGCGCCCCCTGGACCCCTCCAACTCCATTTGGGAGGAGATCTCAGGCGGAAAAGAGACCGTCAAGCTGGGCAGCCGCGAGGTGAATTCGCGCGCCTATGTGGCCCGTTTTAATTTCAGCGGCAGCGACCAGCAGAAGAAAGTGGACGAGCTCTCCGGGGGCGAGCGAAATCGCGTCCACCTGGCCAAGACCCTGAAGGAGGGCGCCAACGTGCTGCTGCTGGACGAGCCCACCAACGACCTGGACGTGCATACCCTGCGGGCCCTGGAGGAGGCGCTGCTCGATTTCGCCGGCTGTGCGGTAATCATCTCCCACGACCGCTGGTTCCTGGACCGCGTGGCCACCCATATGCTTGCCTTCGAAGGGGAGAGCCAGGTCCGCTGGTTCGAAGGGAACTACGCCGAGTACGAGGAGTTCCGGCGGGAGCAGCTGGGCATCAAGGACGACCAGCCCCACCGGATCAAGTACAAGAAACTGATGCGGGAGTGATCTTGATCTGCCCCGGACGAATGTCAGCCAACCCTCCACACAGCCCATGATACTGGTTATCCTC
>CAZGSL010000048.1:0-12988 GCA_964528445.1 uncultured Balneolaceae bacterium | reverse complement strand
CAGAAGAAAAATTTCAGCCTGGCCACCAAAAAGATCGAACGGTGGCAGGACCGCGAAGAGTGGTTCTTCAACCGCGAGCATACCGAGGTGTACGAGGACTACTACGAGGGGCGCTACAAGCGGGCCGAGATCTGGCAGAAAAAGGTGCTCGCCGAGCTGATCCAGAAAGACGAGCGGGTGGAGACGCTCCTGGAGTATGGCTGCGGTACCACCCGCTTTACACGCTGGTGGGAAGAGATCGGCATCGAGGCGACCGGGGCGGACCTCTCCCCCTTCATGCTGGCGGAGGGCAACAGGCACTTCGACGGCGACCTGGTATGGGCGGACGCCCACCACATGCCCTTCAAGGACAACTCTTTCGACGCGCTGGCCTTTATCGCCACCTTCGCCTACTACGACGACCCCGTCAGGGTCATCCGCGAAGCGCTCCGCGTGGGACGCTACGGGATGATTTTCGGGATCATGAACCGGAACTCCACCAAGGTGGTCCGGCGGAGAGTGCAGGAGCTGTTCGGGAAGAATCCCTACTACGAAACCGCCCACTTCTACACCCCGAAGAAACTGATCTCCACCATCCACGAAGCGCTGGAGGGACGGCTTTACGATATCGAATGGACCGCCACGGGTCTGCCGACATGGTTCCCGGTCCAGCGCTGGGGAGTGCCGGTGGGGGATTTTTTCGCACTGCATGTTAAACTGACCGACGTGGAGGACCGATGAACAGGATATGAGCAATTTTGAGGAACATACCGGCAAGATCGACAGCACCCTTTTCGGTGAGATCATCGCGGGACGGACCGGCCAGGCAAGCGACCGTGTGATCAAAGGTCCCAGGTTCGGGATGGACACCGCCGTGATCGACCTGGGCAACGGCGACGGCCTGGCGGTCTCCAGCGATCCTCTCTCGCTGATTCCCTCCCTGGGGCTTCGCGAGTCGGCCTGGCTCTCCGTACACCTGCTGTCCAACGACATGGCCACTACCGGCTTTGCCCCCCAGTTCGCGCAGTTCGTCTTCAACCTGCCCGCCGGACTCTCCCGGGAGGATTTCGAGGAGTACTGGGAACACATTCACGTCCAGTGCGACGAGATCGGGGTCTCCATCACCGGGGGACACACGGCGAAGGTCCCCGGACAGGAGTCCACCACTCCGGGCGGCGGCACCATGTTCCTGCAGGCGCCATTGGACGAAATCGTAACGGCCGACGGGGCGGAGCCGGGCGACCGGATCGTGGTCACCAAAGAGGCCGCCCTGACGGCCTCCTCGATCCTCGCGCTGAGCTTTCCGGAGACCGTAAGGAACGAATGCGGGACGGAGGTTCACGAGAGGGGATGCGAGAATTTTTACCGCACCTCCGCGCTGGAGGATGCCCTGGCGGCCGCCAGGGCGCTGGAACCGAACAGCCAGCTCAAGGCGATGCACGACGTGACGGAGGGCGGGCTGCTGGGGGGAATCTGGGAGATGGCCAAAGCCTCCGGCTGCGGGTTCCGCGTGCAGGACGACAAGCTCCCGGTCGGGGAGGTGCCCCGCGCCATCTGCGAGCTCTTCGAGATCGATCCCCGGCTCTGCGTGGGCGCCGGATCCATGATCCTCTCCGTCGCAAACGACCGGGCCGACGGCCTTGTGGAGCGGCTGGAAGCGGACTCCGTTCCGGCTGCGGTGGTTGGGGAGATGAGACCCGCCCGGGAGGGATTTATCCTGGTGGAGGATGATGCGGAGCAATCCTTCTCCTTCGATGAGAGCGACCCCTACTGGGGGGCCTACTTCAAGGCGATGGAGGCGGGATGGTCGTAGATCCGGAAAAAATCGGCGGCGTGTACCTGGTGGTGGACCCCTCCGGGGACCGCGAAGAGCTGCTGGGTAACGTAAGGCGGGCCCTGGAGAACGGGGCAGACCTGCTTCAGGTATGGAATCACTGGCCGGAATCCGCCGGAGAGGGAGAAAAGCGACAGCTGATCGAGGATATACTGGAATTGGCGAGGGACCACGGAGCCCCTGTACTCATCAACGAGGAGTGGCAGTGGCTGAAATCCACCGGCCTGGACGGCGTGCACTTCGACGACATTCCCGACGATTTCCCGGAGATCAGGAGGGAGATAGGGCGGGCGTTCCTGGCGGGCGTCACCTGCGAAAACAGCCTGGAGACCGTCAGGTGGGCGGATGAAATCGGGATGGACTACATCTCGTTCTGCGCCCTCTTCCCCTCCCCTTCCGTGAGCGGCTGCGAGATTGTCCGCCCCGAAACCGTCCGCCGCGCCCGGGAGCTGACCGACCTGCCCCTCTTTCTGTCGGGCGGCATCACACCGGAGCGGCTGCCGGAGCTGCGGGAGCTGGATTTCAACGGGGTGGCCGTCATATCGGGCATCCTGGAAGCGGACGACCCCGGCGGACGCACCGCCGAATACAAACGCTCCCTGGAACATCTGCAGGAGGAGCCGTCATGACCCGGTCGATGTTCAACAAGCTCTGCTGTCCGGTGGACCAGAACGACCTGGAAATCCAGGTGGTCACCGAGGACGAAGAGGGGGAGATCCTCGAGGCGCTGATGAGCTGTCCTGAGTGCGGCCGCTACTTCCCGGTGATCTACGGAATTCCCATCCTCATACCGGACGAGTACCGCGACGAGGAGATGGAGCAGCCGCTGCTGGAACAGTGGGGATACCAGCTGGAGGAGTCACCCCGCAGGGACGAACTGCCCGAACGGGAATCCTGAGCGGCAGGTATCGCAAAATAGAATTACTTAATAAACATCCTCCACCCGGAACGAAAATTCGAAGATCGCGCCATCCCCGTTTTGAACCTGGAATTCGCCGTCCAGCTGCTTCACAAGCGTATTAAGCAGGGTCATACCCATGGTTTCGTCGCCCGAAACGCTGAATTTCTCCGGCAGGCCGATCCCGTTGTCGCTCACGCGTATGTGTATCATCGGCTCCTCTTTCCACACCTTAACCGCTATCTCCCCCCGCTCTCTTCCCGGGAAGGCGTGCCGGTAGGCATTCACCACCAGTTCGTTCAGCAGGAGCGAGCAGGGAATAGCCTGGTTGATGTTCATGACCACCGGCTGAAAGTCCATAACCAGCTCGATCTCCCTGCCCCTCTCCTCGTAGGTGGACTCGATGGCACGAAGCAGGTCACTCGCGTAGGTATCAAATTTCACGCTGGAAAAATTGTCGCTCTGGTAGAGTTTTTCGTGAACCAGCGCGATCGACTGTACCCTCAGCTGGCTGTCCATCAGGGCGTCCCGGGCCGTCTGATTCTCGGTCTGCCACATCTGCATCTGCAGCATACCCGAGATCACGGCCAGGTTATTTTTCACCCGGTGATGGATCTCGGAAAGCAGGATCTCCTTCTCCTTGAGCGACCGCGCAACCTGCTGTTCCGCCTGCTTCCGCTCCGATATGTCGCTGGCCACGCAGACCAGACCCCTGGCTTCCCCCTCCGGGGTCCGCATCAGGGCTTTCGAGAGGCTCACGGGGATGGACCATCCCCGGGAATCACGAAATTTCGTCTCGCAGGTCTCCCGCGACTCCCCTTCGCGCGTGCGGAAGAAGTCGGCGTCCTCCCCATCCGCCAGCAGGCTCTCCACGGGCTTCCCCACCAGCTCTTCCCCCTTCTCTACGCGCAGCATCTCTGCCGCGGCCGAGTTCACCTTCTGTATCTTCCCCTCCCCGTCCGTGACGATCAGCGCGTCCACCATGGATTCGATGATATTATCCATATAGTCCTTGGAGACGGTCGTCCGGCTCAGGTTTTCCGCCATGCGGTTAAAACTCCTGCCCAGCTGGCCGATTTCGTCGGTGGAGGAAATATCGATCCTTTTGTCCAGGTTCCCCCGGCCCACCTCCTCCGCGGCTCTCGCCAGTTTGCCTACCGGGGAGGCAATGGAGCGATAGAGCATCCATGCCAGTCCCAGGGAGAGCACGAGGGCGATGAGGG
This sequence comes from uncultured Balneolaceae bacterium, assembly GCA_964528445.1. Lineage (GTDB taxonomy): Bacteria > Bacteroidota > Rhodothermia > Balneolales > Balneolaceae > JAXHMM01. The sequence continues at coordinate 9,054 of CAZGSL010000048.1, read as the reverse complement.
TACCCCAGACCAGCCACCGGCTCATCCGGGCCATACGGCTGTTCAGGGCCGTAACCTCTTCGTCCAGGCCCGTCCTGGTCTGCTCCCTGAGCTGCGCGATACGAGGTAGCAGGTTGCTTCGGAAATAGGGTTCGATCGTAACCGTGAAAAATTCCCGGGCGTCGGCATGCGACTCGCCCGACAGCTCCAGGAGCTGATCCACCAGGGAGGCATACGTCCGGTAGTTCTCTGTCACGGTCTCCAGGGTCTGCAGGGAAGCGGGTTCGGAGTCGGCAGCGGATGAAACAAGGGGATCCTCTCCCGAGGCACCCTGCTCCTCCAGCAGGTCCCGGAACTCCCGCAGCCGCTCTTCGGTCCGACCCAGCGACTCCTCGATGTTGAGGCGGGAGCGGTCGAGCGTGACGGTGTCCTCCACCATTCCGGCGTCCAGGGAGCTGCGATACCGCTGTTCCAGGAGATACTGGATGTTGGTCATGCTCCGGTAGAGCTGGATGGCGACCTCGCTGGCCAGTTCAAGCTCCTGGACGGAGGAGCGGCTCTCCTCCACCAGCCGGTCTCTTACCCGGTCGTTGATGTGCTTGGAGACCGCACCGAGTCCCAGAAGCAGCAGAATCACACAGGAAAAGCTGAGAAGTAACTTGGTACGCAGTTTCATGTCGGATGGGAAAAATGAAAGGAAAAAGGAGCGGGAACCGGCATGACATGCATTTTACGATTCAATGTGATGTGGCTTCCACCCGCCAGGCCGGACGGCCCGTGAGGCCGACTGGGATTTCAGAATGCCATCAGCCGCTTCATCCGGTCGGTGATGGCATCGACCCCGGGCAGTACGGAGTTCATCAGGTCCACATTGTACGGAACGGGGATATCCGGCATGGTGAGCCGGTCGACCGGGGCGTCAAGATAGGTAAAAGCCTCCTTGCCTATGACCGCGCTTATTTCGGCGCCGAAGCCGGCGCTCTGGGTGTCTTCGTGGACGATCAGGCAGCGGTTGGTCTTCCGGACAGACTCCAGCACCGCCTCCTTGTCCCACGGCATGAGGGTCCGCAGGTCAAGCACGTCCGCATCAATACCCGTACGGTCCGCCGCCTCCTCGCACCGCTCGCACATGGCGCCCCAGGTTACAATCGACATCTCCCCGCCTTCTCGGAGCTGGCGGGCACGGCCGAACGGGACCACGTAGCGGTCGCCCGGATAGGGTTTCCGCGCATATTTCGCGTCAAGCAGATTCCGGTGTTCAAAGAAGATCGTCGGATTGTTGCTCCTCATGGCCGACCGGAGCAGCCCCACCGTGTCTTGCGCGTTGGAGGGGAAGGCGACCTGCCAACCGACGGCATGAGCGAAAAACACCTCGTTGCAGATGCTGTGCCAGGGATCCCCGCACTTGGCGAATCCCCCCGGCATGCGGACAACCATGGGGGCGGCAAACTTGTTGGCCGTCCTCCACCGTATGGTCCCGCAGTTGTTCAGCTGTTCGGTAGCGGGATCGGCATACTTGCGAAACTGAATTTCCGCCACCGGCATCATCCCGGCGTAGGCGAGTCCCACCGAACGGCCGATGATGCCCTCCTCCGAGAGGCTGGTATCAAATACCCGCTCCTCGCCGAAGCGGGACTGCAGTCCCATGGTCGCGGCGTGCACGCCTCCTTTCGCCCCGACATCCTCTCCGAAAACCATCACTTTCGGGTTGGTCTCCAGCTCATACTCCAGGGTCCGCCGGATCGCCTCCACGATGTTGATGCGCTGTTTCTCCGGCTCGGGCTCGCGGCTGCTCTCCGGGAACTCGTGTCCCCCGACGCGCAATCCGCCCACCTTCTGAAGATCGGTTTCTCCGTTCTCCTTCTGCTCGCTGAAGACATAGCGGGCGGTCCGGGTCGTGTCGGGATCGGGACGGTTCCACGCGGCTTCGGCGGCATCCTCCACCTCCCGGCCGGCTTCATTGGCCAGCTCGTCCCACTTCTGCCCGGAGATGCCCCGGTCGCTCACAAATTCCTTCAGGTGGTCTATCGGGTCGTTTTCGCGCTCGCTCTCCAGCAGCTCTTCGTCCTTGTATGCCTGGTTGTCCTGGTAGGAGTGGCCGTTGAGGCGCGGCATGGTCAGGTGAACCAGGGCGGGACCCTTCCGGTCCCTCACGTAGTCGACCGACTCGCCCAGCAGGCCGGCGGTTTCGGCAGGATCGGTGCCGTCGCCGTCAAATATCCGGAGGTTCTTAAAAGAGTAGAGATTTTTGGCGATGTTCCCCCCCGGCGTCTGGAACTCCCGGGGAACAGATATCCCGTAGGCGTTGTCCTCTATGTAAAACAGAACCGGCAGGTCCTGCGTGGTGGCGATGGTGACGGCCGACCAGAATCCGTTGGTAGCCACCGACCCGTCTCCCCCCAGGACGACCGAAATGGCGCCCTTGTACTCCTCCTCTTCCAGCTCGCTTCGGCGGTACTCGATACCCTGCGCCCATCCTACCGCGGGGGTGTACTGGGATCCCACGTCGCCGGCCATGGGCAGGACCGTGGGACCGTTCTCGCCGGGCATGTTGCAGACCACCCCGATATCCCGGCCGTCGCTGTATCCGCCTGACTTGCCCATGGGGCCCGCCAGGGCGTCCTCCGTGGAGAGGCCAAGCGAGAGCATGATGGGACGGGAACGGTAGTAGGCGCTGGCCGCGTCGTGCCGGTGGGTCAGCAGGGAGCCCAGTACCATCTGGCCCAGTTCATGTCCCCTGGCCGAAAACTGGTACAGCACTTTTTTCTCGGGTACCAGCTCCTCCTCCTCTTTTTCGTCCATGGCCCGGGAAACCAGGAAGAGGCGCACCAGGCGCTCCCAGTCTATTCGATCGACAAATTCAGCGCGGTCGTCCTTTGAGCTTTTTTTAGCGCACATGGAATATATTCGGGTTTCAACTGGAAATTATTGGATCTCTATACCACGGACCACTTTCTGGAAGCTCTCCTCGAAATGCTCCATCTCCTCCCGCCTGCCCACCGTAATACGGATACCCTCCGGCAGACCGAAGGCATGGGTGCGTCGAAGGATGACGCCCTCCTCCATCATCGCCTGGGTAAAGGCCCCGGCCTGCTCTGCGTCGGGCAGCAGCATCAGTACCGAATTGGAGACGGAGGGGACATAGCGGATCCCCTCCCGGTCAAAAAAATCATAGAGGCGGCTTCGGCTCTCCGCCACCATGGTTTTGGTTTTCTCCAGGAATTCACGGTCCTTCAGCGCCGCCCTTGCGGCCGCCTGGGCAGGAGCGGTAGGCTCGAAGGTCAGCTTCGTTTTCATCATTTCATTGATCAGGCGCCGGGGCCCCATGGCGTACCCCACCCGGAAACCGGCCAGTCCGTACGCTTTGGAGAACGTGCGAAGGGTAAGCACGTTGGGATAGCCGTAGTCCAGGGAGTGGGGGTAATCCCCAACCTCCTCCGCGAATTCGAAATAGGCCTCGTCCATGATCACCAGCAGATCATCCGGGACGCGCTCCATAAACCGTTCAAACTCGTCCTTGCTCACGTAGGTGCCCGTCGGGTTGTTGGGATTCGCCACGTAGATCATCTTGGTGGCAGGCGTTATCGCTTCTGCCATCCGTTCAAGGTCGAACCCGTACTCCTCGTCCATGGGAACCTGGCGAAGGGTGATGCCGCGGATGTTGGCCTGGACAAAAAATCCCACAAAGGTGGCCTCGGCTGTGATCGCTTCCTCCCCGTCGAGGAAGAAGGTGCGGCAGAGAATGGAGATGATGCTCTCCGAACCGGCCGCCACGATAATGTTTTCCGGATCCACATCGTTGCGCTCCGCCAGCTCCTCCCGAAGCTTTCGGGAGACAGGATCGGGATAGTCCTGAATCTCCTCGAGGGCCTCCAGGACGGCCTCCTCCACCCGCGGACTGCATCCCAGGCGGTTTTCGTTGGAGGCCAGCTTCGAGATGCGGGAAGGCTGATAGGCTTCCCGGACTTCCGCAATGGTTTTGCCGGCTTCGTAAGGGGTCAGGCTGTCGATGTTATCCGGAACCAGCGGGCGATTATTCGAATTCGACATCTTTCGCTTTTTTGATTTTCCAAACTCTTCGGACGGCGCGTCCGGGTTTCCGATCCCCCTTTCACCGCCGTCCACAGCGCAATAAATATGGGCAAATTCGTGCTTTAAACCAAAGCAGTTACGATAAAACTTTTTAAAAGGAGGGGATGTTGGTTATACTCCGAAGGCCGGTTAAAACGATTAAAACCAAGCCGCAACTATGAGTGTTACCGCCATCGTAACAGGGGCCAGCAGAGGCATCGGATACGAAATTTGCAGGGAGCTGGCCAGCCGGGACGCGGATGTCCTGGCGGTGGCCCGTTCCTCGGAACCGCTGCTGGAACTGGAAGAGCTGCATCCGGACCGGATACAGGCCGTCCCGGCCGACCTGACCGATGTCGGTGAAGTGGAAGAGCTGCTCAAAATCGCCCGAAGCACCGGCAGGGTGGACCTGCTGATCAACAATGCGGGGGCCCTGATAAACAAACCTTTTGCCGATCTGGAAATGGAGGAGTGGCGCCGGCTTCTCGAAGTCAATCTCCTGACGGCCGTCCGGCTCGTTAAATCCCTGCTGGGAGATTTCGGCGAGGAGGCCCATATCGTCAACATCAGCAGCATGGGAGGGTACCAGGGCAGCGCAAAGTTCCCGGGGCTTGCAGCGTACAGTACGGCAAAAGGGGCGCTGAGCATTCTGTCGGAATGCCTGGCGGCGGAGCTGAACGATTACGGGATCAGCGTGAACGCGCTCTGCCTGGGAGCGGTACGGACGGAAATGCTGGAGGAGGCCTTTCCGGGTTTTGAAGCTCCCGTCGAAGCCGGGGAAATGGGAACATACATTGCCGATTTTGCATTAAACGGGGCAAAGTTTTACAATGGCCAGATACTTCCGGTAACGCTGGAAGATCCCGACTAGCCCGTTCGCTTTGAAAAAAACAGCCCCCATACTCCTGTCGATTGCAGCCGTCCTGCTGCTCGCGGTCTCCTCCCATACGGCCCGGGCCCAGTCCATTAAACTTCTGGGGGGCGATATCCTGAACGGCGCCCTGAACGGAACCGCTCTGGGAGGCGCTGCCATGGCCCTCCAGAACGAATCTTCTCTGGACGCCCTGCGGATCGGCGCGGGTGCCGGTACCCTCTACGGGATCGGCATAGGCATTTACGACGTCACCCTGGTATCCGGCGGGGAGTACTTCTACAAATCGGGAACGTTCAACGACGGCACCAACAGCTCCATCCTGGTGCTGATGGACACCATCTACGGGGCGGCGACGGGAGCCATCGTGGGTACCTCGGTAAGCCTCCTCTCCCGGGGCGACCTGTTGCGCGGACTGCGGATCGGTGCGGGTTTCGGGGCGTGGACAGGCTTCGGATTCGGCCTGGTGGACTCTTTCGTGCTGGCGGAGGGACCCGCCGAATACGCCCCTGCGGCGGCCGCGAATGCGGCGGGAGGTATGCTGAACTACACCGATGAAAAGAGCGGTGTCTCGGTGGAGGTGATTCAGCCCTCGCTGCTCACGCGGAAAATGGTCGTGGAGCGGGGCGTGGAAGTGCGGTCCGATCCCGCCCTGGAGATCTTCCGATTCCGCCTGCCCCTATAGGTCTTCGGACTCCCCCGGCGAGTAATCCTCAGGAGGCTCCAGGCTGGAACCCTCTTCCGGGGCCTCGGTCTGGCTGAGATGGCGCAGGACTTCCCGCACCGTCTCTACATGGCCCGACAGGGAGGGATGCAGGCCGTCGCTCAGATAATTCCAGGCGTCCGGCTCGTCGACGTCTCCCATCCGGTTGCCCGTGGGATCCACGATATACCCTTTTTTGCCGCTCAGTATTTCCCGTATCTGCTTGAGGTCATCCTCAAAAACGTCAAAATCAAACAGGCGGATCTTCTGCAGCATTTCGGTGAGCACCGGCGGAGGCGTGATCCATACGACAGGGTTGTCGGTGACCTCCTCCACCGACGCCTCAATCGTATTGATGTTTTCCCAGTAGTCGGCCAGGGAAATAAGCGTTCGGTCGGGAGCCACATGCAGCCGCTGCATGTCGAACGTGCCCAGGGCCACGAAAACCCAGTCGGGATCGTGCGCCAGCACGTCGCGATTGAGGCGCTGAACGGCCTCCGATGTGGTATCGTAGGAAACGCCGCTGTTGACGAAGGTGTAGTCGGCCCCGGGAACCGTGATTTCGAGAACGTGCCGGAGGATAGTGAACCACCCCTGCAGATCGTCGGTCATCGAATCGCCCAGGGCGACGACGGTATCGTCTTTCCCGATGGGGATATCTTCAATCCAGCCATCCACCTCCCCCTCTTCCAGCAGCTCCACGGCGGCCTGGCGGGCATTCTCCTCGAATCGCTCCCGCAGTTCCTGCAGCTCCTCCTCTTCGAGGCCGAAAAGATGGGCCATCGCCTCGCTGTTATCGATCCCCGGGAGCAGGGGATACCGTTTCTCCAGGTTCAGAAAGGGAAGCAGGTACTTTTCCAGCACTTCCTTCTCTCCCTCTCCGGCCCGGTGCAGCGGATCGGTTTCTTCTCCGCTGCCGGAATTCGAATTGTCAGGGGTATCGGACATGGCAATAAAAAATTAAATTGGTTATCGGTTGTTCATAAGGCGGTCCGCCAGTTCCGGCATGCCTTCGGACGCCCGTTTTTCGATGTGCTCCCAGCCGGAGAGATCGATTTCAGGTTTGGACGGATCCACCACATAACGGGGGATGGAATCCGGGACCAGGTCCACCAGTCCGGCCGCCGGGTAGACCACCAGCGAGGTCCCTACCACCAGCAGCAGATCGGCCCTCGGCACGATTTCGGCGGCTTTTTCCATTTCGGGCACCATCTCTCCGAACCAGACCACATGGGGACGCAGCTGCGCTCCGTCCTCCGCGGTGTCTCCCGGTTCGATGGGATCTCCCCCGACATCATAGATCAGGCTCGGATCCTCCTCGCTGCGCACCTTGGTGATTTCCCCGTGCAGGTGAAGCACGTCGGTGGACCCGGCCTCCTCGTGCAGGTTGTCCACGTTCTGGGTGATAATGGTGACATCGTACGACTCTTCGAGACGTGCCAGTGCGCGGTGTCCCTCGTTGGGCTCGGCCTGCCACACCTGCCTGCGCCGCTCATTGTAGAATTCCAGCACCATTTCGGGATTCCGCTTCCATCCCTCCGGCGTGGCCACCTCGTAGATATCATGTCCCTCCCAGAGGCCGTCCGAGTCACGAAAGGTTTTTAAGCCGCTGTCGGCACTCATTCCGGCCCCTGTGAGTACGACTAGCTTCTCCATAATACCGGAACCGTTGCGCGGATGGGAATTTCAGGAGTGCACGGGCTGCGGCGCGACAGTTTCCAGCCACGAGCTGGATTCCTCGTAATAATCGATCACCTTCGGCCGGCTGGAATTGTGATAGGAGGTCATAATGCGCTCAATATCGTTTCTGAGCACGTCCATGGTACCGGCTATCAGCTCCCGGTTAAATCCTTTTTCGCCAAGCTGCAGGGTGAACTCCATGGAGAGAACGCGGCTCAGGACCCTTCCCAGCTCAATCATGCGGTGCTGGGCCAGGTTTTCGTCCACCCGGAAGTTGAGCAGGTCCTTCAGGTAACCGGCGGCATTCTGGCTGAACTTGTAGTCTTCCAGGAACTCGTAGAGATTCCTGGTCTTGAATTTTCGCATGCGCTTCAGCACCGATTCGGATATCTGCTGGTAAAGAATGTCATTGGATCCCTCGAAAATCTGGAAGGGGCGGCTGTCGATCAGGGAGCGGCCCGCGATATGATCCAGGCGGTACCCCTTCGCCCCCATAAGCTGGAGCAGGGACTGCGAAGCCTGCTGCATCATATCGGTCGTCAGCGTCTTGATGCTGTTGGCAGGCAGGTCCATGCCGGAAACGTCCTTGTCCATCGATACCTTCTCGGTCGTGAACGCGCACATGGCCGATGAGATGGTAAAGTAGGCCTGCAGCCTGCTCAGGCGCTCTTTTACCTGATCGTAATTGATAAGGCTCTGTCCGCCCACAATGCGTTCCCTGCAGTGCTGCATCGCCTCGTCGAGCATCCGCTTGAGAAACCCGATTCCCATGCCCGGAAACTGCAGCCGGCTCCGGTGAAGCACGTCCAGCATCATCTTGATACCGGTGGACCGGGGTTTCAGCTTGTATTTCTCGGGTACGGTGATATCAATCTTGTTCCGTCCGTAGGGAAGCATATAGAGGCCGAGGTTCTTGTAATACTCCTCCACTTCGATACCGCCGCGGCTCTCCTGGTGTACGAAGAAGCCGATATCCCGGCCCAGGTTCCCGTTGTTGATCTGACGCCGGGCGGTGATCAGCCAGAAGTCGGCGTGGCCGGTCAGGCCCGCCCAGTGTTTGACGCCCTTTACCCTGTACCGTTCCTTCTCCTTGTCGTATTGGTAGGAGGTCTCCATCCGGAGCGCGTCGGAGCCGAAATCCGGTTCGGTTATCATCAGTCCGCCCATCTTCCGCTCCTCCATGAACTGGCGGAATATGTTCTCCTGTATCTCGGGATCCCCGTAATTGGCCACGGGCTGCAGGAAGAGCGCTCCGTTGATGCCCATCATCAGGGAGAGGGAGAGGGATTCGTAGGAGCTGGTTTCCAGCATTTTCAATGCCTCGTGGGTTTTGCCTCCCCTGCCCCCGTGCTCCTCCGGGATAAAAACACTGAGGGGCTCGCAGTCCATCACTTCGTTAAAAATATCGTCAGGCAGCCCGCGCTCCACACTCAGCTCATTTATATCCTCTTTAACGTTAAAGAGATTGTGGAGAGTCTCCCTGAACCGCTCGATAAAATCAGTGAATTCCATTTTGATACTGTCCATTGATAATGCTGCCGGGAATTCTTCCCGAAATAGTTATTGCACCTAGCCCAAAGAAAGAGGGGTTTCGCATATGCTTTATAATATAACCATTTTCTGCACTACCGTAAAACGAGTGAAAAGCCATATTATGCGGGCCGGCAGTGTTTTAAAGAGAAGTGTACCTTTCAATAATAAAAAAAAATGAGGAGGCGAGGACCTACTCTACCTCCGTCTAGCGGAAGTA
>CAZGSL010000047.1:0-13255 GCA_964528445.1 uncultured Balneolaceae bacterium | reverse complement strand
CAGTTTGAGGGACAGACCAAGACCAAGCTGGGCAATTCGGAAGTGCAGAGCGCCGTGGAAATTGTGGTGTACGACAAGCTCAAGGATTACCTGGAACAGCACCCCAAGACGGCCAAGAAGATCCTGGAAAAAGTAATACTGGCCGCAGAGGCGCGGGAAGCCGCCCGCAAGGCGAGACAATTGATCCAGCGCAAGAGCGCCATGAGCGGGGGAGGGCTGCCCGGCAAGCTGGCCGACTGTTCCATCAAGGATCCGGAGCACTGTGAAATTTACCTGGTGGAGGGTGACTCCGCCGGCGGATCCGCCAAGATGGGGCGCGACCGCAGCACCCAGGCCATACTGCCGCTGCGGGGCAAGATTTTGAATGTGGAGAAAGCGAAGATCAACCGCATCCTGGAAAACAATGAGATCCAGGCCATTATAACGGCCCTTGGAGCGGGCGTGGGACATGCCGAAGAGGATTTCGAGCTTGAGAACCTGCGCTACCACAAGATTATCATCATGACCGATGCCGATGTGGACGGCTCGCACATCCGCACGTTGCTTCTCACCTTTTTCTACCGTTACATGAAACCCCTGATCGAGGGGGGGTACGTCTATATCGCGACTCCGCCTCTCTACCGCATCTCCTATACACGCGATAACATCGAGTATGCCTGGGATGAGGAGACGAGGAACAAAATCGTAAAGCAGCTGAAAAAGAAGAACAAGAAATTTGACGTATCCCGCTACAAGGGACTCGGTGAGATGAACCCGAATCAGCTTTGGGAAACCACCATGGATCCCGAAACACGGACCCTTCAGCAGGTGACGGTGGAGAGCGCGGCGGGAGCCGACAAACTGTTCTCCACCCTGATGGGAGGCGACGTTGAGCCGCGCCGCAACTTTATCGAGCGAAATGCCAAGTACGCCACGCTGGACGTCTAGACCGCGATTCCCCGGCTGCACAGCAGCACCTTAACGTATTCTTCTAATAATCATACCACCCGAATACATTCATGGCTAGAGAAAAGATTGTACCTATATCCATAGAAGACGAGATGCAGTCGGCCTACATCGACTACTCGATGTCGGTTATTGTCTCCCGCGCCCTGCCCGACGTGAGGGACGGACTCAAGCCGGTCCACCGCAGGGTGCTGTACGGTATGAGCGAGCTGGGCATGCTGCACAACCGGAATTACAAGAAAAGCGCCCGGATCGTGGGTGAGGTCCTGGGTAAGTATCACCCGCACGGCGATTCGGCCGTGTACGACACGATCGTACGGATGGTTCAGGACTTTTCCCTTCGCTATCCCCTGGTGGACGGCCAGGGTAACTTCGGCTCCATCGACGGGGATTCGGCCGCGGCCATGCGTTATACGGAAGTGCGCATGCAGCGGATTGCGGAGGAGATGCTTACCGACATCAACAAGGAGACGGTAGATTTCCAGGCCAATTTTGACGATACCCTGCAGGAACCGGCCGTACTGCCGGGCATGCTGCCCAACCTTCTGATCAACGGCTCTTCGGGCATTGCCGTGGGGATGGCCACCAATATGGCTCCCCACAATATCACGGAGGTCATCGACGGGATTATCGCCTACCTGGAAAATCCAGATATTGAGACCAAGGAGCTGATGGAACACATCACGGCTCCGGATTTCCCCACCGGTGGAATCATATACGGTTACGACGGGGTGAAAGAGGCCTACGAAACGGGCCGCGGGAAAATCACCATGCGTGCCCGCGCGAGCACCGAGGAGCTGCGCGGCAACCGGGAGCAGATCGTGGTGACCGAAATTCCCTACCAGGTCAACAAGACGACCCTCATTGAGAAAATCGCGAAATTGTCGGAAGACAAGATCGACGAGATTACGGAGATTCGCGACGAATCCGATCGGGAGGGCATGCGGATGGTCATTGTGTTGAAGCGGGGCTCCAATGTCGGGATTGTGCTTAACCAGCTCTACAAGTATACCCAGATGCAGCAGACCTTCGGGGTGATCAGCCTGGCGTTGGTGAAGGGGCGGCCCAAGGTCATGTCCCTCAAGGAGCTGATCTATCATTTCGTGGAACATCGCGTTGAGGTCATTATCCGCCGCACGCTCTACGACCTTGACCAGGCCGAGGCGAGGGCCCACATACTGGAAGGCCTGAAAATCGCCCTGGAAAATCTGGATGAGGTGATCAAGACCATTCGCGCCTCCGACAGTCCCCAGGAGGCCAACGAAGAGCTGCGCCGCAAATTTGCACTTACCGATCTTCAGGCGAAGGCCATACTGGATATGCGACTGCAGAAACTGACAGGTCTGGAGCGGGACAAGATTGAAATGGAGTACGGCGAGATCGTTGACAAGATCGCGGGGTACCGTAAAATACTCTCCGACCGGAACGAACAGACCGATATCATAAAAGAGGAACTGGCCGAACTGCGTGACCGGTACGGGGATGAACGAAGAACCCAGATCGTCTACTCCGCGGATGATTTCAGCGTTGAGGACATGATCGCCGATGAGGACGTGGTGGTAACCATCTCCAACAAGGGATTCATCAAAAGAATGGCCGTTTCGGGTTATCGCAGGCAGAAGCGCGGCGGCAAGGGGATGAAAGGGACCACCACGAAGGATGAAGAGTATGTGGAGCATCTGTTTGTGGCGACCAACCACAACTATATTCTCTTCTTTACCGAGAAGGGTCAGTGTTACTGGCTGAAAGTCTACGAAATTCCCGAGGGTTCCCGTACGGCGCGGGGAAGGGCCATTGTAAACCTCATCGACATTGACAACGACGACAATATCAAGACCTTCGTGCCTGTCAAGACCCTTGACGACGAAGAGTATATAAACAGCCATTATATCATGATGGCCACCAAGAAAGGGCAGGTAAAGAAAACGACCCTCGAGGCTTACAGCCGTCCCCGCCGGGATGGTATTATCGCCATCAATATCCGGGAGGATGACTCCCTGCTGGGGGCCGCGCTCACGAACGGCGAAAGCAACGTGATCCTGGCGAACCGCAAAGGACGGGCCATACGCTTTCACGAGGATGAGGTGCGTGACATGGGCCGCAATACCACCGGAGTTAAAGGAATGACCCTCGGCAAAAAGAACGAGTTGGTCGATATGGTGGTTATAAAAAATACTCACGAAGCCACCGTGCTGGCCATTTCCGAAAACGGCTACGGGAAGCGGTCGCTGGTAGAGGACTACCGCGAACAGAGTCGCGGCGGGAAAGGGGTGATCACCCTGAAGGTTACCAAGAAGACGGGAGACCTCATTGCCCTCAAAGAGGTTTCGGACAAAGACGACCTGATGGTTATTACGGAAGGCGGAAAGGTGATCCGCATGAATTGCGGGGAAATCCGGACCATGGGACGGAACACGCAGGGCGTGCGCCTGATGAAGCTGGATTCCGAAGGCCAGATCGGTGCGGTTACCCGGGTGGTTAACGAAGATGAGGACGACACGGTCTGACCCGGGTCGGCGGCAGATGCCGGAAATCGGGGGCGGGAATTACCCGTCCCGGTGTGTTTCCATCATTTCTTCCAATAGCCTCTCTCTTTTTTCTATTAATTCTTCAGGCCCATCTATGAAAACGTCTTTAGGAAACTGAAGCAGCCATTCGTTTATAAAATCCAGGTTATCAAATTTAAATTCAATACTAAATAAATTAGGTTTAATTTTATTTTTCTTAATTTGTTTAGCCGGCAGATTGGCCTCAAATCGCCTCAAAGCACTTTCGGATACGTTGACCCTTACCAGGTGAGAGGTTTCGTCAGAACGGAAAATAAGCGCCTCTGCATCGATTTTCCCATAGGGCGTGAATGATTCGTCCAAAATTTCCACATCGGACATACGGTCCAGCACGAAATTGCGAATGGCGTCCCTTTTATAGGAGAATCCGATGACGTTCCAGTGGTCGCGATAAAAAACGACCAGGTAGGGATCAATTTTTCGGACGGACGAGTCCGCCTCCCCCAGGGGACGGTATCGAAATTGAATGGACTGGTTCCCGGAGATCGCATTGCTGATGAGGTACCAGTTTCCTCCCTCGGCTTTTTCAGCTCCGAAATTAAGATAGGGGTCAACGACCATGCGCTCGTCCAGGGATTCCATGAAGTCACGCAGCTCATCCGGAAGCAGCTCCTTGATTTTCAGCTCCACCCCTTCGGCGTCCTCCACAAGTCTCTGGTCGACTTGGGATTTCACGAAATTCAGACCGACCATCACCGTGGCGAGCTCTTTGGTCGTGAACATGAGGGGGGGAATTTTGTAGCCGTGCATGATGCCGTAACCGCTGTACTCGTCCCATGTAACCGGCACGTTCATTTTTGAGAGGGCATTGAAGTCGCGAAATATGGTGCGGCGACTGACATTAAACTTTTCCGCAAGGTCGTTCACCGTTATTCTGCCGGTGGACTGCTGCAGCATGAGTATCAACTTCATCCGTCTTTCCGAGCTGTTCATGACAATGGGTTTTTGGATGTAACATGGAAAAAATGGTCCGCCGGAAAAGCATGAGGGGAATATAACGGAAAGATGGGAGAGGGACAGCAGCAAGGGGCAGGGAGGAACGATGAGAAGGGATCTTCGGACGGTGAAAAACCTATGAAACCTCCCTTCGGATCGTGACCAGAAACTTGTTTCTGTAGAAAGATTGATCCGAACCGTCCTCGAGGCCATAGGCCGTTATGTCATAGGATTCGGGAAAATCCGCAAGCTCTCGGGCGAAATCACCTCCCTTATACATGATTATGGCCGACCAGGGAAGGGAAGAGGATAACTCAAGCAGTTCTGGAATTTTGAACGAATGCTTGGATACGAGCAGGAAGGAATCATTGATTTTTAGCTGTGATACCGAAGTATCTGCGAGTTCGACATGCTGAAGATCCAGGTGGTGGACCATCTGCTTGACCGCCATCATTTTCTTGGTAACAATATCGTTGAGGATGTACTTCTTCTCCGGAAAGCAGATGGCAAGAGGCAGACCCGGCAGTCCGCCGCCGCTCCCTGCGTCGACAACGATCTGGGCCTGTCTGAAGGCTTGAATACGATGTATGAGGAGGGAGTGCCGTATATGTTCCCAAATTGTTTCACGTGGAACACTGCGGCTGATCAGGTTTACTCGTTTATTCCACCACATCAGGCGCTCCAGGTAGGAATCCAGCTGTTCCCTGTAATTTCCGAGAAGGCGATCCGTGGCGCGAAATGTTTCACGTGGAACATCCCGATATGAAGACGCCGATTGTTTCACGTGGAACAAGGGGACATTAGAAAGGGGGGTGAAGGGTTGTTAGGCACGTAAATAAGGTTTCAGTCCTTCAGGTATACCATCAGGACGGCCACGTCACTGGCGGAAACCCCGCTGATCCGGCTTGCCTGTCCCAATGTTTCGGGGCGAATACGGTCCAGTTTGCTTCGCCCTTCGGAACTCAGGCTGTTTATGTTGCCGTAACTCAGGGATTCCGGGATGGACATCTCCTCTTTCTCCTTCATCTCCTCTACCATTTCAAACTCTTTCTCGATATAACCGGCGTATTTTACCTGGATTTCCACCTGGTCATAGACATCCTCATCATCGGTAATATCGGAGGCTTTCGCCTTAAGCTCGGGATCCGCGTTCAGAATGTTGTAAATGGAGAGCTCGGGCCGCGGAATAAGCGTCTTGGCACGAACCGGCTGGTCAAGGGTCGAGGTCCCCTGCTCCTCAAGCATCGGATCCATCTTTTCCGGGTAGACGGTATATTCGGCAAACAGGTCGTGAATGGAGTCAATGGCCTCTTTCTTCTCCTTATACCGGTTAAAACGCGCTTCGGAGGCAAGGCCTATCTTATGGCCGAGTTCGGTGAGACGAAGGTCCGCATTATCTTGCCTCAGCAGGATGCGGTGTTCCGCACGGGAGGTGAACATTCGGTACGGCTCCTCCGTGCCCTTGGTGATCAGGTCATCGATAAGAACCCCGATATAAGCCTCTGAGCGTTTCAGTATCAGGGGCTCTTCTCCAGCTACCTGTCGGGCCGCGTTGATACCGGCCATAATTCCCTGGCATCCGGCCTCTTCGTATCCCGTGGTGCCGTTGATCTGGCCCGCAAAGAACAGCCCGTCCACCCGCTTGGTCTCCATGCTGCGTTTGATCTGGTAGGGTGGAAAGAAGTCGTATTCGATGGCGTAGCCGGGGCGCAGCATCACCGCGTTCTCAAATCCGGGAATGGTGCGAAGCGCCTTGTACTGGACGTCCTCCGGCAGGGAGGTTGAAAATCCATTGAGGTACATCTCGTAGGTGTCCCACCCTTCGGGCTCCAGGAAAAGCTGGTGGGAATCCTTCTCGGAAAAGCGATTGATCTTATCCTCTATGCTGGGACAGTACCGGGGTCCCGGTGATTCGATCCGACCGTTGAACATGGGGCTGCGGTCGAAACCGCCGCGCAGCATGTCGTGGACCTCTTCGTTGGTATATCCCACCCAGCAGGTGAGCTGCTCCTCCCTGGATGGAAGCTCGTCAGTCATAAAAGAGAAAGGAGAGGGAGATTCGTCACCGTACTGAACTTCCAGCTTCTCGAGATCAATGGAGCGGCCGTCAATTCGAGGGGGAGTGCCGGTCTTCAGCCGGCCCACCTCAAATCCCAGCTCCTCCAGGGAACCGGAGATTCCCACGGAAGCGCGCTCGCCGGACCGGCCACCTCCGAAATTGTGCTCACCAATGTGAATAAGACCGTTTCCGAAGGTCCCCGTTGTCAGTATAACTGTTTGGGCGGCAAAGACTTGCCCGGTTTTTGTGCGAACTCCAACAGCTTTTTTTCCTTCTTCGTCGGTCAGTACATCCACCACGTTGTCCTGCCGGAAAAAGAGATTTTCCTTCTTCTCAAGTTCCTGCCTCATGGTTTTGGAGTAGAGGGCGCGATCGCTCTGGCAGCGGGGACTCCACATGGCCGGGCCTTTGCTGGTATTCAGCATGCGGTACTGGACCCCGGTTTTGTCCGCCACAATACCCATGAGTCCGCCGAGAGCGTCCATTTCCCGCACCAGCTGACCCTTGGCTATGCCGCCTATGGCCGGATTGCATGACATCTTCGCAATCGCGTCCAGATTCATGGTAATCAGCAGGGTTTTGGCGCCGAGTCCTGCTGCCGCACCTGCTGCTTCGCTGCCGGCATGTCCGGCGCCAACTACAATAACATCGTATTCGGGATAGAGAGACTTCATGAGTTACGGAGAATAAATCTGGAAATTATGTATTGCCAACTTATGGCGATGCTGCTTGCCGCTTGTAGTAAACGCACAGAGCATTGCGGGTATTCTGCCTGCGACAAGCTATAAAAATAAAGAATTTGACGGTGAAAGTACCAACGGCAGACTATTGGGTATCCGGCTCTTCCCCGCGATCGCATTTAAGGCAGTCCAGGTGATTACCAATACGGCTGGCCCGTCCCAGGGGAGTGGTGACCCATGGCCGAAGAGTCCAGGGGGGATTGTGCCTGACATGCTGCCGGTGGCCGCATTCGAGCCTGGCCACCCAGTGACCCTCCTCGTCTTTATGGAAACCGGTTATTGCCTGCTTCATGGCACGGCAGTAAAGCGTTAAAATGTATTTTTGCTGCCGGTCTTATTGCGCCTGCCGCGTCCACTCAAAATCTCCGTCGGCCGTTATTCTAAGGTTCATGTTTTTCCCCTTGCTGGCCAGGTCTTCCAGGGTATTCTCCTCAAGCATCTCCTTGATTTTCTCTCTTGTATCGGCCCATTGATCATGCAGGGGGCAGGGCTTTTCACTGCCGCAACCCGGCAGTCCCAGCGCGCATTCCGTAAAGAGATCTCTGCCGTCGATAGCGGCCACCACTTCAATCAGGGTGATCTCCGACGCAGGGCCCGTGAGCCGAACACCACCTTTGGGACCTTTTTGGGATTCGAGCAGGCCGGCGGACGAGAGCTGCTGCAGGGTCTTGGTCAAAAAGTGAAAAGAGATGTCAAGCCGCTCGCTGATCTCCCCGATGGAACGGAAATCCCTCTCCGGATCCGCTGCCAGGTAGAGCGTGGCTCTCAGGCCGTAAATACACGCACTGGAAAGGAGCATAATGAGATTTATACCATAATTAAGACATGTCAGTCTGAAAAATAGGCCATTCCTGACTGCCGGTCAAGAATTGCGGATACTCCCTATAAATGAAGGTAGGACTCAAAAAAAGGTATGGGTCAAGATCATCTTATCGGCGCACAGGTGCCGGAAACGGCGGTTGCTAAAAACATTAAAATTATTTAATCTTTGTTAAGTTGATTGTCGGGACCAACGGAACGAGGATGAACAGGCTGCTTTCAATACGCAATAAGAACAAAATCACGCTCTACTATCTGGCGGCGGCCAGCTTGTGGATTTTGGTGAGTAATGCCCTTCTGAACCTGCTCATCCGGGATCTGTCGCTTTTGAATACCTTCAGGATTTACAATACCTGGCTGTTCGGGCTTGCCACCGCGGTGGTTGTCTACCTTCTGGCCCAGCGGGAGACAGTCCAGGCTTCTGATCCCGGGATGCTAAAGATTACGGCCGCGGAGGGAGATGATTCCAGAAATGAGACAGATGAGAAAAGATTTGCTGAGGAGATAAGGGAAAAACTTGTTCGGATTCTGAGGCGCGGTCCCGCGCCGATGGCGATGGTGACGGGAGAGAATCATGTGTTTGATTTTGTGAATGACGCCTACTTCAAAATGATGGGCTACAAAAAGCTGGAGGGACTGGCCATAAGCCAGGTGTTCCCTGAGGCGGAAAAACAGGGCATCACGAAAAAACTGGACAAGGTCTACAAAACGGGCAAGCCCTACCTGGGAAGGGGAGAACCCGTGCAGATATATACAAGAGGTGAGTTGAAGACCTTGTACAGGGATGTACTCTACAATCCCATAACCGACGACAACGGAAGGGTGATCGGTGTCTGCATCCAGTTGAACGACATAACCAAGCAGGTGGAGGCGAAGCGGCAATTGAGCGAGGTAAAGAACGGCAACAAAGCCACGGTCGAGCGCCTTCATAACCAGATTAAAAACGACTATTCTCTCATACTTACGCTTTTCGAAATGCAATCCCGGGAGATGGAGCAGGGAGACAGCGAACTGGTGATGGAAGTTGCCAAGGCCCGTGTGAACACCCTTTCGAGTATTCGCGAGCTGGATCTGGAGGAAGGGCTCTCGGAAGAGATACCGTTTCATGAATTTATTCACGAACACATCAAGTGGATCTATGATTTCTACGAAATATCAAAACCGGATCTGTTGATCCTGACAGACGACCTCCACCTGCAGCTCGATCGTGCGGTGCCTCTGGCTCTTGTGCTTAATGAGATATGCGGCTGTCTGGCAATCCGGCATTCGGAGTCGTTCACCCGGCTGAAGGTCCACACAGAATCCCCGGAGAAGGACGGTTTGGGCCTGGTGTTCCGCATCAATTCTTCCGATACGGGACTGGTGGAAGAGCTGCGGACGCCTGTGAATGGGCTGACTACCGATCTGATGTACTTCCTGCTGAACCATCTGAATGCGGAACTGATGACCTCCATCGGGGGGGAGGGCATTAAAATTATGGTAACGGTGGACAAGAAGGAGGAGATCACCGAACTGGGAGAGATTCCCGATAAAACAGAAGTGAAATCGAGTTCACAGCCGGAAATGGTTCTTTAAGAGGTTCGCCCCACGGAGACGCCCCGCGTTGAATGCGGTGGAAATATTATGTAAGATGGGATTAGAGCCTCTTGGTATTTAAACCCTCACCTCCAACAGAAAAAAGAGATCAGCTATGAAGAGACCCATTCAACTCTGTGGAATAATCGCGCTATCGGTACTGTTTGCCGTCTCCTGCGAGTCCACCCTCTCACCGGGCAGTGACAGTGCCGAGACTCTTGAGAGCGAGCAGAACAGGAAAAACAAAGTGACCGTCGGCAGCAACGCGAAATCCCTCGGTCCGGTCACCGTCGGAATCGACGCGTCGGTATGGGATTCCGAAATTGCAGTCGATGAAGAGAGCGGGATCTACCCCATTGGCGGCAGCGGACAGGTGAACGGGGAGTTCACCATCGCCGAGCGCAACGGGGTGCAGATCGGCTTGCGTGCGCAAAAGCGGTTTGAAGGAACCATTGAAGCTTCCGGCGACCGTGTGGGAGTGTATGAGACTACCACGGGCTTCAGTTCAGGAACGCGGGCGGTCTGGAATTACGACTGGCATGTGGACCTGCGCGGAGCGAAAGGACGGCTGGCGGGCAAGACCCTGGGCGACTACGACCTGACGCTCGAAACCGACATTGCCGATGAACTTTTCGGTGCTGATATCCCCATGGATCTTACCTTCGGCAGTCTGGGGAATGGAGTGCTTTACCAAGGATCATGGAACCCGGATTTCGGCAACGATACGTTCGACCCCACGGTGGAAGGCACCTATACGTTCCGGTTGGTTTTGACCCCCAAAACCTTCCGTGGCGCGCCCTTGGCGGTGCAAATCAGGGTTGACGTAGCCGAGCAGCAGTAACCCTGCGTAACATTCCATAAAAGGGAAAGCCCCCGGCCGGCAATCAAATGCCAACCGAGGGCTTGGGGGAGAAGCGATCCGGACGAGATTCGAACTCGCGACCTCCTGCGTGACAGGCAGGCGTTCTAACCAACTGAACTACCGGACCGGATCGTGCATAAAAAATCCTGCCACTTCCTGCGACAGGGCCCCAAATATACGGCTGAACCGGAGCCTATGTCAAGTAAAACCCCCTCTTTTTACAATCATTCAGGATTGTGCCAATCACTGTTTTTGCCAGCCTGAAATGCCCTCATCGCCTCCCACAACAGGCAGGGTGAGGGAAGTTCCGTCCAGGTCCACCGTAAGGCGGGTACCCGGATCCGGCCAGAGCGTAAAATCCCTGTCCGATGAGAATATTAAAAGCGCGATACGCTGGCCGGCGGGAATCACCTGGTCGTCGGGCTGCAGGTCGAAACGGAAATCGTAGAACTGTCCCGGTTCCAGGGGCTCGCTATCCCTGAGGGACCCCCGGTTCTGGGGATCGGCCCAGCCCCGGGTAATGATGTTGTCGGTGATCTGCGTGTTCCGGCTCTCCTGCCAGGGAAGCGATACCAGCCAGACCGAGAGATTGACGGCCGGTCTGTCGCTGGCCATCCGGATGGTAAGAGAAGGGATCCCCGAGATATGTACGGAGTCCTCCAGCCGGGGTGAGAGATAAATCAGTCGGTGTTCGGTCCACTCTGCCCTGGCCAGAGCCTCCCCGGAAAAGGAGAAATTATCGACCAGCGTCTCCGTACCCTGATTCGGGACTGACTCCATGGTGAGTCCTCCCTGCCGGGGCGCCCCGCTTGTCAGGTAAAGGGTCACCGGTGAGGCTCCTGGATTCGGGTAGTCCGCGTAGGCGGTAGGATCGTCTCTCTCGCTCTCCTCGCGGACGATATGCGCGTTGTAGCTTTCGCCCTCCACCCCGTTTTCCACGTCGAAGAGGTAACGGGTAAACCACTTGTTCATCATAGAGATAGGCGGCGGTCCCCCGTGCCCGCCCTGATGGTAGTAGATCTGCGCGGGAAGACCCATCTCACGGGCCTTCCGGTAGATGCGATAGCTGTGCAGGGGCATCACGTTCCAGTCGTTGAAGCCGTGGGACATCAGCATGGCCGCCTGCATGTTTTCCATCTTGTTCAGATAGTCGCGTCCCGCCCAGAACTCGTTGTAGTCTCCCGTGATGCGGTCCATGTTCCGGGCCATGACGGAATCCCGGTAGACCGAGTCGGCGTAAGCGCGCGATTCGGGAAATCCGCTGTGGATAAAGTCGTAGAGCACGTCAATATCCTCGCCCAGGTATCCTCCCGGATGGCGAATCAGCCCGTTGGAACGGTAGTAGTGGTAATAGGAGGTGTTCGGCGCCACGGGAATGATCACCTCCAGTCCCTCCACGCCGGTGGTGGCGGCCGCCAGCGGCAGGGTTCCGTTGTAGGAGGTGCCGGTCATGCCTACCTTGCCGGACGACCAGAAGGCCTCTACTTCTTCGTCGCCTTCGCGTGTGGCGTAACCCCGGGCACGTCCGTTGAGCCAGTCTATCACCGCCTTGGGCGCGAGCGATTCGTTCTCCCCGCCGACGGTAGGGGATCCCTCCGAACGGCCTGTTCCGGGAGAGGAGGAGTGGACCACCACGAATCCGCGAGGCACCCAGGTCTCTTCGTGCGAGTCGGATATATTTTCCTGGTTGCTCCGGTGCTTAATGGGAGCGGGATGGGACCGTTCGGGAGGCTGTTCGCCGATTTCGTGGCGCACGTCCCAGAAAATGCTGTCCACCAGCCCGGCTACGCCCGAGTAGTAGGGACTGGTTTCGTAGATTACCGGCAGTTGAAGATTGCCCGATTCGGTCTGGGCTGGCCGGGTGACGTCCACGTGCACCCGGTCTCGCTCGCCGTCTCCGTCGGTGTCGAATTCGGTCTCCACCCAGAGATCGTGGTGAATCCATTCTTCGGGATTGTCGAAGGCGGGAATCACCTGGGCCCTTCCGTTTTCTATGAGGGGGACGGTCAAGCTGTCCGCCTCCTGGCCATGCGTCAGGACCGGTGTTGCCGCGAGGATTGCGATCAGCAGAAGTAGCGAGGCGCACCGGCAGAAAAGAACGTTTTTCGATTGTACCATGAGAGATTTTCAGAATTTTAATTGCCGGGTAATATGACTTTTTGCCCGGAAAATTGAAAGGCCGGGCATGCACGGGGTCCGTTCTCCCACCTTATCTGAAAGAGCCTCTGCCGGAATAGCCGTAGTCGGTAGAAGCATTGTATTTACTTAGTGGCTGAAAAACGTTATCTATCAGCCGTGATGTATCAACAGACCTATACCGAAATCTCCAACGATATCAGCGTGGAGGTCAAGCCGATCTATCTGCAGGATGAATCGAGTCCCCTGGCCCGCAAGCATGTTTTCGCCTACTTTGTAACCATTGTCAATATGGGCGAGGAAACGGTCCGCCTTTTGAACCGGCATTGGGAAATCACCGATTCAATCGGCGAGGAGTACATGGTGGACGGCGCGGGAGTCATTGGAAAGCAGCCACTCATCACCGCCGGCGAGAGACACTCCTACAACAGTTTTTGTGTACTCAAATCATTCAAGGGTGGCATGAGCGGCTATTACGAAATGGAAAGAGAGGACGGGACTTCCTTCAAGGCGCGCATTCCTCGCTTTCGACTGGTCTCCCATCTGTTGAACTGACAAAATAAAGAGGACCGTAAGTATCAGTTACGGCCCTCTGTCGGGATGGTGATGGGATGTA
>CAZGSL010000046.1:10921-13701 GCA_964528445.1 uncultured Balneolaceae bacterium | reverse complement strand
GACAGGACATCTCATAACGGAAAGCAACTATGGTATTAAATACATCGTATATTTATTGATTCTTTTTGAGTATTCAAAATCTGAATATGAAAAGCATGGCTCCTATACGCTGTGGGAAGGAACTTCAATACGGAAGGGGAGGCCGCGAATACCCTTTTGAAAAGCCTACGAAAATATATTCCGCATTTAAACGAACATCTCACTTTGGTATTTTTCCACAAGGTACCGCCCAACCAGCTTCGGTGAATAGCGCTTTCGATTGGCTTCGGCCATGGCGGGGCGGTCAAATTGCCCCAGGCTGCCGAGGGCTTTCTCCAGTTTGCGGCTCCAGGCCTCTGCGCTGTTTTCAGGTACCGTGTAGCCTTCTCCCTCGCTAATCAATTCGGGCAACGCCCAGCGATCACTCACGATGCAGGGCAGTCCGCAGCAGAGCGCTTCGGCCACCACCACGCCGAAGGTCTCCCGCTCGGAGGGATGCACCAGGAAGTCGGCCCGGCGCATCGCCCCGGCGATGTAGGCCTTGTCTTGGAATCCCTCGTATTCCACGCGGGCCTGCAGGCCGTACCGGGAGACCAGCGCCTCGGGATCGTCCACCACCTCCTCTCCATTGCCGATCAGCCGCAGGGTGATCCGGCGCTGCAGCTCTTCGGGCAGCTCGGCGACCGCTTCAAAGAGCAGCAGGGGACGCTTGTGCTCGTGGGTAAAGTTCATCACCGCCAGCAGCTCGATCCCCTCCCCTTCTCTCTCCGGCTGCTCCTCATAATAAAACAGGTCCGTATCCACCACATTGGGGATGACCTGCAAACGTTCTTGCTCCAGGTCCGGCACATAGCTTCGGATGTTCTCCTCCAGGTATTCCGAGACCGGAAGCACCGCCTCGGCCTCCCTGTAGGCAGTCCGCGCCGGGTAGGAGAACCAGGGGCGGTCGAAGTACCAGTCCAATTTGGACCAGTGCTCGCTTATAACGTAGGGCAGCCCGTGCATTCGGTGCAGCGCCCAGGCCATCACACCCGCCTGGTAGATCACATGGGCGTGTACCAGGTCGGGTTCGAACCGGGTATAGACCTGCTCCAAATAGTAACGGCGGGCCAGCAGGTTCATCAGGGGTACGCAGCCGTAGATGGCTTTGTAAAACCGGGAGCGAATCAGTACCGAGGTGACGCGGACGCCCTCCTCCTCGTAATTCCTGATTTCGGTGTGCCACAGCGAAGAGCGGTCGTACACGGGCCAGATCTGCAGCACATGCACGTCAACACCCGCCGATGCGGCCGCCCGGGCGTGCTCCCTCACGAAGATGCCGTTACCGGGCTGCTCGTCCGTAGGATACCAGCACGTGAGATAGAGAATCTTCATTTTCCGCAGTTATGACCACCTGCCGGGAGAGGGGATCCCGGTTTTCAATTACCAGATATTTCCGTGTATCTTATCGACTTTGCATGCGCAAGTATACCAACTTTTGACTGAATCTGTTAATGATTCAAAAACTGCTCCCCAATAGCTCGCTCTACAGGGACGCCTTCACGCTGGCGACGGGGACCGGGATGGCGCAGCTCATACCGCTTCTGGCCTCTCCTGTGCTGACCCGCCTCTATACCCCGGCCGAATTCGGGGCGCTGGCGGTATTCGCCGCCATCTGCACGATCGTGGTCTCCTTTGCCACCGGCCGTTACGAGCTGGCCATCCTGCTGCCGGAAAAGGACAACGACGCCCGTCACGTCACCTTTCTGTCCATCTTCATGACCCTGGCGGTCAGCCTGCTCACCCTCATGGTCATCTACCTCTTCGAGGGGACCATCATCCGCCTGATGGACGCCCCGGAACTGGGGCGCCTGCTCTACTGGGCACCGGCCGGAATCGCCAGCATCGGACTCTTCCAGATTTTCTCCTACAGCCTGAACCGAAACAAGCGGTACAAGACCATCGCGGGGAGCAAATTCAGCCAGGCTGCCGGGGCCACCGCCTCCCAGCTCGGGCTGGGGATTATGGGGCTCGGGGCGGCGGGACTGGTGTTCGGAAAGATCATAGGGGACGTCTGCAGCTGGCTTTGGGGAGGAATTGACCTGGCGAAAAAGAGGCTGCTGCTGCCCGACTCCTTTTCGGGGAAGACCTTTCGGGAGGTGGCCCGTAAATACGAAAACTTTCCCAAAATAAACGCTCCCCACGCGGTGACCAACGCCACCTCCGGACAGCTGCCCCCCTTCCTGCTCTACAGTTTTTTCTCGGACACGGTGGCAGGACTCTACGGGCTCACCCACAAGGTGTGCTACGCCCCCATTCAGCTCATTTCGGGATCCGTGGGACAGGTATTCAGCAAGAGCGTGACCGAAAAGTACCACCGGGAGGACGACATCTATCGTTTTACCCGGCGTGTGGCGGGACAGATGGCGCTGATCGCCCTGCTGCCCTTTCTCCTGCTCGGTCTCGTCGGACCCGCGGCTTTTGGTTTTGTTTTCGGGGAGGAGTGGAGGGTGGCCGGGGAGTACGCGCGGGTGCTGTCGCCCTACTTCTACCTGGTCTTCGTGGTCTCCCCCCTGGTTTACATCCCCAACATGCTGGACCGCCAGAAGAAGGCGTTCGGCATCGAGATCGCCTACCTGGTGCTGCGTGTGGCGGCCCTTTTTCTGGGTATCGTCCTGGGAAGCGCCTGGCTGGCCGTGGCCTTCTACGGGGTGGCCGGGGTGATCATCCAGATCTACCTTCTGCTCTGGATCTTCAAACTGGGAAAGGAGGCCTACAACTGATATGGCAGGCATTTACGGCACATACCGTGAGTCCGGCGA
>CAZGSL010000046.1:0-10821 GCA_964528445.1 uncultured Balneolaceae bacterium | reverse complement strand
GTCACCGCCCTCTGCCGTGAGGCCGGGATCTCCCTGCAGCCCTCGGCCGACGCCTTCCGCTGCTTGCTCTCCTTCGGGTACATGCTGGACGACCTCACCCCGGCGCGGGAGGTGCGGAAAGTGCCGCCGGGAAGCGTTATGCGCTTCGACCTGGAGACCCTTTCGCGGGAGACCCTGCGATGGTTTGACCTGCGCAGGGAGACAGCCGATATCACCATGGCGGAGGCGGTGGAGGAGACCGACCGCCTGCTTCGGCGGGCCGTGGAGCGGGAGTGGGAGAAAGACCGCCTGTACGATTACGGGCACGCGGCGCTGCTGAGCGGTGGACTCGATTCGCGGGTGAATGTGCTGCTGGCCGACGAGCTGGGATACGGTCCCATCCGCACCCTCACCTTCTCCCGGGAGGGGACCTCGGACGAGCGGATCGCGCGGGAGATCGCGGGAGACCGCGGGTTCCGGCACCGTTTCGTGGATCTGGAGGACGGAAGCTACCTGGCGGACGACCCGGAGCGGTACGTGCGGGCGAACGACGGGGTGACGGCCTTCAACGGGGCCGCCCACATGCTCCATGCGCTGGAGAGGGCCGATCTCTCCTCCGTCGGGGGACTGCATAGCGGACAGATTGGGGATGTGCTCTTCGGGTCGTTTACCGGACTGGAGTCGAAACTGCGCGGGCGGCCGGGGAGCCTCGGGTTTCTGGACGCCCCGGAGATTATCGAGCGGATCGGCATCTGGCCGGAAGTGCGCGGGCGCTATCTGGACGGCAATCCCGAGCTCTTCGCCTGGGAGCAGCGGCAGGTCAACGGCACCCTCAACGGCGACCGCTCCGTGGCTCACCGGATCGACATGCCCTCCCCCTTCTACGACCGGCAGCTGATCCGCTTCTGCCTCTCCCTGCCGGAGGAGTTTCGCCGGGGAGAGAAGCTCTACACGGAGTGGATGCGCCAAAGGCATCCCGGGATGGCCGCCTACCGCTGGCAGAAGTCCGGCACCTCCCTCCGCAGCCCCCTCCTGCTGAAACTCTCAAGCGTGGCGGCCAAAGCGGGGCGGCGCCTCTCCGAGCAGCTGGGACTGCCGGGCGACCGGATGACGCCGCTGGAGTGGTGGTACGGCAAGAACCCGCGGCTGCGTGAGGTTTTAAATGCCCGCTTTAATGCCCATATTGGAGAGGTGGAGGAACCGGAGCTGCGCGCCCTCTTCCGGAAGGTTTTCCGCCGGAGCGAGGCCCAGGCCAAATGCAACGCGCTGACCGCCGTCCTCTCCTACACCCTGCACCTCAAATCCTGAACCGGACATGCCCAAGCACAAGAACCTCAACCTTGAGCGCAGCGAGGAGTACCGCAAGCCGCCCGAAGAGGAGAACTTCCTGGAGCGTTTCAACGCACAGCTCATTCCCCTGGAGCGCTCCCTTTACCGGGAGGCGGAGATTACCCATCCCTTTCTGTTCGTCATCGGCCTGCCCCGCTCCGGCACCACGCTGCTGACCCAGGTTCTTGCCCACTGCCTGGAGACGGGCTTCGTCAACAACCTGGCGGCGCGCTTCTGGCGCAATCCCGTGACCGGAATCCGCTTCGCGCGGGCGGTACTGGACGACGAGCCCTTCCAGGCGTTCCGCTCGCACTACGGGTCCACCGAAAAGCTGAAGGACATCCACGAGTTCGGCTACTTCTGGCGGGAATGGCTGCGGAAAGAGGATTTCGAAAACATCAAGAACGCCGGGGAGGCGGAGGAGCGGATCGACTGGCAGGGGCTGCGCCGCGTGCTGGCCAACATGCAGGCCGAGTTCGGGCGGCCCATGGTCTTCAAGAACATCTACGGATCCTATCACATGGAGCGCCTGAACAGGATCCTCGGAAAAACCCTCTGGATCCGGATACGCCGCAACCCGCTGGATACGGCCGTCTCCATCCTGAAGGCCCGCAAAAAATACTACGACGATCCCGGCCACTGGTGGAGCTACGTACCGCCGGAGTACGAGAAGATCATCGACCGGGACTACTGGCACCAGATCGCCGGACAGATTTACTACCTGGACCGGTTCTACCGCCGGGAGTTCGAGCGGATGGGGGACGGCGGGCCCTGCATGGAGATCGGCTACGACGAACTCTGCGCGGATCCCGGGGGACAGCTGGAGCGGATCAACGCGAAACTGAAGAAACACCACGGCGGGGAGGCGGCCGTGCCGGTGGCGGAGTATCCCCCCTCCTCTTTTCGCCGGAGCAGCCACGACGACCAGCCCGAATTGAAAAAACGATTTGAAAAACTGTTGAAAAAATTCAGGGAGCATGACGAACAACAAGGATGAAAACAGGGTCATGGCGATGCACCAGCCCAACTACCTGCCCTACGCGGGCTACTTTTACAAGATGGGGCAATGCGACCTTTTCGTGCTGCTGGACGCCGTGCAGTTTCCCAGGGGACAGAGTTTTGCCAACCGCAACCGCGTGAAGACCCATAACGGGACCACCTGGCTGACCGTCCCGGTCAGCATTCCGTCGGGGGAGAAGGGGAAGGTGCCCTACACCGAAGTGGCGTTCGGGGGAGACAAATGGAGGCGGAAGCACCTGCGCACCCTGCAGATGAACTACAAGAAGGCCCCCTACTACGAGGAGGTCTACGGGCTGGTGGAGCGGGAGCTGGAGGAGGCGGAAGATTTCACGGAAATGAACATCTCCCTGATCGGCTCGATAGCGGACTACCTCGGGATCGGTACACCCACGGTGCGGCTCTCGGAGCTGTTGGACGAGTTCGGGGAGAAGACAGAGCTGATCGTGGATATCTGCCGGGAGACGGGATCCGGCGCCTATCTCTCGGGGACGGGCGGCGGGAAGGAGTACAACGACGAGGAGCTGCTTGCCGGCCACGGCATCGAGCTGCGCTACAGCGATTTCGAGCATCCCGAGTATCCGCAGCTGTGGGACGGCTTCGAGTCGCACCTGTCGGTCATCGACCTGCTCTTCAACTGCGGGCCGGGCAGCCGGGAGCTGCTGTTTGAGTCGCGAGGATCTGGTTAATCAATCTATAACTTTTAGTACTAAATTATGCCTGGCTTGGTTATACTGGTAATAAGCTTCAATCCAAAATCTTAACGTCATGACCAGCAATACGAAAGAGCTCAAAGAATTGCTTCACGAGAGCATCGAAAATATTGACGATGAAGCCTATCTACGTACTGTAAAAGAAATTCTGGATCGAAAATATGAAGCCAGGGAAATAGAGGTTTCCTCCTATCAAAAAAACAGAATTGAAGAAGCGAGAAAAAGCTTCGACCAAGGAGACCTTCTTACCAATGAACAAGCCGATGAGCTGGTAAAAAAATGGCTAAACGAATAGTTTGGTCACCGCAGGCTACGGCTGACCGAATCCGGATATTAGACTACTGGTACAAACGTCTGGGTACAAAAAAATATTCAGCAAGACTCAACGAAACGTTTAAGGATACCATCCAACTGTTGGCCCGACATCCCCTTCTGGGCCGATACAGGAAGGATCTTGATGTCATGATTTTTGTAAAGGACGATTATCAAATTTTCTACGAAAACCGAAGCAATGAGATAAGAATATTGCATATCTGGGACAGCCGACAAGATCCGAATCGCCTTCAGCTTTGATTCCCTCAGTACACCGTGCGGATCACCTCGAACGCCTCCGCGTAGTCCGCCTTCACCTGCACGCCCCGCACCTCGGCCAGCCCCCTGATAAAATTCCGGGTGAAATAGCGCCGGTTTTTCTCGAACTGTGACTTGTAGCACTGCAGCACCTCCCACTTCTTCTCCACATGCTCATCGGTCAGCTTCACGAACGCCTGGGCCGAGAAGGTGATGTGGTTCCACGGCAGCTCGTACCCCCAGACCGTCCGCTCCTTGAAGGCCCTCAGACCCTCGTTGTAGACCACCTCGTGATCCTGGTGCAGGTCGCTCCCGCTGGGGAGCATGATCATCTGGGGATCGATATCCCTTTTCAGCTTGATCATCTCCTCCAGCACCTCCTGGCGCGAATAGCTCAGCTTCCGGACCTGGTAGTCGTAGATAAACCGCCGCTCTTCCGGGACGCCCATCACGTCCATCGCCTGGTTGAACTCCTTGCGCAGCAGGTCGGGGTCGCTGCCCGGGGGAAGAGAGGCGCGGGCGGTGGAAAACGCCGCCACGTTCAATTCGATCCCCTCCCCGGCCAGGCGGGCCATGGTTCCCCCGCAGCCCAGTTCCGCGTCGTCGGTGTGGGGAGCCAGTATGAGTACCTTTTCTATCCGGTCGATGGCCATCGCTGTCTGTCGGCTTAATTATTATATTCAGATGCGACCAAATTAGGGGATCAACCCAGGAATTAAAAAAAATAAATCCGCCATGAAGGCCGTACACGTTATCAATCCCGGCAAAGACGCCACCCTCGAAATCGGGGAGCATCCCCGTCCCGAGCCCGGGCCGCACCAGATCCAGGTAAAAATTGAGGCCACCGCCCTCAACCGGGCGGACCTCCACCAGCGGGCGGGCCGCTATCCGCCGCCGGAGGGCACCAGCGAGATCCTGGGCCTGGAGATGGCCGGTATCGTGGAGAAGGCCGGCTCCCGGGTGGAGCACTGGAAACCGGGCGATTTCGTATTCGGGCTGCTGCCCGGCGGTGGATACGCCGAGTACTGCGTCATCCACGAGCAGCTCGCCATGCCGATTCCCGAAAGCCTCTCCTTCCAGGAGGCCGCGGCCATTCCGGAGACCTTCCTGACCGCCTACCAGTCGCTCGGATGGCTGGGAAAGCTGACCCGCTCGGAGACGGTCCTCATCCACGCCGGGGGCAGCGGGGTGGGGACCTCCGCCATCCAGCTGGGCCACCACCTCTTCAACGCGCGGGTGGCCACCACCGCCGGGAAGGAGCGCAAGCTGGAGACCGCCCGGAAGCTGGGGGCGAACCTGGCCGTCAATTACAAGGAGACCGATTTCGCGGAGGCGATCGAAAGCCGCTGGGGCAAGGAGGCGGTCGACCTGGTGATCGATTTTATCGGCGCCCCCTACTGGGCGTCCAATCTCCGGGCGCTCGCCACCGACGGGCGACTGGTCTACCTCTCTTTTCTCGGGGGACACCGCCTGGAGGAGGCCAGCCTGGGCGCCCTGCTGCGCAAAAGGCTGACCGTCATGGGATCCACCCTCCGGTCGCGCCCGGAATCCTACAAGATCCGCCTCTCACGGGAGTTCGCCTCCCACACGCTCGACCTGTTCGAGGAGGGCGTCATCCGTCCGGTCATTGACCGCGAATACGACTGGAGCGAAACCGAGGAGGCCCATCGCTATATGGCGGACGACCAAAACACCGGGAAGATCGTCCTGACGGGAATGTAGGGCGCGGGGAGAGCGAGGCGGGGCGCGAAGGGATGAGAAATTCTCTGCCCATACCATTATCTTTCCGATCATTCCAAGTTCAACACCTTTGGCATCCCCGAGATTATGGCGCAACCCAGATACAGCACCCACGCCGGCATGCACGACATCCTGCCGGGCGAAGTCGAGAAGTGGCAGGCGGTGGAACGGATCATCCGCGAGGAGGCCCGGAAGTTCAATTTCCGGGAAATCCGCACCCCCGTCATGGAGGAGACCGAGCTGATCGCCCGGGGGGTGGGACAGCTGACCGATATCGTGGCCAAGGAGATGTTCGCGTTCGAGCGGGGCGACGACCGTTACGTGCTGCGCCCCGAATGCACGGCGCCGGTGGTCCGCGCCTACGTGCAGCACCACCTGGAGCAGCGGGGGGGATCGCAGAACCTCTTCTACATCGGACCCATGTTCCGCGCCGAGAGTCCCCAGAAGGGGCGCCAGCGGCAGTTTCACCAGTTCGGGGCGGAGATTATCGGGGCGGACGACCCGGCGGCGGATGCCGACATCATTGCGCTGATGCTGGCCATCTACGAGCGGGTGGGCATCACCAACGCCACCCTGAAAATTAACTCCGTGGGCGACCCGGAGAGCCGTGACGCCTACCGGGAGGCGCTGAAGGCGCACTTCCGTCCCCACCTGGAGAAGATGAGCGAGATCTCCCGGGAGCGCTTTGAGAAAAATCCCATGCGGATACTCGACTCCAAGGAGGATGAGGACCGGCCCTTTGTGGAGGAGGCGCCCGTGATCACGGAGTTCCTGAACGAGGAGACCGCCGCGCACTACGAGACGGTGAAGGAGGCGCTGGACGCGCTCGGCATCGGCTACACGGAGGATCCCCACCTGGTCAGGGGACTCGATTACTATACGCGGACCGCCTTCGAGCTGATCAGCCCCGACCTGGGGGCGCAGGACGCCCTGGGGGGAGGGGGACGTTACGACCTGCTGGTGGAGGAAGTGGGCGGCGATCCCACGCCCGCGGTGGGCTTCGCGGCGGGGATGGAGCGGCTGCTGATCGCCTGCGAGGAGCAGGGGATCGAACTGGCCGGGGAGCACGCGGTGGACGTCTACGTGATTACGATCGGGGAGGCCGCCCGGAGGTGGGCACTGGGTCACCTGCCGCGCCTGCGGGAGGCGGGACTCTCGGCCACCATGGATTACATCGGCCGGTCGGTCAAGGCCCAGATGAAAGACGCCGACCGCGAGAACGCGCGCTACGCCATCATCGTGGGCGACCACGAACTGGAGGAGGAGCGCTACACCCTGCGCGACATGCGGGAGAGCGAGGAGGCCCCCTACCCCTTCGAGGAGATCCTGGAGCGCATCGGCGGCTGACCTGCCGTCCCGCGCGATAACCCCACGAACCAATGGTGCCGAGTTATGAGAAAATTAATCGCCGCGGCCCTGCTGCTCGCGCTTGTCGGACTCATCCTCTACCACTACGAGGCGGCGGACCAGGCGGAGCGGGACGTGGACCGCGCGCTGCGGGAGATGGTCTCCGGACAGGATTCCGCGGCCGGCATCCAGTTCAGCGACGTGGAGATCGCCCCCTTCATCGGGACGCTCACGATTTACGACCTGGACCTCTTCACCGAGCGTCACCTCTACCGGGGCAGTCCCCTGCGCCTTGAGCTGGGATATCTCAATTTTCTTCGCATCTACCTCGGGAGCCCCGCCGACGTCCTGGACCAGCGGCTTTCGGCCGACGGACGGGCGGTGGACGTTACCTGGATGGACCGCTACCGGCTGAGGGAGATCCGGTTCGACACCCTTGATCTGCAGTACGACGGAAATCCGCGCGCGCTGATGCGCCACCTGCTGCTGGATTCCGCCCTCACCGTACCGCAGTCGCTGGAGGGAAACGGCAGGGGATTTTCGTTCACCGACGAGATGCTGGCGTGGGGGTCCCTGCGGGCGGACACCCTCCGGGTGCGGCAGGAGCTGTCCCCCGGGAACGGGGAAGAAGCAAGCGTGACCACCACAGATGTTGAATTGAGGGGACTCTCCTGGGGCGTCTCCCGGGGGCTGCGCGAACAGTACGGAATCCTATTCAGGGGATTTGACTATCCCGGCGGGGAGATCCCGCTGGAGCGCGTGCGGGCGGCATTCGAATACGATGCGGGAGAGCAGCTGCTTCGATTCAGGGAGACCCAGCTGGTTACCGAGCACTTCCGTCTGGGGCTGACCGGCGAGCTGAAACTGGAAGAGCCGCTGGGCGGCACTTCGCTGGACGGCCTTACGGTGACGGTGAGCGATTATTCGGACCGCTTCCGGAACATGCTCGGCGGACTCAACCGGCTTTTCCAGCTGGACCTGCCGGCCGATTCCGACTCCCTGGCGCTACCCCTGCGGGGGACCCTGGAAAATCCCGCCCTGCCGTGAGAGCGGCCGTAGCGATCGATTCCTAGGCCAGGTCTTCGTCCGGCACGTCGATAACCTCCTGCTCGGCGGCCTCAAAGTGGGGGCGCCGGCTCAGTACGAAGTAGCCTAACACGCCGCTGACAAAAGAGCCTATCAGGATACCCACCTTGGAGAACTCCAGGTATTCAAAACTGCTGAAGGAGAGGTTGGCGATGAAGAGGGACATCGTAAAGCCTATGCCCGCCAGCAGGGCCACCCCGTAGACCACCTTCCAGGTCTCCTTGGAGGGCGTGAGGTCGGTAAAGCCCAGCTTGGTCAGGACCCAGGTAAAGCCAAAAATACCCACCTGCTTTCCCACGAAAAGCCCGATGGCGATACCCCAGGTGAGTGTGGAGGCGAACGCCTGGCTCATGATTTCCGGATCGAACACCACCCCGGCGTTGGCAAAGGCGAAGAGAGGCATGATCACGAAATAGACCACTCCGTGCAGCTTGTGCTCCAGCCGGTGGAGGGGCGAATCGGCGTGCTCCAGGGTTTCGTCCATGTGATGGAGAGCCTGCTCCCGGGTAACCGGAAGGTCCTCGTCGGAGGCTTGTTCGAAAAGTTCAAACCCTTCGCGGGCATACTCCCGGAGCCGCTCCATGCTCCAGCCCCGGCTGGCCGGCATCACGAAGCCCAGCAGGACCCCGGCGATAGTGGCGTGCACGCCCGACTCCAGGACGGCCCACCACATCACGAAGCCCACCACCAGGTAGGGCGCCAGCTTGTTGATCCCGCCGTAGTTGAACAGCAGCAGCACGACCAGGCAGGCACCCCCCAGTCCCAGCGCCATAAGATTGATCTCAGCGGTATAAAAAAGGGCGATAACCACCACCGCGATCAGGTCGTCCACCACCGCGATGGCGGTGACGAACACCTTGGCCCAGACCGGAACTCGGGACCCCAGCAGCGCGACCACGCCGATTACAAAGGCGATGTCGGTGGCGATGGCGATCGCCCAGCCGTCCATGAATGCGGTGCCGCCGTTGAACCCGTAAAAGATGAGCGCCGGCAGTATGGCCCCGCCGCAGGCCGCGACGGCCGGCAGGAGCGCCGACTGCACGGTGGAGAGCTCCCCGTACTTCATCTCCCGCTTGATCTCCAGGCCGATCAGCAGAAAGAAAATCGCCATCAGTCCGTCGTTGATCCAGTGGTGGACCGACTCGTCGATCACCAGCTCCCCGATGGCGAAGGTGATATGGGCCTCCAGAAGGTGGTGGTAGAGGTCGCCCAGGGGACTGTTGGCGATGATCAGGGCCGCCACGGTCGCCATAAGAAGCATCATCCCGGCGGCGGAGTCTTTTTTTAGAAATCGTTGAATCCGTGCGATAAATCGATTTTGAGCCACGTGCTATCCCTGTTAAAGAATTCTTGTTCCAGCGTACGTCAGGAGCGTTTCCACTCCTTGATGTCCTTGATGTCTTCGACCTCCCCGATGATAGAAAGTTCGTCACCCTCTTGCAATACGGTATTTCCGTGGGGAATCACCACCCTGTCATCGCGGCGGACGATGGTGATCAGGCTCTCGCCCGGAAGCTCCACCTCCGATATCCGCATGCCCGCGAATTCGCCCGATTTCGAGCCGCTTCGCACCCGGATGTTGATAAAGCGCTCGTCCCGCAGCAGGACCTCCCGCAGCTCCGCCTCGTCGGCGGCCGAGAGCCAGCGGTCCATAAACTGCTCGTTGTCCACCATCTCGGCCAGGTGCGCGAGGATGCGCAGATGCTGACCCGAATTCCGGCGGGAGCTCACCAGGAAGATAAACGCCCGAGTCGGTTCGCCTGAATCCTCCACCTCCCGGCTCAGCTCCTCAAAATGGTCGGTATCCAGCTTCAGTCCCCCGGGTACCCGCACCAGCGCCATCTCCGAGTGGACTTCTCCCTTGACACGGAGGTGATTGAGGGCGACGCCCCGGCCGATGGGGATGGTTCCGGCCCGGGTGACGTTGCAGAAATCCTCGAACAGCTCCTCCCCGTCCATCCCGATGCGGCCGGCCAGGCGGGCCGATGCTTCGCGGATAATCCCGCGGTAGCCGGCGTCTGTTTCCGGATCGTCGATCACCTCGGATCGGGCAACCACCTCGTCGTAGGGGTCTTCGTCCCGCAGCCCCTTCTCGCGGAGGATCCCCTTCATCTCATGCTCCAGTCCCCTGTAGCGCCGCCGGCCGAGCCGTTCGTGCACGTGAAAAATGGCACCTTCCCGCTCCACCCTGTTGTAGGCGTAGTAGTAATACCATCCGACGGAAAAGACGGTCACGGCGGCCGTAAATACGATGGAGAGCAGTCCCATCTCCAGGATCAGGATCACCGACAGCATCATGCCGGCCAGCTGCACCCAGGGATAGAGCGGGGAGCGGTAGCCGGGATCGTACTCCTCGATATGGCTCTCGCGCATGACGATGACGGCGAAGTTCAGCAGCCCGAACAGCAGGAGCTGGAATGCGCTGGCCAGCTTGGCCACCGCGGCCACGTCGAACGCCACCAGGAAGAAGATCATCAGGAGGGTCGTGCCGACAACCGCCCTGGCCGGCGTCCCGTGCTTGTTCACCTGGGAGAAGAGGGGCGTGATAAGTTTGTCCCGGGCCATCGCCATAGGGTAGCGGGAAGCGGACATGATGCCGGCGTTCCCGGTGGAGGCGAAGGCGGCGATGGCGGCTACGACCACCAGGATCAGGCCCGTGGGCTCGGGCAGCCACCCCAGGAACACCTCGCCGGCCGTCGCCACCGGGGTCAGGTCTTCCCGCAGCGCCGAGGGATCCAGCAGCGCGACCATGATATAGACGCCCACCACGTAGACCACCATGGCGGTCAGCAGCGAGAGGAACATGCCCAGCGGGATGCTCCTGTCCGGATCCTTCACCTCCTCGGAGATGCTGGCCACCTTCGTGAGTCCGGCGTAGGAGACGAACACCATGCCGATCGTCGCCATAAATCCGCCGGCCCCGTTGATGAAGAGCGGGGTAAACTGCCGGCGGGTCACTTCCATGAAATCGATCTGGAAAACGGCGAAAATTCCCTGCGCAATGTAGAAGAACATGATGGTGACCAGCACCGCCACCAGC
>CAZGSL010000045.1:0-13736 GCA_964528445.1 uncultured Balneolaceae bacterium | reverse complement strand
AAATCCAAAGTGGTTATCGGTCAGAAGTGATCGGAATACGTTTCCTTGCTGGTGGTTGGAGTATCGGACTGCCAGAGTGTGAACCCGATTGGGCGTGATCGGGAAATGAGGAAACAGTATCCGGCTGATATCCATTACCGATTCCGAATTCGGGTCGGAGGAGAAGCTGCCGTACGATTTTATCAACCTGCCATCCAGATACACTTCCGCTGCTCCCAGAGTGGAAGCGTAGAGGTACCAGCTCCGATCGGCCATGGTGGAGTCGATCCGGAACCTCAGGCGAGCCCATCCATACCCTTGCCAGGATATTTCCGGGTACTCCAGGGGGTCGAAGCCGTAGGGATATATGGATTCCCAGTCGCTGTCGTCGTAGTCCGGGTCGGCCCAGTTCAGATCGTCACCCGGGTGGAATTTCCAGATTTCGGAAGACAGGTAGATAATTCCGTTGCTGCTCATGGATGAATGACTCACCTCATATACCTGCATGGAGTCATTCACGGACTGAGGGCCGGTTTGGGTGGCACTGGCAACCATAAGAAGAAATAAAAAAAACCCCATCACCCAACCTGTACTGCAAGGGCATTAAAAATCAGGTTTTCGGATCAAAGTTTTACCTTTGGATCTGTAGAAATCATCTACATTCTTTCAGTCCCTGATATTTTCAATATACCTTGGTATTATATAATGATATAATTTCATCCAAAATAATATAATTTTGCTATTTTAAAAATAAGAGTGGATTCAGACGTGGGGTGGGAAGAGTGTTAATTCTATTTTGACCTATTCGGAAAATGCACCTCGGTGTGGAACTCCCCATACTCTCCCATGGGATCGATCTCGTCCGGTAACCTCCTGAGCTGCGCGACCAGTTCCTGGTCGTAGGTTTCCCCCACCCGCAGGATGGACCGGTGCTCTTCGCTTACCGCGCTGATGCGCACCTCCACCGGGTGGAGCGTGAGTGTGGCCATCAAATCGTTCAGATCCGTCTGCCAGATGGGAAACCGGCAGCGGTAACCCTGTTCGCCGAAATGCTCCTCCCTCCACTCGCGGATATCCTCCAGTTTCCAATCGCCGAAAATAAGTTCCTCTGCCGGTTCGCCCGACGCTTCCACCGTATTCTCCAGGGCGCGGAAAACCCTCTCCAGGTACTCTTCGTTGGAACTCTTCGGGGGGAGGGGAACCTCCACCAGCTCTATTTCCAGGTGACGGGCCTGTTCCCGGATACGCTCCATGGAAATCTCCTGGTGGGGAACCGCCTCCCGCTCTTCGTCGTAGGTGGTGAGCAGACGGAGATCGGTTTCGGGGTGCTGTTCCTGGTATTTCACGAGGGCAAGCCAAGCGTCTTTGCCCCCGCTCCAGAAGAGTACGTTCATTCTGAATTCTCTTTGCTAAGTTCTATATTCAACACCGCTTGAATAACTTCTTGGAAAAGATAACAAACTGAGGATGCAGTTATGAGTGACCGACAGTACTGGCTTATGAAATCGGAACCGGGGGCATTCAGCATCGACGATCTTGAGCAGGTGGGCACCGAACCGTGGGACGGTGTCCGGAATTACGAGGCCAGGAATTCCATGCGCGACGAGATGGAGGTGGGAGACGGCGTCCTGTTTTACCACTCCAATGTTCGTCCCCCGAAGATTGTGGGTACCATGAAGGTTGCCAGCGAGCCGTATCCCGACCATACCCAGTTTGATCCCGATTCCAAGTACTTTGACCCCGACAGCAGCGAGAGTGATCCCACCTGGCACCTGGTGGATGTGGAATTTATACAGAAATTTGACGAGCCTGTTACAAGGGACGCGCTCAAGGAGGAAGAGGCTCTCCAGGATATGGTGCTGCTGAACCGTTTCCGCCTCTCTATTACGCCCGTCACCGAGGCTGAATGGCTGAAAATCCACGAAATGGCCGGCGCCGAACCCAAATAACCTCTGCGGAACTTGAGGTAACTTTCTTCAATTCGGCGCCTGAAACAGACAGGAAAAAGGGAATGAGCGATACGAAAAACGAGGTCTACTTCCGAACCAAGGGTATCCTGCCGGTCCAGAAATTGCATAGGATGGTGGAGGCCGGGGTTATCCGCTCCCGGGAGGGATATCCTATCGAAGAGGACCAGTTTCAGCCAAACTCAATCGACCTTCGCCTTGGGGAACGCGCCTATCGCGTCCGATCCAGCTTCCTGCCCGAGGACGAGCGGGTGCGGGACAAGCTGGACAAGCTGCAGCAGTATGAAATGGACATAACCGACGGGGCTATACTGGAGACCAACTGTGTCTATATCATCCCGCTCCTGGAGGAGGTGCATCTTCCTAGCCAGATCTCCCCGCAGAAATCGCTTTTTGACGGCGAGGAGGAGGGTAATTCCATCCGGATCGTCTCCGAAGAGCGGCTTACGGCCAAGGCCAATCCCAAAAGCACCACGGGACGGCTGGATATTTTTACCCGGGTAGTGACGGACCACTCCCACCGTTTCGAGGAGGTCCGCGCGGGGTACGGCGGCCCCCTTTTCCTGGAGGTGGTTCCCAAATCGTTTCCCATTAAGGTGCGGACGGGGCAGCGCCTGAACCAGCTCCGCCTGCGTCACGGGCACAAGGTGCTGAGCGATCAGGATATCCTGCACACCCACGGAACCGATCCCCTGCTTTTCTCAGAGGACGGATCTCCGGTGGAAGTGGATGAGGTCAAGGTGAACGACGGACTTTTCCTGAGCGTGAACCTGCTGGGGGGAGAGAATGATATCGTGGGCTACAAGGCGCGCAAGCACCGGGATATCATCGACCTGGAGAAGGTCAATCACTACCGGATATCCGATTTCTGGGAGCCCATCCGGAACCGCATGGACGATCACCTGATCCTCGAGCCCGAGGCGTTCTATATTTTCGCCTCGCGGGAGCGCTGCCGGATTCCCGAAACCCTCGCGGCAGAGATGGTCGCCTACGATACGGGATCGGGAGAGCTTCGCACGCACTACGCCGGTTTTTTCGACAGCGGTTTCGGTGGCAGCGTGGAGGCGGGCGGTGCCCGCGCCGTCCTGGAGGTCCGCTCCCACGATGTACCTTTCCTGATAGAGGACGGCCAGACGTTCTGCAGCATGAAATTCGAGCCCAATACCGAGGTCCCGGATTTTGTCTACGGCGAAGATATCGAAAGCAGCTACCAGGGCCAGGGCCTAAAGCTGGGCAAACACTTCAGACAGTAACCTCTCCCGAATGTCCCAATACTCGATCGACCGATGTATCTGTCACAGCCGCTCTTTTGAGGAGATACGGGAGTATGCCGACCGCCATGACATTGTCTCTTTGGAGGCCCTGCAGGAGGAGGAATACTGCTCCTGCGGCTGCGGCCTTTGCGAACCCTACGTGGAGAAGCTGCTGGAAACGGGGCGGACGGAGTTTGAGCCCGGTGAGTTCTACCGTAATCAATCGGGATAAATCCCATGAATCTTTTTTACGCTCCACCTGAGCATGTTTCCGGTCGACGCATCGAGCTGGGGGCGTCTGAAGCCCGTCACGCCTCGCGCGCACTCCGTTACAGGAAGGGAGATCCCATCAGGGTTACGGACGGCAAGGGGAGCCTGTACGAAGGCACAGTCAGCGAAATCACCCCGAAACGGGTGATCCTGGAGTGGGAAGAGAAGAGCCAGGAGTCCCCTCCGAGGCCCGACTGCGTATTGGGGATGGGCGTCATAAAAAAGAGGGACCGCCTGGAGTTTGCCGTGGAGAAGGCCGTAGAACTGGGTGTGAGCGGCATTGCCCTGTTTCGCAGCCGCCACACGGTCAAGGAGAATGTCCGCCTGGACCGCCTGGAATCCGCCGTCTTGTCCGCCATGAAACAGAGCCTGAGGTGCTGGCTGCCCGAAGTGGAGCTGTTCGACTCCCCGGAGGCGGTGATAGGGCGATTCGGCAGTCGGAAAATTCTTCTGGCTCACCGGGAGAGCGAGGGCAAAATTCCGGCGCGGGCGTCAGTAAACGGCAAATATCTGCTTCTGGTGGGGCCGGAAGGGGGATTCTCAGAAGAGGAAGTCGGTCGTTTGGGTGAACGCGGAGCCCGCGCCGTCAGCCTGGGAGACCATCGCCTGCGAACGGAGACCGCCGCGGTGGTGCTGCTGGACCGCGTCAGGCGAGAAGGGGATTCCTCTCCGGCATAGCCACGAATCGCTAGTGCCTTGCAGGGAGTGCCATTCGACGGCCTTATTCTCCCCGGTCAATACCGGCGGTGTGGGAGGCGGCGTACTCCTCAAGGGCCCGGACCTCGTCCCAGAGGTTCATGGCCTGCCTGAGAGTGTTGTCGAAGACGTCGTTCACAACGGGATAGTAGTTTTTGCGTCCCCATACCTGGAGCGCCAGTTCCGCTTTCATGATACCGGCGGTCATCCATTCGACCTTCTCGTAATGCCCCTCGGGGATGTAGAGGGAGTCGGACCGGAATTCGGGTTCGCTGACACTGTTGGAAATCACCATGTTGCTGTCGCGAAGCATGGTATAGATCCGGGATTTCTGCTCCTCGGGCCATTCAAACTCCTCCCGGAAGCCCTGGTAGTCCTCTTCCCAAGTGGACCGGAACTCACTTCCATGCTCGTCGAGATAATCTCGTACGATGTCAAAGGCGATGCCCTTGCCGCGCATGAAGTTGACCACGGCGGCCGACCG
This sequence comes from uncultured Balneolaceae bacterium, assembly GCA_964528445.1. Lineage (GTDB taxonomy): Bacteria > Bacteroidota > Rhodothermia > Balneolales > Balneolaceae > JAXHMM01. Next base: position 9,087 of record CAZGSL010000045.1, on the reverse strand, counting down.
GGAAGTGTCGCTTTGTATGATATGGTCGGGAACGATGCCCCCTCCGCCGTAAACAGTCCGTCCGGCGTCGGTGTGGTACTGCAGGGAGTCAGGCACGTCCTTTATGAATTCCATGGCGTCTCCCTGAGCGTCCTCTTCCCGCTCATAGATTTCGTAGACGTACTCCTCGCGCCCGTCGCTGTAGGGCTTCTGGATCAGGCGTCCGGAGGGTGTATGGTAGCGGGAGATGGTCACGCGGATGGTGCTGGAGTCGTAGAGCGCGTACTGCTGCTGTACGAGTCCCTTGCCGAAGGTGCGCCGCCCCACGATCAATCCCCGGTCGTGATCCTGGATGGCGCCGCTGACGATTTCGCTGGCGGAAGCCGATCCCTCGTCCACCAGCACGATGACCGGCATATCCTGGAACGAACCGTCCCGGCTGGAGTAGTAGGACTGCGTGAACCGGGAGTGACGGCTATCGGTAGAGAGGAGCTGGGTTCCGCTGGGGAAAAACTCTTCCGCGATGGCAAGGGCCTGGTTCATGTACCCGCCGCCGTTTCCGCGGAGATCCAGCATGATCCGTTCCATACCCTCCTCATCGAGTTGATCCATGGCGTCCATGAACTCCTCGTGGGTGGTGGCGGCAAAACGGCTTATCTTGACGTATCCCGTCTCCTCACCAAGCATGTAGGAGGCATCCACTGTATAGAGAGGAATCTCGTCGCGCGTAATGGTGTAGTTCAGCTGTCCCGGCGTGCCGGGGCGCCGAATGGTCACGTCCACCTTGCTGCCCTTGGGGCCACGCAGGGCGTTTCGGACATCCTCGTTGGTAAAGCCAATGGCGCTACTGTCTTCGATAGCTATAATTCGGTCGCCCGAGCGAATACCCAGTTTTTCACTCGGTCCACCGCTGATCGCGGTGACCACCGTAATGGTGTCCTGAATGACGTTGAACTGGATGCCGATGCCCTGGAATTTGCCGGAAAACGCCTCCTGCTCCGCTTCGCTGATTTCGGGCTCGAGGTAGATGGAGTGGGGATCCAGGCTGCTCAGCATGCTCCGGATGGCGTCCTCCGTACGTGCGGTCATGTTTTCGTCCGGATAGTTGTTGTCGAGGTAGAGGTAGGCGTTCTCAAATCTCCGGGTGGATTCGGTCAGGTTTTCCACCTCCACATCTTCGCTGAAACTCGTGTCGGCAGGCGTGCCGGAAAGATCGGCCGTGCTGTCCTGCAGATTCCTGACCAGTCCCCTGATGGCATTTTTGTAGAGATCGGTCAGGCTGACTGGCTCCACGTAATTGTCGTGCACCTGCTTCTGGGTCTGGACGTATTTGTAGATGTTCTTCTTGAGCTCATCGTCGTCCGGCTGGACCACCCGGTCAACGCCGGCCAGCCAGAAAACGGAGAGAAGGATGAGGACTGCAACGTTGGGGACAAGAAATTTTTTCAATGTCATGATCTTGCGCTGAACTATTACGTTTGTAGCTTAACGAGGTCCGTAGCCCGTTTATTAAGCCGAAACTTAAATGTAAGAAATATTACCGTAGCCTGCTGAAAGCCGTTCAGAGGATATAGTGGCTCAGGTCCTTATCGGTGACGAGGTCATCGAGCTGCCGGTTGACGTACTCCTTGTCGATGGTGATTTCGCCGCTGCTTATGTCGTCCGGAACCGCGAACAGCAGTTCGTCAAGCAGGGAGGAGAGAATGGTGTGAAGCCGGCGGGCACCGATGTTCTCGACCTGCCGGTTGACTTCGGCCGCGATGGAGGCCACCTCGCGGATCGCCTCCTCGGTGAACTCGATGGATACCCCTTCGGCGTCCAGCATTGCCTGGTACTGCTTGGTCAGGGCGTTTTTGGGCTTCGTCAGTATATCGAAGAAGTCCTCTTCGGTCAGGGAGTTGAGTTCCACGCGAATGGGAAAGCGTCCCTGCAGCTCGGGGATCATGTCGGAGGGCTTGGAGGCGTGAAAGGCTCCCGATCCGATAAAGAGAATATGGTCGGTCTTGACCATCCCGTGCTTGGTGGAGACGTTGCTGCCCTCCACGATGGGAAGCAGGTCACGCTGCACGCCGGAGCGGCTTACGTTGGGTCCTCCCCCGCCTCCCTTTCCGCTCTCGGACGACTCCGAGACCTTGTCGATCTCGTCGATGAACACAATACCCTGGGTCTGGACGCGCTGAAGCCCTTCCTGGACGGCCGACTCATGGTCGATCAGTTTCTCGGATTCCTCGTCCAGTAAAATCTTGCGCGCCTCCTCGATGGTGACGTTGCGCTTGGTTTTCTTGTTGCCGGTCAGATTACCCAGCATATCCTGCAGGTTGATGCCCATCTCCTCCATGCCGCCCTGCGGGCCGAATACCTGCATCATGGGCGCCTTGCTGGATTTGACCTCGATCTCGATCTTGCGGTCGTCCAGTTCGCCGTCGCGCAGTTTCTTCCGGAACTTCTCCCGGGTGCGCTCGTTAAGTTCGCGGTCGCTGGCAGCATCCGGATCGAAGTCGTCCGACGATCCGAAGCCGGCCCCGTTACCGTCGCTCCCCGATTTCTTGACCGGCGGAATGAGTATATCCAGTATACGCTCCTCCACGATCTTTTCCGCCTTTTCACGGACCCGCTCCTGCATCTCGTTCTTGACCATATTGACCGCGATGTCGGCGAGGTCCCGTATCATGGACTCCACATCCCTTCCAACGTAGCCTACTTCGGTGAATTTTGAGGCCTCCACTTTGATGAAGGGGGCCTCCGCCAGGCGGGCGAGCCGCCGGGAGATCTCCGTTTTGCCCACTCCGGTGGGTCCGATCAGCAGGATATTGTTGGGAAGGATTTCATCGCGAAGCTCCTCGTCGGAGTTCATGCGGCGCCACCGGTTTCTCATGGCAATGGCCACGGAGCGCTTCGCCTCCTTCTGGCCCACGATGTATTTGTCCAGTTCCGAGACGATCTGCCTCGGGGTCAGATTGTGCTGGGTAATAACGGATGGGGTACTACTCAAAATTACTCCTCGATTTCCAGAATGCTCAGATTGTGATTCGTATAGATGCAGATATCGGCCGCTATGTGCAGCGACTTTTCAACGATCTCCCGCGCGGAAAGTTGCTCCGCGTTCTCTTTCAGCGCCCTGCCCGCTGCCAGGGCATAAGAGCCGCCGCTGCCGATTGCCAGGATGTTGTCGTCCGGTTCGATCACGTCGCCCTGGCCTGAGATCAGCAGTGCCTCCTCCTTGTTCATTACGATCAGCAGGGCTTCCAGTTTACGTAGGAATTTGTCCTTCCTCCACTCCTTGGCCATCTCCACCGCAGCCCGCTGGAGGTTGCCGTTGTACTGGTCCAGTTTCTCCTCGTATTTGTCGAACAGCGTGAAGGCATCGGCGGTGGAGCCGGCGAATCCCGCGGCTATTTTCCCTTCGTACAGCCTTCGGACCTTGGTGACGGTGGATTTCATGACGGTTTTCTCCATCGTGGCCTGTCCGTCGCCCCCGATGGCGGCTTCGCCGTTGTGGATGACGCCCACCACGGTCGTTGCTTTGTAGGAAGGTATGCTCATTAAGTCTCGGTTAGGAATTCATGGTTCGCCGGCTGTCTCGCCGTCACGATTTCCTGGCGCCGATCAGGATTTCGGTTCAGGATTTATAGTACTTGGAACGGGAACCGCTGCCGGAGGGACGTTCAGGGAGGTGCTCTCTTCCATTGTCCGAGCGGCCGTCCTTTTTATCGTAATCGAGGTTCTCGCGGCGCGGTTTGCCCGAATCGAGCTCTTCCAGTTCGCTCTCGGCATTGGCGATGACTTCGTCAATGTTTTCGTCCCTCATCACAATGTTGGTGATGTCGATGTCGGATCCGGCCAGGGTCGCCTTGTACTCGTTCAGCGAAATGGATTCGTCGGCAATGAATGAGATTTTTACCCTGTAGCGCAGCATCCATTTCCATTTAATGCTGAAAAACCCTTTTTCAAGGTAGGATTTCAGGTAGGGATTGATGTAAATGTCGACCGCCCGGTACCCGGTGTTGTGGCGGAACTTGCTGAGCCAGGCGTCCAGGTCGGCCACGATCGTGTTCTGTGTGACCACGTTGCCGGAGCCGCCGCACATGGGACAGACCTTGGAGACCGAGTTCACCACGCTGGGACGGATGCGCTGGCGGGTGATCTGGACCAGTCCGAAGTCGCTCATGCCGATCACGTTGGTTTTGGCCGGGTCTTTTTTGAACTCCTTCTTCAGCTCGTCGTAAATTTTCTTGCGGTTCTTGTCGTATCTCAGATCGATGAAATCAACGACGATAATACCGCCTATATCCCTGAGCCGTAGCTGTTTAGCTACCTCGCGGGCCGCCTCGAGGTTGGTTTTCAGGGAGTTATCCTCCTGTTTCTCCTTGGCGGCGTAGGGGCCCGAGTTGACATCCACCACGTACATTGCCTCGGTCTGCTCGAATATCAGGTAGCCGCCGGAAGGCATGCGGACCCTCGGCGAGAAGATGGAGTCCACGTCCTTCGCGATGCTCATGTAGTCGAAGATATGCTCCTTTCCGTTGTAGAGCTCCACGTTGGGAATCATCTGCGGAGCCACCTGGCTGACATACGACTTGATCTTCTTGTGCATACTGGGATCGTCGATGAGCACCCGGTCGTACTGCTTGGCAAACAGGTCGCGGACCAGGCTCTCCGTCATGTCCAGATCCTTGTAGAGCAGCGTGGTCGGCTCGGCGTCCTCCAGCCGCTCCAGAATCCGTTCCCACTTTTTGAGGACATTCCGCATGTCGTCTTCGATGGCCTGTTTGTCCTGTCCTTCGGCCACCGTGCGTATGATTACCCCGAAGCCCTCGGGGAGCATGGAACTGACGATATTCTGCAGCCGGCGGCGCTCCTTGTGGTTGTTAATTTTGCGGGAAGCCGCCACATAGTCGCCCATGGGAATAAGCACCAGGAAGCGTCCGGCGATGGTAATGTCGGTGGAGACGCGCGGGCCCTTGGATCCGATGGGCTCCTTGACGATCTGGACCATCACCTGCTGTCCGGGCTGGAGAATTTTGCCGGCCCAGTTCTGCTTCTCGTAGTTGGAAATATTGTCAAAGTTGACCTTTTCCAGCTTGCTGAGGGCCCGGGGAGGAATGGCATCCTTTCCGTTAAGCATCTGGATGTACTCCTTGAGATGGTCCCCGGCGTCCGAGAAGTGAAGGAAGGCATCCTTGGGGGTACCCATGTCGATGAAGGCGGCGCGGATGCCGCTCATCACCTTGTGAACTCTCGCCAGGTAGATGTTTCCTACCGTGCGCTGGTTCTCATCGGATTCTATAAAGAGCTGTGCGAGTTCACCGTTTTCCAGCAGGGCAATGCGATTCTGTTTGCCCGACGCGTGAATGATAATCTGATTCTTCATCTGTTAGGTTCCTTTTCACGCGGTCGCTGTAATCCGGGTAAATCACGTGCTTCCAAAATGCAGTACGGTTCATAGAAGAAGATTCTGTTCTGATACACATTCCGGTAAGCGGAGATCCAGCAACCGCCGTATTAAAATTCCTGTTTTGGGTAAAATCAGGCTTACCCAGGGCCCGGTATCCAAGGGCAGGTGAGAGATGCAGTGCCGTTTCACAAGAGAAGAGAAAGACGCCTAAACGGGCATCGTTTTTAAAAAACTCAACAATACACTTCAGACTGACAGAAAAAAGTTCAACAACCTTGTGAAAATCAAAAATCTGCAATCCTAAACCTGACAATATCTCTGAATACCTCTAGTAAATTCATTATTAATATACAATCTTGAGCGTAATAATGTAAATGACAAAAAAGGCGGTATTTTCCCATGCAGCGGGGATAGCGGCTGTTTCCCCTCCTTGACGGGGCGAGGGCTTATTCGCCGGATTCGATGACCCGAAATTTCACCTCCCGGTAGGCGCGCTTCCCGCTTACGCGGTCGCGGGCCTCAAGACGGAGCACATATCGCCCCGGTTCCAGTCCGGAAGCCTCAATCTCCAGGTCCTCCTCAAAACGTGTACGATTCTGTTCGAAGAAGAGCGTAAGGCTGAGGTCGTCTTTCCCTTCACGGGCCCATCCCAGGAAGTTCAACGGGAGAATTTCGTAGTCAACGGTAAAGTCCGTCACTCCGTCGTCATTCCTCTGCAGGTGATATATTTCAAAATGAAGGGCCAAGGCTTCCCCCTCGGGAATTTCCCGGTTGTTCGACACGACAAAGGGAAGGAAACTTTCCGTGGATGCAGAGTCTGTTTTCCCGTATCCGAGGATCAAATCGCTCATCTGAAGCTCCGACGGGTCGTTCTCCAGCGGATCGGGCTGCGGAACGGTTAACCGGCCCAGCCCCCGAATCTGGTCGGGAAGGGGAGAGCGCCACTCCGGACGGCTTTCCGGGTGCCGGTTCTGTAGTTCGGCGTAAAAAAGCTGTTCGGTTTCGCCGGGGGCGGATGGAACGGTAAAGACCGAACTGCTCGGCAAATCCACATTGTTGCCGTCGATCATCAGAACCGGTTGGTAGCGTTCTCCCGTCAGCCGCTCTCCTTTCGCATTCCGAAGTTCCACCCCGTGATAGAGGCGATAGGATTGCAGGATCTCCCGCTGATTTTCTTCGCTGTCGACCGGCATTCCCGAATCGGAGACCATGGAATCCCGGTTGGAGAGAAAATCATCCAGGAAAGCCTGCTGGGGCCGGCTGTTCATGAACGTCGCGAAAACCGGACGATTCTCGTCGTCCAGCATACGATACTGGTGGACCTCGACGGGAATGTCGGGCAGGTGGTGTACGTAGGTTGAGAAGTGATCGGGTATGTGCTCTTCGTACCGCTCGCGCCGGTCGGCGTTTTCGTGCCTCATTTGTAGGCCCAGGTATCGGTTTTCGGGAGATTGATTCCGCATAAAGCGAAGTTCCAGCTGACTGAAAGCGTCCGAAAAATATGGATCCACGCTTGTCAGCTGCCGGTAGTAGAGCCACTGTATGACGATGCCCGGCGTGATACCCTGGTAGGAGTAACGACCGGTATGATAAAAGGCCTGGGAAGGAATAAGATCGTCTATCGTCTGCAGCTGCCTGAACTGTCCACTGTCGCCCTCTTCCCCGAAAAGCAATACCAGGTTGTAGTCCATCTCCTCGTATCGGTCCTCCGTATCGTATACCCAAATTTCGTAACGGGGATTTTGCATGAGCTCCTGGATGTAATCCCGCATTTGGCGAACGGACCTGGAATTGCAATCCACCGTGGCGGTAAAGTAGATCATACGTGCTTTCAGCACCTGGCAGACCTCCGGTCCCCGTAACCATAGACGCCCGGAATAGGTGCGATCTGGAGTCCCATACCGCAAGTAAGCTGCCCCCCGGTCGTCCGCCGACCCTGTCGAATCGGAACCGAAGGAGTACTCGTCCCTCGCGTGGGCGATTCGCCGGTGGTGTTCCACCACGCGCTCGTTGTACGTCGTGGCGGGGGTGGGGTCCTGCGTGTTCCACCAGGCGCGAAGTTCCCCGAACAGCTCGGGCCTTTCCTCCTCCAGCATGCCGGTCCACCGTTCCCGCAGCGTATCCTCCACCAGTGGTTCGATCATGCGAAGTTCGCGTTCGAGGGCCTCCCGGTTCGCCGGTACGTCCTCCGCGGTAAGCCCCCAGGCATACAGCGCCCAGGCCGCGCGGTAGTGCGATTCCATCTCCTGTTCCGTGGCCAGCCGAATATAGCGGGTTGCCAGCGAGAGGTCGGGCGTAGTTCGCAGGGACCGGATCTCCAGCCAGTAGGAGAGCGCCTCTTCGAAACGACCTTCCCTTTCCGCCTCTATTCCCAGGCGCAGCAGACTGTCTGCCGAGACGGTGTCAGCGGAGGGAGGAGAGGGACTGTACGCGGCAATATCATCTGCCGCTGGAAAGATCAGCAACAAAAAGGAGAACAAAAGGGTACTCATCCCGCTCAAATGGTTTTTCGCTGGTATAGCCGTTGGTAACAACGCCTGAAAGCGCAATAAAATATAGTTGATTCCCGGCTTTTATTTTAGGCGGCGGAAGGGCCGGGGCCAGAGAGCGATTTCGGCTGTACCGATAACATTTTTTCCGGGTATCAGTCCGAATACCCGCGAGTCAAAGCTGTCCGCCAGATTATCCCCCAGCAAAAAATACCAGTTTTGGCTGCTGACCCAGTAGTCCGAGAGCCTGTCGTTAATTTGTGGTTCCCCTTGATCGGTAAACGACAGATCCACGCCTGCCTGGCGCAGAAGTTGTTCCCAGTAGTCCCGGTTGTGAGGCGTAAGCCGAAGCGTGTCGCCGAAAGAGGGGATGGTGAATTGAAGCAGGGGAGGGGATTCGTCCGGGATGTCGGGGAGCCGGTGGCCCGAGAGAGGATACCTGTGGGAACCGACCGACAGGTATCCCTCACGGTAGGAGACGGTGTCTCCGGGCATGCCCACGCACCGCTTCACCAGCGTATTACGCCCGGTTTGCGGGGCGCCTTCAGTAGTGAATACCAGGATATCGTCCCGGTGGATCTTCCGGAGTTGGAAGCGCCCGGGTTTTTCCCGGTTCTCCTTTTTGCCGAAGGCACGCAGGGGATGGGGAGGCGTTGCTGCCAGCTTGTTTACGCCGATTAGCTCACCGGGACCGATGGACGGGATCATGGAACCGCCCGGCACCCGGTAGACGGAGAAAACATACGCGTCGGTCATCCATGCGAGCAGCAGCCCTGGCAGGACCACGGCCAACAGGAGTTTCCTCGTTTTTTTCAGCGTTTTCATTTTTTGAAGGATCGGAGGTGAGAATTAGTTCAGGCGGTATCCCGAGAGGTGCGGAACGCGGTCGACGTACTCCTTTACCCATACGACATCGTTCAATATTGCCATCTCGTTGGCCGGATGCTCCAGTTTGTGGGTGTGGAGGTAATCGCCGCTTTGGAGATCATAAACGTCCAGATAAAAGTAGGCTGCGTATTCGGCACCTGAAAAGAGCACGTAGAGGTACTCTTCGGTTGCCGCGATATCCAAGGCCGCCACTCGGGAGTCTTCCGCTATCCGGTGTCCCACTGCATCTCCCAGTATGGGAAGGGGAACGGTCTCTACCTGCGCTGGTTCCACTGGGTCGATGGTGCCCCGAGTGTAGACCAGATTCAGGTCGGCATCGTATTTACGGATGATACC
>CAZGSL010000044.1:0-13786 GCA_964528445.1 uncultured Balneolaceae bacterium | reverse complement strand
GCCGGATCCGGGTTCGACAAGGTGATCAAATGCTCGATCTACCTGGACGACATGGATAATTTCGGGACCGTCAACGAAATTTACGGTAGCTATTTTTCGAGCGACCCTCCCGCCCGCGAGACGGTGGCGGTGAAAACCCTTCCCAAAAACTGCAAGGTCGAGATCGGCTGCACCGCCTACGTCTGACGACCCTCACCGGGCCGCGTCGCCCAGCAGGAACTCCCGTTCCGTGGCGTTGCCGGCGCGGTCGGTGACGTACACCGAGAGGACCATCCGGCCGTCCGGCGGCTGGAAGCCGGGACGGTAATAGACCAGGCGGTTGTCTTCCGGCTCGTACTCCGCGATGCCGCGGACGCCGTTCACCTCCATCCGGCTCTTCGTATGGTCCAGCCCGGAGCGCCCCTCGCGCACCTGCAGGGTGACCACCCAGCGGCCGTCCGCGCGCCTTACCACCTCCGGGGCGTGCAGTTCCGGCGCCTGGCGGTCCGCCAGCAGGTAGTGCGTCCCCGTTTTGTCCGCCGAAGCCACCAGGTAGTCTCCCCGTCGCCGCAGGGGCAGCAGATCCAGGCGGTCTCTCCGCGGATCGTAATGGTAGACCCCGCGCCTGGGATCTTTTTTCCCTTCCCGCGGCAGCCAGAGCTCGTATTCTCCGGCGACGGGCACGGCGGCGGGATGAACCCCGATCCGGACGGAGTCGCCCGTGAAACGATGTACCTCCAGTCCTACCGAAACCGTGTCGTGAAACGTGCCGGCGGGGAAACGGGCGAAAATCCCCTCCTCCGGGTCCGCGGGCTCCGCTTTCTCCAGCGATCGGGCGGGGGGCGCGCCGGCCGAAACCAGGGCGGTCTTGCCGGGGACGATCCGCCGCATGGAGAGCGCTCCCCCGCCGGGCCGGCCGGCAAACAGGCGGGGATGCCGGCGCAGGTCCACCGCGATCCCGCCCGGGTGCGGATGAATCCCGCTGTCGCCCTCCACAGCCAGGGAGAGTCCCCCGAGCGCTTTATGGGGAATAAACACCCAGTCCGCCCGCCAGTCCCAGGCCCCGGCCTGCAGGAGACGGTACCGGGGATCCGGCGAGGCGGATCCGGCGGACGATATATTTTCCGGCGCCCCGGCGGAACCGGGTTCGCCGACCTCCAGGGTAAGCCGCGCCCGGCTGCGGTTCCCGAAGTAATCGGCCGCCTCCATGACCACCCGGTGCCGTCCCGGCTCCAGCGAGAGGCGTCCCCTGCCACCCCCCCGGTAGAAGGGGAGGGTGTTGCCGTCGGCGATCCAGAGCCGCTGGTAGGCCCGTCCGGTGGACTGCAGGAGGGGGTAGATCCGGTCCAGAAACATCTGGCCGGTCTCCTCATAGGAAAAGGAGTCGACCCGGGAGTGGAAGCGCAGCTCCCCGTCCACCCACATTTTCAGTTCGTAGGCCGCGTAGGCGTTGTAGACCTCGTCCGCCTGGTCGAAGACGTCCACCGCCAGTCCCACCTCTCCGCCGGCGCGCACCGTTCCCATGTCGAACCAGCGGCCGGGAGGGTTCCCGCTGTCCGGCCCGCCCTCTTCGCCGGGCAATACCCACCCCCTTTCGTTTTCAGGAGGGGCCGTCTCCCGGGCGTTTCGCCGGAATACCCGGTGGGCGCCCTCCACCCGGGCGGAGGGGGAGAGCGGCTCCACCGCCAGGCCCGAGAAGGCCGGCGCGATGTTGTCTTCCACCGACAGGTTGGTCAGCAGCGGATTGAACGGGCGGTTCTCCGGGGTGCGCAGTTCGAAATGAAGATGGGGCGGGCCGATGCCGGTGGCCCCGCTGACCCCGATCTTCTCCCCCCGCTCCACGGAAATATCCAGGGAATCCAGCACCCGGTCCAGCTCAAAAGCGTAGTCGGGCATCCGCAGGGAGTCCGCCAGCTGCTGAATGGACTCCTCGAAGGCGAGCAGGTGGGCGTATACCGAGTAGCTGCCGTCCCCGTGCTTCAGGTAGATCACCTTGCCGTAGCCCCGGGGACCGATGCCGAGGCGGTGGAGGGTGCCGTCCCGCGCGGCGTAGACGTCGTATCCCTGCCGTCCCCACGTCTTGATGTCCACCGCCGCGTGAAAATGGGTCCGCCGGGTCTCCCCGAAGGTGGAGGAGAGCCTCTGGCTGGCGTTCGTGGGCCACCGGTAGTCGGCCTCACCGATACGTGCCGTATCGGCCTGCGCGGCGGCGTCGGAGGGCGCCCCCCAGGGAAGTCCGCCGAAGATCAGCACCGCCAGGAGGGCGGGAAGCAGGCGGGGAGACCGGTATGGAATTCGGGGTCTCACGATGCGCTCCGGCCCGTCTCCCCGGGGGATTCACGGTCGTCCTCCACCCGCACCTCAAGCGTGCTGGCACCCTCTTCCAGGGAGGCGCGGACCCGGTCGCCCGAGGATAAGGGGGAGACCCCTTCGGGGGTGCCCGTGAAGATCAGGTCGCCGGGGTGGAGGGTGAAACGTTCGGAGAGGCGGGCGATCAGCTCCGCCACCGGGAAGAGCATGAGGGAGGTGGAGGCATCCTGGCGGATATCCCCGTTTACCCGGAGCCGGAGGCGAAGCTGCTGCGGGTCGGGAAAGCGCCCGCCCGGCACGAAATTTCCGACCGGCGCGAAGGTATCGAAGCCCTTCGCCTCGGTCCACGGATGCCCCCGACGCTTGGCCTCCCGCTGGATATCCCGGGCGGTCACGTCGATCCCCACCGCGTAGCCGGCCACCGCCTCCAGCGCCTCGTTTCCGGGGATTCTCCGGCAGCGGCGGCCGATAGCCGCGACCAGCTCCACCTCGTGGTGGACCTCGGAGCTGGCGGACGGAATCACGATGCGTTGCCCGTCCCGGACGAGGCTGCTGCGGGGTTTCAGGAACACCAGCGGGCGTTCGGGCACTTCGTTGGCGAGCTCCCGGGCATGTTCGGCGTAGTTTCTCCCGATGCAGTAGAGCGTGCCTGCGCGCAGATCGTCGAGACCGTGAAGCCGAAAGGAGTCCATGATTCGTTCAATATAAAAAAAGCTGCCCGTCCCGCGGAAATGCGGTTTAGGCAGCTTGAGATATTCTTTGCGCCGGTACGTGTGTTATCCGGCGGGCTCCACGCTGACGTACTTGCGTCCCCCGCTTCGAACGCGGAACATCACCTGTCCGTCGGCCTTGGCAAAGAGCGTGTCGTCCTTGCCGCGCCCTACGTTCTCGCCGGGATGGAATTTGGTGCCGCGCTGGCGTACGATGATGTTGCCGGCGCGTACCACTTCACCGCCGTATTTCTTGACGCCCAGCCGCTTCGATATGGAATCGCGGCCGTTCTTTGTTGAACCTTGACCTTTCTTATGTGCCATAATCCTGAATTCTGGTGATTACTCTTCCTGCTTGCTTTCCCACGCGCGCTGTACGGTCACGCGGTCCTCGTCATCGGGGACAAAACCCTCGAGCTGATCCAGCGGGGTGTTCCTGATAATGTCAATTGCCTCCTTGGCGTTCATGTCGGTGGAGACGCCCAGATCATCCGGCTGTTCACCGGACTCCTGCTTGGGGGCGGCTTCTTTGCTTTTCTCCGCCTTCTTCTGTTCGGCTTTCTCCTCTTTTTTCTTGCTCTTCTTCGCCGCGCCCGCGGTGGAGATCTCCGTGATCTCGATGCGGGACTTCGGCTGGCGGTGGCCCCGCTTCTTCTGGTAGCCTTTGCGCCGCTTCTTCTTGAAAACGATCACCTTGTCGGACTTTACGTTTTCGAGCAGTTCGGCGGTGATGCTGGCCCCTTCGATAACGGGCTTGCCGACGGTGACCCCGCCGTTGTCGTCCTTGATCAGCAGAACCTTGTCAAAATTCAATGTAATACCCGATTCTTCGTTTTGCTTGTCTACAAAAAGAACATCGCCCTCGGATACGCGGTACTGGTGTCCCCCTATTTCTACAACTGCGTACATCTGCTCCTGTCGTTATGGGTTAATAAAATAAAAGGCTTGATTCTGCTCCGAAATTCGTCAACAGCCACCAAATATAAGCGTTCTTGCCTGTAAAAAAAAGTGCCACGTGCCCGATGGCTCCCGGAAGGAAATTTGGCTTGCGTATGCGCGGGTGGTATATTGTGAGAGGTTTCGCAACGCTGCCGGCGCCGCGGGTTTCCGGTATCTCCGGCGCCCGGCACATCTCCAAATCGCAACCGATTGCAACCGATGTCGAAAAAGAAAAAACTGCCCGACCTGCATACCCAGGCATTCATGTTCAAAAACACCAAGCGCTTCCAGCACGACGGGGGAAGGGCGTGGATCAAGGATTCCCAGCTTCACGAACTGCGCAGGGATGCCAACGGGAGACTGAAGACCGTCTCCCCGGAGAAAGAATCCGGCCGCGTGGAACAGGCCGAAGACCATAAACCGGGCTACTGACCATGGCAAATCTAAGGGTTATGGCGATCCTGATGGTCCTCGTCGTGGGACTCCTTTTCGCCATCGATTACTATACCACCAGCCAACCCGGGGTCAGCTCGGATCCCATTACCGAAGAGGCGATCACCGACCGTTACCCCGAACTGTACGGGGATATCTACCGCAGGGACGCCGGCGCGCTCCGTCCTTGGCTCACCCATTCCGATTCTGTCGTCCGCGCCCAGGCCTGGCGGGCGCTGGCCAATACGCCGGTGGACTCCACCGGGTGGATGGTGGATCTCGTGCTTGAACAGCCCTCCCCCCAGGCATGGTTCGCGCTGGGCATGCACGATCTGGAGGAGACGCAGCTGCGGCGGCTGGAAAACCTCTGGGAAGAGCTCCCCGGCCAACGCGGGGGACTCAGCCTGGTGCTGGGGAGGCGGGGCGACGAAGCAACGCTCGATTTCATGATGGGAAGGATGGAGGCGGCGGACAATTCCGGGTGGGAGGAGGCGTACGCCCTTGGGCTCAGCCGGCTGATCACCCGGCATCCCCTCTCGTCCGAACAGCAGATCCGCGTGCTGCAGCAGGCCTTTGACGACCGAAACACCGCGCTGGTACGCCGCTACCTGTACGGTTTCTACCGTGGACCCGAATCGCCGCTGGCGGAGGAGGCGCTCAGCCGGCTGCGCACCATGTGGCAGAGCTACGGGATGGGCGTGGCGGGCGTGGACCAGTACGCCGTCGCGCTGCTGGGAGAACGGATTTTTCACGACGTGACCGTCTACTACAATGCCGACGAGATGCTGGAGCACCGCACCCAGCTCGCCGTCGAGCTGGCCGGCGTGCTCGGGGAGGTCCCCCTGAACGACCGCCACCTGCTGGACGCCAGCTTCCTGGTCCGCCACGAAAACCCCCTGGTCCGCCGCCGGGCGCTTCAGAGCCTGCAGGGGCGGCTGGACCCCTCGCACAACCTCTACGGGTATGTCTCGGGCGAGCTGCTGGACATCGAAACCGAGCCCGGCGTCTGGCTGGAGGCATTGGACCTGGTCGCCTCCGCGGAGGGGGAGATCCCGGCCGGCCGCCTGGCGGAGCTTGAGGATGCGATGGAGCGTGCACCCTACTATCTGAGCCGGGTACTGGAGATTTTCCGGGAGCGCCGGGACGCCGGGGCCTACCTGGACCTGGTCGTGCGGCAGATCGAGAGCGGGGAGCCGCTGAGGACGAGATTCGCGGTGCAGTCGCTGGCCGGCTGGGAGGGCGCGCAGGGTGAGGAGGCGGTCTCCGGGGAGCTGCGCGAGCGCCTCCGCTCGGCGGCCTTCCAGGCACTGGAGACGGGCGACCGGGGAGTGGCCTACGCCCTCCGGGGACTGTTCGCACGGGAGGAGCTGTTCGGAGCGGACGATTACGGGCGCATTCGCGAGGGGCTCTCCGCGTTTCGCCTGCCGGAGGATATCGAGGTATTTCAGACGTTCGGCTCCCTCTTCCACGATCGCTTCCGCCAGGAGGCGTCCGCCTACATAGATTCCCTCGCGGCACAGGACTATCCGCCGCTGAACCGCTCCCTGGCGGAGGCGGGATGGGACGTGGAGATGCCCGACGCACCCTCCGTCGAATTCCGGGAGATCGGCTGGGAGAGGCTCTGGGAGATGGGCCGCCACCCGGTATGGGAGCTGAGGACCGACAAGGGGATTATCGCCGTGCGGATGGATCTGCTCAGCGCGCCGGCCACGGTGTCGGCGGTCGACAGCCTCACGATGTCGGGGGCCTACAACGGGATCCCGTTTCACCGGGTCGTCCCCAATTTCGTGATCCAGGGAGGGGACGTCGAGCGGGCGGACGGGCTCGGGGGACCCGATTTCGTGATTCCCACCGAGGGCAGCGAGCGGGCGTTCGGGCGGGGCGCCATCGGCATCGCCAGCGCGGGCACCGACACCGAGGGAAGCCAGTATTTCATCATGCACCAGTGGAGCCCCCACCTGAACGGCAGCTACACCCGTTTCGGGGAGGTGGTCGAGGGGATGGGAGTCGTCGACCGCATTACGGTGGGCGACACCGTCCGCGTGGCCACCTGGCGCTAGAAGAGCTGCCCCGAGCCGTGCGAGCCGTCGCGGATCAGCCCTTGGGTACGAAGGCCTGGATATCGGTCAGCTCGCGTCCCAGGATCAGCCCGTGAATATCGTAGGTCCCCTCGTAGGTGTTGACCGATTCCAGGTTCATCACGTGGTGAATTACCCGGTACTCCCCGGTGATGCCGTTGGCGCCGTGCATGTCGCGGCTGGTGCGCGCGATCTCCAGCGCCGTGCCGCAGTTGTTGCGTTTGGCGAGGGAGACCATAGAGGGATGGTCGCGTCCCTCGTCCTTCAGCTTGCCCAGCCGCCAGGCCAGCAGCTGCATCTGGGTGATCTCCGTCAGCATGTTGGCCAGCTTGGTCTGTATGAGCTGCGTGGCGGCCAGCGGCTTGCCGAACTGGGTGCGCTCCATCACGTACTCCCTGGCGGCGTGGTAGCAGAACTCCGCCGCCCCCAGGGATCCCCAGACGATCCCGTAGCGGGCGCTGTTGAGGCAGGTAAACGGCCCCTTCAGTCCCGTAATATCAGGAAAGACGTTCTCGTCGGGCACGAAGACGTCCTCGAACACCATCTCCCCGGTCTCCGAGGCGCGCAGCGACATCTTGTACTTGGTGTGGGGCGCGCTGTAGCCCTCCATATCCTTCTCCACCAGGAACCCGCGGATCACGCCCTCGTCGCCCTTCTCCTCCTTCGCCTTGGCCCAGACCACTCCCACATCGGCGATGGGCGAGTTGGTGATCCACATCTTGGCGCCGTTCAGGATCCAGCCGCCGTCGGTTTTCACGGCAGTGGTGGTCATCGAGCCGGGATCGGAGCCGTGGTCGGGCTCGGTGAGCCCGAAGCAGCCGATGAGCTCGCCCGTGGCCAGTTTCGGCAGGAAGCGCTGTTTCTGCTCCTCGGTGCCGAACACCTCGATGGGATGCATGACGAGCGACGACTGGACCGACATGAAGGAGCGGTAGCCGGAGTCCACCCGCTCCACCTCCCGTGCGATCAGCCCGTAGGCGGTCTGGCTGGCCCCGCCGCCCCCGTACTCGGGGTCGATCGCCGCTCCCAGCAGGCCCAGATCGCCCATCTCGCGCGCGATATCGGGGTCAAAATACTCCTCCTGGTTTCCCTTCAGGGCGCGCGGCTCCAGCTTGCTCTGGGCGTAGTCGCGCGCGGTCTCCATCACCAGGCGGTCCTCTTCGCCGAGCTCGGATTCAAAGCGGAAGGCGTCGTCGGGATTGAAGCGGTCGGTGGACATCGGTCTGCTTTTCGGTTGGTTCTAGATTCCGTATTCGCCGCGCAGCTCCCGCGCGATGATCATGCGCTGGATCTCGGAGGTTCCCTCGCCGATGGTCATCAGCTTGGCGTCGCGCAGGAACCGCTCCACGTGGTACTCCTTGATGTACCCGTACCCGCCGTGTATCTGGACCGCGTCGTCGGCGGCCCGCACGGCCAGTTCGGAGGCGAAAAGCTTGCCCATGGAGGCCTCGCGGGTGAATTTCTTGCCCTGGTCCTTGAGCCAGGCGGCCCGGTGCACCAGGAAGCGCGCGGCGTCGATTTCCGTAGCCATGTCGGCCAGCTTGTTCTCGATCGACTGAAAGCGTCCGATAGCCCGTCCGAACTGCTCCCGCTCGTGGGCGTATTTCATGGATTCCTCAAGCGCGCCGCGGGCGATGCCCACAGAGAGCGCCCCGATCCCGATGCGTCCCCCGTCCAGCACACGCATGGTGTCGACAAATCCCCTCCCGCGCTCTCCCAGCAGGTTTTCGTCCGGCACCTTCACATCCTCGAAGTGCACCTCCGTAGTGTCGGAGGAGTTCATGCCCAGCTTCTCCATCTTCCCGCCGGGTTCCACCCCCTCCCACGCCTTCTCCACGATAAAGGCGGTGATGCCCTTGCTCTTCTTCTCGGGGTCGGTCTTGGCCAGGACCACGTAGATATCGCCAACGGATCCCTGCGTGATGAAAATCTTGGAGCCATTGAGAATCCAGTGGTCGCCCTCCCGCCGGGCGGTGGTCTTCATCCCGGAGGCGTCGCTGCCGGAGCCGGGTTCGGTGAGACACCAGCCTCCCAGCTTCTCCCCGCGCGCCAGGGGCGACAGGTACCGCTCCTTCTGGTCCGCTGAGCCCGCCAGGGCGATGTGCCCGGAAGCCAGGGAGGTGTGGGAGGCGACCGTGAGCGCCAGCGAGGCGTCCCAGCGGGCGATCTCCTCGATGGCCAGGCAGAAACTGACCGTATCGACCCCGCCTCCCCCGTACTCCTCCGGGTGCACCATGCCGAGCAGGTTCTGCGAGGCTAGTTTTTCGATGATATCGTGGGGGAACTCCCTGGAGGCGTCGCGCTCCCTGACGTCGGGCGCCACGTGGCGCTCCACGAAGTCGCGCACGCTGTCGCGTATCAGCTGCTGGTCTTCCGAAAGGGAGAAGGAGAGAGAGGAGGATTCGGTCGGGTTTTGGCTCATCGTGTCAATTGTGTAAGGTTAAGGAGTTCGGTAACGTACAAAAAGGACAGCGAACAGGCCCGGCTGTCCCGCGGTTGCGGATCACCCGTAGTTCCAGGTGACGCCCCGGCCGAGTTCAGGGTCCGGGTACTCCCAGCTCACTGCCCCCTGGTCGCAGGCGTACATGCAGGTGCCGCACTCGATGCAGTCTTCCACCTGGAAATGGACCCGGCCCTCTTCGTCCATCGTGTAGCAGTTGGCCGGGCAGACGTAGGTGGTGCACTTGTGAGGGCAGACCGAGTTGCAGATGTCGGTGTCCACTTTGATATGGGGCTCGATCTCGGATTTGGACTGGTTGCGGTAGCTCACCAGTCCCAGCTGTTCGGTCAGTTTCAGAAGTTTCATAGCGATTTGGCTCCTTTCAGTCCGAGTTTGATGAGATCCCAGTACGAGGAGTTTTCCCTGATCGCCTCGGCCATCTGCTTCCGTGACTTTGGCGTGGGGGAGTTGTCGATGGTAAAGAATCTGCGCCCGAAATCACAAACCAGGTTGGGCACATCCTCGTACATCTGCGGGGTGTGAAGCATGTGCACCGCGTCCTGGAAGTTGTTGATGTCCTGCATCACGTAGCTCTCGTCCAGCGCCTCCCGGTAAGCCGACATCGCCTCCTCGCCGAAATCGCCCGCCTCCTTCGCCTTTGTCACGGTCTCGGCGGCCAGGATGCCCGAGCGCATGGCGAAATCCATTCCCTGGATCGCCTTGCCGGCGTTCAGCAGCAGGTTGGCCGCCTCCCCGCAGACCAGCAGTCCCCCCTTGTAGAGTTTCTTCGGCATCACCCTCTTGTCGCCCGAACTCACTACGTGGGCGGAGTACTCCACCACCTCCCCGCCGCGCAGCATGTCGGCAATGGCGGGATGGGATTTGAAATGGTTCAGGATCTCGTTGGGCTTCTGCTCCTTCTCCCGCAGGTCCTTCAGCCCCAGCACGAGTCCCACGCTCACCGTGTCGCGGTTGGTGTAGAGGAATCCGCCCCCCTCCACGCCGTTGGTGGCGTAGCCGATGAATTCGTTGGACATCCCGCTGAGTCCGTCGAGCTGGAAGCGGTTCTCCAGGGTCTCCTGCTCGTACCGGATCACCTCCTTCACCCCCGTCAGGATATGGTCGGCCGGTACGTAGTCGTCCTGAAGCCCCGCCTGACGGGTGAGCAGGTTGTTGACGCCCTCCGCGATAATTACGCTGTCGGCGTGGAACTTCTCCTCGCCGGTGCGGATTCCGGTGGCCCGGCCGTCCTCCATCAGCACTTCGTCCACCTTGATGTTGGTGGCGATGAACGACTCCATCGGGTGGTCGCTCTCGGCGATCGCCTCCTCCACCTTGCCGGCCAGCCAGCGATCGAACTTGGAGCGAAGCACCACCACCCCGCTGTAGGGGGGCTCGTTGAAGTGGGAGGACTTGAAATCGATCGAGAAGGAGGATTCCTCGTCCAGAAACGTCAGTCGCCGGTGGTTGATGAAGCGCTCCCACCCGCCGTCCTTCTCTTTCCAGTACTCGGGAACCAGCCGGGCCAGGTCGCGTCCCCACAGCACTCCGCCCGAGACGTTCTTCGATCCGGCGAACTCGCCCTTTTCGATGAGCAGGAATTTCATGTTGCTGCGGGCCAGCTCCATCGCGGCCGCCAGTCCGGCGACCCCGGCTCCCACTACGATACAGTCAAATTTTTCGTCCATGGCCACTCGTTTTTGGTAAAACTCGCTCGACCCGCGCTCCCCGCCGGCAGCCGCCCGGCCAACCCGCGGTACTTGCCCGGATCCTATCCCTTAATATTCCTGATCGCCTCGATAAAGGGCGGAAGCACCTTGTAGAGGTCCCCCACGATGCCGTAGTCCGCGATGTCGAAGATGGGCGCGTCGGGATCCTTGTTGACGGCCACGATCACCTTGGAGTTGGCCATGCCCGCCACGTGCTGGATCGCACCCGAGATGCCCACCGCGACGTAGAGCTGCGGGGAGACCACCTTGCCGGTCTGCCCGATCTGCAGGCTGGGATCCATGATGCCCGCCTCGGTGAGCGCACGGGAGGCCCCGAGGGAGGCGCCCAGCACGGAGGCCAGCTCCTCGACCAGTTCCTGTCCCTCGTCGTCCTTCGCCCCGCGTCCCGCGGCGACAATCGTTTCGGCCTCCGAGAGATCCACCTTGTCGCCCGACGCCCCGATAATCTCGCGCAGTTCCATTCTGAGCTCGGACTCGTCGAAGCTGAAATCCACCGAAACCGTCTCACCCTCCGCCGGATTCTCCGCCAGGTCGTACGAACCGGAGCGGACCGAAACCAGTACGGTCTCGCCGGCGGCCACGGTGTCCGAGAGGATCTTGGCCGCCATCACGGGCCGCTGGGCGGTAACTTCATCGCCGTCCAGCTCGAATTCGGAGACGTCGGGCAGCACGGCCGAGCCGGTGGCCGCCCCCAGGGCGCCCAGGATATCCTTGGTCCCCTCCGTGGAGGCGAAGGCGAAGAGCCGGGGATCGGCCTGCTCCATCACCCTGGTCAGCGCGCGGAGGGCGGGGGCGTTGAGATGCTTCTCAAAAATGGGATCCTCCACCACGTAGACACGGGAGGCGCCGTACTTCCGGGCCTCGTCGGCGAACGAGGAGGCCTGCGGATGGAAGATGACCGCCTCCGTTTCGTGGCCGTTTGCCTCGGCCAGCTCATGCATGCGGGAGAGCACCTCCAGGGAGGAGCGCTTGACGTTGCCGTCGCTTATCGAGATGTGGGTCAGTAGTGAACTCATGGGCGTTTCCGGTAGATTTATCGTGATACTTGAAACTCAGTTGCGAAGCGGGTCCGGCGTTAACGGATCCCGCGGATCGGGGCGCTTCGTGCTAAATGACATTCTCCTCTTCGTCCAGCAGGCGGGCCACCTTCTGCGCCAGCTCGTCGGGCTCCCCCTCGAACTTCTGCCCCGGCTCCCGACCCGGTTTCTCGCGGTAGCCGGTGACCCGGGTCTTGGGCGCCAGCGCCTCTTCATCTACGTCCAGCGAGGAGAGGTCCACGTTTTCCACCGGCTTGCGCTTGGACTGCATGATGCCTTTCAGGCTGGGGATGCGCGGCTCGTTCATGTCGTTGGAGCAGGTGACCAGGCAGGGGGGAGAGAGCGCAATCACCTCCTGTCCCCCGTCCCCCTGGCGGGTGACGACCAGCTTGCCCTCCTCCTGGGCGAGGCCCACCGCGTTGGTGGCGTAGGGCAGATCCAGTTTCCGGGCGAGCATCCCGCCGGTCAGCCCCGCGTCGGTATCCTGGGACTGCTTGCCGCAGGCAATGACGTCGTACTCCCGGTCGCGGAAGAAGGCGGAGAGAATTTCGGCGTAGGAGCCGGAGTCAAAATCTTCGTCGTCCTCCGTCTTGATATGCACGGCCTTGTCGGCGCCCATGGCCAGCGCCTTGCGGATGGTCTCCGACGCCCTGTCGGGTCCCACGAGCACCACTTCCACTTCGCCGCCGTGCTCTTCGGTCAGCACCAGGGCCTCCTCCACCGCCGAGGCGTCGTAGGCGTTCAGAATCATCCGGTCGGTGTCCTGCCTGAGCTCGCCCTCCTTGATCTGCAGCGGGGCGTCCACGTCCGGAACCTGTTTGATACACACGTAATATTTCATGCTGGTCGCTTCCTGTTTGGTTGGATTTCATGCGTGACCTGAGAGCGCGTCAATATACAAAGCCTCGGGAAAAAATGAGAACCGGAATGCCGCCGCGGGAGAGGCTGCGACAGGCATACAATTGGAATTGCATGAATTCCGTGGGACGCCTTACTCTCTTGAAAGCCGGTAGATGTTGCCGTCGAAGGCGGTGAGGTAAAGTTCGTTCTCCGCATCGGTCCCGAAGGATGATATGTTGGGGCCGGGTCCGAGGAGCTCGTAGTTTTGGGGCGCGTCCGGATCCGAGAGGTCCAGTGCCCAGACGCGCCCGGAGACAAAGTCGGCGTAGAGGTATTTCCCTTCCAGGCCGGGCAGCTCGGATCCGCGGTAGACGTAGCCGCCGGTGACCGAGCGGTTGTTGTTGCTGTGGCTGTACTCCCAGACCGGCAGGGTGAGGCCGGACGTGTCGCAGCTGCTCGCGTTGTAGCAGTGGGTCCCCTCCATGATGTTCCAGCCGTAATTTTCACCGTTCCTGATGATATCGATCTCCTCGTAGCGATTCTGCCCCACGTCCCCCGCGATCATACGTCCGGTGGAGGGATCAAAGCTGAACCGCCAGGGATTCCGCAGCCCCCACGCGTAGATCTCCTCCCGGTATCCCTGGTCGTTGTCCACGTACGGGTTCCGCGGGGCGATGGCGTAGTTCCGGCCATCCTCGCTGCCGTCGATGTCGATCCGCAGGATGTTGCCGAGCAGGGTGGTGCGGTCCTGGGCGTTTTCGAAGGGATCCCCCCCCGACCCGCCGTCTCCCGTCGCAATGTAGAGGAGTCCGCCGGGCCCGAATTCCATGTGACCCCCGTTGTGGTTGTCAAAGGGCTGCTCGAATGAGAGGATCTCGGTCTCCCCGCCGGGATTTCCCGCTCCCGGTTCGGGCACAGTAAAACGGCTGATTATCGTCCGCGGAGGACCGGACGTGGTGTAGTTCACAAAGAAGTGCCCGTTGTTTCCAAAGTCGGGATGGAAGGCCAACCCCAGCAGCCCCTCCTCGCTGCCGCTGTCGTCCACCTGCCCGCGGATGTCCAGGAAGATCTCGGAGGAGGCTGCCGCCGCCGGGTCGTTGGGGAAAACGCGGATTACGCCCCGCTTCTCCACCACGAAAAGCCGCCCGGAGCCGTCCCCCGCGTCGGTGATGTAGAGCGGCTGAACGAAGGAGAGCTGGGGAAAAGCCTCCTCGAGGACGTAGGCGTCGGGATCGAAGTCAACGGGCGGCGGTTCGCCGTCGTCGGGGCCCATGGAGTCGCCGCAGGAGGC
>CAZGSL010000043.1:0-14367 GCA_964528445.1 uncultured Balneolaceae bacterium | reverse complement strand
GGCCAGGGGGTATCCAGCAGGTGATTGCTCAGCCCGTAGAGCCCCGGCGGGAGGGAATGGAGGGCCTGCTGCCTGTTGGAGTAGTACATCAGCCGGCAGATTGAGCCGGCAATCAGGTTGAACCCGTTGTATTGGCCGGCTTCCCGGTGGACGTTGCGGAGATAATCCACGGTATCTCCCTCGTGCTCCGCCAGGTAATTCAACACCAGGTGGCCGCGGCTGGTCGACTTCTCCTCGTAATTGCTCATATCCCTGAAATTGGTGAGGGCCGCCAGTTTTCCCCGTTTCGTCATTCCCAGCCAGGTACCGCCGCCCTTCAGATCCTTTCCGGCCAGAAGATGGGGCTCACGATCCCAGAAACCGGCCTCTCGGGTCGGGCGACGGTAAAACTCGTCCCGGTTGGCGGCAAAGACGAGATCGTATCGCGGATGGTTGCGGTATGAAAACACGATCAGGCACATGGCAAATACAATTTCGGGTGGGTGAAACGATTTTCCCTCAAATGAGTACAGTGTTTAGTATGGTGAGCGTATGGATCTGCAATGAGAGTTTCACTATAAAACGTCGGACCCGGGGAAAATAATTTCATCCATAATTAATTATTATGACTATTTACCCTATTTTAATCGTTAATTTGAAATCAGGATACCTTTAAACGCATGTCCGGGATTTTTTCATTCGGAAGTGAAAGGCGTGATGTGCTGCTGCTGCTCGCGGGCCTGGTCGGTGCCGTCCTCTTTTTCCTGCTCTACCCCGGGCAGCACCCGCTCTCTACGGCGGAGGTCCCCACCGAGAGCGAGGAAATTGAACTTCGGTCGGTGGAGCAGCTCTCCCGGATGGGATACTCCCCGACCGATTATCAAACACATGTAAGCCTACGCGCCTACCGCGACATGATGATCGGCCTGCAGCGTGAACTGGGCCGCGAAGAAGCTATCCGGTGGTTACGAAGCGGGGAGCAGACCTTTCTGAAACCCTATTACTGGGAGGTGCTCTTTGAGAATCCTTTCAGCGAAGATACCGGTTCCGGGGATATGGGATTCGAGCCGGGGGAACCGCCCCAGGGACTGGAAGACGCATTTCATGTTCGATTTGACGTCAGCGGGCGGTTCCTGGAACTTCGGAATGGCATTAACCGGCTTCCCGATCCCCTGGTGAACCACCAGGCGCTGTCGGACATGTTCCGGGATGAAACCGCCGGCCAGCAGCCTCCACAGGTGCTGAACCGTGCCGATTCCCTGCTCGCGCGCCTGCTCTATTTCGACCTGGAGCAGCCGACGGACCCCGCGGCCGACCGCCTCGGGCAGTTGAAAGAAAATCTTGAGAACGGGGTCCCGTTCCGGATCAACCGGGACGAGGCTGAGTCCATGGCGCGCCATCACCTGGAGCGCAGCGGATGGGCCGGAAACGAATTCGTACGCGACACCGTCTACATCGAGCGTGTGGAAAGTTACAATACCGCGGTGGTGAGCCTGGCCAGCGCCCGCCCGGTGCACGGACAGCAGATGACCCTGGAGATCCAGGTGGCTCCCCTGGGCGCGTTGCTGGATATGAGGGCCACTTACCATCCCGGATCCGGCGCCGGGAACGGGTCGGACCAGATCTGGAGCGTGCTGGAAGACGCTCTCGTCCTGCTGTTCCTGATCTCCTGCCTGGTAATCTTTTTCTTCAGGATTCGGGCCCGTGCCGTGGATACCCGCTCCGCGCTGGTGATCTCGGTTATCGCGGGCCTGGGGATGGCTGCCTTTATTCTGCTCTCCTTCATGGACCAGATCGAGCTGTTCGGTGCCGGGCAGGAGTGGTTCCAGTCGATGTTGATTCTGATCGGGACGGGCATCGGAAGCGCTCTCTCCTCGGTGGGAATTTTTATTCTTTTTGCCACGAGCGATTCCATTACCCGCCAGTACTGGCCCGACAAGCTGGCTACGTACGACTACATACGTCAGGGTATGATTTTCAACAAACCCGTGGGTTCGGTGGTGCTGCGCTCCCTGGTACTCGCCCTGGTGATGTGCGGTGTGTGGGTGCTGCTTCTGGGGCAATTCTCCCAGCTCTATATCACTTTTCCCTCCGAGGGAATCTTTGTGCACGGATCCGCCGGCTGGCCGCCCCTCTACCTGCTTATTTCCAATGCCTGGTTCGGTTTCCCGCTTGTCCTCGGTATTTTCCTCATTCTCGGGGGACTGGTTTATTCGCGCTCGAAAAGCCGCTGGATGACAGGGGCGGCGACCGTCCTGGCATGCGGAATCGTCTTCCCGGTCAATATCTCGGTGGGACCGACGGGACTGGAGTTCCTGGTGGGGACACTTCTGGGCGTGATCCTGACTCTTGTTTATCTGAAATGGGACTTCTCCACGGTTTTTCTCACGCTTTTCCTTTTCCTGGGATTTGTAAAGACGGCGTCGGGATGGCTGGCGCCCGGCTCCCCGGATCTCTACATCTTCATCTCTTTCCTCATTTTGGTGATCCTGATCGCCTTCGGCGCGGTGATGGCTATTACACTGGGTAAGGAGGAGCGGGTGCTCCCGCGCTACGTACCGGAATATGTGGAGGAGCTGGCGCAGGAGGAACGTATCAAGCAGGAGCTGCAGATTGCCCGCGAAGTCCAGCAGTCGTTTCTGCCGACGCGCATTCCCGAAATCGGCAAGCTGGACCTGGCCGCCTTTTGCAAGCCTGCCCATGAGACCGGGGGAGACTATTACGATTTTATCCGCCTGGACGATCACCGTGTCGCACTGGCTATCGGGGACGTGAGCGGGAAAGGCATCCAGGCGGCGTTCTACATGACGTTCATAAAGGGAATCCTGCACAGCCTCTGCAGGGAGACCGACTCGCCGGCGGAGCTGCTGAAAAAGACCAATCGTCTTTTTTACGACAATGCCCAGAAAGGTACGTTTATCTCCCTGGTCTACGGCATACTGGATACCCGGCGCCATACGTTCACCTTCGCCCGGGCCGGGCACAATCCGGTGTTTCACTACGACCGTCCGAACGACCGCATCCGGGACCTGCGTCCGGCGGGACTGGGAATCGGGCTGACGCGGGGTGAGTTCTTCGACAATAACATACTGGAGACCGAAGTGCAGATGAACGAAGATGACTTGCTGCTGCTCTACACCGACGGTATTGTGGAAGCAGTGAGTGAACAGCATACCTTTTACGGGACGGATCGGCTGAGGAACCAGTTCAGCGCACTCACCTCCCAGACCTCCCGGGGGATCCTGGACAGCCTCTTTGAGGACCTGAGGACCTTTGTGGGCGGGGAGCGCCAGCATGACGATATGACGATGGTGGTAATTCGGTTCGGTTGAGCCCTCTGTTACAAAAGTTTACAGTTCTGGCCCGCCCTCCCGTGTATTTGCATGTATTCCACGACCATTATTGATATATTTACGCCGCAAAAGGTCAATCGCATATTTCCGGAATTATCTTATATGGTACTGAGCCAGGCTGTTGAGGACTACCTGAAGGCGATATACAAGCTGGAAACGGAAGGGGAGGGGGCTTCCACCACCCGGATCGCCGAAGCCATGGAGGTATCCTCCGCATCGGCCACCAACATGATCAAGCGTCTCGCCAAGATGGGTCTCGTGGATTACCAGTCCTACAAAGGGGCCGCCCTCACCAGCGCGGGACGGAAAATTGCCCTTGAG
The DNA here is from genome assembly GCA_964528445.1 of uncultured Balneolaceae bacterium. Taxonomy (GTDB): domain Bacteria; phylum Bacteroidota; class Rhodothermia; order Balneolales; family Balneolaceae; genus JAXHMM01. The sequence goes on along the minus strand of CAZGSL010000043.1, from coordinate 10,714 downwards.
ATCATTCGCCATCACCGTCTTCTGGAACTCTATCTGCTGGAGGTGATGGGTTATTCCTGGGATGAGGTGCATGAGGAGGCGGAGAAGCTTGAACATCACATTTCCGAGCAGTTTGAGGAAAAAATCGACGAACTGCTGGATCACCCTACCCACGATCCCCACGGGGACCCCATCCCCAGCAAGGACGGCATCATGCCCGTTATGGAAGACACCCCGCTCAGCCGGGCGGACGAGGGCCGGTCGTATATCGTGACCAGGGTAAAAGACCAGGAGCCCGAACTGCTCAGGTACCTTGAAAAAATCGGTCTCCTGCCGGGGGTCCGCGTCACCATAGAAAACAAGGAGCCGTTCGAGGGTCCGGTGACGCTCCATATCGAGGAGACGGAACAGGCCATTGGGTACAACCTGGGGAAAAGCATCTACCTGGCCGAGCTTCCGGAATAGGAGATGCGGCATATCTATCCGTTCGATGGAAGGCTGATGGAGGGGAAGGGCCTCCAACAATTGCCTGACCGATACGTTGAAAAGTCTAATTTCGCAAAACAGTAAGTGCGTATGAAGGATCTTTTTCTGCTGGTCGTGTTGAGCCTTATCATCATTCAGCCCCTGCAGAGTCAGACGGTTACCGTCATAGAAAGTGAGGACCGGAACCCCCTCAGCGGCGTCAATGTCTACACGCCGGATAAAAAGATATCGGAGGTGACCAACCTGGGGGGGGAGGCCGACCTGGCTCCGTTCCGGGGGGAGCCGGAGATTGTATTCAGTTTTGTCGGGTTCACGCAGCAGACCCTGAGTTACGATGAGGTTGCCGACCAAAACTACGTGGTGGTGCTGGAGCCGAAGCCGCTTTCGATGGGGGAGATGGTGGTTTCGGCCAGCAGATGGGAGGAGAACTCCCGTGAAGTGCCCGCCAAGGTGACCCGCATTGAACCGGCCCAGGTTCACCTGCAGAATCCCCAGACTGCGGCCGACATGGTGGGGCTGTCGAACGAAGTGTTTATCCAGAAGAGCCAGCTGGGGGGCGGGAGCCCCATGATCCGGGGCTTCGCCACCAACAGGGTGCTGCTGGTGATCGACGGCATTCGCATGAACAACGCCATTTTCCGGAGCGGAAATCTCCAGAACGTGATCTCTCTCGACCCCAATACGATTGGCAACAGCGAGGTCATCTTCGGTCCCGGTTCGGTACTCTACGGCAGCGACGCCATCGGCGGGGTGATGAGCTTCAACACGAGGAAGCCACAGCTGAGTTTGAACGAGGATGTCGAGATAAGCACAAACGGCCTCGCCCGGATCTCCACGGCAAACGGGGAGCAAACCGGACACATCGACGTGGGAGTGGGTTTTGAGGAGTGGGCTTCCCTCTCCAGTTTTACGGTCAGCGATTTCGGTCACCAGCGCATGGGCAGATACGGTCCCAGCTCCTACCTGCGCACCGCCTTCACTGAGCGCCTGGGGGGGACCGATCGGATACTGCCCAACCCGGATCCCCGGAGGCAGCTTCCCACCGCCTACCGACAGTACAATGTGATGCAGAAATTCCGGTTTCGTCCAACGAACGCCTGGGATATCGAAGCCGCCTTTCACTACTCCACCACCTCCGACATTCCGCGCTACGACCGTCTTATCGAGCGGGTCGAGGGCAACGAATTTCGCAACGCCGAGTGGTACTACGGTCCGCAGAAGTGGTTGATGAGCGATCTGCAGATTGGGTGGATGAAGGAGACGGATCTGTTTGACAGGGTGCGTTTCGTAACCGCTTACCAGGATTACGAGGAGAGCCGCCACGACCGGGGCTTTGGGGAGGAGCGGTTGCGTCACCGCACGGAAAACGTCAAAGCCTATTCGGCCAACCTGGATTTTGAAAAGATGCTGGAAGACGATATTACCCTCTTCTACGGTATCGAGGGCGTCTGGAACTGGGTGGGTTCGGAGGCCCGGAGCGAAAACATTGTCAGCGGCGCGATTCAGCCGGTCTCTACCCGTTACCCGGACGGCTCCACGTGGAAATCGTACGCACTTTTCGCCAACTACAAGAACAACCTGAGCGAACAGTGGACCCTGACGGCCGGTGCGCGCTACAACCAGTATATCATTCACGCCCCCTTCAGCGACCGTTTCTTTGATTTTCCCTTTGACGAGGCCGATATCAACCGGGGAGCGCTGACCGGCAGCCTGGGCACGGTTTACCGCCCCAACGAGCACTGGCAGATCAACGCCAATCTCTCCACCGGTTTCCGGGCGCCCAACATCGACGACATCGGCAAGATCTTCGATTCCGAACCGGGCACGGTGATCGTCCCCAATCCCGATCTGGAGCCCGAAAAGGCCTACAATGCCGACCTGGGCATTGTCCACTCCTTCGGCGATATCCTGAAAGTGGATGCCACCTTCTTCTATACCTGGCTGGACAACGCCATGGCGCGGAGAGATTACACGTTCAACGGCCGGGAGGAGATCATGTATGACGGCACGCTGAGCGAGGTGGAGGCTCTCCAGAATGTATCCAGCGCCTACGTCTGGGGCATCCAGGGAGGATTCGAAGCGCTGCTGCATCCCAATATCACGTGGAATACCCGTTTCAATTTCCAGACCGGGGAGGAGCGGAACGAGGACGGCGATTACGTGCCGGTCCGGCACGTGGCGCCCCCTTTCGGGAGTACCCATCTGAAATACGAGGGCGAGAAATTGCTGGTGGATCTCTACGCAGATTACAACGGGGAGATAGCCTACAGCGACCTGGCCCTCTCCGAACGCGATAAGCCTCATCTCTATACGCCGGATGCGAACGGCAATCCCTACAGTCCCTCTTGGTATACCTTGAACATAAAGGCGAGTTACGAGCTGACCGAACACATCGAATTGACGGCGGGACTCGAGAACATTACCAACCAGCGGTACCGGCCCTACTCATCGGGAATAGCGGCGCCGGGAAGAAATCTTATTTTTGCCGTCAGGGGCAGTATCTGACAGGAGCTGAAACCGAACGGTCAGTCGGCGGAGGGTTTTACCGTTCGGGAGAGGGTGTAGATATGGTCCCCGAACGAAGATTCGTCCCCGTTTCCGGCATTTGCGGCCAGGTGGAACCGGACGGTCCTCCCGTTTTTCGGGGCGGTCCATTCGAAATCCCACCGGATAAGACGATCCTCTCCCGGATCGGTACCCTCGGCCGTGTGCTGAACGTACCGTACGGACCCCTCGGCGTCGGTGAACTGCAGCCGGGGGGAATCCAACCGAAAACGTCCCGCCTGTGAGCTGTCCGGGTGACGGGCCGCCAGTTGAAAACCTCCCTTCTCCAGCTCGCTGCGCGTCAGGATGACGGTGATTCTATAGCTGCCTCCAGGTTTGTAGGATTCGGGCACTCCCCCCAGTTCCAGCCGCCCCGCGTCGTCGTTGACGGGATTATCGAAATGGCAGCTGTGGCAGCTCTCCTCGCCAAATCCGCCGGTGAACGTCCCGGCCAGGTCCATGGGATAGGAGGAGGGGTAGGCGGGAGCGTCAGGCGATCGCCCCACTTCCCCCGGCGATTCCGTCCCCGATTTCTGCTGTACGATCACCGCCAGGAATGGAAGGAGTATGCATATCCCGATTTTCAGATAAGCCATAGGCATATGGCACGGAACTTCGGTCGGCGGACTCACCCTCGTCCTGCTGTCCGGCGGGAGCCGCGCCGGTCCGCCAAAGGATTATTCCAGCGTAGTGCGTCCCAGGTAGTTGGTGTCTGTTCCGAACCAGATGGACTGGGTATCGGGATCGTACACCATGTGCCGGACCGTACCGCCGCCGCTTTCGATGGGCGCCTGGCTGTGAAACGTTTCGGTATCCGGATTGAATCCAAGGAAGATATTGGGATCTACCCCGGTTTCCACCATCCAGAGGTTGTCCCGGTCGTCGCTGGACATGGCGTACGGGCGGGCCTGGGAGCTGTCGGGCATGACCCACTCCCGGAAGCTCTGCTCGTCGGGATTGTATTCCCCGAGGTAGCCCTGTGAGTAGTCCACATACCAGATGTGTCCGTCGGAGGTCAGTGCAATGCGCCGGGGATTGGCCTCCTCACGCTCCAGCGGAATTTCCGTAAGCTCCATCGTTTCGGGATCTACGGTGGCCAGTTTGTTGGTACCGAAAAGAGCGATCCAGGGCCGGTCGTTCTCGTCAACCACGATGCCGTAGGGACGCGCACCCTCGGTGGGTACTTCAATAAGCTCCACGCTGCGGTCGGCCACGGTCAGTTTTCCGACAAAATTACCCCCCTGTACGGTAAACCAGATATCTCCGTTGCTGTCGAATACGAGCGTATGGGGATCCCGGGCCTCTTCGTTGGGCATCGGAATCTGCTCGATCTCTCCGTCTTCCGGGTTGACCCGTCCTATGTGCGCCGCCCGGTTGCCGGCGTACCAGATGTAGCCCTCGTCATCCACGATAAGGTTGTGCGGGCCGGCTCCCTCCGGCAGGTCGATGCGCTGGAACTGCTGGTTATTGGGATTGAATTCGGCGATGTAGTCGCCCCTCTGTCCGACGAACCAGACATCGCCGTCGGGTGCCACGTAGGGATCACGGGGACGGGTATTCTCCCAGGGAACCTGCCACTCCTGGATGTCGGCTATGGTATAGACGGACTCGGCAGACTGCGCCGTGTCCTGCTGTTCCCCGCCGCTGCACGAAATCATAAAAAACAGCAGCAGCGAGCAGAGCGAATAGGTGACTGAATTCTTCATAATCCGGGTATTTGGTTGCCATTTATGCGAGAGGACACTCTGATTTACCATTAGAACCTTATGCATATATAGTTTACATGGAAGCCCTTTGCAAACGCTGGAATGTAAAAATTAGCAATGTCAGGGGGATTTTCTATTTTGTCCGGGGAGAGAGCAACGGTATCGAACGGCACCCGTTTCCCGAATCCGGACCTCAAACCAACAACGATCCCAACCCATAACGACTCCACGCATGAAACGTCTCATACCGACTACTGCAGCGGCGATTCTCCTCTCGCTCCTTTTCATCACTTCCTGTGAAAACACTACTCCTTCCGGTTCCGGCGAACGGGTGGAACCGGACTCGGTCCGTCTGGTGGTGGGCATCGTGGTGGACCAGATGCGCCATGAATATCTGGAGCGGTACAGCGGGCTCTACGGCAGCGATGGGTTCCGCCGGATGCTGCAGGACGGTTACCGATTCGACAATCACCATTTCAACTATTTCCCCACCTTTACCGGCCCCGGGCACGCCGCCGTATATACCGGTGCGACGCCCGCAGTAAACGGCATTGTAGGTAACGATTGGTACGACCGCGAGGCGAGAACGAGCCGGTACGTAGTGGAGGATAGCGAGGTGCGTACGGTGGGAGCCGAAGGCGACGCGGGCGAGATGTCCCCCGCGAACCTGCAGAGCACGACGATAGCCGACGAGCTGAAGTCCGTCCATCCCGAATCCCGGGTGGTGGGAATCTCCATAAAAGACCGGGGGGCTATCATGGGCGCCGGACACCTGGGGGACGCCGCGTACTGGTATGACGGGGAGACCGGGCGTTTTGTGAGCAGCAGCTGGTACATGGAGGAGCTCCCCGGCTGGGTCCGCCGGTTCAACGAGGAGGGCCTGGCCCGTGCCTTCAGCGACAGCACATGGGAGCTCGCCATGGAGCCTTCCGCCTATGCGGTGCCGCGGGCGGACGACTCTCCCTACGAGGGCGCGTTTCCGGGAGAGGAGGCCCCGGTATTTCCCCACCGGATGGGAGGTGACCTCGGCCGCATCGACACCTCTCCCTTCGGGAATACGCTGGTGGGTGAGCTGGCCCGCAGGGCCGTTGCCGGGGAGAATCTCGGGGCGGACGGCGTTCCTGATTTCCTGGGCATCAGCTACTCCGCCACCGATTACGTGGGACACCAGTTCGGCCCTCGCTCCCTTGAACTGGCCGATACCTATCTTCGGCTGGACCGGGAGCTGGCGGAACTGTTCGCATACCTCGACGAGGAGGTGGGAGAGGGCCGCTACCTGGTGTTTCTTACTTCCGATCACGGGGTCGCGGACGTGCCCGCCGAGCTGGCCGACCGCGGGCTGCCCGGGGGACGCTTTGACCGGTCAGCGGTCCTCTCCTCTCTGCGCGCCTACCTGGAGAGGGAGTATGACAGCGGGGCCCGTATCGAGGCGTATATGAATCAGCAGATCTATTTCGATCGCCAGCGGGCCCGGGACAACGGGGTCGATCTCGGGGAGATGCAGCGTGCGGCGGCCCGCTTCCTGCTGCAGTTCGAGGGCGTGCGGTCGGCCGTCGGCGCGGAGGTCTACCGGCAAAACGATTACGGGGAAGGACTGCAGGCGTATTACGACCGCGGGTTCCACGCCCGGCGTTCGGGCGACGTCTTTATTCACCTGCAGCCGGGCTGGCTGGACAGCGAGTACACCACGGGAACTACGCACGGCTCTCCCTACCGATACGATACCCACGTTCCCATGCTCTGGATGGGGCCGGGGATCTCCCCCGGGAGCACCGACCGGAAGACAGTGATTACCCAGATTGCCCCGACGCTCTCCGCCATGCTGGATATTCCCTTCACCAGCGGCACGGACGCTTCCGTGCTGAAATTCGAGTAATGCCTCAATTTGAACCGGTTGAGGGAGGGAAGGGGAAGTCCGGTCGAGGAATAGGAATACCGACGGTCAGCGGATCCGGTTGATATCCTCTATGACATTCTCGGGAGGGACCACGCTGCCGGGGTATTCGAAGCGAACCCGGCCCTGCCGGTCCATCACCGCGATGCGGTTGGTATGCTGCATGAGGTACTGCTGCTGCCGGCTGCTGTCGGGATAGGTCTTGCGGGCCGTAATCTCCATCTCCGCAAGCAGGGAGTCGACCGTGACAGTATCCCCCGTCAGCATGGTAAACGACCCGGGATCCAGCTTATAGGACTTCATATACTCCCTCAGCACGGAGGGGGTGTCCCGTTCGGGGTCGAAACTGATCTCCACGAAGTGCACGTCGCCGGTCTCTCCGAGCTCCTGGCGTATGTTGCTCATGTTGGCTGTGATGAGGGTACAGACATCCGGGCAGTGGGTGTATACAAAGCCGACGACCAGGATGCGGTCGTCGAAATCACCCGGAAAAGTCACCTTGCTGCTGTCCTGGTCCACCAGCTCGAAGGAACGGTCGCCCAGGTCGTGTATCGCCGGGGGACTCCCGCAGGCGGCTAAAACGAAAGATATCAAAAGCAGGCAGAGTGCCGGTCGCGGCAATTTCATTGGCCGTTGGTTTTCGTTTTAATCCGTGTTTCCAGTTCGTTGCAGGGTTTTTCGCCGGGGTCGCCGCATGGTTCAATCTCGAATTCCAGGGTGGAGTGGCGAATGTCGTAGTCCCGTTCCAGCAGCTCCTTCAGCGATGCCTTGATCCGTTCCATTCGCGGCAGATCTTCCTCATCGATCACCACGTGGCTCTCCAGCAGGATGTTTTTTTCGTCCAGTCTCCAGACGTGCATGTGGTGCACGTCCCGGACGCCGTTTACCGTCTTCATCTCCCGGGAAAGTTCATTGACCTCAATGCCTTCCGGGGTTCCTTCCATCAGGATATCAATCGTCTTGCGCAGCATGGAAATGCTCTGCCAGAGAATGTATCCCGCGATCATGAGGGTGAGGACGGTATCCACCACGTACCAGCCGTACCGGAGAATCAGCCAGCCGGCCACGATAACCCCGACCGAAGAGAGGGCGTCGGAGAGGATATGGATGTAGGCGCTCCGGATATTGATGTTCTCCCTGGAGCTGCGGTGCAGCAGCAGCGCGGTGATCAGGTTCCCGGCAAGTCCAACCACTGCAACAGCGAACATAAGGGTCCCGTCGATGGGCTGCGGGTTGTAAAACCGCTCGATGCCCTCCTTGACCAGGTAGAGGGCGATAATGATGAGGGTGATCAGATTGATGAAGGCCCCTATGATCTCCGCCCTGCGGTAACCGAACGTTTTCTCCCGGTTGGCCTCCTTTCCGGAAATTTTGCGTGCGGCCAGGCTGATGCCCAGGGAGGCGGTGTCGTTGAGATTGTGCAGGGCGTCCGACAGCAGAGCCAGGCTGCCGGAGAGGATGCCCCCCACGAATTCGGCCAGCGTGATCAGCAGGTTGAGTGCAATGGAGATCCACAGCCGTCCCTCTGTCCGGTCTCCGTCGCCTGCATGGCTGTGCATCTTGTGCCCTTGCATATTTCCTTTCCGGTGCCCCGCGGGAGCTGTGTCCGGGGGATGACTTCACGTTTGTTCAGGAAGAAAGATAAGCATATTCAACCAATGTTAAGGGGTGATGAAGTCATCGATTTCGGCCCCGGCGTATGTACTCCGACGGTTATATTTCGTATTCTAACCCGTAAAACCGAACGAATGGCTCCACGGTTGGACCGATTTTTAGACAAAGGCACCCTGATCCTGTCCCTTCTCTGGACTGTGTTGTTCCTGTCAGCTCCCACCTCCGCCGCGGCTTTTCAGCAGGATACGGGGGACCAGGTATGGGATATCGCGATGGAGGGAAACGAAAGTTTTCCGGACATGGTGCTCAAAGGTCATATTGCCACCGGGGAATATAATTTCTGGGAAAAATTACGATTCTGGAACCGCGGGGCCCATCCCCTGGCAGAACTGGACGTAAGAAAAGACGTAATACGTCTTCGAAATTACTACCGGCGGCGGGGATTCGTCAACGCGGAGGTTTCCTATCGCGTGGAAACCCTGAGCAAGGAGTGGAAGAAACGGGTGGTATTCTCGGTGGCGGAGCGGGCTCCGGTGACCATCGGGTCGGTGGAATTCATCTTCCCGGATGCGAAAGAGGACACCGCGACCATCCGGCGGAGCGAAGCCTACCGGCGCGCGGTCCGTTCGCATGCCTACCGTCCGGGAAACCGGTACGAAACGGTAAAGGAGCCCGAGGTGACCGGCCGTTTCGATGACGTACTTAGAAACCTGGGGTACGCCTATTCGGAGGTGGAGGTCTCGGCGGCGGTAGATACGTCCCGGCTGCGTGCCGATCTGCGCATTATCTGCCGCACGGGACCGCGAACCTACTTCGACCGGATCGGTGTGGAGGGAAACGAGTCGGTATCGGAGGAGTTCGTGATCAGGGAAACGGGTATTCGGGAAGGCCAGGCCTACAGTCTCAACCAGATGCAGGAGGCCCAGCGAGAACTGTTCAACCATCACCTGTTCCGTTTCGCTACGATAAGCATACCAGACCAGGAGGCCGACTCTACCCTCGAACTGCTGGTCCGGCTGAGGGAGAATCCGCCCAGGTCGGTCGAGGCCTCGGCCGGTTTCGGCACGGAGGAGAAACTGCGCGGCCAGCTCAGCTGGATGCACCGGAACGCATTTGGCCGGGGACACCGTTTTACCGCCACCGGCCGGGCTTCGTTCATCGAACAGACCCTGAGCCTCGATTATTTGTTCCCGCGGGTGTACAATACCCGCAGCAGCATCGTGATCTCTCCCTTTGCACAGCACCTGCTGGAATCCGGGTTTGAACTCTACCGGACCGGGATAAACAACAGCTTTATCTACCGGTACGACCAGTACACCACCGCCTCGGCCACCTACCAGTTCACCAAGAACCTGGAATTGAACCGTCAATTCGATGCCAGTCTGCCGGACACCACCCAGGAGTACGATCTCTCCTCGTTCCAGGTCTCCGGATACTACAACGGGACCCTGGGCAGAGACCAGGAGGGATGGTCTTTCCAGCCCCTGGCGGAGGTATCCGGACTTTTTGGATCGGCCACCTTTGGATTTCAGAAACTGTCGTTCGACCTGAGGCGTTTCACCCGCCTCAGCTCCTCCACCATGCTGGCCACCCGTTTTCAAACGGGGGGACTCACGGGGGCATCCGCCGATTCCCTCCCGCGGAATACGCTCTATTTCCTGGGAGGGACCAACTCCGTGCGGGGTTGGAATCGTCAATACCTGGGACCCAAAAGAGCGCTGACCGACAGTACCGGTTTTCAGCAGTACGTGCCCGCAGGGGGGAGGGTCATGATGGGCTTTAATGTGGAGATAAGGCAGCAGCTCGATGTGCTGATCGAGGGACTGGGCATGGCTGTTTTCCTCGACGGGGGACAGATATGGTCCTCTTTCGCATCACTCTCCTCACGTCCCATGCAGTTCGGGGCGGGAGGGGGATTTCGTTATCTTTCTCCCATCGGTCCCCTACGCATTGACGTGGGATACAAGCTCAATCCCACGCAGGCGGACCTTAACCGCTATCAGGGGGGCGACTACGGCAGTGCGTGGGATCGCATCGGTATCCATTTCAGTATTGGACAGGCCTTCTAGATGGAGACGGAAAAGCGACATAGACGTATTTACGGTTTGCTGAAGGTGGCCGGCGCTCTTCTCGGGGCGATGCTCCTGTTGCTGCTCGCGGGCCGGCTGGCGTTGAACAGCGACTGGCTGCGTACCCTGGCGAAAGAGAGGGGAGTGGCCGCGGTGAATCGCCAGATCAACGGCATGCTTGCGGTAGACAAGCTCGAGGGAGACCTCTGGAAGGAGATGCGCCTGACGGGGATTCGGCTTCGTGCCGGCGCCGGGGGGGAGTCGCCCGATACCCTGCTGTCGGCAGATACCCTGGAGGTTTCCTACCGCCTGCCGTCGATTCTCTCCCCGGTGTTCGAAGTTCAGGAACTCCGGATCGGCGGACTGTCCGCGGGGCTGGCCAAACGGGAGGGGAAGTGGAATTTTGAAGATGTTCTTCCCTC
>CAZGSL010000042.1:12004-14475 GCA_964528445.1 uncultured Balneolaceae bacterium | reverse complement strand
TGGCTGTCAAGGTAGAAATGCCGAAATTGAGCGATACCATGGAAGAGGGGGTCATTGCCACCTGGAACGTGGAGGAGGGCGACCAGGTGGAGTCCGGCGACATCATTGCCGAGGTGGAGACCGACAAGGCGACCATGGAGGTGGAGGTGTTTGACGCGGGTACCATCCTGAAGATCCTGTTTGAGGAGGGCGAATCGGTGCCCCTGGGGCGTACCATGGCGGTGATCGGGGAGGAGGGAGAGGACATCTCCGACATCCTTGAGGAGGAGAAGAAGGCACGGGAAGAGCAGGGCGAAGCGTCCGCCGATGATACACCTTCGGATTCCGAAGCACAAACGGAGAAAAAAGAGGAGGGTGAGCCTGCCGAAGAGCCCTCTCTCCCAGCCCAGCCGGGCGGTAACGGCCGCCCCTCCCCCGACACGCGGGAGGGCGACAGGATCAAGGCCTCGCCGCTGGCCCGCAACATGGCCGAGGAGCGGGGCATCGATCTGAGAAAGGTGAAGGGCAGCGGCCCTGACGGAAGAATTATCAAAAAGGACATCGAACAGTATGAGCCGGAAGAGGCCCTGCCGGGAACCTTCGAACCGTCTGTTTCGGAGGACAAGGAGTACCGGGTCTCCCAGATGCGCAAGACCATTGCCCGGCGCCTCTCGGAGAGCAAGTTCAGCAGCCCGCACTACTACGAGACCATCGACATCGACATGGAGCCGGTCGTGGAAGCCCGGCAGCGATTTAACGAAACGGTAGGGGAGAAGATCAGTTTCAACGACATCGTGGTCAAGGCGTGCGCCTCCGCTCTCCGCAGGCACCCCGACGTCAACAGCTCCTGGAAAGGCGATACCATCCTGCAGCACGGGGATGTGCATGTGGCGGTGGCCGTCGCGGTCGAGGAGGGACTGGTCACCCCGGTCATCCGCCATACCGACCAGAAAGGCCTGCTGCGGATCTCGAAAGAGAGCAGGGAGCTGGCCGAAAAAGCCCGCAGCAAGAACCTGGACCTGGAGGAGATGGAGGGCAGCACCTTTACCGTAAGCAACCTGGGCATGTTCGGCATCGAGGAGTTTACTGCCATTATCAATCCCCCGAACGCCTGCATACTGGCCGTGGGAGCCATCCGGAATGTTCCTGTCGTAGAGGAGGGCGAAGTGGTTCCCGGAAAACGGATGAAGGTCACCCTCTCCAGCGATCACCGGATCGTGGACGGCGTCACGGCGGCGCGTTTTCTGAATACGCTGAAGGAGATGCTCGAAAATCCCCTTGTCATGCTGCTCTAGGGATGAGCCGGGCCCTCCGATATCGGTTCTGTTTTCTCGCAATCCTTCTCTCGTGCTGGATGGGGGCGGCAGCCTCCCAGACGACCATGCCGGTTGGCAGCGACACCTCCGCCGCCCGATACCTTGGAGTTCTGACCGGTCTTACGCCCGCCAATCCTTCCCCCGCTTTTCAAGGTGCCGGCTACCGGTTCGGCATCTATACGCAGAAGTCCTACTCTGCCGACTTTTTCGGGGAGGCGAGGCTCTCGATCGGGGTCTCCCGGTACGACGGACGAAGGTTCCGCCTGATTCCGGCGGAGTACCGCCTCAATTTCAGGCCGGTCATCCGCCTGTTCGACGCCATGAGCCGCAAGGGCGCGATCTCCCCCCACTTCTATATGGGAGGCGGGATGCTGTATCACAAACCTCTTGAGGGCGACCCGGTCCCCGACCCCCGTACCCGACGGCTGAACGAACGGCTCCCGGCCTCCTCGCTCTACTCGTTCGAGAGTGGACTGATGCCTCTCTTCTCCTTTGGCGGTGGCGTGGAAATCCGACTGGCTCCCCGGCTGAGCCTGGGCGTGCAGGTCGGATCGGTCCGGCTTTTAAACCAGATTGCCCTTTCCGGGGAGACGTTCCGCGACTCCTACCTGGATGTCAGCGTCGGCCTGCAGATCCGCATGGACCGTCGCGCGAGGCCGGGGAAAGAGACGCTCCCGCCTGTCGCCAAACCGGCGGAAGAAGAGCCGCCTCCTCCACCCGATACCGAGCGCAGGGAAATTGCGGCCGATACCGCCGCGGTAGAGCAGCCACCGGATACCGTGGAAGCGGCGCTGACGGGGATACCCGCTGACACGCTGCTCCTGGCGGATTGCCGCTTCTCTGTGCAGGTAGGCGGTTACAGCACCCCCGCGAACGCCATTCGGGCCATCGACAGCACGGCAGTGGGCACGGTCGACGAATACGGCATTTACCACGATACCGGTCGAGATCTCTACGTCGTGCGGAGCCGGCCGGTATCCTCCCTCTCAGGAGCGAAAGATCGCCTGCGGGCTTTGAGATCACAGGAAAAGGAGTCCGCCGCCGAACCGGTTCTGGTCCGCCGCTGCGGGGAAGTGCCCGGGCTGCAAACACTTCCCTACCAGGTTCAGTTTGCCGCGCTTTCCGACAGCCTGAATGCCGTGGGATATGCCGAGAAGCTCTCCGGGAGGTATGGGA
>CAZGSL010000042.1:0-11904 GCA_964528445.1 uncultured Balneolaceae bacterium | reverse complement strand
TCCGACAGCCTGAATGCCGTGGGATATGCCGAGAAGCTCTCCGGGAGGTATGGGATCGAGATGACGGTCGGACGGGGAGACGGGGGACTCTACAAGGTGCGTACTGGGGCTTTCTCCTCGCTCTCCGGCGCCCGCGCGGCCCTTCGGGAGCTGAAGGACAAAGGCGCGGGTGAGGGGCTGTTCCTGGCAGTCGCCGATACGGAAACCGGTTATGCCCCCTCCTACGAATATATGCTCCAGGCGGGGGACTACTCCTCGTCGGGTGAGTTCGCGGAGGGCCTGGACCAATTCGGGGAGGCAACCGGGATGGAGGGGGCGCTGCTGCTGGTACGCCGGGCAAGGGAAGACGACCGTTATCTGCTTGCTGTTCGTCCGGCGAGCTGGCAGGAGTTGCTGGAGATGCGGCAAAAAATGGAGGATTCCGGCTGGACGCCCTCTCCCGTGATTCACCTGATCGAGGTGGCGGATGAATAAGCAAACAGAAGAGACGGTTATGAGCAATAATCCGGATATATCCGCAAATCGGGCAGATGCGTTCACCGCCCTGTGCTTAGGCTCCCGCCTGCGGTACCTGTGGCCGGTGCTGGCGGTTCTCCTGGTGGCACCGGTGCTGGCAGGCTTCGTACCGGATGGAGATCCGGAAAAAGACACTCACGTCCGACTCGATCCGCCGGAAATAGTAGAGATCGGCGTCCTTGAATTCTACCAGCTGGATACGCTGCGGGTCGGGCTCGACACGCTCGTGAACGACGAAGAGTATCCCCCGGAGGAGATGCGGTGGGAGCTGGAGCTTCTGGATACCCGGTTCGGAGACAATCCCAACAGCGAAAAGGATCAGCACCTGGTGTACGAACTGGACGAGGGGAACCGGACCCTCCTGTTTACCTCCACGCCCTTCTTCGCGGCCAACGACATTCGACTCCGGCTGCGGGTTCGTAATCCCGAGGGAGAAACGGATACCCGGGTGTTCCGGGTCTCGGTGCTCTCCGTCGAGGACGTGCCGGGGAAGGTTTTCGAACTCAGGCAAAACTGGCCCAACCCCTTTTCCGGCCATACCACCCTGGAGTACTGGATTCCGGTTCGCTCCAGGGTGCTGATACGTGTATACGACCTGCTCGGCCGCCATGTCCAGACCCTGGTGGACCGGACAGGGCACGATCCGGGCGTACACCGCATGGAGTGGGCGCCCTCACGTCTCTCCTCGGGAGTCTATGTGGTTATCCTGGAGGCGAGGGGCGTGGACAACAGCCGTTTCGCCAAATCTATTCGGCTTACCTACCTGCGTTGAATCCCGGTCTGCCCGCCTATAGCTCTTTTCTCCCGTAACCCGGTTTCGCGATAATATGCCATCGTTTTCCCTGCCGCATATATAAAATCCTGCCAACTCCTGTTTTAGCCCACCCGAACCCTGCCGATAAACCGGCAGTTTACAAACATTAGAAATTCTAATGTTTGTAAAACATAGCGCTTATGTATTGTTAAAGCCATAATAGGCCCTCAACTAGTTCGCCGCAAAATATTAATAATTTCTAATATTAGAATTTTCTAATATATTGGGAGCAAGAAATTCAGACACTTCCAATCGCTACGCTCATGCGCTCCATCTTTGTTACCCTTTTAACCGGCTTGCTGCTCGCTGTCAGCGGGGATCTTCAGGCCCAGCGGTCTTCCTCCGCCTCGGCGGTGATGACCGTATCGGTGCGTATTGTGAAGGCTCCGGGGACGGTGGAGGCAAAACAGCCGACTCCCGAAATACGCCGGTCGGAAGAGGACCCCTCCTCGTTTGGAGAGCTGACGCTGCCCGACCGGCAGAAGGAGAGCTACCTGTTCGATCATTCGGATCAAGTCGTGGTCACCAACGAAAAGGGAGAGCGTTTTACCTTTCAGCTGAACTCCCTGTTGTCGGACACGGCGGGCACGGGTGATTCCTACCGGCTGGTTGGGGCAGGTGACCGGCAGATGGTAAAAGGAGAAAAGTACTCCGGCCAAATTACGGCTACTCTGGAGTACTTCTAAAATCTGAAAGAAGTTCTCCCCGCCGCTTACTCCTCTTCGATCATCACGATAAAGGGGCGGCCCATACCCGCGATTCTGCGCAGCTTCCCTGTCAAGTCGACCGCGTCCTGCCAGCTGCTCACCTCCTGGAAAACCACCAGCTCCTCTCCCGGCTCGTTGCTAAGAAGTTCGTAATCGGTGCTGATCGCCTGGGTGAGAAACTGCTCCTTGGAGATATCGCTGACCCCCTGTATGTGCACCTCGTACGTATAGTTACGGTCGTCCGTGGGGAGATCTGCAGGCGCGGGCTGCCGGATCGTGACGGTCCGCCGGTCGATAAAAGCATCCTCGAAAGGGGGTTGATTCCGGAGCTGGGTCAGCTGTGAACGGGCCTCCTCCAGGGTTGGATAGGACTCTTGGTGGGCATACACCTTGTAGAACTGCCGGGTGGAGTCGTATGCCACCGATGCCGCCCGGTTCGTCTCCTCCTCGGCCCTGGATGCCAGCTGTTCGGCCCCTTCCCGGCTGCTGAACGCACCGATCTGGAGCGAGAAAACCTCGCGCTCCTCCGTCGCGACGGAGTCCGTCCGAGCCGGCTCGGCCTCCTCTCCGTTGCGGGTAAGCACCAGGACCGGCTGACTGAACTGGCTGTCGGATACGCGGTGCAGCAGCATGATGGCCTGCTCGCGGTTCTGTATGGGGAGGGTGCGGAGGGCGAACATGTCGTTGGTTTCCGTCACCCGAAGAGGTATCTCAAATTGTGCGCTTGCGGTATTCATGGCCTGCCGGGCGTTCTCCATGGAAGAGAAACTGGCCAGCTGGACCCGGTGGGTGTATTGCCCGTACTCCTCCAGGGGCGTGGTGACGTCATCTTCGGGTGTTTCGGTCTCGGTAATCACCCTTCTTTCCTCGCCTTCCGGGACGATGGTGAAATCCAGCCCGGAGAGGTAATCTCCGTCCTCTACGGCCTCCACGGTGACGTCCATCGTGTCGGGAACGGAGTAGGCGTTCAGGGTCTGGAGCTGGCTGCGGTCGACGAAGAGGTCGTATTCCCCGGGGGGCACCTCGTAGGTGTAGAAAGAGCCGTCGGAAAAGGTGTTGAAGGATTTGGTAAACTGCCCGTCCTCCGACATCAGGTAGAGGCGGACCCCGGAGGCCGGCTGCTCCTGGTCGCCGCTCTGGCGGTGCACCATACCCTCCAGGATGCCGGTGATGTAGAAGGGGATGTCAATCTGCTTGAACTGGTTGGGGTCCGCGATGAAGGAGAACTGCTCGGTTTCGGGAACGTAGATCGGGTTTTGCAGGGCGGCGTAGTTGATCTCAACGTTGTGCCTGTAGTAAGACTGCATCTGGGTGATGCGAATGATGCCGTCGTCGCCCACCTGCGTGCGGCCGGACTCCTGGAGGCGGACGGCGTTGTAGGGAAGAACCTGTTCCCCCTCGGTATAGGAGCCCGAATTGTTTTCGTCCACGTAGAGACGGACGGAGGCGGCGGACTGTCCCACCTGTCGGCGGTTGGAGAAAAACAGCTCGTTGTAGTTGCCGTCGTAGCCCACCGAGCCCCGCAGGTTCTGGGAGAGTCCGGCCTGGTCCTGCGAAAAGCGCGCCACGCTGGTGGAGCGCACGTTGTTGAGATCAAACGTGAGGTTTACCTGGCCCGTCATCTGTCGGGTCTGAAAATTTCGTCCCAGCGACAGCTGGAAGCGCAGGTTCTCCCCGATATCTTTGGAGAGTTCCAGGCGGGACTGGGTTACCTGGTCTTCCAGCGGACTGTAGTCCATCTGGGCGCGTACATAGAGGCTCTTGAGCAGTCCGGCGGTCGATGGTCCCCTGGGAAAAATGTAGGTGGCCGTCGTGCTCAACAGGGCATTGGGGGTGAATTGAGGGGCCAGCGGACCCGTCTGGCGATCACGGTAGGAGAGGCGGACGTTGAGCCGGTCGAATCTTCCCGACAGGTCACCACGGTACTGGGTAACGTCGGTCATGGGACTGGTCTGGTGGATGCCGAACAGACGCAGGCTTAACGGGGTGCTGAACAGCGAAAACGGTACAAACAGGTTGCCTTGGAATTCTTCCTGTATGGACGTGGGGTTAAAAAGACTGCGGTCTCTCACATAGTTGGTATAGGAGGCGTTGAAACTGGCGGAGGTGGGATAGACCACGTTCAGGTTCGCCCGGTAGAAGGCGTCCGGCGCCGCATCCACATTCAGCAGGTAGTTGGAGGCCAGACGGGCGGAGAGCGAGCCGTAAAGCAGCGGCTGGTAGCTGGAATCCGCCTCCAGGTAGTCCATGCCTGTCCTCATGGTCAGCCAGGGCGTGATCCCCATCGAGGCGCTGGCCTGTCCCTGCCAGAACTCCTCTCGCTCGGAGAGAAGGGAGGTTTCGGACCGGCCCGCGCTCACCTCGTACTCAAACTGTCCCGGCCTCAGGAATGTGAAGGGAATCTGCAGGCGGCGATTCCGGGTCTCCATCGATCCGTCGGGCTTGAAAATGCGCACGGAGAGCTGGGAGGTCCCGTAGGTAAGCGGTATCTGGAAGCGGTAGTAACCCGTCATATCGGCTTCCTCAAAGGCGATCAGGCTGTTGTTGATATACACCTCCACCTCCGACTGGGGAACCGTGTTACCATCGATTACGTAATCCTGGAAGAGGGTCTCGGGCTGGATGTTCTCGTTGGAAATGCGGATTCCCCGGAAATTCCCGCTGCTCAGGAGTCCCCCGGGCCGTACCTGCCCGGCGCTGATGCTGGAAACGATATCCCGGTTGCTCGTAACATAGCGCCACCGAAGATTGTCGGTAAGATTTTGGAACCCGTTAACCGTATTGTAGCCACCGAATACGGTACCCTGTAGATCACCTCCCAGCAATTCCCCACCCAGCTGGAGATTGTAGTTGTACTGGTTGGTGGCAGTGGGGGAGACCGTTGTGTTGAGGGAGTAATCGACGAAACCGGCCCTCAGAAAATGACGATTCCGGTCGTAGGCCAGATCGTAATACTCAAACTGCCGCTGCTGCTCGTCGATCTGCTGCCGTCGCCGCTCTCGCTCAAGCCTCTGGACCACGGGAAGCACGTTGTCGGTGGTCAGGGAGAGTGTCAGGTTGGTCATGTCCACCGAGAAGTTCAGGTTGAACAGCTTCTCGAAATGTTGAGGTACCATGTAGAAATCCAGCTCTCCCACCAGGAAATCCTCTGCTTCAAAGCTCACGCTCCGCTCGCCCACCCTGCCCATGGGATCGGCCCGGTCATCAAAGATCAGCTCGTAGCTCTGCTCCTGCGACAGATAGGTACCGCTGATGGTCAGGCTCCCCATATCCGTATGGTAGGGGATCATAAGGGTCTCGAAGAGCTCACCCACCGGCAGATAGATCTGGTCATCTTCCTGCCGGTAGAGTGCCGTAATAACGACCCGCTCCGTGCCCCGGTAGCTGAAGGAGAGAAAAACCTCTTCGGGACTCTGGGATGCATTCTGCAGGACCGGATTTGCGATTCTCTCCATTCCCTTTACTTCAGGTACGGTAATACCCATAAGCGCAATAGTTGCGCAAACTATGGCAAGAAACAGTTGTTTTAACAATCTGCGCATGGACAGCCGTTACAATGATAGAAGGCGTAGATATTACTTTATCACTCCTGGGGCAATATAACTTAATATTGAAGCAGGGTCCATGATAACGGCTCTTTGGTGAAGGGAGTCGGTATTGAGAACGGGTAAAATGTAAAAGGCTGCTCCCCTTAACCGGTAGCAGCCTTTTTTACTAAAAGCCGATTTATCGTATTAAATAAGTGATTAAAAACCGTAGTCGGCGGTAAAGGTAATGTCACCCGTATAGTTTCCTTCAGGAATATTACCTCCAAAACCCGAAACATCCAGCGTTCCTCCAAGCCAGACAAAAATATTTCCGTCAGCACCATTATCTGAGGAAAAATCAATGTCAGTAGCTTCTGTACCTGGGTTATCGGGATCAAAGGTGGTACCGGATCCTGCATTGTCAGTAGAGTTCCACACTGCAGAAGTAGAGCCAAAATTTATTGGTATATCAGTTCCATTATTCGACAAAAATTCGGGCAGATTAAATGAAAGATTTACGGTTGTACCGGCGAAAGATGAACCGCTTACCTCCCATTTTGCACTTTGACTTTCCTCGCCCGAAACCGTGGGATCTACTGAGGGATTGGTAGTTTCGTTACTGAGAATTTCACCAAAATCGAGGTCTTGTACATGATCAATGGTAATAGGGGTAAATACATCCACCGTTGCCACAGCCTCTGTATTATCCACTGCGCTTTGACTCAATGCAAGATTACTTATCCCTGCCACAGAAAGTAAGAGACAGACAGCAATTAGCTTTTTCATCTTCTAGTGCAGATGGTGTTACTCATTTAATTTCATATCCATGATATAGAAGAGAGGGAGATATTTAAAGTTAAAATACCTTAATTCGCCCCTGTTTGTATTAGGAATTCTTAATCCAAATAGGGCTCAGTAGTCTTGTGAACCTGTTTTGTGAGGACAAGACGAAGGGGGGGGGATTGGACGATTACTCGCTCTCGAAATCAAATTGATAGGAGATGGGATCGGCTTGTACCAGTTGTGCGTCTTCGAGATTAGGCCTGCTTGTTTCAAAAAGGAGCTCCGCTGTGTATCGGCCCGGCGGCATCTCACTGGCGTCAAACCGGATACTTCTGATGGTGTTGAAAAAAATCGCCACCGAATTTAATGATTCTGTTACTACTTCCCCTTCCAGATTCAGTATTTGCAGGGTCACCTGACCGATATACGGTGAATTTCCGGTTTTAGCAACATCCAGGATAACTTCACCCATGTCGGTTTCCCGGTCCATTTCCATCCGGCTGTTGGTTATCTCGAGGCCGGTGGATACGTCTCCCTTCTTGTAAAACGCGCTGGTTATCTGCTCAAATCGAAAATTAATCTGGGCGTTGATTCCCTCCTCGGTCTGCTGGTCGATGGAAGGGCTGACGGGATTGGATATGGTTCTGACCCGGGTCCAGTACGTGCCGTCGGGCAGATCTCCCGTATTTCGAACGGTGAGACGCACCAACTGGCGTTGGTTGGGCTGAA
Organism: uncultured Balneolaceae bacterium; assembly: GCA_964528445.1. Taxonomy (GTDB): domain Bacteria; phylum Bacteroidota; class Rhodothermia; order Balneolales; family Balneolaceae; genus JAXHMM01. The sequence continues at coordinate 4,828 of CAZGSL010000042.1, read as the reverse complement.
GAGTGAAACTGCGCGGAAAACCCAGGATGCGGTCCGCTATGGAGTACTCATCCTCTGCTAGTGAATCCTCGTAGGTCATCCGGGTATTGCCGACGGAGTCGGCCGTGAGATAGCCGAAGTCAAATTCGATCGAAACCTCCTGCTGCTGGTCGGAACCGTTCAGGACCAGCATAGTAGCGAAACGATTCTGGTCGTCTATGAACAGTGTCGTGGGAGCAATGGAGATCTGCGAAAGGCTTTTCGCCGGACAGAACAGGATGAGACCTAGTAATAAAAGGAGGTATTTCGATAAAATTTTCATGATACAATTAATGGAAATATTAATAATACGTGCATGATATTGATCAATATAAAAATTAATTAGTTATATATTATTTGTACGTCTTTTCAAAGGTATTCCACCTGCATGACAATCTGCCCGTCGTAGAGGCCGGGCTCTACGTTTCCCACACTGATCTCCCCAAATAGGTAAATATAGGTTGTTACGTCCCTCATCATCTGGGTGGAGGTAAGTGTGGCGGCGTTTTGCATCATCTGGAACTGCGCTTCTCCGTTGCTGAAAAGCTGTGCGTCTTCCACCCTGTTAGCCCCCTGGTTGGCATAGGCCGCCTGGATAGAGATTTCCAGACTGTCACCGAGCGAACGGTCGGCGTGACGCAGCAGCTCGGGCGTGTCGAGAGTAACGCGTACCCACTGGGTCGGATTGCCCGAAATGGAGTAGATGCCCATATTGCCTTCGCCCATTGCTACTTGTACGGGACCCGCATTTTGATACAGATCCCCAAACTGCAACGTTTGTACCGTCTGGGTTCTCAGCTCCGATTCGACCTCCATGGAGATGCGCAGAAACTGGCCCTCGCCCGGCCGGGGTAACAGGAGGAGGGCCAGGAGGCCGGTGACTCCCAGCAGGATCGAAGAATACGGTTTTATGTCTTGTAAACGGAAGTACATATCAGTTGTATTCCACGGTAACGTCGATGGTAGCGGAGTAGGTTCCGCCGGCTATATCGCCAACGTTGATGGTGCCCCAAAGATACAAAAACGCGGTTTCGGTGGGTGGTTCTACCCCTTCCCTCGGCGGTGTGGGGGGCGGTCCGGGTGGCGTGCTCTGGCGTTCGAGTATCGGAAAGCGGGCTTGCAGTCCGTTCATCATTTTGGCCTGCAGGTAGTTGTTGGCGCCGTGGTTGGCATAGGCTGCCTGCAGGGAGGTAAAGGGAATCTCGTCGCTGACACCTGCCTCCATCGGCAGGAGCGCGTTCGGCTTGGTTACCGTTACAATGACATCCAGGTACGGGGCACCGGTAATGGCCAGGACTGCCATCCCGGGATCATCTCCCAGGTTGACCGTAATTTCGCCCTCCCCCGCGATCACGTTTCCGAAATCAAGAGACTCGAATCCCGGCTCCGTCTCTACGCTTACGGTATAGTTGCTGAACGAACTGAAATCGATCTCCTGTGCGTCGGTGCAGACGGGGACGAGGAGGGATAAGAACAGGATAAAAGCGGTTGCTATGGCTGTTTCGCTTCGGGTCAAATATACTCGACCTCCACGGTGAATTCCCCTTCGTAGTTGCCGCTGATGGCTGTGGTGATGTCCACCCTGCCGCCAATCCAAATGAAAAATTCTCCATCTTCGTTCAGCTCAAATCCCCGGGAGGAGTTGGTAATAAGTTCCGCCGAACTCTGGTTTTCTCTGTTGTTACCGGCAATTTCGTAGAAAAAAGTAAGTGAGGATGTACCCGACTCGTGGACCAGGTTCATCTGGCGCTGGAAGGTGATGCGTATCGCCGCTTCCGGGCTGCCTTCGGCCTTCATCAATCCCGCGTTCGAATTGGTTATGGGATTTACATAAACCTCGCCTTCACTCGGCTGTACCTTGTCCAGGCGAACACCTCGTATGGTCAGCAGCTCCAGTTCCAGGTGGATTACCTCCACGTTGGCGGATACCGAAGAGGAAGAGGAGAAAGGAGTATTGTTATTCTGCCCCCCCGCACTGCCAACATAGGTCAGCAGGAGTACCAGCAGAGCGGAAATCACCCTACTGGTGAAGTGTAAATTTATCTCCCCCAAATGAGCTTCCCGGCATACGCGAAGCATAAATGGACCAATTCCAGTCATCAGTCCTCCTGTTTGAGCATTGCGACCGTTATGATCGCTTATACCTTGTCGATTGCCGGATCCCCGGCCGCCCCCAGATGTCACAATTGCATACAAAGTAACAAACCTGATGCACAGATCATCGAAAATTGCCCCCCGATTAATACATTTTAATATTAAATGGTGAGGGACTGGGCTCACTGGAGAGGAATTATTTGATGTAGGTCATCTTCTTGGAGAGCAGCTTGCCGCCGGCTTCCATGACATAGAGGTAGACCCCGCTGGCCAGGGAGGAGGGATCCCATTGGTACTCGTGATAGCCGGCCGGATAGTGCTCGTCGACGATCGTCCGTACCTTCTGGCCCAAGATGTTGTATATGTGCAGCCGCACCACGCTCTCCTCAGGAGTTCCGAACCGGATGGTGGTGCTCTCGGAAAAGGGGTTGGGATAGTTGATGCCCAGTTCGTACTCTTCGGGCAGGTCGACCGCGTCGGAGCCTGGGTCGATCTTCAGGGTGAATCGGGCGTTCTGCCTTTTAGCCATCGATTTTTCGGCCAGCTGGAAGCGGGAAACCGAATTGACCACCTGGCTTTTCGCGGTGCTGTCACCGGCGGCCGCTCCGGATAGGGAAAATGAGTAGAAGTTCCGCTCCCGAAGGTTGATTTCCTGGCCGTTTTCGTTATCCACAAGGGTGATACGCCAGGCTTCGGGCACGTTCTTGAATTTGGGCCAGGTAAGTGTGGCCTCCCCGGAAATCGGATCCCCGTCCACGAATCCCCCGGCGTAGATCGGGAGAGATATGGGATTGGCAAATGCGCGGGCGCGGTTGTTGATCGAGAGCTGTGAACCGTCGTCAAACATGGTGAACAGCTCCAGGTAGGTGTCGGTCTCAAAGGGCAGAATGCGATAGGCGTCCATCGGGTCCTTGTCCGACCTGCCTCCCGGAGTAAAGCTTATATGGGTGGTTTTGGAGAGTCCCCCGGCCTCCAGTTCGAGTCCCATGGCAACCGGCTCCCGACCCCCGCTTACGGGACTTTGAAAGGTTCCCCCGACGGTTTTGGAGGAGTGATTCACGACCAGATCGGGGTTGGCGCTGTTCGCCTTCACCCAGAATCCCTGGAAGGGGGGAATCAGGCCGTCTCCCAGCGAACCGGTAAACCCGTTCCAGTCCTTGTAGTCGTTGGTGGAGGCATCCCAGATGTAGATGGTATTGTCAATGTTGTTCTTGGTCCAGTTCCCGTCGTCCCAGTCGATGGTCGCGGCGAAGGGATTGCCCACCAGGTTGAAGCCGGTATCGGCCTCGGCCGTATACGTTACAGGGAAGGCGAACTCCGTACCGTCGCCGTCGAACTCCTCGCCGTTGATGCTCAGGGTGTCGGGCAGTGGATTGTTGTAACGGCTGTCCCCGGATTCCGAACCGAAAAAGAAGACGAAGAGCCCCCTGCCGGGGATCACGTTGTTGGAGGCGTCCGACGGCGCCCGCCACCGCTGGTTGTCGGTCCCAGGGAAGGTTTCATCGTACCAGAGGACGTTGGGCTGAAGCGAATCGGGATTGCTGGAATCGTAGTAGTCGGCCCCGGGATAGCCCTGGGTAATCGTGCTGTCGAAAAGGTTCTGGTAGGTGGCGTCCAGGGGAGGGGAGATCATCCGCCAGCCGGAGGGCGCGGTAATTTCGCGCAGCATCTCCAGGTTCGAGGTGTTTCCCTCCTTGATATTCGAGGCGAAGCTGAAACCGGAGGCGATGGTCAGTTTTCCGGTGCTGATGGTAAGCGTGTCGGTGACCGTGAGATCGTTCTGAACCGTGACACCGGCAGCGTTGCTGATGGTCAGGTCCCGGATTTCCTGCATCCCGTTAATCTCCTGCGGGGTGGTCCCGTTGAACGTGACGTCGGTATCCGTAAGGGAGATGTTGGTGCCGGTTACGTCTCCTCCGAAACGGAAGCTGGAGCCGTTGCCTACCAGCATGCCGTCGATCTGTACCTCGTCGAAGGCCACCATCTCTGAGCCGGGTCCCATGGTCAGGGTGTTGCCGCTTTCTATGTTAATTTGGGAGAAGGCCTCCATGTAGTCGTTGCCGGTGGTATTCTGCTGTATGTTGAGCGTATCGGCCGTAAAATCCCCGGAGATGGACTGTTCGGAAGAACCGGTGATGTTGATCACCGAGGAGCCAGCGATGAAGTTGGCCAGGTTGACGTCTCCTAGAATATTGACGATGCCGTTGTTGCCGAAGAAGCTTCCGTCGCCGGTAATTTCCTCATTGATGGTAATCGTCTGCCCGTCCATCGTCACGTTGGCTCCGGCTTCGATATTGAGGATATCCAGGGTGGGACTGGATCCGTCGAGTACGGGATAGGCAGAGAGTCCTGAGGGGATTTGCACCACCTCACCTGTGGTAGGCAGGCTGCCTAGGGTCCAGTTGTCGGTATTCTCCCAGTCGGTCTGGTTGGAGGGACTCCCGCCGGCGTCGCCCGTCCATTCGTTGAATTCCGTAATGGTAATGTCCAATTCGGCCGCCAGTGCGTTGCCGTTTACCGAAGCGGTTACCGTGGCCGTCTCCACCGCCGTCCCGGCCGTTATGGTGGTGGTGAAGGCACCGTCGGTGGTCGTTCCGCTTGTAGGGGAGAGCGATCCGGCCGTCGTGCTGAGCGTGACGTTGTCGCCGTTCCGTATCAGATCGTTGCCGAATTCGTCTTTAAGCTGAACGGTAACAGTGGTGTTGTCGGCACCGTC
>CAZGSL010000041.1:0-15065 GCA_964528445.1 uncultured Balneolaceae bacterium | reverse complement strand
TTGCGATTCGCGAGGGCGGCCGCACCGTCGGCGCCGGCGTGGTAACTGAAATTATAGAATAAATCCTACTGACAGGTGGCAACGCAACAGAAGATAAGAATCAAGCTAAAGTCCTACGATCACAACCTGATCGACAAGTCGGCTGAAAAAATCATTCAGACGGTGAAATCGACGGGTGCGGTCGTTTCGGGGCCGATACCGCTGCCGACCAAGAAAAACATCATCACGGTGAATCGGGCAGTGCACGTGAACAGCACGTCGCGCGAGCAGTTCGAGTACCGTTCGCACAAGCGATTGATTGACATACTCTCGACTGGTTCCCAGACCGTGGATGCATTGATGAAACTGGAGTTGCCCTCCGGTGTGGACGTAGAAATCAAAGTGTAACCGTAGCAGGAACGACCATGAGTGGCGGACTGATAGGAAAGAAAATAGGAATGACCAACATCTTCGACGAGCGGGGCCGCAACTACGCGGTCACGGTGGTCGAGGTGGAACCCTGTGTCATCACCCAGATCAAGACGGAGGAGAGCGACGGCTACGAGGCCGTCCAGCTGGCGGCGTTCGACAAGAAGGCCAAAAGCACCAGCAAGCAGCTGCAAGGCCATTTTGAGAAAGCCGGCACCGATCCCAAGAAGTATGTAACCGAATTCCGGAATTTCAGTCCGGAAGGGAAGGAGCTCGGCGATGAACTGAAGATAGAAGACGTCTTCGAGATCGGCGACAGCGTGGATGTGGTCGGCACCTCCAAGGGGAAGGGATTCACGGGCGTGGTAAAACGCCACAACTTCAGCGGGGTGGGCGAAGCCACGCACGGTCAGCACGACCGCCAGCGCCATCCCGGGGCCATCGGACAGGCGTCCGATCCCGCCCGGGTGTTCAAGGGCATGAAGATGGCCGGACGTTCGGGGAATCAGCGCGCCAAGGTCAAGAATCTGACCGTGGCCAAAATATTCTCCGAGTCCAACCTGATGATGATTACCGGTTCGATCCCCGGTCCCAACGGACGGAAGGTTGAAATTTACTCACGAAGCGAATAAGCAGCGATGAAGCTATCCATATTTACAACGGAAGGAAAAGAGAGCGGCGAGGAGGCCGAGCTGAGGGATTCGATCTTTGCGATCGAACCGAATGAGACCGTGGTCTACGAAGCCGTTCGCCGCCACATGGCCCACCAGCGCCAGGGTACGGCCAACACCAAGGAGCGCGGAGAGGTCCGCGGCGGCGGAAGAAAGGCCTACCGCCAGAAAGGTACCGGCCGGGCGCGCCGGGGATCCATCCGATCTCCGCTGCTGAAAGGGGGAGGAACCGTATTCGGACCCAGCACCCGGGATTACACGGTCAAGATGACCCGCAAGATGCGGCGGCTGGCCCGAAAATCAGCGCTGACGGTGAAAGCCGGCGAGGATGCCATACGGGTGATAGAGGATTTTACGTTCGACGAACCCAAGACCCGCAAGGTTGCGGACCTGCTCGAAATCCTCGAGCTGAACGGGAAGAAGGTGCTTCTGCTGACCGGCGAGACCGACCGCGTGATCTACAAGTCGGCCCGCAACATTCCCGGCGTGAAGGTGATGGAGGCCAACAAGCCGAACACCTACCAGATACTGCATGCCGATGTCATTTTGATGCAGAAGAGCGCCGTTGATCGCCTGCAGGAATCTATTGAACCCACCGAGGAGGCTGCGTGATGAAGAAGACGAAGATTTTACAAAAACCGCTGATTACCGAGAAGCTCACGCGACTCCAGGAGGAGGGCAAATACGCCTTCAGGGTGAAGCGGGATTCCACCAAGCCCGAGATCAAGAGGGCCGTGGAGGAGCGCTATCCCCATGTCAAGGTGAAAAAGGTGAATACCATGGTCATGCCCTCCAAACCCAAGGGGCGCTATACACGCAGCGGTTATGTGGAAGGCCGTAAGATGGTCTGGAAAAAAGCAATTGTAACCCTGAAGGAAGGAGAAATCGACTTCTTCAGCGAAATTTAGAAACCGGAACCATGTCTACAAGAAAACTGAAACCGAGCACGCCTGGCACACGGCACCGGGTCTCTCCGAGATTCGATGACGTGACCGAGAAGAAGCCGGCCCTCAAGCGCCTGGTAAAAGGCAAGAACAATACCGGGGGACGAAACAAGCAGGGAAGAATGACCTCCCGGCACCGGGGCGGGGGACACAAGCGTCGGTATCGCCAGATCGATTTCAAGCGCGACAAGCACGATATTCCGGCCAAGGTTCAGAGCATCGAATACGATCCGAACCGCTCCGCCCGCATCGCCCTGGTGGCTTACGCCGACGGCGAGAAGCGGTACATCCTCGCTCCCGACAAGCTCGGGGTGGGCGACACCATCATCAGCGGGGAGAATGTGGAGCCCGACATCGGAAATGCCCTGCCTCTGAAAAGCATGCCTCCCGGAACCTCCATCTACAACATTGAGATGCATCCCGGCGGAGGCGGACAGTTGTGCCGAAGCGCGGGAACCGTAGCGCAGATGGTGGCCAAGTCCGACCGTTACGCCACCGTGAAGCTGCCATCCGGCGAGGTGCGTATGATACTGGGCACCTGCTATGCGACGGTGGGGACCACGAGCAATCCCGACCATTTCAACACCTCCCTCGGCAAGGCGGGACGGAGCCGCTGGAAAGGCAAACGTCCGCATACCCGGGGCGTGGCCAAGAACCCGGTCGATCATCCCATGGGAGGGGGCGAAGGAAAAGCTTCCGGCGGACACCCGCGCTCGCCGTGGGGGCAATCCGCCAAGGGCAAGAAGACTCGCAAACGCAAAAAACTGTCGGACCGCTACATCGTCCGCAGCCGTAACCAGTCCAAATAAGTAGCCGTTATGCCAAGATCGCTTAGAAAAGGACCTTACGTTTATTACAAGCTGAAGCGTAAGATTAACAAGATGAACGAGAGCGGGAAGAAGAACGTGATCAAAACCTGGTCCCGCAGCTCCATGGTCACGCCGGATTTCGTAGGGCTGACCCTGGCCGTGCACAACGGCAAGCAGTTTATTCCCGTGTACATCACGGAAAACATGGTGGGACACAAGCTGGGAGAGTTCGCTCCCACCCGCACGTTCCGGGGACACCCGATCAAGAAAGCGTCGGAGACCTCGGATAAAAAACCTACCAAGAAACCATAAACGAGCGCCGGAACCATGGCTGAAGAGACATTTGAAGCGAGAGCGATACAGAAACACCTGCGGAAGTCCCCGAGGAAGGTCCGCCTGGTTGTGGATGCCGTACGGGGCGACAGCGTGGCGAAAGCGCTGAGCAAGCTTGCGTTCACCAACAAGGCGACGGCTCCCGATGTGGCCAAGGTGATCAAATCGGCCGCTGCCAACATCCGGGACAAGTTCGAGGAGGAGCGGTTCGACAACCGGGAACTCTACATCAAGGAGATTTACGTGGACGAGGGGCCTACGCTGAAGCGCATCCAGCCCGCGGCCATGGGGCGCGCGCACCCGATCAACAAACGCAGCAGCCACATCACCGTGGTGGTGGCCCGGAAACAAGAGGAATTAGTTAACGAATAAACCACAGTACTTTGGGACAAAAATCACATCCAACAGGCTTACGACTCGGAATCATACGCGGCTGGGACTCCAACTGGTATTCCGAGGAGAACGAACCCGAAATCCTGTACGAGGATACCAAGCTGCGGGAGTACCTGCATACCCGCCTGGAGAACGGCGGTCTGTCGCGGGTCATCATTGAACGGACCCCCAAGCGGATTCTTCTGACGCTGAAAACCAGCCGGCCGGGCGTGATTATCGGCAAGGGCGGCGAGCAGATCGAACTGCTGCGCGAGGAGCTGAAGAAGATCACGAGCAAGGAAGTGCAGATCAACGTCAGCGAAATCAAGCGCCCGGAAACCGACGCCAGCCTGGTGGCACAGAACATTGCCCAGCAGCTGGAGGCGAGAATTTCGTTCCGCCGCGCGATGAAGACGGCCCTCTCCTCGGCCATGCGCATGGGCGCCGAGGGCATCAAGATCCGGTGCGCCGGACGGCTTGGAGGTTCCGAAATGGCCCGTACCGAGCAGTACAGGGAGGGAAGAGTTCCCCTTCACACGCTCCGGGCGGACATCGACTACTACAACACGACCGCCAATACCATATACGGATCCATCGGGGTGACGGTCTGGATATTCAAAGGAGAAGTGCTGGGCGACGTGGAACTCTCCGCGGGGCCCGCCCACAGCAACCAGCCGGACGAAGGACGAGGTCCCCGGGGCGGGGGCGGAAGACGGTCCCGCCGAAGCAGGCGCCGCAACAACTAGAACGCTATCGATAAAAGTTTGAAATCATGTTAGAACCAAAGCGTGTCAGACGACGCCGCCAGCATCGAAGGAGCCTGAAGGGTACCGCGCAGAGGGGGCACACCCTGGCGTACGGGGACTTCGGACTGAAGGCGCTGGAACCCAAGTATATCACCGCACGGCAGATCGAGTCGTGCCGGATCGCCATCGCGCGGCAGCTGCAGCGCGACGGGCAGACCTGGATACGCATCTTCCCGGATATGCCCAAGACCGCGAAACCGGCGGAGACCCGGATGGGGAAGGGGAAAGGGGCCCTTGAGAAGTACGTGGCGGTTGTCAAGCCCGGCCGCATCCTCTTTGAGGTCTCGGGCGTGTCGGAAGCCCTCGCCAAGGAGGCAATGAGGCGGGCGGCTCCCAAACTGCCTATTAAAACGAAATTTATTGTCCGCCGCGACTACGACGGACCTTAATCAGCAACAACGCAGAAGACCATGAAAGCAGAGGAGATGAGAGAGTTGACTCTCGAGGAGCTGCAGGCCCGCGTGAAAGACGAGCGCAAGGCCCTGCAGGATATGAAATTCAACCAGGCGGTCGCCGGACAGCTGGAAAATCCGGCCCGTATCATGATGACCCGGCGGGAAATTGCCCGCCTGTTGACGGTCATCACGGAAAAAGAACAAGAAGAAGAACGTGCTGAATAACACACGCTATGGCCCAAACTGAACGAGCACAGAGAAGACAGAGAACAGGTCGCGTGGTAAGCGACCGGATGGACAAGTCGATCACCGTGGCGGTTGACCGCCAGGTGAAACACCCCATCTACGGGAAGTACATTACCAAGACGACCAAGTACATGGCGCACGACGAGTCCAACGACGCCAATATCGGGGACACCGTTCAGATTATGTCCACCCGGCCGCTGTCGAAACGCAAGACCTGGCGCCTGGTGGAGATTCTTGAAAGGGCAAAATAGGTTGCGCACCAAATTCGACAAACAGAGCCATTTTCAGTCCGCTTCCGCCCCGACGGCTTTCGGGAGGGCGGGACGGCAAAACGATTAGGAACAAACGATGGTACAGATTCAGACGAGATTAAACGTAGCTGACAACAGCGGTGCACGGGAACTGATGTGCATCAAGGTGCTCGGGGACTCCCGGCGCCGCTACGCCCGGATAGGCGACCTGATCTCCTGCTCCGTCAAGAATGCCATCCCGGGAGGGAATGTCAAGAAAGGAGAGGTGGTCAAGGCGGTGGTTGTGAGGACCAAAAAGGAGATTCGCAGGAACGACGGCAGCTATATCCGTTTCGACGAAAATGCCGCCGTCATCATCAACAAGGAGAACGAACCGGTCGGAACCCGGATCTTCGGTCCCGTAGCCCGTGAGCTTCGGGAGAGGAATTTTATGAGAATCGTGTCACTGGCACCGGAAGTGCTTTAACTGGAGGTAGAAACATGCCGCGGAAAGAGAACAAGCAGAAGAAATTACACGTTAAGAAAGGCGATGACGTCAGAATTATCGCCGGGAACGACAAGGGCCGCGAAGGCCGCGTGCTTGCGGTGTTCCCGAAGCGGGATCGCGTGCTGGTGGAAGGAATCAACATGAGGGTGCACCACGACCAGCCCTCCCAGGACAATCCCCAGGGAGGACGCATCGAGCGGGAGATGCCCGTTCACGTTTCCAACGTTATGGTGATCGACCCCACCACCGGCGAACCTACCCGCATCGGCCGCAAGCGGATCGAAGAGGGCGGGAAATCCCGCTGGGTTCGCTATTCCAAGAAGAGCGGCGAAGTTATAGACCAATAATTGCAGGAACCCAATGGCTGAAGCAAGATTACACAAACTGTACGAAGAGGAGATAGTCTCGAAGCTGACGGAGGAGTTCGGCTACGAGAACGAAATGGCGGTACCCCGCCTGAAAAAGATCGTCATCAACTCAGGCGTGGGAGAGGCGGTCGAGAACGAGAAGGTGCTGGAAACCGTCTCCGAAAACCTGGCCCGGATCACCGGACAGCGTCCGGTGGCCACCCGGTCCACCAAGTCGATCTCCAATTTCAAGCTGAGGGAGGGCGTGCCGGTGGGAACCAAGGTGACGCTCAGAAAGAAGATCATGTACGAATTCCTGGACCGGCTGGTCAATCTTGCCCTGCCGAGGACGAGGGATTTCCAGGGAATACCCGACAAGAGTTTTGATGGGAGAGGCAATTATACCATGGGTATCAAGGAACACACCATTTTCCCTGAGATCGACACCGACAATGTCGACAAGGTCCATGGAATGGATATCACCTTTGTGACGACGGCGGAGACCGACGAGGAGGCTTACGCCCTGCTTAAACTCTTTGGAATGCCTTTTGTCAAACGAAATTAAATCACAAGAAGCGAACTGTCACTATGGCTAAGAAATCCTGGATAGCACGTAACGAGAAACGAAAGAAAACCGTAGAGAAGTACGCCGAAAAGCGCCGCAAGCTCAAGGAGGAAGGCAAGTGGGAAGAGCTGCAGAAGCTGCCCCGCGACGCCAGTCCCACCCGGGTGAACAACCGGTGCAGCCTGACCGGCCGCTCGCGCGGATACATCCGCAAATACGGAATTTCCCGGATTAAATTCCGCGAGCTTGCCCTGGACGGCAAGATCCCGGGCGTGCGAAAAGCCAGCTGGTAAACAATACAAACCGATATTTATGAACGATCCCATATCCGATTACCTCACCCGTATTCGAAACGCGCAGCGGGCCGGCCACCGCAGGGTGGATATCCCCGCCTCCAAACTGAAGCGGGCGATGACGAAAATCCTGCTCGACAAGGGGTTTATCAACAAGTACATCAACATTGATGACGGCAAGCAGGGCGTGCTCAGGCTCTTCCTGAAGTACGATTCCTACGGCAAGCCGGTCATCAAGAACCTGGAGCGCCGTTCCAAGCCGGGACTGAGAGAGTACCGGAGCTCCGATGAGATTCCCCGCGCCCTCAACGGCCTGGGCATCGTAATCATGTCGACCTCACGGGGTGTGATGACCGACAAGGAAGCCCGCAAACTGAAGGTCGGCGGCGAAGTATTGTGCACTGTTCACTAACTAAGATTGCTGAATTATGTCTCGTATCGGAAATCAGCCGATTGAATTAAAGGATGACGTGGAATTCTCGGTGGACGGCGACAATGTCGTAACCATCAAGGGCCAGAAGGGCTCGGATTCCATCAAAATTCATCCCAGCATCACCGTGGAGAAACAAGACAACGAAATTGTGGTCAGTCGATCCTCCGAGGAGCAGCTGGACCGCTCGCTTCACGGTTTGACGCGTTCCCTCATCGACAACATGGTGACGGGCGTTACGGAAGGATACAGGAAGGAGCTGGAAATCATCGGGGTGGGATACCGCGCCTCCATCAGCGGGGACGTGGTGGAGCTGAACCTGGGTTATTCCCATACCATCTATTTCGTTCCCCCGGAAGACGTCGATATCGAGGTGGATACCAAGTCCCGGAAGAATCCCGTCCTGATCATCTCCGGTATCAACAAGGAGCTGGTGGGACAGGTCGCGGCGAAGATCCGTTCGCTGCGCCCCCCGGAGCCCTACAAGGGCAAAGGCATCCGCTACGTGGACGAATGGGTCAGACGCAAAGCCGGAAAATCTGCCGCAAAAGCCTAACGGATTAACTCAATGGATAAGAACAAAGCAAAAAGCCAACGCAGAGCACGCATCAAGCGACGGATTCGGTCTACCATCCGCGGGACGGCCGAACAGCCGCGCCTGACCGTCTACAAGAGCAACAAGCATGTCTACGCCCAGCTGGTGGACGACCGCAGCGGACATACCCTGGCGTCATCCTCGACTCTCTCCGACGACATCGCCGGGAAGATCGGCGACAAGAGCAGGGTGGAAGCGGCAGGAATCGTGGGAGCCGACCTGGCGGATAAAGCCAGGGAGAGCGGAATCGAGGAGGTGGTGTTTGACCGGAGCGGTTACCGCTACCACGGGATTGTGAAATCGCTGGCGGAAGGAGCTCGCGAAGGCGGACTGAAATTTTAAATACGATACCATTATGCCTAAAGTAAGAAGACGATACAACATCAGCCCCGGAAACCTCAACCTCGAAGAGAAGCTGGTTCACATCAACCGGGTCTCGAAGGTGGTGAAAGGGGGGCGCCGGTTCGGCTTCAATGCCATCGTGGTGGTCGGAAACAAGGACGGCGTCGTGGGACACGGCCTGGGCAAGGCCAACGAGGTGTCCGATGCCATCCAGAAAGGTTTTGACAATGCCAAGAAGAACCTGATCAGGGTTCCAATGACCAAAACGGGAAGCATCTACCACAGCATTACCGGTAAGGAGGGAGCCGGCGAAGTTGTTCTCCGGCCCGCCTCCGAGGGTACCGGCGTGATTGCCGGGGGACCGGTCAAGGCCCTGCTCGATATCGCGGGAATAAAGAATATTCTCACCAAGTCGGTGGGCTCCTCCAACCCCCACAACATGGTAAAAGCCACCTACAACGCCCTGATGGATCTTACCGATCCCCTGGAGGTGGCTGAGCGGCGCGGCATTCCCGTTGAGAAAGTTTTTGAAGGCTAGTTTAGCGATACCTGAATTTCTAAACCTACGGAACCATGGCAATTGATTTAAGCAACCTGAACGCTCCCGAGCCCAACAAGCTGAAAAAGAAGCGCATCGGGCGGGGAGAAGGCTCCGGCCGCGGGGGACACACCGTGGGCCGCGGGCACAACGGCCAGCTCTCCCGCAGCGGATACAAAGTTCGTTTCTGGTTTGAGGGGGGACAGATGCCGCTGCAGCGCAGGGTCCCCAAGTTCGGATTCATCAACAATTTCCGCACCTCGTATGTGGCCCTGAATGTGGAGAGCATCGAATACTTTGTCCAGTCCGGGAAACTGGAGTCTCCCATCACCATTGACGACCTGAGGGAGGCCGGAATCATCGGGAAAAACGACTTGGTCAAACTGCTGGGCCGGGGAGAGATTGAAACCGGGGTGGAGATCGAAGTGCACGCCCACAGCGAATCGGGCAGGGAGAAAGTGGAGCGTGCCGGCGGCAGCGTGACGGTCGTAGAAGAATAATTTTCAGCCACCATATTAGATGAGTTTAGTAGAAAATCTGCGGAATATATTCAAGATAGAGGAGCTCAAGAACCGGATCCTCTACGTCGTCGGTATCCTGATGATCTACCGGGTGGGCAGCTACGTGACGCTCCCCGGTATCGACGCCGCCCAGCTGGTAGACCAGACGGGCAACGCCTCCAGCCTGCTCGGCCTGTTTGACATGTTCGTGGGGGGGGCGTTCTCCCGCGCGGGCGTATTTGCCCTCGGCATCATGCCCTATATTACCGCCGCCATTATCATCCAGCTTATGGGCGCGGTGGTACCCTATTTTCAGAAGCTCCAGCGGGAAGGTGAGGAGGGCAAGCGAAAGATTAACCGCCTTACCCGTTACGGAACGGTGGGTATTACCGCCGTCCAGGCCATCGGATTCGCCATCAACCTGATGGCCACCTCCCCCGACGCCATTGTGGTGAGCAACCTTACCTTTATCCTGACTTCGGTCATTATCCTGACGGCGGGTACCACCTTCGTCATGTGGCTGGGCGAGCGCATAACCGAGCGGGGGATCGGGAACGGGATCTCCATCCTGATCATGATCGGGATTATCGCGGCTCTCCCGGTGAGCTTTATAAACGAGGTCACCACCAAGGCCAACATGATCATCGTCCTCATCGAGGTGGCCGCGCTGGTGATCGTGATCGCGGGATGCGTCCAGCTGACGCAGGGCGTCCGCAAGATTCCCGTCCAGTACGCAAAGCGGGTCGTCGGACGCAAAGTCTACGGCGGCACCACCCAGTATCTTCCGCTGAAGGTCAACTCCGCGGGAGTGATGCCCATTATCTTCGCGCAGTCCATCATGTTTATTCCGAGCACCATCGCCACCTTCTTCCCGGACAACCAGACGGTGCAGTTCCTCACGGCCTGGTCCAGTGACTTCACGGGTATAACCTACTCCATCATATTCTTTTTCATCTGCATGTTCTTCACCTACTTCTATACGGCCATCGCGATCAACCCGAAGGAGATGGCCGATACCATGAAACGGCAGGGCGGATTTATCCCGGGCGTGCGCCCCGGCAAGCAGACCGTGGAATTTATTGACAATATCCTGACCAAGGTGACCCTGCCCGGTGCTATATTTCTCTCATTCATCGCGATCCTGCCCGCTTTCGCCGCGCGGCTCGGGGTGACTCCCGGGTTCTCGATGTTCTACGGGGGCACGAGCCTGCTGATTATCGTGGGCGTGGCGCTGGATACCCTCCAGCAGATCGAGAGCCATCTGATGATGCGGCACTACGACGGATTTATGAAAACCGGAAAAATGAAGGGGCGGCGCAGATCCTGATGATCTACCTGAAGAGCGAATCGGAGATTGAAAAGATGCGCGAGAGCGCCCTCATCGTCTCCCGGACGCTGGGAGAGGTGGCCCGGCATATTGAGCCCGGCGTCACCACCGCAAAACTTGACCGGGTGGCCGAGGAATTCATCCGCCGGGAAGGCGGTCGGCCGGCCTTCAAGGGCTACGGTCCGCCGAACAATCCGTTCCCGGCCACGCTCTGCGTCTCGGTCAACGAAGAGGTCGTCCACGGCATACCCAGCGAAAGCAGGGTGCTGCAGGAGGGAGACATCGTATCGATCGATTGCGGAGTGGAGAAGAACGGCTACTTCGGGGATCATGCCTACACCTTCCCGGTGGGCGAGTGCGGCGAGGAGACCCTCGAGCTTCTCCGTGTCACGCTTGCGTCGCTCTACCGGGGGATCGAACAGGCGGTCCACGGCAACCGGGTGGGAGACATCTCGAACGCGGTTCAGCAGCATTGCGAATCGGCCGGTTTCGGGGTGGTGCGCGACCTGGTGGGCCACGGCCTGGGACGGTCGCTGCACGAGGACCCGTCCGTGCCCAATTTCGGCAAGAAGGGAAGGGGCGAGCGGCTGCGCGAGGGCATGACGCTGGCGATCGAGCCGATGATCACCGGTGGAACCTGGAAAGTGAACACCCTGGACGACGGATGGACCGTGGTGACGAACGACGGAAGCCTCGCCGCCCATTACGAGCATGACATTGTGATCAGGGACGGTGAAGCTGATATTTTGAGTACTTTTGATTATATTGACCAGATAGCCAAAAGACGAATTAACACCGAGATACCCAATGGCTAAAGAAGAGCCGATTAAGCAGGATGGAGAAATTATAGAGGCTTTGCCGAACGCACAGTTCCGTGTGGAGCTGGACAACGGGCACGAAATCCTCGCCCATGTTTCCGGCAAGATGAGAATGCACTATATCAAAATTCTCCCCGGCGATCGCGTTGCCGTGGAGATGTCACCGTATGACCTGAGCAAGGGTCGCATTACGTATCGTTATAAATAAATACCAAACAGAAAGCAGCTACAGTACCATGAAGACCAAGTCTTCCGTAAAGAAAAGAAGTCCAGACGATAAAATCGTACGTCGTAACGGCAGAGTGTACGTCATCAACAAGAAAAATCCCCGTCACAAGCAGCGGCAGGGATAACAAGGAGAACTGACTCGTTATGGCAAGAATTGCTGGTATAGATCTACCCAAGGAGAAGCGCGGCGAAATCGGCCTGACCTACATCTACGGGATCGGCCGGTCCACCGCCCAGGAGATCCTGGACGCGCTGGACATCGACCGGGGGATCAAGGTGAAAGACTGGACGGATGACCAGGTGTCGAAGCTTCGACAGAAGATCGACTCCGAATACAAGGTGGAAGGTGCCCTTCGCACCGAGGAGAAACAGAACATCCGCCGTCTCATCGAGATCGGATCCTACCGGGGAAACCGCCACCGCAAGGGCCTGCCGGTCCGCGGCCAGCGCACCCGCACCAACGCCCGGACCCGGAAAGGCAAGCGCCGTACCGTTGCGGGCAGAAAGTCGGCTCCGAAAAAATAACCACAGAGCAACCTTATAAATGGCTAAGAAAGAACGAAAATCCGCCTCAACCAAGAAGAAGAGAAGAAGGCAAATCTCGGATCCCAACGGGATGGCCTTTATCAAGGCCACCTTTAACAACGTGCTGGTGACGGTCACCGATGCCGACGGGAATACCCTGTCCTGGTCGTCCGCCGGCAAGGAGGGATTCAAGGGGTCGCGCAAAAACACGCCCTACGCTGCCCAGCTGAGCGCGGAAACGGCGGCCACGGCAGCCTATGAAATGGGGCTGCGGCGCGTGGAGGTCTTTGTCAAGGGGCCGGGTTCCGGGCGGGAGGCGGCCATCAGGGCTCTGGCCAACAGCGGATTGGAGGTGACCACCATCAAGGACCGCACGCCTATCCCGCACAACGGATGCAGGCCCCCGAAACGCAGAAGAGTATAACAGAAGAGCAGAAGTAACAGAATATGGCAAGATACAGAGGACCCAAACAGAAAAAGGCCAGACGTTTTCGTGAACCGATTTTCGGTCCCAGCAAGGCGCTGGAGCGCAAGCCTTACGGACCGGGACAGCACGGACGTTCCCGCTACCGCAGAAAATCCGAGTACGCGATTCAGCTGGAGGAGAAGCAGAAAGCCAAGTACACCTACGGCCTGCTGGAAAAACAGTTTTCCAATCTTTTTGACAAGGCCAACGCGAAGGAGGGGGTGACGGGGGAAATTCTCCTGCAGCTTCTTGAGAGCCGCCTCGACAATACCGTCTTCAGGCTTGGCCTGGCCCGGACGCGCCGGCAGGCCCGCCAGCTGGTCAGCCACAAGCATATGGTGGTAAACGACGAACTGGTGAATATTCCCTCCTATCATATGAAGCCGGGAGACGTGGTATCGGTTCGTCCCAAGTCCCGCAACCTGGAAGTGATCGAGGATTCGCTGAAGCACGCGCCGACCAGCAAGTACAAGTGGCTGGAAGTGGACAAGGACGCCAAGTCGGGCAAATTTCTGAACTTTCCCGACCTGGAGGAGATACCGGAAAACATCAACGTACAGCTCATCGTCGAGCTCTATTCCAAGTAATTTCAAATCCAAGCAAGCTACAACGCTTCAACCATGAGCAACTATAGCATACAAATGCCTGAAACGCTTCAGGTGGAAGATTCCAGCGATACGTTCGGCACCTTTGTGCTTCAACCCCTGGAGCGCGGATTCGGCGTCACCATTGGAAATTCATTTCGCAGGATCCTGCTCTCCTCTCTGCCCGGCATAGCGATCAACGCCATCAAGATCAACGGCGTGGAGCATGAATACTCCAGCATAAAGGGGGTCAAGGAGGACGTCTATGAAATCATACTCAATTTGAAGGAGGTCCGCTTCAGCCAGATCGACCAGAGCAGCGGGATTATCCATCTCACCAAAAAAGGCGAAGGCAAGCTTACGGCTGCGGACATCGCGGAGGCGACAGGAGATTACGAAGTGCTCAATCCCGACCAGCTGGTCGCCACGATGTCGGAGGATGCCGAAATCGAGATGGAACTTCGGGTCGGCCGCGGACGCGGGTATGTACCTTCCGAGGAACAGGACGTGGATACCGACGAGAACGTCACCCTCATACCGATCGATGCCATCTACACGCCCATCAAGCAGGTAAAGTACGACGTGGACAACGTCCGGGTGGGCCAGCGCACCGACTATGAAAAGCTGACCATGGAGGTCACCACCGACGGTTCGGTCAACGCCAAGGAGGCGCTCACCATCGCCGGCAAGATCCTGAAGGAGCATATAGAGAAGTTTATTACCGAAGAGATTGACGAGCCGTTCACCCAGGAGGAAGAGGAGGTCGATGCGGAGAAGCAGCGGATTGCCAACCTGCTGAAGACCAGCATCGAGGATCTCAACCTGAGCGTTCGCGCCTACAACTGCCTGAAATCCGCCAACATCAACACCATCGGGGAGCTGGTTTCCCGGGACGAGCAGGATCTGCTGAAGTTCCGGAACTTCGGAAAGAAGTCGCTGGCGGAACTGGTGGAGGTTATTGAGGACAAGAATCTTCATTTCGGCATGGATGTTTCGAAATACCTGGATTGATAATTCAAATCGTTTACACGTAAGGAAATGCGCCATCTGATCAAAGGAAGAAAACTGGGCAGAACCCCCTCGCACCGGAAGGCTACGCTCAGCGCGCTCTCCGTGGCTCTTATCAAGGAGCACCGGATCACCACCACGGTGCCGAAGGCCAAGGAGCTGCGCACCTACGTGGAGCCGCTCATAACCCGGGCCAAGGAGGATACCTCCCACAATCGCAGAAAGGTGTTTTCAAAATTGAAAGACAAGGAGGCGGTTTCCCATCTTTTCAACGAAGTGGCCAAGAAGGCCATGGATCGTCCCGGCGGCTATACCCGCGTGGTCAAGCTGGGATACCGCTCCGGCGACAACGCCCATATGGCGGTGATCGAGCTGGTGGATTACAACGACATCAAACCGGAAGACAGCCAGAAGAAGAAGCGCACGCGACGGGCGGGCAAGTCGAAAAAGACCACCTCCGCCCAGCCGGACCAGAACGAGGATTGAGTCCGGCGGCCGGTGTTTGCCGGCACTCCCTTCCATTCTCTGAAAGACGCGGGCGGCGGCAAAAATAAAACGCCGCAAAGTTTTGGATACGGAGGGAAGAAACCGTATCATGGCATCGCTCCTGAAAGGTCCGGCCGGGTATTCAGAAAGAAAAAATATTCCGGCATTTGATTGACATTTCTGGGGTATAAGCATTATCTTTTAGGTCTGTCCGGGACCTGTTACGCCGGACGAAATGTTCTTTGACATTCTGGAATACAGAGACGATCGCACGTCGAGCCCTTGTCCGGC
>CAZGSL010000040.1:12782-15524 GCA_964528445.1 uncultured Balneolaceae bacterium | reverse complement strand
AGGATCTGTTCGCCCGTAACCTCGCTGTTCTCCACTTCGGCCCGCACCAGGTAGCCGAATTTCAGTGAGCCAACCAGCAGATCTCCCTGCCACTCGGGATACCGATCGCTGGTAACGAAGGTCATGCCCGAAGGAGCAATGGAGGGATCCCAGTACCATGCCGGCTGTTCCATGCCCGCCCGGGCGGTATCGGGCGTGATTTCGCCCCCGCCGTAATCGACACAGAAACAGATTTCCGGCCATCCGTAATTGTTGCCCGCACGGATAATATTGATCTCGTCGCCGCCCTGCGGACCGTGTTCGTGCTCCCAGAGCTCACCGCTTTCCGGATGGAGGTCCATGCCCTGCGGATTGCGGATGCCGTAGGCGAAAATCGCGTCCAGTCCCTCCTCTCCCACAAAAGGATTGTCCTCGGGAATGCTCCCGTCGAGATTAAGCCGGTAGATCTTGCCCATGTCCCGGGTGATATCCTGGGGATTGACGTCCCGGTTGCCCCGGTCGCCTATGCCAAAGAAGACGTGTCCCTCGTTGTCAAATACGATACGGCTTCCGAAGTGCTGGCCGCGCTCGCTGTTGGGCTCGGCCTTGTAGAGCACCTCCTGGTCGATGAGGCTGCTGCGGTCCTCGTTCAGCCTGGCCCGCATCAGGGCGGTGTTGGCGCCTTCGCCCCCTTCCGGGCTCGAATAGGTCAGGTAAATCCAGCCGTTCTCTTCGTACTGCGGATGCAGGGCGATGTCCAGCAGGCCGCCCTGGCTTTGCGCCCATACCTCGGGGACGCCTTCGATGGTCTGTTCCGGCTCGTTTCCATCTCCGAAGAGATAGAGATTGCCGCTGCGCTCGGTGACCAGCATGGCGCCGTCGGGAAGCCAGGTCATGCCCCAGGGCACCGAAACGGCATCCGTTACGGTTTCCAGGGTGTAGCCGGAGGTGTCCAGGGTGTCCTGTATGCCCTCCCCTCTGGTGGGACTACTGTCCTGGCCGGCATTGCCTCCGCTGCAGGCCGTTATAAAAAGCGCCAGTAGGTAGACTATCGTAGATTTATACATAGCGGAAACGGGTATGGTTAACGTTTCGAAATTCAGTTGCCGTTAAACTAAGTCATCTAGTCGTAAATGCCTTAAACTTAATTATCGTGATCGAAAACGGCTAATCATGTCGTCCAGCTCATCCTGGGGAATAAGATGGGAATCCCTCTCGTATTCCCGGGTCATTTCATGGTTAAAACGCGTACGCCTGTTAAAAAACCGCTCCAATATCTCCGCGTCGTTTTCGGCCAGATTCCGGGTAAAACCGGATAATTTCGCGTCCTCGTCCCGCGAATAGATCCCCTCGCTGAACGTATCTTCCCGCCCGGAGAGATATCGATCAAGAAGATCTTCCAGGACATCCATCTCCCCGGTATCGGGCAGTTCCAGCCGGTAGTTCAGGGGAGTCAGATTTCGGACCAGTACCAGGGGAAACTCGCAGGCCTTGCGGATGGCGTGCGCCCTCAGGTAGCAGAGCCTCAGCAGGGCGCCCATGGCCCGCCTGGTAAACCGGTGTCCCTTGAAAGCCCCGTAGGAGTGCCACTCCTCACTTTCATCGCCGTTCATGTTCAGCTTAAAAAACAGGGCTTCCCTAGCCACGCGAAAGTGAATGAAGTAGTACGTTTCGGGAGACTTTTTGGCGCGGTTGTACGGCGGTCTTTCGGTCCGGATAAGCCTGTTTTCCAGCAGCAGCGCCTCCCTCTCGCTCCCGCAGCATTCGTAGGAGATGTGGCGGACCTCCCGCAGAAGCCGGACGGTCTTCCGGGACACCCGTCCGGTACGTGCCCGCCGGTAGCTCATCAGGCGGGTGCGCAGGTTTTTGGCCTTGCCCACGTAGAGCAGGTCGCTCTCCTCTCCCAGCATTTTGTAGACGCCCGGGTTTTTGGGGATCTCCTCAAAAAAACCGGCGCCCAGCCGATCCACCAGCGGGTTGTAAGTATTGGGAATAAGCAGGAGCTGCCCTTCTTTCATCATCTCTGGCCGTCAGGAGTTGTTACGCCGTTACCGACGGTATAAATAAAAACGAAAAATGCAGGGATTCCACTTTAAATACCGCCGGGCAAACCGCTATTTTGTTCTTCTGGTATCTCATGCGCAATATACTTCCGCGGATATATCCCTATGCTCAAAACCGACGACCGGGAGACCCTTTACGAACTGCTTCGGGAAATCAACCGGCACCGGAAAGCCTCCGGAAAGATACCGCAGGATATGGCGCGCCAGTGGATCAGGCAGCTGGAGCCTGATCCCGGGCCAGACGACGTCAGCCGTCCCCGCCACGTGCTCCGGGAACGATTGGGCCACCCCGATCAGAAGCTCTTCTCCTACGGCACCCTCCAGCCCGGACGAAAAAATGCCCGGCTTCTTGCCGGTGTGGAGGGCGAATGGATATCGGCCGCAACCCGGGGGAAGAGATGGATGATGGAGGGGCGTTTCCATGCCTTCCGGTGGGAACCGGAGGGCGAAATAGTAACCGGAACCCTCCTGGTTTCCCCGGAGATCGACTGGGAGAAGCTGGACGCTTTTGAGGGAAGCCTCTATCGCCGAATTCTGATACCGGTAACGTCGGAAAACGATGAGTTTCTGGTGGCCAACGCCTATGAGGCGGCGTAACTCACCACCCGCTTCCAGTGGAGGGCGACGAATATCCCCACGGCAGCCAGTTCCAACAGTCTCCCTGCCGGCGGCGCCGCGGCAATCGACCAGATAGCGCCGG
>CAZGSL010000040.1:0-12682 GCA_964528445.1 uncultured Balneolaceae bacterium | reverse complement strand
CCGGGGTTTGCCCTTCAGGTACCGTGGGAGAATCCAGTAGGCGGTTCCCATGGTAAACTGGATGATCCACCCGAAGAGCGCGAACTCGATGTGAACCGGCAGCAGGGCCCAGGCCGACGGATGCAGGGGCCAGGCTTTATGGACCAGCATAATCGCCCCCAGGATCATGGCGGCCAGCAGGTACCCGAGCGAGAGGCGGAGCATGATGCGGCTGGGAAGAGGCATTATGATCGCTTTTTCTTCCTGTTTCTGCGACGCTGCTCGCGCGACTGGACACGGGGCCAGATCTCCGCCGTGTAGATTATCCCCGCCAGCAATTGCAGGAAAGCGGACAAAACAAGCAGGGCGCGAAGAGCGACGGCGGATCCCTCCCCGGTGAAGGGTTCGGAAACCACCCGGAGCAGCAACCCGCTGTTCAGGAATCCCCAGGCGAGCCAGCCCTTCCTCTGGGCGGAGAATCCCTCTTCCCGGGTCCGGCCCGGAAACATCCACATCGATACCCCCATGATAATCTGGGTAATCCACCCCACCATCAGCATGTGCCAGAAAAGCGGCAGAATAAGCGGAACCCAGGGCGGATCGAGAGCCACCAATACGCCGGCCAGCAGGGAGAGCAGAAACCAGGCCATGCCGGTTTTAATAAAAACGCGGGTTATTCGCGGCATTTTATATCGGTTTAGGTCTTCGGTTTCGCTGTAAAGGTATCCGCTCTGGCATAGAGTTGTCACCACACCCACCCCATCCACAGAACTCGTGACTTCAGTTGAGGCGGCTTTCCAGCTCCAGGGCTTTAGGGAAGAGGATGTTGTTCTCCAGGTGAACGTGCTTGTGCAGGTCGTCCCGGAATCCTTCCAGGTTTTGAAAATAGATTCTGAAGGTCGTGCAGGCATCCTCCGGCGGGGTGAAACCCTCGCTGAGCTCCTCCAGCTTTGCCATCAGTCGGCCGGCCTCCTCGTGTTCCGCTTCGAGCATCTCCACGGCCTCCCTCGAGGAGTCCCGAATCCATTCGGCCTTTTTGCTCTGGGCCATTTTGGCGGCGGCCAGGGACTTGATATAGGGAAACAGCATCTTCTCCTCCTTCTCCATGTGGGCCGTCATTTCATGCTTCAGGTCCCGGAATACCTGCAGCATTTCGTTCAGGACCGGGTAACTCTGTCCATGCACTTTCGCCACTTTCTCCGCATAGCTTTCTATCTCAGGCAGTTTGCGGCGGACGAACGCGTGATGCATGCTGGTGATGTACTCCACCAGCAGGTTGGGCGGCCAGTCGTTGAACCGGGGCGTGCCCTCTTCCGGTTCGCGGGTAACCGACTCCAGCTCGCGGCGGAGCTCCTCCGTATCCACATTTTTCTTTTCGCAGGCTTCGGCGACGGTGCGCTTTCCCCCGCAGCAGAAGTCCAGATCAAATTTTCTGAACGCGTAGGCGGTGCGGTAATCTTCGGCAACAATGTCCCCGATGGTTTTCTGTTCCATAGTATCAATCATCGTTATATGGTTTTTGAGAATTCAGTTTGATAGCTTCACCCTTTGTATATTCCCGGATTATGCCCACCTGTAGGTTCCGTCGTTCGTAATGCGCAGATTCATTCTTTTGCCTTTTTGAGCCATTTCCACGATGGTCGTCTCCTCCATCATTTTCCTGATTGTGCCTCGGACTTCGGCCCAGTTCTCATGCATGGGACACGGTTTCTGACTCCCGCAGCCCGGCAGTCCCAGGGCACACTCCGAAAAGAGATCCCGGCCGTCAATGGCCTCCACAATTTCAAATAACGTGATATCGGCTCCATCCTTTGCCAGACGAACGCCGCCCCTGGGACCTTTATGGGACTCGATCAGGCCGGTTCCGTTGAGGGTCTGGAGAATCTTGGTCAGGAAATGAAACGATATCTCCAGTTTCTCGCTCACCTCGCGAATGGATATGTATCCCCCCTCTCTTTTTGTTGCCAGGAACAGGGAGGCTCGCAAACCGTACACACAGGATTTTGAAAGTAACATAACTGTATAAAATATATAAGAGTCTTATGTCTTATAATAGGCAGCATGGGCGCCATTTCAAAACTTTTTAGATAATTTCCCCCGGGAGAGGTAAAAAAATCCGGCGGCCTCCGCCCTGATGCGCATCTCCGCCTTATTCTTTATAATGAGTTACTCCCTAACGAAGAATTCATTCAATGCCATGCATTCCACGAATCCCCTGCCCATGAAAAAACTTCTGTTCCTGCCGTTTATCGTACTGCTGCCCCTGCTCCTTACCCAATGCGGCCCGGCCGCGGAATCCGGGGACGTCTACATCATCGAGTCGGTGAACCTGCTCCCCATGGACCGCGACACTGTGCTGGCCGGCCAGACGGTGGTGGTGCGCGAGGACCGCATCGTCGCGACCGGGGCGGACGGCGAAGTGACCGTCCCCTCGGGGGCCAGTCGCATAGACGGAAGCGGGAAGTACCTGATGCCAGGACTCGCCGAAATGCACGGGCACATTCCCCCGGTCGAACAGCCGGATTCCCTGGGAAACTGGGTGAAAGACGTGCTGTTTCTCTACCTGTCCAACGGCGTCACCACCGTCCGGGGCATGCAGGGCGCCGAGAACCAGCTGCAGCTGAAGTCCATGGTAGACGACGGGGAGGTACTTGGGCCGCATCTCTACCTCGCGGGCCCTCCTTTTACCGGCAACTCCGTCAGCTCCCCGCGGGACGCGGCCGAACGGGTGCGCGAACAACACGAGGAGGGCTGGCACCTGCTTAAGGTACACGAGGGCATGAGCACCGCGGAGTACGACTCGATGGCGATTACCGCAAACGAGCTGGGCATTCCGTTCGGGGGACACATTCCGGATGATGTGGAACTGGCCCACGCCCTGGAGATGGGGCAGCAGACTGTGGACCACCTGGATGGTTACATCTCCTATATGAATGCCTCCGAAGAGCCGGTCAGCGAAGAGCAGCTTCAGCGGGCGGTGGACCTCTCCCTGGAGACCGGCACCTGGGTGGTACCCACCATGGCGCTCTGGGAGTCGATTATCGGGGCGGCCGACTGGGAGGCGATGAAAGCGTACGATGAGGTAAAATACATGCCGGAAAATGTCGTGGAGAACTGGAACAGCTTTGTCGACGACCGGCAGTCGGGCACCGACAGGGAGACCGCCCTGACGGTGGCGGAAAATCGTATCGCCCTGCTGGAGGCCCTGCATGAAGCCGGGGTGCCGGTGCTCATGGGGACCGATTCGCCGCAGATATACAGCGTCCCTGGCTTCTCCATACACCGCGAAATCCCCTACATGTCCCAAGCCGGCATGAGCAACTACGAAATCCTGGTCTCCGGAACCCGCACGGTGGGTGAGCATTTCAGCGAGATGGACTCCTTCGGAACCGTGGCGGCCGGCCAGCGCGCCGACCTGGTGCTGCTTGACGGAAACCCACTCGAGGACCTCGGCAACCTTCGCGCGCCCGCCGGAGTCATGGTGGGAGGCGACTGGATCCCGCGGGAGGAGATCGAACGCAGGCTGGAGGAGGTCGCCGACCGGAACAGCCCGCAGTAATTCGCGGGCCGGCGGTGCGGTCCGCTACAATCCGAACGTGTAGGTGAATTTCAGCAACAGGGCACGCGCCTGGGTCTGCGGCCGGCGCGGGAAACCGGGCTCGAGGGGATCCCGGTCGGTGTTGAGCTGCTCGTTGTAGACCAGCCAGAGGTCCCTGCCCTCCCCGAAGTTGTAACGCATCCGCAGATTGGCCGCCACCAGCTCGGCCACATTGCTGTACTGGACAAAGGTTCTGGCCGAGAGCCGGCGGTCCAGCGCGGCCTGGGTCCGCAGCCGTAAAATGTGCGCGTCGTATGCCTGGTCGCGGCCGGGGAACCGGAGGGCGTTGAACGAGTACTCCGCCTCCATCTCCAGGTGCTGGGAGGCGTTCCATACCGGTCCGGCGGAAAATCCGTAGCGCCATCCGTCGTAGAACGAGCCGGCGTTCAGATTCAGGGAGGTTCTCAGCAGGCGATACGGGGGCATGGAGAACTGCAGGCCGGCTTCCAGGAAATCATACTCCCCGGCGGGAACCTCGGTGCGGGGCAGGAAGGAGATGGATTGCCTGAGATCCTCGTGTCTCCAGTCGGCGGTCAGGTTCAGCTCGGCTCCGGAGACAAACTCCATGGCACCCTCCGCCGAGAGACGCGCCGACTCCATGCTTCCGTCCGGATTGCGGTAGAAGGCATTTCCCGAACCCTGGATCTCCCACCTTCGAAGGCCGGACTCCTCGCCCGAGAGCCGCGCGAAGGAGAGGGATAGATCGCCCGAGGTAAAATCCCTGCGCGTCACGAATCCCATGCCCGGGTTGAAATTGCGTCCCGACCGGGTAAACGACGCGGAGTAGTAGAATCCCTCGTTCCTTCGCTTGGACCAGTTCACCCGGAGGAACCCGGTATCCCCGGGGTCCCACCGCTGGTCGCCGGTCAATCCGTCGTAAAACGTATGAGCGTACCGCAGCGTGGCGTAATCGCTTTCGGTGACGCGGACCACCCCGTCCAGACCCGCCGCGAGGTTGTGTCCCCCCTCCGAAAGACGGCTGGTCAGAATGCCCCCCAGGTAGGAGTTCTCGTTGAAGGTCGTCCTCTTGAGCCGCAACACTCCGAAATTCTCGGAGGGGAGCGTCTCACTGTCGTCGGTCTGCATATTGATCAGCCCGACGTCCCATTTCCCGGTACGGCCCGTGAGGCGCGCCCCGCCCCAGATGCGGATCGGCTGCCCCTGCTGGTCCAGTCCAATCCGTCGGCTGAAAAAGAGCTGGTCTCGTCCCCCCAGTCCGAAAGCGAACGTGGAGGAGCGCTCCTGGAAAAACTGCCGTTTCTCCGGGAAAAAGAGGGGGAAACGGGTGAGGTTGACCTGCTGGTTGTCGGCCTCAACCTGCGCGAAATCGGTATTGAAGGTGGCATCCAGCGTGAAATTGGACGTGAGATTGTATTTCAGATCGAACCCGGCCTCCCTGCTGAGATCCTTGCCGGTTTCGTAGGAGGACCCCGATCGGTTCAGGCGGGTCTGCCGCTCCACGCCCCCGAGCAGATAAGGCGTTACGTAGAGGGGGTTCTCGCTTTCGACCCCCTCCAGCACCACGTCCCGGGTCTGCGAAGGTTTGGCCATGCCCATCGCCCAGTTCGGGGGGATCGGGGGATAGATATGGCGTTCCACCCTCCTGGAGATGTAGCGGTAGGTTGTGAAACCTATCTCGGCTCTTCCGTCCGCCACCTGCAGGCCCAGGCTGGAAAAGGGAATGCGCATCTCGGCAAACCACCCCTCCTCGGTACGTGTGGTCTCCACCTCCCAGTGGGTATTCCAGTTGTCGTTTATGGCATTCCCGGCTGAAAAATCGGCGTCGTTGGAGACCGCCATGTCGAACCGCACCCCCGCTGGATTGGTAAAGAACCAGCGGGCGTTCTCGTTGTCGTTAAAAGGATCAATCACGATGGCGAAGGTATCGTCCTCGCTGTAACCGTCCCGGTAAAGGGAGTTGACGCGAATGTCGTCCGGATCTTCGTGATACATCTTACCGGCCACGTAGATGTGGTGCCGGTCGTACGCCACTTTGATAACCGTCTTCTCGGACATCTCACCGCGGTAGACCGGCTCGTACATGATAAGAGGGAGAGGGGAGATCCGCTCCCAGGCATCCTCGTCGATCACCCCGTCCAGTTCCACGGGGCCGCTCAGTTTCTGAAGGGGAGACTCCTGCGTCGTCTGCGAGTGGGCCGAACAGGCGAGGGCCACAAGGGGTATCGCGAGTGCCGCTATACGTATCCTGCCGATAAAGCTCTTCAAGGCGGAGGTCAATTTTGTCGATACATCTCTTCGGCCAGTTTCTCCACCACCGGCTTTTTCTCTTCTGGATTGCCCACCCGTATGGCGTCGGTCAGGGCAAGAAGCCGGTACAGTTTCTCGTCCTGCCGGCAGGCCTCGGGTACGGTATGGTAGAGGGGGGTAACGGCCGCTCCCCGCACCGTTTCGGCTCCCGTAGGCCAGATGTATGGGATGTCGAGGACAAAATCACCTTTTAAAAGATCGTGCGAATGAGCCGTAGGCATGCCCCTGCTGAGGTGTCCGCTGCCCGCGGGAAACACGTACCGCAGCCCGTAAACCAGAAACTCCAGCAGCCGCTCGCGCACCACCTCTTTTTTGTTTTTCTCGATCAGCCCCGCCTGCATGGACCGGTGGACCGACTCGCTGACTTCGGAATTGCTCAGACCGATTTCCCGGGCGATATCCTTAAAGTACCACTCCCCGTCCCCCAAAGAGATCATCTTCAGCATGACCACCACATCCTGTGGCCGCATCCCCTTGTGTTCTTTCATAACCTGCGGTTGACTTTCGCATTTTGCAAATCACATGATTGTTAAAAAGTCCCGGATTTGCAAATGGCCTTTCGGGAGGGGTTCTCCCGACGGAGCTCTCCGACATTCCGATAGTCCGTTCCGGTTTGGCGCGCTGTGAGGGGCTGAACGCTGGCTCCGGGGAGCAGCCAAAATTGCCCCTATAGTAGGGAATCCAAAAAAAATATACTATACTTAAACGTTCGGAGGTGCTTTAAACCTCATTTAGGGCATTTTCCGGCATTTTCAGTAGCACAGGAAGTAAAACAGTTTGGGGACTAAAACAATGGCAGATCGTGAAGTCGGGACCGTTAAATGGTTTCACAATGGCAAAGGATACGGATTCATCACCCGCGAGGAAGGCGAAGACATCTTCGTGCATTTCAGCGAGGTTCAGATGGAAGGATACAAGAAACTGGAAGAGGGCCAGGAAGTTGAATTCACCGTAGCCGAAGGTGAAAAAGGCCTCCAGGCCCAGGAAGTGATTCCTCTCTAGGAGTCAAAAAACAACCTGGCGATTTACGCCCCGTTCCGGCACCCGCCGGGACGGGGTCTTTTCATTTTGGCGGAAATGCGAGGAGGATTCCGCCGGGAAGCGGGTCCGCCGTTTCCCGATCACCTGACTGCCGTCATCTTGATTTCCACCAGGGCGTCTCGCGGCAGGCGGGAAACCTCAAGCACCGCCCGTGCTGGCCGGTAGCCTTCGAAGTACTCCCGGTAGATAGCGTTAAACGTCTCGTAATCATCCAGGTCGGCGAGATAGACCTCCACCGATACCACGTCCGAGAAGTCAAAACCGCCCGCCTCGCACACCGCCCGCAGGTTCCGGAACGTCTGGCGGACCTGCGCCTCCAGGCTATCCCCGGCCAGCTCCCCGGTTTCGGGCACCAGCCCGATCTGCCCCGCGAGGTAGAGGGTCTCCCCCGCCACCACGCCCTGCGAATAGGGACCGATGGCCGCCGGAGCCCCGTCGGTCTCGATGACGGTCTTGTCGGATCCGGAACCATCCGGCCCGGGCAGGTAAACCAGCCCGTACCAGAGCACGGCTCCCGCCAGAATGAACGCTGTCGCTGTCAGCCATCTTTTCATATTCCTACCCTCCCGAAGGCAGTCCGTTGTCGGCCACCTTTCTCATCTCATCCACAAAACGGTCCAGCTCTTCCAGCGTGGTATAGACGTTGGGGGTCACCCGTATTCCCTGGAACTCTTCGTGGTTGATGGGCGTCGACAGGATGCGGAAATTCCGCCAGAGGTGTCCCCTGAGCTCCCCGGCCGGGATACCTCTTATTTCCACATTTCCGATGGCGCAGTAATATTTCGGATCCCGGCTGGTATGAAAACGAATGCGGTCGTGATCCTCCAGCGCGTTCATCCAGTAGTCGGTCAGGTAACGGAGGCGCGCCTCCTTGCGGGCCGGCCCTATGGTCTGGTGGAAGGTGAGTGCCTCCCCGATTCCCAGGTAATTGGCCGCGGGATGGGTGCCGATCTCCTCGAACTTCCGTATGTCGTCGTCCATCCTGTCGGGGGCGGCCATCAGCGGCCACAGATCGGCAATCTTGTTTTTGCGTACGAAAAGCATGCCCGTACCGTGGGGAGCCAGCAGCCACTTGTGCAGACTGGTCGCATAGTAATCGCATCCCAGGTCGTCCAGCGTGAAGTCCATATGGGCAAAGGCGTGAGCACCGTCCACAATAACCGGGATGTCGTATCCGCGCGCCATCTCGACCACCTTTTTGACCGGCAGTATCTGCCCGGTCAGGTTGATCACATGGCACATGAGAATCAGGCGGGTTCGCGGCGTGATGTGTTCTTCGAAGCGGCGGACAATCTCCTCGTCGTCCTCTGCCGGAACCGGAATGCTGAACTGCCGCAGGCGGATTCCCTCCCGGCGCTCCCTCTGCTTGAACGTGGTGATCATCCGGGGATAGTCCTGATTGGTGGTAAGCACCTCGTCTCCCTCCTCCAGGTCAAAGCCGAACTGGCAGATCTGCAGGCCCTCCGAGGCGTTTCTCGTCTGGGCTATCTCTTCCGCCCCGCACCCGAAACTGCGGGCAAGCCGCTGCCGGACCGTCTCCCGCTTGGGTTCCAAGATATCCCACATGGTATAGACCGGGGCTTCGTTGGAGTAGTCAAGATCCCGTTTCATCGCCTCCTGCACAATGGCGGGAGAGGGACTCACCCCGCCGTTGTTCAGATTGATCAGGCTGCGGTCAACTGTGAAAGCCTGCTGCACCTCCCGCCAGAGATCCTCGTCGGCGGCGATTTCCCGGGGCGAGCCGGACAGCTGTTCCACGTGGCGGCCGATCTCTTCGGCCCGTGAGGTATTCAAAAAGGTTCCGGTTCCGGTAAGCAGCGCTCCCGTAGCCGCTCCCGCCCGTTTGAGAAACGATCGGCGATCCAGCATAACCACCCCTTTCTTGCGTTTCGATTTCCGCAGGAACGCCCGCCAGGTTGCTCCCGCTGCGCGGAAAAGCTATCTCACCGGCGGAACGTACAACACAGATTTACCGAATAGAGGGGACTTTATCAAACGGAAGGGGTAGAGGCTCAGGCCCTGGCCTCTTTTTGCATCTTGGTTTTGTAGGCCATGGCGTAGATCTTCATCTGCTTGATCATGGATGCCAGCCCATTGGACCTTGTTGGGGAGAGGTGTTCCTGCATGCCGATTTTGCGGACGAACTCCGGATTGGTGGACATGATGACATCCGGCTCCTGCCCCGAATAAAAACGTATCATGAGCGCCACGAGTCCCTTGGTGATGGCAGCGTCGCTGTCGGCCTCAAAAATAACTTTGCCGTCATCCAGGCGGGTGTGGAGCCACACCTGGGCCTGGCATCCCCGCACCAGGTTCTCCTCCACCTTGTGCTCCTCATCAAGAGGGGGCAACTGCTTGCCCAGCTTGATAATATGCTTGTAGCGTTCCGTCCAGTCGCTCAGGGCGGAGAACTCGTCTATGATTTCCTGCTGTATCTTGTCTATATCCTTCATGGATAAATGGGTTTCCTTGAGCCCCGAAAGATACAAATTTTTATGCCGCGGATTAAGAGTCTCCTCCCGCCTGACTGCGGATTCGTTCTCCACTTCGGCTGTCCAGTGCCTCCATGACCCGTTTACGGAACGAAACATTACGGATGGTCGCGCGAATCAGTGTGCGGTCTTTCAGTTTCATCAGCCGCGTGCTTCCCTCGATTTGAACCGGCGTGCCGCTCTTGCGGTTGATGAGTCCCTTGAATTCGCGCTCGTGAAACTCCTCCACCTCTCTCCGCTCGAACCGTCCTTTCAGGGAATCACGGTAGCGGTTCGGGAAGAGGTCCCATACGCTGCTATGCTTCAGCTCTTCTTTTGTGTAGCCCGTCAACTCCCGGAAGGCCCTGTTGGCCATGACGATATTGCCCTCGGCGTCCAGGTCCACTACCGTGCTCCGGGAGGCCTCGCGCAGGCTGTCGAACTCCGCCTTCGTGTCGATTACCACCTGTTCGTACCCCTTGCGCTCGGATATGTCGTGCTGGTAGGAGACCCAGTGGGTAATGTTGCCCTCCCTGTCGGTAAGCGGGTGGATATCCCACTGGTTGATAAATTCCGACCCGTCCTTGCGGTAGTTTACCGTCTGCCCGAAAAAGGGCTTGCCCTGCTTGAGCCGCTCCTTCAGCCGGTCCAGAACCTCGCGATCCGTTTTGGGCCCCTGAAGGATCCTCGGCGTTTCCCCGATGACTTCCTCCCTGGAGTAGCCCGTCATTTCACAGAAACCGTCGTTGACGTAAACGATGCGCGGCCCGGGCTCTTCCAGCTCCATTTCGGTAATCATAATGGCGTCGTAGTCGTCGCGTATGGCCCCTTCCAGAAGCTCAAGGCGTTTCTCGGCCCGTTCCCGCCTCTGTATTTCCTCATCAAAAAGCTTCTTAAGGCGACGGTAGGACTCCTCGTCTCCGCTCAACTCTTTTAACTCCTCTGCGTAGTCGGAACTCATGGCTGCTGCGTTTTTCTTGTACGTTCTGGGTCAAACGGGGAGGGGAAAGTTATCCCCCGCATTTAATACCCAATCGCAACAACAAATCATTTTGTTACCATTCCATCTTACTACCGCAGGAGGAGCTTGGCAATGGTATTGAGCTGCATGTTGGAAGTGCCTTCGTAAATCTTGCCGATTTTCGAGTCACGGTAGTATTTTTCGACGGGATACTCCTTCACATACCCGTATCCCCCGTAGAGGTCCACCGCGAGGGACGTGACGTTTTCGGCCACTTCCGAAGAGTGGTATTTCGCCATGGCGGCCTCTTTCAGAAAGTTCTGTCCCTTCTCTTTTTTACGGGCGGCATTGTATACCAGCAGGCGCGCCGTCTCGATGTCGGTCGCCATTTTTGCCAGCTGGAACTGCACGCCCTGGAAGTCCGATACGGACTTTCCGAACTGCTCCCTCTCCTGGGTGTAATCCAGCGCCGCGTCGAAGGCTCCCTGGGCGATGCCCACCATCTGGGCGCCGATTCCGATGCGTCCCTCGTTGAGGGTCTCCATGGCGACCTTGTATCCCTTGCCCACTTCGCCGAGCACGTTCTCCCGGGGAACCCTGCAGTCCTCCAGCAGAATTTCGCAGGTGGAACTGGCACGGATGCCCAGTTTGTTCTCCTTGCCGGCTACGGAAAAACCGTCGAAATCACGCTCCACGATGAACGCCGTAATCCCTTTGTATCCCGCGTCCGGATTCGCATTCGCGAAGACGAGGAAAATCTCCGCCTCGGCGGCGTTCGTAATCCACAATTTGGCCCCGTTGAGAATGTATTCATCTCCCTCTTCCCGCGCGGTGCATTTAAGCGCGAAAGCGTCGCTTCCCGATCCGGCCTCGGACAGGCAGTAGGCCCCCACTTTCTCATTCGCCAGCTGGGGCAGGTATCGTTCCTTGGTCTTCTCGTCGGCCCAGCGCAGGAACGCGTTGTTTACGAGGGTGTTCTGGACGTCCATGAAGACACCCGCCGATCCGTCCACCCGGGAAATCTGCTCGATGGCCACGATGGACATAAAAAAACTTCCGCCCCCGCCCTCGTATTTCTCCGGAATCTCGATCCCCATCAATCCCATTTCAAAAAATTCCCTGATCAGGTCGGGATCCAGCTTCATTTTTTCATCCATCTCCTCCACCTTCGGCCGAATGGATGCCTCCGCGAAATCCCGGGCCGCCTCCTTCAGCATCTGTTCGTCTTCGGTAAGATCGGTCAGCGGAGAGGCCGTTTGCTCAACTTTTTTCATGGATCGGTACGTTTGATTCGATTGCTTTTGTTCGGCTGGGTAATATAGGAAATCGAGGCCACTTTTTTGGTTCTTTATTAAGGCGGATATCCCTCCCGGAACGGCAGGCAGCTCCGGGATTTTCCCCCTCTCACCGGGCCCAAGTTCCCGGAGAGCGTTAGTAAAACAGTAAATCCCTCGTTATTTTTAGCTCTCATTCAATCAACGAACCATGTCCGCCGAAAACGCTTCGCCACAAAAAGAGAACCTCTTCCGGGAATTCCCCCCCGTTTCGCGGGAGGAGTGGGAAGAGGTGATCGCACGGGACCTTAAGGGAGCGGACTACAAACAAAAACTGCGGTGGGAAACCGGCGAGGGTCCCGAGCCCCTTCCCTTTTACCGGCGGGAAGACCTGGACGAATGGGATGAACGCAGGCCGGTCAGGGCGGAAGGCGGCTGGACCATCGTGCAGCAGCTTTACAGCCGGGACCCGTCGGATGCCAACGCGGAGGCACGCGAGGCGCTGGACCGCGGGGCCCGGGGAGTGCGTTTTCGCCTTCGGATCGAAACGCTGGCCGGAATGCTGGGCGGGGACCTCAGCGGACTCTCCCTGCTGCATCAGTCCGATATGCAAACCCTCCTGGAGAACATTTCCCTCTCCCGGGTACCCCTCCATTTTGACAGCGGACTCGCCTCGCCGGCCGTGCTGGCCATGCTTCACAACGAACTGGAGCGGCGGGGGACGGACCCGGGACACACAAGGATTTCGCTCCTCCACGACCCTTTCGCCTCGCTCCTGGAGCAGGGCCACCGCCCACGGCAGGGCGAACCGCTGACCGAAATTTCGGGTCAGCTTCTCTCCTTTGGCGCGGAGTTCGGATACGACCACCTGCGCTGCCTGGGAGTGGATCTTCGCCCCTGTCACCATGCCGGGGCCACCATCCTGCAGGAGCTTTCGTTCGGACTATCCGCGGCGAGCGAGTACCTGGCGCGCCTGACCGAGTCGGGACACGAGGCGCCGCGGATTGCCCGGGGCATTCATTTCAACATTCCGGTAGGCTCGCTCTATTTTCTGGAAATTGCCCGTTTCCGGGCCCTTCGCCTGCTGTGG
>CAZGSL010000039.1:0-16918 GCA_964528445.1 uncultured Balneolaceae bacterium | reverse complement strand
GGTTCAAATCCAGTCGTCCCGACTTGTGAAAGTCCTCTGACAGCTTCAAGGTGCTGTCGGGGGACTTTTTTTATTTGAGAACG
Organism: uncultured Balneolaceae bacterium; assembly: GCA_964528445.1. Taxonomy (GTDB): domain Bacteria; phylum Bacteroidota; class Rhodothermia; order Balneolales; family Balneolaceae; genus JAXHMM01. The sequence goes on along the minus strand of CAZGSL010000039.1, from coordinate 16,835 downwards.
CCCCGTTGTCCCCCGATAAAGCATAAAGTTGCCTCCGCAGGAAACAAATCGGGGTTACCCGTGGTCTCAATAGATGAAGCGGCCTTTGGAAACAGGCAAAGCATAACATTAATACAAACGCACCGGTCATGTACGTAGTCAACCGCGACCGTCAGATCTCCCTGATGAGGGAGATGACGCAGCTTCGCAAGGATCCCGAAAACTGGGAGGTGTATTATCATCATCCTACGACCAACGAGATGTGGAAAAGCTACTTTCCCCGATCGGGGGGGGACGACAGGGGACCCAGGGTCATGCGCCCCGAGCCCGTCTCCCGTGAGCTCCCGGAACTCATGGAACGGTGCCTGGGAAGCGATCTGGAGGACGATGCTATGGGACTGGCCCTCGAATTGTCGGTCGCTCCCGGGCGATGGGAAGAGGTGGTTGACGCCATGCAGCGCGACTACCGCAAGTACCGGCGTTCGCAGCTCAGCCTTTTTGTCCGCTACCTGGGAATCGAGGACTACCGGGAACTGTTTGAGGAGATCGGTTATGACCCGGAGGCCCACGGGTTGGAAGACAGCCATTTCGAAGAATTGCGGCGGCGCGTCAAGCGGATCAGGCTGAAGCGATTCTTCATACCCTTCTGAAGCATAGGATTCTGCCGGCCGTGTTAAGTCCCGGTTTCCAGGTCACACAGGCGGGCGCTTATCCTCCAGAGTTCTTCGGTCCGCCGGTCGTCATACGCGATCGGATCGGGCCGTACCCTCTCCCGGTCCTTGAAGTACTTCCCGCTGAGCTCTTCTGTCTCGCCGGTTGTGGCCAGCCAGATAATCGTGTCGGCACCTTCTCCCGCCGAGCGCATGAAAGGCCTGCCCAGATGAAAAAGCAGCCGCGTCAGGAGACCCGATTCGCTAGTCAGGCGGGTGCTGACCAGGCCCGGGTGCATGGCGCTGGCGATGATTCCCGTCCCCTCCGTGCGTTTCGCCAGCTCGTGGGTGAACATAAGGTTGCAGAGCTTGGAGAGCCCGTAGGCGCCGTAAGGGGTAAAACCGGATTCCAGCTGGAGATTTTCCGGGTCGAAGAGCTTGGCCCCCTTTCGGTGCGCGCCGGACGACACCGTAATGATTCTTGCCTCCGGAGCGGCGCGGAGCCGGTCCAGCAGGAGGTTGGTCAGGAGAAAAGGGCCCAGGTGGTTGACGGCGAACGTCTTTTCGAGCCCGCTCATCGTCTCCTCCCGCCGGGAGGTTATGGTCCCGGCATTGTTGACGAGAAGATCCACCTGTTCGAACTTTGTTGTTATATGACTCGCGGCCTCCCTGATTTCGTACTGCCAGGCAAAATCCGCGAGCACCACCTCCACGCCGGGATTGCCCGTCTGGTCGATGATCTCCTCGCGGGCTTTCATGGCCCGCTTTTCGTTTCGACAGATCATGACGACGTAGGCGCCGCGGCCTGCGAAATCCATGGCCGCCGCTTTTCCGATTCCGGAGTTGGCCCCGGTAACGACGCAAAGTTTGTTATTGAGGTCCATATCGGCGAGTTCGGGTTCGATGGGTTCCGTTATTCAAATTTTGCACGACATATCGTACCTTGAACGTCTATATTGAACGAAATCAGGATCCTTAATGATTCAAGATTACCTCAATTCCGTAGAAAAGTTTGTCGTGGTCGGGGACCGCGTGCTCATCAAACCCCGTGACATGGAGATGAGGACGAAAAGCGGACTGGTACTGCCCGCCACGGTGAAAGAGAAAGAGGAGATTCAGAGCGGCTATGTGATCAAAACCGGGCCGGGTTATCCCATTCCCTCCTCCGAATTGGACGAACCGTGGAAAGAGGACGTTCAGAAAACCCGTTACATTGGCATGCAGGCCGAGGAGGGAGATCTGGCGATTTTTCTGAAATCGCAGGCGCATGAAATTGAGTTTGAGCACGAAAAATACATGATCGTCCCGCACGGTTCCGTGCTGTTGCTGATTCGCGAAGATATGGAGATGTGATCCAGGCCGGGGGGATCTTCTTTTAAACGTCAGTCCCGGAAATTCGACCGGAAGGTTAGCATGCAAGAGAAGAGGAGCCAGAAAAAAACGAGTAACGCCGGAGATATCCGCCGCTGCGTCTACTGCGGATCGACGGCTCCCCTCGTATGGGTCCACGGACACGGGCAGTGCTCGGCCTGCGGGATCAACGTGGAGGAGTGCTGCCGCGGCGAGCGGAGAAAGAGGAGATCGGATTAATCGGTTTCCAGGGAAATTGCCCGGTCGCACAGCGCCATCTCCGAAGGGTTGTTGGAGGCTATCACCAGCATATTCTCCCCGCCCCCGTACCGGTCCGCGATCCGTCTGACCAACTCTCTGCCCTCCTCATCCAGGTTGGAACCCGGTTCGTCCAGCAACAGCAGTTGCGGCCGGTGGACCAGCGCGGAGCAGAGACGTGCCCGCTGCTGCTGTCCGGTGGATAGCTTTCCGTACGCCTTCTCTCCCGCTTCCCCCAGGCCGGTCCACCGCACCAGAGATTCTATGTCCGTTTCGGGAACGGATGTCTTCCGGAGGCGTAGGATAAACCTGAGGTTCTCCATCACGCTAAGTTCCCGGTAGAGGGAGATGTAAGGGGCGGCGTACCCGAGAATATCCCGGAGGGCACCTTGCTTCAATACGCTGCCGTTGTGCTGCCATTCGACCGATCCCGAATCCGGCTGCAGGAGTCCACCGAGGCACCGGAGCAGCGTGGATTTGCCCGAACCGTTGGGACCGGAGATGCCCAGGATGCCCTCCTCGTGGCGCAGGGAGAGATCTTTGAGCACCCGGTTGGTCCCGAAGGATTTGCTGATATTATCCAGGCGGAGTGCAAGCATGGACGAAAGGTAAAAAGGCGGAGGTAAATGCCAAATTGTAATTGCCGTCTCTCCCTGTGACTGACGCCGGACCGGGGCCCTTAACTTTGCGCTCGCGGTTGTTTTGCCAAGGCGCAGGCTATATATTTCCAAAAATTTCATGGACCGAATAGTCAGCAACATTACAGATCGCTTTATCGAACAGTTGCCGGAGGAGCGGCAGCATTACCGTACGGAAGAGCTGCGCTCCCTGGATATTCCCTCCTTTCTCTTCCGCCGGCTCCGTCTCGGGATGGTTCGCAACCTGGAAGAATCCCTGGCTTTCCCGGAAACCGAGTGGGCGGATGTGGAAGCAGAGGAGGCCCAGTCGAAATGGAAGGAGTTTGTGAGCGCGCTTTCATCCCAGCTCAGGCTCCCGGCCGGACATGCCCGGAACTTGTTTGAATCGGCCGTAAGCGACTGCCTCGAGATGCTGGTACGCCCCCGCGCCCGCATTCCCGGCATGCTCTACGGGGAGGAGCGTGAATTGAATCTCGCCGAGCTGCAGAAACGCGGGGAGTGGCTGGTGGTGTACCCGCATTTTAAAGAGCTTTTTCCCCGGTACATGCGCAAGAAGGAACTGGAGACCTTGGGGAGAGACCGGTGCGAAGAGATCGTTAGGCGGGCCGACGAAAAGATGGTCGACGGGTACGGTCCGGGTGAGTGGTCCCGCATGCTGGAGCCGCTGTTTCAACTGACGGGGGGGGAGGCGGATCCCGGGCTCCTGAGCCTGTTTTTTGAAGACAAGGGGCGGGATGAGCTGGCGCGGCGATTTGACGAGCGAGACGAGCCGGTGACCCGTGAGGAATTTCGAAGACTGCTGGAAGACCGAAAAGCCCCCAGGCCGGAATCCGGGAACGGCCACCCTCCGGAGGAAGAGGGAAAAGACCTGGAGGAGAGTCGGGAGGTGAATGACGTGCCGGAAGAGCCGGCGGAGGAGCGAGTACGGACGGCATCGGGTGATGAGCCGGAAACGCAGGAAGCGGAGGGGGAACCGACAGAAGGTAAGCAAGCGGAGAGCGGAGCTTCGGAAGGCGATACGATTGAAGCAGGAGAGGAGTCCGGCGAGCTGCCCATGTGGATGCGGTACCTGGAGCCCGAGGAGCTGCAGAGGCTGCAGGAGGAGGAAGAGGAGCGCCTGGAGGAGCCCGTGGAGTTTGAGTCCCCCGAAGACCCGGCGGGAACGGAGGAGGAAACGGACGATGATACCGTGGAAGAAGGATTCATCGACGATCCTGTGGTGGACCTTACCGGTTCCGGCCGTGAAAAAGAAGAGGAGAACGGCGATTCCCCGACGGCCGAAAAACTTCGGGTACTGCTGAAGGATGAAAAATCCTATTTCATCGAGGAGATATTCCGGGGCTCGGAACGTGCGTACGAGGAAGCCCTGGAGGAAATTTCGGGATACGAGGAGTGGAAAAGCGCGAGCAGGTATATCGAAAAGAACATATTTAAACGGAATATGGTGGATATGTACTCAGAGCCGGCGGTGGATTTTACCGACCGGCTGCAATCGTGGTTCCTGGAGCATTCCAAATCCAACTAAAAACGAAGTATCGATGGCATCTGACGAAAAGGCGGAGTGGCTTAAAAAACAGCGAGAAGACGCCAAGAAGGGGGGCGGCGAGCGACGCATCAAGAAACAGCACGACAAGGGCAAGCTGACTGCCCGGGAACGGCTGGACCTGCTGTTGGACCAGGATTCGTTCGAGGAGATCGATCCCTTCGTGACACACCGGAGTACCGATTTCGGACTGGAGGATCGCAAGCCGCTCGGCGACGGAGTGGTAACCGGTTTCGGCACCATTCACAACCGGCCGGTTTACGTGTTCAGCCAGGATTTTACGGTGTTCGGCGGCTCCCTCTCCGAAACGCATGCGGAAAAGATATGCAAGGTCATGGACCTGGCCATGAAGAACGGGGTGCCCATTATCGGGCTCAACGACTCCGGCGGCGCGCGCATCCAGGAGGGCGTTTCCTCCCTGGGCGGCTACGCCGAGGTGTTCTGGCGCAACAGCATGGCTTCGGGCGTGGTGCCCCAGATTTCGGCCGTCATGGGACCCTGCGCGGGGGGAGCGGTCTACAGCCCGGCCCTGACCGATTTCATATTCATGGTCAAGAATACGAGCTACATGTTTGTTACGGGTCCCAACGTGGTCAAGACGGTAACCCACGAGGAGGTGACCTCCGAGGAGCTGGGCGGAGCCAGCGCGCACGGCACCAAGTCGGGCGTGGCGCATTTTTCGGAGGAAAACGACGCCCTCTGCCTGAAGGAGCTGCGGAGACTGATGAGCTACATCCCGCAAAATTGCGAGGAGAAACCTCCCCGTACGGAAGGTAAGGATCCCGATCCCGCCAAAGTGGAATTGCTGGACGATATCGTCCCCGAAAGTCCCAACAAGCCCTACGACATCAAGGATGTGATCGGGGGCATCGTGGACCGCGACTCCTTCATGGAGGTACACGAGCACTACGCCGACAACATCGTGGTGGGTTTCGCCCGTATTGACGGCCGGAGCGTCGGCATTGTGGCCAACCAGCCGCTCTCCCTGGCGGGGGTGCTGGACATCGACGCCTCTCTCAAGGGCGCGCGTTTCGTCCGCTTCTGCGATGCCTTCAACATTCCGCTGGTGGTTTTCGAAGACGTTCCCGGTTTTCTGCCGGGCACCGACCAGGAGTGGGGCGGCATCATCAAGCACGGGGCCAAGCTGCTCTACGCCTTCTGCGAAGCCACGGTCCCGAAGATGACGGTCATCACCCGGAAAGCCTACGGGGGAGCGTACGACGTGATGAACTCCAAGCACATCCGGGCCGACTACAATGTGGCGTGGCCGACGGCCGAGATCGCGGTCATGGGACCTAAGGGGGCGGTGGAGATTATTTTCCGCAAGGAGATCGAGGAGGCCGACGATCCCGAGGCGAAAGAGCAGGAACTGATCGACTACTACAAGGAGCAGTTCGCCCATCCCTACAAGGCGGCGGCCCGCGGGTATATCGACAATGTGATTATGCCCGGCGAAACTCGCGAGAAGCTGATCAAGGCGCTGGAGATTTCCGAAGACAAGGTGGACTCGGTGCCCAAGAAAAAACACGACAACCTGCCACTCTAGGTGTTGTATGGACCTCTTTAACGAATCCGGAGGCGACGGCGGCTCTCCCCATATGGAGCCGGGTGCCAGCCGGCATCAGCCGCTGGCCACCCGCATGCGCCCCCGGTCGCTGGAGGAGTTCGTGGGACAGGATCACATCGTGGGGGAGGGGAAAATGCTGCGCCGGATGATCGAGAGCGGCGTGATCGGCTCCATGGTTTTTTATGGCCCACCGAGCTCCGGAAAGACCACCCTGGCCCATGTGATATCGCGGGAGATCAACGCCCAGTTCGAGGTGCTCAACGCGGTACTGGACGGCATCAAGGACCTCCGGGAGGTGGTCGAGCGGGCGGAGACCTACCGAAAGATGAAGGACCGCAAGACCATCCTGTTTGTGGACGAGATCCATCGCTGGAACAAGGCGCAGCAGGACGCGCTGCTGCCCCACGTAGAGTCGGGCATTATCACCCTGATCGGCGCCACCACCGAAAACCCCTTCTATTCGCTGGTCGGACCCCTGCTCTCCCGGTGCCAGCTCTTCGAACTGCACGACTTGACCACCCAGCACGTACTTACTGTAATCGACCGGGCGCTGGAGGACGAGGAGCGGGGGCTGGGCGAGAGGAACGTGGAGATTAGCGGTCCGGCCAAAAAGCACCTTGCCGAATACGCCGGCGGAGACATACGGAACGCCCTCAACGCACTCGAGGTGGCGGTGCTCTCCAGCGATCCCGACGAGGAGGGGGTGGTTCGCATTGATCTGGAGGTGGCGCGCGAATGCATCCAGAAGCGGTCGGTGCGCTACGACGGGACGGGCGACGAGCACTACCACTACGCTTCGGCGTTTATCAAGTCGATGCGGGGTTCCGACGTGGATGCGGCCCTCTACTGGATGGCGGCGATGCTGGAGGGAGGGGACGATCCCAATTTTATTTTTCGGCGGATGCTGATCCTGGCTTCGGAGGATGTCGGCATGGCCGATCCGCACGCCCTCCCAATGGTCAACGCCGCCCATGAGGCGTTCACCAAGACCGGGATGCCGGAAGGACTCTACTTCCTGGCGCACACCTGCATCTACCTCTCGCTGGCGCCCAAGAGCAACAGCACCGGGGCCATCTTTTCGGTTCAGGGACATATCAAGGAGAAGGGCACCGGTCCGGTCCCGCCCCACCTGAGGGACAAGACCGCCAGCGGCAAGGAGTCGCGCTATCTCGGCGTGGAAAACGCAACGGAGGACTACGACTATCCGCACAGCCATCCCCACCACTGGACTGCCCAGCAGTACCTGCCCGAGGGCCTGGAGGACACCTCATGGTACGAGCCTGGCGATATCGGACGGGAAGGCAAACTCTGGAAACGGCTGCAGGAGATCCGGAAGCGGCTTACCGAAGAGCAGTAAGCTGATTTCTTCTCCATACCCTTTTTTTGGACATTGAAATTTTTGGATTTCCGGTCCGGTTCCTGTAATCGGGGCAACCCGCCAAAAATTTAGAGTCCCAAAAAAGGGGTATGGGAAGAAGAGAAAGTCAGCGGTCCTTTCGGTAAGCCGCTTTTGGTAGTAGGGTGGCAGGTTGTCAGCTCATCTTGAGCATGTAGCCTACGCCGTGGAGCGTCACCAGGTACTTCGGATCGTCCGGATGCATTTCGATCTTGGAGCGCAGCTTGGAGATGTGTACGTCTACCGTTCGCGTGTTGGTGCTGTACTCGTAGCGCCAGACGTTTTCCAGCAGCGCGTCGCGCGAAACCGGCTCGTTGGCGTGCGAAACCAGGTAGCGGATGAGCTCGACCTCCCGGGTGGTCAGCTCCTGGTCTCCGTTTTCCGGGTGCTTCGCGACCGCGTTTTTCAAGTCCAGGTGAACAGGGTCCAGCTTCACTTCGTCGATCGGCTTGTTCCGGGAGTACTTCTCGGACCGGCGCAGGCGAGCCTGGATACGGGCCAGTAGCTCCTTGACCCCGAACGGTTTGGTCATGTAGTCGTCCGCCCCGATGTTGAGTCCCGTCACCTTGTCTATTTCCTGGTCCCGCGCGGTGAGCATGATGATGGGAAAGGTATAGTTCATCTCCCTCACTTTCTTGCAGATATCGTAACCGCTCATGCCAGGCAGCATGAGGTCCAGCACCATCAGGTCGGGATTCTCTTTCTTAACGATTTCGAGGGCGTTGTCTCCCTCTTCGGAGACAAAAACCTGGTAGCCTTCGTTTTCCAGGGTATCCTGAAGCGTGAAAACGAGGCTGGGTTCGTCCTCTACAATCAGGATTTTCTTGGAACTAGTTGACATAGTCGGGTTTGTCCTCAATTATTTGCGAGGGGGCATACTCCCCGGATCCGTCCTGCCGGTATTCCTTCTCCACCTCGGATTCATCCACTACGGGAAATTCCACGGTAAACACGGAGCCGGCTCCTTCTTCGCTTTCCACCTTGACGTTTCCCCCGTTGAGCTCCACAAGGTTCTTTACGATGGAAAGACCCAGCCCGTGTCCCTTGGTTTCGGCCGTCATGGCATCCTCCACCCGGTAGAATTTGTCAAAGACGTGTTTCTGGGCGGGTTTCGGTATGCCGACTCCCTTGTCCCGGACTTTGATTATAATGTTTTTATCCCGGTGATGTAAAGAGATCGCTATCTCTTTTTCCTCCTTGCAGTATTTCAGGGAATTTTCGATGAGGTTCCCCATGATGGTCTCGAAACTGCTGGTGTCGATCATGGAGGGAGGAACATCCTCTTCTATATCGGTTTCCAGTTTGAAATCCTTGTTTTTGATATAGTCTTCGTTCTCGCGGAGGTACCGGGAAAGCACATCGTTCAGGTAGACCGGTTTGGCTTCGATCAGGGACTGTCCGGCGTCCGCTTTGGCCACATCCAGAAGCTTGTCGATCATTCTTCGCAGCCGGATGGCCTCGTTGTAGATGTGATTGCCGTAGGATTTCAACCTGCTCTGATCGTCCACGCGTCCGTCGGACAGATTCTCGCCCGCCGCCTGCATGACAGCCAGCGGCGTCTTCAGCTCGTGCGTGACGTTGGCCAGGAAGCCGGCCTGCCGCTGGGCCAGATCCCGTTCCCGCTGGGCGGTTATGAACATGAATACCAGGGCGCCCAGTAGAAAGAGCACGGCAATGCCCAGGACAACCAGGTTCTTGATGAGAGACGCGTTTGCGGCCGCCGCGGCGGAGTCGTTGGTTACCTGTACTTCCAGTCCCCAGTCATCGAACACTTCGGGGAAACGCTGCCAGATCTCAATTTTGTCCCGCCTGTACTCTTCTCGGGTATTGGTGGCGATGATCTCGTTCTGGGTCCAGTCCCTCAGCCATACGTTCATTCCCTCGTCTCCCTCCCCAAAAAACCGTTTCATAGTCCGGGGAAGTGCCCTTTGAACCAGCGTAGTTCGGTCGATCGGGAAATGAAGATACCCGACGACACTTCCCTGGTCCAGGTTGATAAGGGCAAGAGAGAGGCTGCGGTGGGTATCGAAGATGTAATTACGGGAGAGAGGATAGTCTTCAATCCGGGAATTCATTCGGTTGCGGGCAAAGCCGAGGCCGTCGCAAATGGCCGCGGGACGATCGGCCATATCCTCAAATGAATTGGAGTCGGCGTGATACCGGAGCAGGCGTCCGCTCTCGGAGCAGGGACTGCCGTTCCCGGGCATAAAATAGATGCCGTCGTAAATATCCTCCTCCGACACCTCGGCCAGGATGCTGTTCATGTCCTCGGGAAAGCGATTGTTCTCGTTGAACTCCTCCTGGACCTGCACCATGTCAATCCGGTTCATTCCGTCGAAGGGGTCCAGGAAGAGCCAGTAGCGCACGCGATCGGCAAATTCAAGGACCTGCAGCTCCTTGGATTCCCTGTTGTATTCGAGCGTGCTGTTCTTGAGCTCCAGCAGCGAATATACATTCATCCCCGTCAGGCCGATAATGGCAACAATACCGGCCGCCAGCAGAATCCAGCGGGTTGAGAGAAATTTTGATTTCATCGGGTTGTTCGGGAATGATTTATTGCCGGGCAAGTCAGATCAATATAATTATAAGCAGCAGCAGTTGGAAGGGTACGCCCTTTTACGGATTTTAATATATAATACAAGCTTTATAATCGCCTTCCTGTTCCAACGTGAAACGCTTGTTCCGCCAACTTATTTCTGCCAGGTATTGTTTCCGCGGTCGGCGTCCGGGTAGCGCCGTTCGGAATCGATCTCCACACGCGTCACCTGCTTGCCGTTGTGGAGTTCTATGAGCCGGGTGGTATTGCCCTTGAGCCAGTGTTCCACCGCTACGGTACGGGTTTCCGTGGTATGGTCCTCGTACGTTATCCGTACATGGGCCGGCATGGGCACCTCACCCCGGTCCTCTATGAGGATGCGGGTGCCGGATTCCGTGGATTGCACGCGTCCCACGGCCTGGTCCAGTACCCACGCCTCGTAGTACCAGCTTCGCCAGAACCAGTCGAGATCCCTCCCGGCCACATCCTCGAACGTGTTGAAAAAGTCCCATGGGTAGGGATGTTTGTACTGCCAGCGCTCCAGGAAGGTACGGTAGGCCTCGGAAAAGAGTTCCTCGCCCAGCAGTCCGCGCAGGGCGAAGAGGATGCTGGCGGGCTTGGGATAGGAGGCTGTCCCGTAGGCGGCATTGCTGTAATGAAAATCGGACCATCGCATGACGGGCCCCTCCAGTCCGGTGCCGGTTATGCCCAGGTAACTTTCGAAGGTCTGCATCTTGAAATCGGTGTCCGGGTAGTAGTCGCTCTTTGCGTTATCCTCGTTAAACGTCGTTGTTCCCTCGTCCATCCAGCTGTAGCGGCGTTCGTTGGTACTGACCATCATAGGTACCCACATGTGGGCCAGTTCATGGGCGATCACCGCGTAGAGGGAGGAGGCGGGCTGGCCATTGTAGGAGCCGATAAGGGTCATCATGGGAAATTCCATGCCGCCGCCGATGATGCCGCCTCCCTCGACCGCCGTCATGTGGCGCCACGGATAGGGAAGCCCCGTGAAATCGGAAAGGTAGGAGATGCTGTGGCGGGAGAATCGCGCGGCGTTTTCCCACTGCGGGGCCGAACTTCGGTAGAATGCGTTGATGTGGGTATATTCCGTCTGGCCGTCCCCGTCCCGATCTCCCGCGGGTGCCCGGACGGCATCCCACATCGACTGCCTTGTAACGCCGAAGGCGACGTCGCGAACGTTCTCGGCTTCAAACGACCAGGTCACTTTCCCCTCCTGCGGCGAGACGGTGACGTTGTCGAAATCATCCCTGCCCGCCACCTGCATGACCGAATCGCTGGCATGAGCCCTCTGGAGCCGGCTGTAAATGCGGGGCTGCAGCACCTCTTTCGCGTTGGTCAGCTCACCCGTAGCAGATACGATCCACTGCTCCGGGACGGTAATGTTGAGTTCGTAGCTTCCGAAACCGTGATAAAATTCTGAGTTTATCCGGAAGGGATCGGTGAACCAGCCGTTTACGTCGTCGTACACCTGCATTTTCGGGTACCAGTATCCCAGGTAAAACAGGTTGTCCTGGCTGTATCCCATTCGTCCGCCCGCTCCCTGCTGGGGAATATCCATTTCCCACTCCAGGTTAAGTGCGACCGAGGAACCAGGCATCAGTGGGCGGCTGGGCCGCACGATCATTTGTGTGCCCTCTACATAGTAGGAGGAGCGGTTGTCCCGGAGGGCCTGGAAATACTGCCGGCTTTCCTGCGCACCCGAGCCTCGAATAACCAGGGTGTCAATCCTCATGCCGCCGGTGACCTCGGTCATTTCGTTGCGGACCATGCCCTCCTTGTGAACATTCTGTGCCAGTTCCAGCACCAATACATTCAGGGTGTCGGGCGAGTTGTTCACGTATCGGATGGCGGAAGATCCCGTCAGGATTTTTTCGGAGGGATGGAGTTCCACGTCGATCCGGTATTCGGTTTGCTGAGTCCAGTATCTCGGCCCGGGTTCGCCGGAGTGCGTCCGCGTCCCTTTCTCTACGGCGCGGTAAAAGGAGGGGGGAATCTCATGACTAATGGGATTGGGAACCGGGCGGTCGGACAGGTAGGGGAACGTGGAATCGACAGCAACCGAGTCGGCCGTATCCTGCTCTTCGAGAGTATCCGGCTGGGTGGAGGCGCATCCCCCCAGGATCATCAGACATAGCGGAATAGCCCCGAGAAGGGATCCTCCGGGAAGTTTTAACGCGTCAGGCATGAGGCGGGAAATTTAGCTGCCGCGTTAGTTCTCGCCGCCCAGTTCCGCTTCGGTAACCGGATCTCCGGCGTTTTTCACATAGTGGTCAAGCCAGTTCACCCAGCGCGTCCACAGGTCGAGCTGGGTCTCACGCGCTCCCGGGCCATGGGCCTCGTGGGGATACATGTACATGGCCGCGGTCTTTCCGATCCCGTTCAGGGCATGGAACATCCGTTTGGAGTGGATGGGCCAGGTACCCACGTTCTGGTCCATCGCCCCGTGGTACATCAGCAGGGCTCCGTCCAGCTGGTCGGCCTTGAAGATGGGCGACATGGAGAGGTAGCGGTCCATTCCGCGCCAGAGGTCCCTCGGCTCGCGCTGAAAGCCCATGGGCGTCAGCGTACGGTTGTAGTTTCCGTCCCCCGCGATGCCCGCCTTGAACAAGGAAGTGTTGACCATGGCGTTGGCCGTGCCGAACGCCCCGTAGGAGTGTCCCCCGATGGCCATGCGGGTCCGGTCGATGTAACCGCGGGCGTCGGCGGAGTCGATGACCGCCGTGGCGTTCTGCTGGATACTCCAGACAAAGCCGTCGTTCGGCCCGCCCCGCTCGGCAGCAATGGGCCAGTCGGCGTCGATGACCGCGTACCCGCGCTTGATGAGAAACTCCATGGAGCGGGTATAGACACCGGGGAAACTGTTCTTGTTGTAGTACCGCTGGCTTTCGTCGTAATCTTCCTGATCGTCGTATTCGGTGGGATAGTGCCAGATGATGCCGGGAAGCGGCTCCCCGTTCCAGTCGGACGGCAGGGTAACTTCCACCCAGAACTCAAATCCATCGGCCCGTTCCACCTTGAAGCGCTCGCGCTGGGCCTGAGTAATGTCGCTGTTGTAGTCCGCGTTGTCGGTAAGCCTGGTCATCTCGCCCGATCCGGTGTCCACCAGCCAGGAGTCGGGATGCATGGTGGGGGATTCCCGGGTGACGACAATCTCCGAGGCCTCATCGTCCAGCAGCGCTGCGGGATCCTCCTCCACATCTTCCGCGCTCAGGAAGACGCGCTCTTTTTCTCCCGAACGGATGTCCATCCGGTCAATGAAGGGCTGGGGTGCGTTCTCGAGGTAATCCTCGTGATACTGGGTTCCGGAGAGGTACACACTCTCCTGGTCGGGCGTCAGACGAACGACGGAGACGCCGTTGCTGCCAGGTTTGCTCATGAGATTGCCCGGATCGGCGTAGAAGTCGTCTTCTTCGTAGCGGTATATGGTATGGGTCTCGTCCGGACTGTCCAGGAATACTGCGTAGAGATGCTCGTCGCCACCCGTCTCTTCCGAGATAAAGAGGATGTCGGCCTCCTGGTTGTACTCCACGTCGTCCATTTCGTTCTCGGTCTCGTACACCACCTGCATGTCGTCTTCACCGAAGGGAGGCAGCCACTGCATGACCCGGTCGGTCTCCTCCTCGTCGGTCTCCTCCTCTTCTTCCTCCTCTTCGTCGCCTTCTTCCTCTTCCTCACCGGCATCGGAGGCGAGCAGCAGGCTCAATCCGTTTCCGTCGGGACGCCATTCGATATTCCGGCGCCCGTAGTCCTCGGTTTCCTCGTGTCCGGGCACACCGGCATCTGTCTCGCTGTGGGAGAGCTCAGCCATGACGTTGCCGTCGAGGTCCCAGATCTCCTCTTTGCCCGGGAAGTCATAGTAGGGCACAATGTAGGAGAAGGGACGCTGCATGGTTTCAACGATGACGTATTCGGCCGAGGGAGACGGGTTGATGCCGGAAATCATGGCCGGATCGCCGATGTTCCTGGTATTCCGGTTATCCACGTTGATGCGGGCCAGTTGCCCCGTGGTGTGATACTCAAGGAGCTCCATCTCATAGGGATTTTCCAGAAGATCCTGGTAGGTCCTCAGCCGGTTCTCCTCATCGGTGGTTTTGCGTACCTTCAGGGCTTGGGGAGTCGCAGATTTTTCGGGCTCTGATCCGCGGTTTTCCGGCACCAGCACGGTGAAGAGAAACTGGCCGTCTCCCGACCACTCCAGGTCGTCGACGAGAGTGGCAAGAACGGGACGGGGAGAGACGCGCCGGGATTCCCCGCTTTCGGTATCGGCCACATAGATATGTGTGTTGTCCTCGGCGTGCGCGAAATAGGCCACCTGGGATCCGTCGGGCGACCAGCTCGCGTCGGAGACGAGAACGTCGTCCGGGGTCTCGATGGTTGCTTTTTCGCCCGTGCGCGAATCAATCAGCTCCAGGCCGTTCGTCGAGTGGGTGGTCATGCCCCTTTCGCGGCTGGCCTGCGGATCAATCTGCAGTCCCCCGAGATTGTAGTAGGGTTTGGCGAACCGGGAGAGGGGGGTGAGACCGCTTTCCAGGGTATTCAGAAAATATTCCGATCCCGGCGCCAGATTATAAAGGGTTACATTTAGATGACGGGGCGCCAGCACCTCCTCGGCTATGTCATCGGGAGGAGTAAGGTACTGCTCCCGGATGTCGGGATGATCCTGTGCCAGCGCGGTATGGCTGAGCCCCGACAGCAGAAGCAGGGTCAATAGTAAGACGAGCGGTGATTTCTTTCTAAGCATGGAATTGAAGACTAGGTTCCGGTTATAAAAAGAGCGAATACCTCTCCGAAGGTTATCAAACCTTTTACAAGATTTAAATATCTGCCTAAAAAGAAAGCCCCGGTGGCCCGATTTTACTTTTTTTATCTCTTTGGGCGGATAAGGATCATTCCACCGGGCTCCAGTGGGGAAGCGTGTCATCGCCCATCTCCACCGTAAGATTGACCACCGAACCGGTTCCGTCGGAACTGATCCTGTAAATTTCATCGTTGCCGTCCCGGTCGGTCTGAAAAGCAATCGAACTGCCGTCCGGCGACCAGGTGGGGAACGTGTCAAAATCACCGTGATTGGTTACCTGCAGGAGTCCGGTGCCATCACTGTTCATCACATAAATCTCCATATTGCCACTCCGTCCGGAGGCAAATGCGATCTGACTTCCGTCGGGAGACCACCGGGGCAGGGCGCCTGTGTCGCTTGTAATCTGCTCTTTGTCGCTTCCGTCGACGTCCATGGTGTGAATCTCCTGGGAGCCGCTTCGATCGCTCCGGAAGGCGATTCTTCCATCGGCCGACCAGTCCGGATCTATATCGAGCGAAGTGTCGCTGGTCAGCCGCGTGCGGTTGTTTCCGTCGATATCAATCGTATAAATCTCGTAGTTTCCGCTACGGGGATCGGAATAGACGATTTTGGAATCGTCGGGCGACCAGCTGTAGAACTGGGGCGCGGAAGGGGAGCTGGTTACCTGCTGCACGTCGGAACCGTCTACATCCATAATATACAATTCGCCGCTGGCTGTTCCCCGATCACTGTAGAAGGCAATTTTGGTACCGTCGTTTGAGAGAACCGGGAATGTGTCCGTGGACGTATTGTCGGTTATTTGCTGCGGATTGGAACCGTCCGCGTTCATCAGAAATATCTCCAGGTCCCCGTCGCGATCACTGGCGAACACAATCTTATTTCCCGCGATTTGCTGGCAGGTCACCTCGTAGGTGGTCGATGTGGTATCGCCGGCAACAACCGTTACGTTTTTGGATGCGGCGCCATTTTCCAGTGCGCAGTTTGAGGATACGCTTGAGGTATCAAGGACGACCTGGTACGAACCTTCCTCGAGGTCGGTGAAGTAGATCGTATCAGAGGGATCGGCATTTTCCGTAGCCGATTCTCCATCAATGCTGATTACATATCCGTCGGAGTCAATATCGGAGCCGTTGGTCTGGGTGGTAACTTCCAGGGTGCCGGTGTCGGTGCTCTCCCCGTTATCATCGTCACCGCTGCTGAAAATTCCGTCGAGACAGGAGGTGAGAAACAGGGCTGCTATAAAAAGCGCCAGAATGGAAGTAAAACGTCTCATTGTGAATGTTTTGAATTGGGATGAACAATTTCTCTGACGTGGGTTTTGAAATAAATTCAAAACCTTAAAGTTTGATTAACTTAAAAGATATTAAAAGGTATTCCATGCTATTAATCAAATAAAAAGGTGCCCCATACTCTAATCAACCCAAAAGTTTTTATCACAGAAATTGGTAGTACAGGTAATCGATCATGCCGGATCTAAAAATGGTAGGAGAGGCCAATGTAATCAATTCCATGATTTGTATCTCCAAGGCCAATATTGGAAATATGTCGGTAATGTATACGGAAATGTTCTATAACCTCATATGAGGCTTCTAAAAAAGCGTTAAACTTTGTGTCGGTAGGGGTGGGGAAATTGCGTGTAAAATAGATGATGCCGCCTCGAAGTATATCTATTATCCGAGGAGTTGTAACAGACAATCCGAGTGCAGACGGAGAGGTGGATTCTTCCGCAAGGGGGGAGTATTGCGTACGGTGAACTTTAATGTAGTGAAGCCCTGCGTGGAAAAGCCCTGCTACTTTATAGTCCACAGAAATCATCGTAGAGGCTTCCAATTCGCCCCACGCTTGAAACGAATAGGGATCAACGGAAACAGATTGCGCCTGAAGCCCCATGGGAAGCAGCAGCAACAGAAGAAGCAGCTTTTTCATATACGGGGCAGACAAACCACCTCTTGTACCAGGAGGAAATTCAAGTTATTGAAGTGATGAAATTTACAGCAGTCCAATAGTTTTGGGAGATGTAAGATATTGCGTTCCAATGGCTTAAAAGTACCGGCGGTCGGACTCGAACCGACACTCGGGGTTCACCCCGAATTGGATTT
>CAZGSL010000038.1:9626-17075 GCA_964528445.1 uncultured Balneolaceae bacterium | reverse complement strand
CTGGCCATAGAGAACTCCGCCTTCTGGAAAGAACTGCTGAGGGACGAGGGATTCACACTCGGCCGGCTGGATTCCCGCTATACGGGCATCGACCGGGAGGACGCGGGCGACTCTCCCGACTACTCCCCGGAGTACTCATCCTGGAAGCACTCCTTCACCCCGGCCATCAACCACTATCTGCGGGATGTGCTGGGATTTGAGACGGACCTCCAGTACTACGTCTCCGGCCCCGTCCGCCCATGGGACAGTTCCGGGAACCGGACCGGCGAGATGCTGCGTTCGGCCATGGCGGAGAATCCGAATCTCCAGGTGTTGATACAGTCCGGTTATTATGACGGGGCGACCGACTACTTCACGGCCAAGTATGTGATGTGGAACCTGGATCCCTCCGGAAAGATGCAGGACCGGTTTCGCTTCGAGGGATACCGCAGCGGCCACATGATGTACCTGCGTACGGAGGACCTGGAGACTTCCAACGAGGATATTCGGGAGTTTATCCGGGAGACGCTCTCCGGCGTGGATCAGCCCGCCATGTACCAGCGGTGATCACGCGGACGCACCTGACGATTTGTGCCTTAACAGTTAACCAAACGAACCTGTTATGTTGAATACCGACGCCCTTGGAAAACTCTTCGCTCTGCTGACTCTTATGCTGGCCTGGTCGGCTGTCTCGATCACCGCCGCGGCGCAGCCTTCCGATCCGGCACCGGACCGTACGCGGGGGGAGGGGCCCTACGACCGGCTGGTGATCCGGGGAGCGATCATGATCGACGGGACGGGAGCACCGCCCAGCGGTCCGGTTGATATCGTTATAGAAGACAACCGGATCGCGGAAATACAGACCGTCGGCTACCCGGGCGTGGAGATCGACGAGGACCGGCGCCCGGAGGAGGGGACAAGGGAAATCGACGCGCATGGCATGTACGTGATGCCGGGCTTCGTGGATATGCACGGCCATACCGGCGGCAAGCCGAAAGTGCCCGAGGCGGAATACGTCTACAAGCTATGGCTTGGACACGGCGTCACGACCATACGCGGGGTCCCTTTCTCAGGATTTGAGTGGTCGCTCAGCGAAAAGGAGCGCAGCGCCAACAACGAGATCGCCGCCCCCCGCATGTACAGCTATCACCGGCTGGGATCGGGCTGGGACCAGGGCCCGGTGGACGATGCCGCTTCGGCCCGCAATTATGTTCGATGGGCGGCGGACCAGGGCATTGACGGGCTGAAACTGGGCGCGCACGATCCGCAGATCATGGAGGCGGCACTGGACGAAGCCGGGAAGCTGGGGCTGGGATCCACCGCCCACCTGGACCAGATGGGCGTGGTGCGCATGAACACCCGGCGAGCGGCCCGCATGGGACTTGGAACCCAGACGCACTACTACGGCCTTTTCGAATCGCTGCTGAAAGACCATGTGGTCCAGCCCTATCCGTTGGACTACAACTACCAGAACGAGCAGCACCGCTTTGGCCAGGTGGCCAGGCTGTGGGACAAGATTCATGAGCCGGGAAGCGAGGAGTGGAACAAGCTGATCGAGGAGTTCGTGGAACTGGATCTTACCATGGATCCCACCATGACCATTTACGAAGCCTCCCGGGACGTGATGCGGGCCCGCAACGCCGAATACCACGAGGAGTACACCCTGCCCAGCCTCTGGGAGTACTACAAGCCGAGCCGTCGCGCCCACGGCTCCTACTGGTTCTACTGGAGCACCGAGGACGAGGTGGAATGGAAACGTTTCTACCGCCGCTGGATGCGGTTCCTGAATGATTTCAAGAAGGCCGGGGGACGTGTGACGACGGGCTCGGATTCCGGGTTTATTTACAAGACCTACGGGTTCGGCTACATCCGTGAGCTGGAACTGCTGCAGGAGGCGGGTTTTCATCCTCTCGAAGTGATTCGGTCGGCCACCCTGAACGGGGCGGAGGAGCTGACAAAGGCCAGCGGCGAGCCCATCGAATTCGGCATGCTCCAGGAGGGTATGCTGGCCGACCTGGTGATCACCAGCGCCAATCCGCTGGAGAATTTCAAGATCCTGTACGGCACCGGCGCGGTGAAGATCGATGACGAGACCGGTGATATCATACGGGTAAAAGGCATTCAGTACACCATCAAGGACGGCATTGTATACGACGCCCAGCAGCTGCTTCAGGATGTGCGGGATATGGTGGATGCCCAGGCGGAAGAGATGGGACCGAAGGAGGATTATTAGGGAAGAACCTCCGCATCGGCGCGGCCTCTCAGGAATCCGGCGTAAAAAGAATGGTAACCAGCAGAACGGAATCCCTCAGGGCACTGAGGGAGTGGGGCTGGTCGCGGTTCAGGTAGAGCCAGTCGCCCCTGTTGATCTCTTCGGTTTTCCCGTCCACCGAAAACAGAACATGGCCTTTCAGGCACTGGACGGAGATCTCGCCCGAGACGCTGTGTTCGTCGATCTCCTTTCCCGCGGGAAGCACCATCCGGATCACCTCCATGTCGGATGATTTCACCAGGGCATAGGAGGCCCTCTGGTCCATATCCCCTTTCAGGGTGTTGAGGTTGATCACTTCCGCCGGTTCGATGTGTCCTTGATTCATGCCTGCTCCTCCGTTTGACTGAATGGTTAACGGCCCGCCTTTCCCTGTCTGCCGTGCCCTAAGATAAGATTAAAAGGAAAAAAGGTAACTGCAAAGAGAGGATGGTCTGTTTCAGGGATATTCAAAACTTTTTGTTTCTCAGCCTCGTCCAAACGGGTGGGGAGATGAAAAGAGTGGCGGTTTTCCCGGTTTTTCGACAGTTTCCGGATGGATGCTCCCTCCTGCCGGAATTACCCGGGGATTCGGGCCGGGAAGCGGCCACAACAGATATTTGACAATCGTTATCCAAGGAAACGTTATGTATCGAAATTATCTAAAAATTGCCTGGCGAAACCTCACCCAGCATAAGAGCTATGCGCTGATCAACCTGACCGGCCTGGCCGTCGGGATGGCCTGCTGTATTCTGATCGGACTATACGTACAGGAGGAGCTCAGTTTTGACGAGTTTCATGAAAACGCCGATCGTATCGCCGTCGTCGGAAGCAGTTCCAGTTTCTTCGGGCGCATGCTGGCCACTCCCTATCCGCTGGCCACCGCGCTCAACGAGGAGATCCCGCAAGTGGAGGAGACCACCCGAATGAACAGTACTGGATCGTTAAACCTGAGCGTGAACGGCCAGGAATTCACCCAAATAGAGAGCGGAAAATATGCCGAACCCTCCTTCTTTGACATATTCTCCTTCGAACTCCTGGTGGGCAGCGAAACCGAATCCCTTGCGGCCCCGAACAGCATCGTCCTGACCGAATCGGCGGCCATGCAGCTTTTCGACTCCCCCAATCCCGTGGGTGAGACGGTCCGCTGGCAGAAGAGCGATACCCTTCTGACGCTGGAGGTGACCGGTATCGTGGAGGAGCCCCCCTATCACTCCAGCGTCAATTACGGGTCGCTGGTCTCCTTCACGACCATGCCCGAAAGCCAGCGTCTGGAAGATGGATGGGGAATGTATTCCCATTCCACCTATGCCCTGCTGCGGTCTGCCGAAAATTTTGACGTAATGGAGGAGCAGTTTCAAAGGTTGGTGGAAAACAATTTCGAGGCGAACGACAGCGGCGAGTACTCCCAGTCTTTTTTTGCCGAACCGCTGACGGAGCTGCACCTGTCGGATCTCAGCGGCGACGATGGGTTCACCGGCAACCGCGCGTATCTCTACCTGTTCGGTTCGGTGGCGCTCTTTATCCTGGTGATAGCCTGCGTGAATTACGTTAACCTGGCAACGGCCCGGGCCTCCATCCGCTCGAAAGAGGTGGGCGTCCGCAAATCCCTGGGTGCGCTCCGGTCCCAGCTGGCCGGCCAGTTTGTGGGGGAGTCGGTTCTGCTCAGCCTGGGGGCATTTGTAATCGGTTCCGCAGTCGCCATGCTGGCGCTGCCCTGGTTCAACCAGTTGTTTGGAACCAGCCTGGCCTGGCAGAGTGCGGGCGCAAGCCTGGCCTGGCTGCTGCTGGCAGCGGGCGTGGTGGGATTTCTGGCCGGACTGTATCCCGCTTTCTACCTCTCGCGGTTTTCGCCCGTTGCCGTACTTCGCAATCAAAAGGCGCGCGGCGGGTCCGGTTCCCTGTTGCGCAAGGGGCTGGTCGTGGGACAGTTCGCCATCGCGCTGGTGCTGATCATCGGATCTCTGGTGATCTACAGGCAGCTTCAGTTTACCCAGACCAAGGACCTCGGTTTTGATGGGGAGCAGGTCGTGGTGGTGAATCTCCCCAGCCAGACGGCGTGGGAGCAGCGCCACACGATTGCCGACGATCTTCGGGGATACGCGGGCATAGAAAATGTATCGGCGTCCGGCGGAGTGCCCGGGGAGTTCAATATACGCTTATCGTTGACTCCGAACTCCATTTCGGAGGACGCCCAGGTGGAGACCGAGGAGGCTCTTACCTTCGCCCCGGCCGTGGTTGACGAGCATTTTCTGCCCCTGTTGGATATCGAGGTTATCGCGGGAAGAAATTTCTCTGCCGAAAGGGGATCCGACGGCCAGGGGGCCTACATACTTAACGAAAAAGGGGCGGAACGAATGGGCTGGAGCCCCGAGGAAGCTATCGGCAAAACGTTCTCCCTCGGCTACGAGGGGGAAGTGATCGGGGTGACCGAAAACTTTCATATCAGCTCACTCCATAACGACATGGAGGCCATTGCCCTGATGAACCGGTCCGCGTCAAATTTTTCCCAAGGGGGTAATCTGACCGCCAAGCTGGTCCCGGACCAGATCAGCCCGGCCATGGATCGCATCGAGGAGGTCGTCGCTCCCTTCTCGCCGAATGCCTCGTTCGGTTACGAATTTATGGACGAGAAATTTGACGCTATGTACCGAACCGAGCGGCGATTGGGACAAGTGGTTTCCATGTTTACCTTTATCGCGATCGTGGTCGCGAGCCTCGGCCTCTACGGTCTGGCGGCATTCTCCGCCGAGCGGCGCGTCAAGGAGATCGGCGTCCGCAAGGTGATGGGGGCCACCGTAACCAATATTGTGTCTCTTCTCAGCAAGGATTTCCTCAAGCTGGTGTTTCTCGGGTTTGTCATCGCCATCCCGATAGCCTACTACGGGATGAACCGGTGGTTGTCTGATTTCGCCTATCGCATTGATATTGGTGTCGGGATATTTGCGCTTGCCGGACTTGGGGCGGTGATCGTTGCCCTGCTGACCGTAAGCTGGCAGTCGGTCCGGGTTGCCACGGCCAACCCCGCCGACGCCCTGCGGTCGGAATAATTCTGAATCCCGGCAGTGTCCGATTCCGTACACCGCATGTGTGGCAGCGAACATTTCCGGCGGCAGAACCGTCTTTTTATGCCTGTCGGGCGGATGGTGAAGCTGGTACGGTTGTTGATGATTTAATAGTCCCCCGTCAATCTACGGCTACCTGGCGGCAGGGATTATTCTCCCCATTTCAGGTAAATTGTACACAAACGGATACGAACCATGATCAAACTCAGAGATATTTACAGGTACGTAGACAAGCGCTTCCAGCGCACGTTTATACTGAAGGATATCAACCTGGATATTGAGGCGGGTGAGTTCGTGACGGTCATGGGACCCAGCGGCGCGGGAAAGTCCACCCTGCTCAACATCCTGGGCTTCCTGGACGAGCCCTCCGAAGGGGAGTACCATTTCCTCGGTGAGCCGGTGCACAGCCTCTCGGAAAAGCAGAAGTCGGAGTACCACAAATCCCATATCGGGTTCGTCTTCCAGGACTACCACCTGATCGATGAGATGACGGTCTATGAAAACATCGAGATGCCCCTGCTCTACCGGAAGGTCAAGAGCAAGCGGCGCAAGAGCCTGGTGGCGGACATGCTGGACCGGTTCAACATCGTGGCCAAGCAGGACCTCTTTCCGCCGCAGCTCAGCGGGGGACAGCAGCAGGTGGTGGGCGTGGCGCGGGCCATCATCGGGAATCCGCGTCTGATCCTGGCCGACGAGCCCACGGGAAATCTCCACTCCGAACAGAGCGAGCAGATTATGGAGCTTTTCACCAGGCTGAACCGGGAGGAGGGAGTGACCATCATCCAGGTTACGCACTCCGAGAAGATGGCGTCCTACGGCGAGAGGATCATCAATCTGAAAGACGGGGTAATCGTTGAAGAGAATCCCTACAAGGACGAAGAAGCAGAGGCCGCCTCCTGAAGGGACATTTCTATGGAGACTGTCCCGGCGTTTACCTGTATTTCTCCCTCATATCCTCCACGGAGCGGCGGACCAGCTTGCGGAGCACCTCCATCTCCACATCTTCCAAGGAATTGAGGTAGAGGCAGGACCTGCCGGTCTTGGGACTGCCCAGTTTCTCCAGCAGATTGTGATAGTTGTCGAAACCGGGCATGATGTAGATGCTCAGGCTCTTTTTGCGGGGCGCGAATCCGGTAAGAAACCAATCCCCTTCCCGGCCGCTCTCGTATTGATAGTGATACCGGCCGAAACCGACGATATTTCCTCCCCAGATCCGAGGTTCTTCGCCGGTCACCTCTTTCATGAGTTCAAGCAGCACGAAAGAGTCGATTCGCTTTTGTTCGCCTTCGACACCGTTCAGGAATTCCTGGACGTTTTCGTCGCCTTCCCGGGTTTTGTTTTCGCTCATGGGACAGGTCGGTTAAGGTCGTCGGCGCGTATTTCGGCGCCTGACAAGTTTTAACATTATGGGACTTGATTCTTTGTCTTACATCAGGGAATGTAACACTACATTTCTGAATAAATAAAACGGGGTATTATGCGTAGAAAATTACTGTCTGTTTCCGTTCTTTTGTTGACTTTCCTGTTTCTGAGTCAGTCGCTGACGGCCCAGCAGAAGACGCTGACGTTGGATGACTACGACCGCTGGTCTCACATCACCGGTACGGAGCTTTCCAACAACGGGGAGTGGATGGCCTACGGGCTGCAGCCGAACGGGGGGGACGACACCCTCTACGTGAAATCACTTACGGGCGACCAGGTGTATGAGTTTCCCATCGCGGAGGATGCCGAGTTTTCGGACGACAGCCGGTGGGTAGCCTTCACGAGCACGCCCGACGAGGAGACCCGGGAGCAGCTGTCCGATCGGGGACAGCCGGTGCCTGAAACCGCCCACCTGCTTAACCTGGAGACCGGCGAGGAGCATACGGTCGAACGGGTGAGCGATATGGAATTTTCGGAAGACGGCCGTTTCTGGGCGGTCCACCGCGAGAAGCCGGAAGACGACGACAGCGATCACGAGGGTACCGACCTGATCCTGCGGGACCTGCGGGATGGAGCGGTGATGAACATCGGCAACGTCTCGGAATACGCCTTTAATAACCGCAGCGACAGGCTGGCTTATCTGGTGGACGCCAGCGATCGGACCGGAAACGGGATCTACCTGCGGAACCTGGAGAACGGATCGCTGACCGCGCTGGACTCCGACTCTTCGCTCTA
>CAZGSL010000038.1:4272-9526 GCA_964528445.1 uncultured Balneolaceae bacterium | reverse complement strand
CGCGACACCCTTCCCAACGTTGACGTGTTCCACTGGAAAGACGACCGTATCCAGACGGTGCAGGAGCAGCAGGCCTTCTGGGACCGACAGTTTACCTGGGTAGCTACCTTCAACCCGGGATCGTCGGAATTCACCCGCCTGACCGACGAGGATCTGCGCGATCTGAACATATCCTCACACAACCGGTACATGGTCGGTCGTGACGAGGAGCCATATATCAGCGACATCAACTGGGGCGTCTCCCCGGCCGACCTCTACCGCGTGGATCTTGCCACCGGAGAGCGCACGATGTTCGCCGAGCTGGTCAAGCGCCCGATGGGATATTCGCCCGACGGCCGCTACTACCTCTACCAGCAGGTTACCGAGCAGGATACCGCCCTCATGGTATACGACCTGGAGAACGACGAGAAGACCAATATATCGGCGGCCGCGCCGGTGAACTTCATGGACGTGGAGCACCCCTATCCCCATGAGAATCCTCCCTACGGCGAGGCGGGGTGGACCGAAGACGGCGACCATGTGATCGTAAATCACAAATACGATCTCTGGATGCTGGCACTTGACGGTTCCGAGGCGGTAAACATCACCCAGGGAGTGGGCGAGCAGGAACAGATTATTTTCCGTTATGAGACGCTGGACGAAGAGGAGCGCTTCATCGACACTTCGGAGCCCATGCTCCTTGAGGCGTTCGGGGAATGGACCAAGAAGGACGGATTCTACCGGCTCTCCATGGGCGATGAGCCGCAGCCGCTCAGGTACGAGGACGCCGCTTTCGGCGACGTGGAGAAAGCGCGGGATGCCGACCGGGTGATCCTGACGCGGGAGACCTTCGTGGAGTTTCCCGACTACCATATGACCGATACGGATTTCAGCGCTCTGGAGCGGATTACCGACGCCAATCCCCAGCAATCTGAGTACGGGTGGGGTAGACGCGTGCTGGTGGAGTATGAGAACAGCCGCGGTGAAAAACTGCAGGGCACGCTCACCCTTCCCGCCGGCTACGAGGAGGGCGATGAGGTTCCCATGATCGTCTACTTCTACGAGCAGATGTCCGACCGCCACCACCAGTACTCCATGCCGGTATACGACGACCGCCCGCATATGTCCACCTACGCCAGCAACGGCTATGCGGTGCTGATGCCCGACAACGTCTACCAGACGGGAAGGCCCGGAACGAGTTCGCTGGACTGCATCACCTCGGCTACGCAGCGGGTCATCGACCTGGGCATTGCCGACCCCGACCGGATCGGGCTGCAGGGTCACAGCTGGGGCGGATACCAGTCCTCCTTTATCCTCACGCAGACCGACATGTTCGCCACCGTGGTGACCGGGGCGCCACCCACCAACCTGACCAGCTTCTACAACAACATCTACGGAAGCTCGGGCACCAACCATCACGGCATCATGGAGATCGGGCAGGTGCGCATGGGGCGCGGCGTGACGCCCTGGAGCGACCGCGAGGCCTACAACCGGGAGAATCCCATGTACCACGCCCCCGACATAGAGGTTCCCTTCATGATCCTCCACGGTACGGAAGACGGGGCTGTGGACTGGATGCAGGGCCTGGAATTTTACAACGCCGCCCGCCGTCTCGGAAAAGAGGTTGTGCTGTTGTCGTATCCCGGCGCGGGACACCATCTGGGCCGCGAGGCGAACCAGAAGGATTTCCTCGTCCGGATGAAACAGTGGTTCGACCACTACGTGAAGGGTGAGCCCGCGCCGGAGTGGATTCAGGAGGGCATCCCCTACCTGGACAAGGTCTGGAACAGGGCGGACGAAAACTGAGCGTTTCTGCGTCCGGCCGCCGAGGCGGGCAGGCCTTTCAGATCCAAATAATATCCAGGTCCCCTTCCAGGGACCTGAACTCCGGATCGCCCGTCACCAGGGAGCCGTCACGCTCCCTGGCAAGGGCGGCCGCAAAACAATCGGCGTAGGAGAGTCCGCCGGCGGACTTGAACACGGCTGCGCTCCGGGCAAGCTGCCAGTCTGCGGGGATAAAAACGATATTTAGCTGTCGTATCTCCTCGAGGGTACGATCCGCCTCCTTTTCCCCGTGTACCCGGCTCACCGAGTACCAGATCTCGCCGGCATTGATGGTGCAGATCAGCAATTGATCATCGTTGTGCTGGCTCTCTTTCAGAATACCCTCGACCTCACCGGCGGTGGCTTCATTCTGAAAGAAGGAGAGCAGGGGCCATGCGTCAAGAACGATTTTTTTCATCTTCTTTTTCCCGGTCGGCTTTTCGTTCTTTTTTCAATATGTCCAGAGCGGTTTTCTCTCCTTCAGGCGTTTTCAGCTTGCCCCGAAGACCGCTGATGAACGCCTCCGTAATGGGAGTCAAAACTATTTTTCCATCTTTGTCTTCCACAAAAATGGTTGTTCCGGCCTTGATATCGTATTTCTTGCGTAATGCAGCCGGGATGACAATTTGGCCCTTCTGGGTGATGGTGGTTTTCATTAGATCCGGTATTCTGTTAACCCTTACAGAAGTTTAGTTTCCAGTAATTGACTTACTTCATATATAAGTAATACGAATAAAAAAAGAAACACATTTAATAACGTATTGTATCTGGGATCTTTTGATTCCTCTCCCCTGACGGGCTGGTATCTCCGGACCGGATGCATAGTTGATTTAAAACGGAAGCGTGGCTCCGGAGCTATGCCTATAGGATAGAACTGCGGTGGTGGTACTTTCTGCTGAACGGGTAACCTTGTAAAAAAATTAAATACCCACCCGCCTGAGGGTGATAGCGATGCGAAATCGCGTGACCTTCCGGATTTCGCGTTGCGGTTCTGGATTCTAATTTGCTATCATTGTTAAATGAATCACAGAGAACCCCTTACGAATGAGCATAAACATGCAGTTGGGTGACAGGAGTCGAAAATATTTTCTCTGGATCCCGATTGTGCTGGTGGGGGGGCTTCTCTATCTGCTCTCTACGGGAGGCAGCGGCTCCGAGGCCGGTCAGCCTTCTCCCTCGGATGGGACGGAAGAGGACTCGGCCGCGATCGACGATTCGCGCGTGAGAAGCCTGTCCGTCGATGCCCCGGCGGACCCGGACTCCGCCACCATTGCCTCTCTGACGGACAGGGCCGGGGGAATTCCCACTCTCCGCAGCCTGCTGGTGTACCAGAAAAACACTCCTATTGTGGAGGAGTACTACCGGGGAATATCCTCCTCCAGCACCATGAACCTCAAATCGGCCTCCAAAAGCGTGCTCTCCCTGCTGATCGGCGTAGCCGTAGAACGGGGTATAATCGGAAGCGTCCAGGATTCGATTCACACCTATCTGCCCGAATACTTCGAAGATATCTCGGATCCCCGGAAGCGGACCATTACCATCAAGGATCTGCTTACGATGCGGGCCGGACTGGAGTCGACCAGTATCCGCAATTACGGGCGGTGGGTGGTGAGTGACAACTGGGTGGAGTACGCTCTGGAACAGCCCATGGTGGAGGAGCCGGGAGGGGAAATGGTGTACAGTACAGGTTCCTCTCACCTGCTGTCGGTGATTCTCACCAAGGCCAGCGGAATGAGCACCCGGGCCTTCGCCATGGAACACCTGTTCGGGCCGATGAATATCCAGCCCGGGGGATGGGATCGTGATCCCCAGGGTTATTACATGGGGGGAAACAACATGGCGCTTCGACCGGCCGATATGAGGAAAATAGGCCGGCTGGTATTGAACGGCGGTATGTGGGAGGGCGAACAGCTGGTTCCCCGCTCCTGGCTGCGGGACTCTTTCCAGACCTATACCCGCAGCAATTACAATCCCTACAATTACGGGTATATGTGGTGGAAGAAGCCGGTGGCCGGATACAACGTCCGCTTCGCCTGGGGACACGGGGGACAGTATATATTTATGATTCGCGAGCTGGATGCGGTCGTGGTGATCACTTCGTCCCTGGCCAATACCTCCCAGCGCCGCAGTTACCGGGATCCGGTCTTCGATATGCTGGAGGAGTCCATTATCCCCATGCTGGAAGGAGAGGCCTGATCCGGTGGGTCCCTTACGTATCTCCCGGATTATTCTCGCTCCTCTTTGCCTGTCCCTGTTTCTTTTCACTTCAAAACCGGCCCCGAGCGTTAGAATTCTCTAATATTCGGGTCGATCAGCCTCTAATTTGTAACACTTCCATCCCTTTAGTCTCTTGTATAGTGAAACCGGGATGATTTTGAAAGGTCAGGGTTGTTGGAAATCGGGATGACAAACGAATCGGCAAAGGTGTCATGCTGCGTAATTATCTGAGAGTCGCCCTGCGTAGGTTGGTGAAGAGGAAATGGTACTCCCTTCTGAATCTATTGGGCCTTGCCATCGGCATAGCTTGCTGCATACTGACGGCGCTCTATGTCATTCATGAGCTGAGTTACGATGAGTTTCTCCCCAAAAAAGACCGTATCGTCAGGTTGGTACAAACCTCCATCTCCCCCACCAAGGAGGAGCCCTACGCCTCTGTTCCCTTCAGGGCAGGTCCGGCGCTCCAGACGGAGTATCCGGACATGGTTGAGAAAACCGTCCGGTTTTACGACATGCGGGAGGAGTCCCGTACCATCCGTTATCAGGAAGCAGACCGGGCGTTCAGCGAGGAGGATTTCTATTTTGCCGACTCCACCGCACTGGAGGTGTTCGATATCGAGATGATATCCGGGGATTCCCGGACGGCGCTTGCCGAGCCCCAGGCCATCGTGATTACCCGGGAGACGGCCCGCCGCTATTTCGGCGAGGAAGACCCGATGGGCAAGACATTGAATTTCAAGGGAGTTATGGATTTTACCGTCACCGGTGTGATGGAGCCGATGCCGGAAAATTCTCATCTTCGTTTTGACCTGCTGGCGTCATTTGCCTCCCTCCCGGCCTTGTTCGGGGGACAGCCCTACAATGAGAGCTGGTACTCCAACCCGGTTTGGACCTACGTGCTGCTGGAGGAGGGCGTGGACCGCGGGTCCCTGCTTCCGCTGCTTCCCGATTTTGCCGACAAGTATTACCATCCGAATCGTCCCGAGGGAGAACAGGTGGAGCTGGCTCTGCAGCCGGTCACCGACATACACCTCTATTCGGACCGGAGCGAGGAGATGAATCCCACCGGTTCCTACTTTTATGTCTGGCTCTTTTCGGGAATTGCGCTGCTGGTGCTTGGCATCGGAGGCATCAATTTCGTCAATCTCTCCACCGCCCGTTCGATGGAGCGGGCCAGGGAAGTGGGCATGCGCAAGGTGCTGGGTGCCGACCGCATCAGCCTGTTCCGGCAGTT
>CAZGSL010000038.1:0-4172 GCA_964528445.1 uncultured Balneolaceae bacterium | reverse complement strand
CGCTGGTGGTTTTCCAGTTCACCCTGTCGGTCGCTCTCATAATCGGGACCGCGGTGGTGTATCTGCAGCTGAACCACATGCAGGAAAAGGATCTGGGATACAACCGCCAGCGCGTGGCTCTGCTGCCGGTCTCACAAACCCTGATTGCCTGGGAATACGAGCGCTTCAGAGAGCTGGCACTCCGTGATCCGGCGGTGGAGAGCATGGCCGGGCTCGAGTGGATTATCGGGGCGGACGAAGAGAATTTTTACATGTTTCGGCATGCTGCAGAAAACACCGAAGGCTCCCAGTCAAATCCCGCCCTTTATGTCACCCACGACTTTCTCGAGACCTATCAGATCCCGGTACTGGCCGGCAGGGGATTTTCCCGGGAGTACCAGACCGACGGCCGTGAGGCGATCATGGTCAATGAGGCCATGGTGAACCGGATGGGAGCGGCTGCTCCCGGGGATGCGGTGGGCGAGCAGTTTTACCTGGAAAACTCCGACGGCAGCCGGGAGACGTATACCGTCGTTGGGGTGGTGCCGGACTTCAACCATACCACGCTTCGAAAGGAGATTGGTCCGCTGGTGCTCCGGGTCGTGGACGAAACCACGCCGATTGTCCAGCATATAGAGCATGTGGCCGTTAAACTGGCGCCCGGCCGTGTACAGGAGGGAATCCTGGCGCTGCAGTCTGCCTGGGAGGAGGTGAACTCCATTGATCCATTTCGCTATACCTTCCATGAGGAGGAACTCAGCGAGATCTACTCCTCGGAACGGCAGATGGCCAGCCTCTCCGGGGTGTTTACCGTTCTGGGCATTATCGTCGCGTGCCTGGGACTGTTCGGGCTCGCCTCGTACACCACCTCACTGAGGACCCGGGAGATTGGCCTGCGAAAGACCCTGGGTGCTTCGGTCGCCGACATTTTGAAGTTGCTCTCCGGACGGTACGTCAAACTCATACTGCTCTCCAACGTTATCGCATGGCCGATTACCTATTATCTCCTGGCCGAATGGCTCAGTGATTTCCCATACCGTATCGGTCTCGGATGGAATCTTGCCGCGGTATTTCTTCTGTCCGGACTGCTGAGCGTGGTGATCTGCATGCTGACCGTAAGTGGGCAGTCGCTCCGGGCGGCCCTGACCAATCCCGTGGAGAGTATTCGCCAAGAGTAAGAGGCTGCCCCGTGCCGGCACCCTTGACACTACGGGTCCTACTCGCTCCGCAGGTTGTCCACCACCTTGACCCGAGCCGCCCGCAAAGCCTGGGAGGCAACCGTCAGCAGCGCCAGACCGGCGCAGCCGATGATGCCGATCAGGAAGATGGCCGGCCCCAGGGTGACGCTGTTGCTCATAAACGAAAGCCAAAAATTGTTGAGCATCCACGCCAGCGGCGTGGCCACGAGAACAGCTATGGCGATCATGGCCAGGTACTCCCTGGAAAGCAGATAGACGATCTGCCGCCGCGTAGCGCCGAATACTTTTCGCACGCCGATTTCCCGCACCCGGTTTTCGGCCGAATACATTGCCATTCCCAGCAATCCGAGGCAGGATATCATGATCGTAAAAAACGCGATCAGGCCGAATACCTTAACGAAATCCTTGAAAACGGCGATTATCGGGTTGTTATCGATCTGTTCGCTGAAAAACTGATATTTGGGGGTGTGCATACTTCCCAGTTCGGCCCACTGCTGCTCCAGGTCCGAGGTAAAGGTCTCTTTCGAACCGGGATGTACCCTGACGACAGCATACTGAAAGCGGTCGGGATAATAACGGAGGATGGCGGGTTCAAAACCCTCCAGCGGATCGACCGTTACAAAGTTTTCCGATACGCCGATGACTTCAACATTCGTCTCGTTTACCGTAATGTTAGCCCCGACCGCCTCCTCCGGGCTATCCAGTCCCAGGGCTTGCACGGCCGACAGGCTTAGAATGGCTGTTTTGACGGAATCGGCGCCTCTTTCCGGATTGAAATTTCGGCCGCTGACCAGGTCCAGTCCCATCGTGCTGAGATAGTCGGGCGTAACCGTGAAGTGCGCACCCCTGATCTGGTCGGAAACGGAGTCGCTTTTCACCCAAACCCCATGCCTGCTGCCCAGAGAGGGGACCACGTTGGAGGCGGAGATGGATGCTACCCCGGGATGACCGCTCATGTTTCGCTCAAATCGCTCAAAAGGTATATCCTGAAGCTGAACATTCACCAGCTGCTCGTATTCGAATCCGTAATCGATATCCGACATGTAGCGGAATTGCTGCAGCAAGACCAGGGTGGTTATGATGATTACGATGGAGATGGTGAACTGGGTGACAGCGATACCCTTTTTCAGGGTTTCCTGGGATCCCCGTCCCGTGGTTCTCGCTCCCTGCAGTACGCTCGCCGGCTGGAAGGAGGTAAATCGCCAGGCAGGGTAAAAGCCAGCCAGTACACCGATCAGTACGCTGAAGAGGAAAAACAGGATGTAGATCCAGTACTCCCCGAATAGATTGAGGGCAATCTGGTTTTCCGTGAAGTTAATCAGGTAGAGACTGTTGAATTGGGGAAGAAGCCAGTTAAGGATCAGCAGGGCGAACAGAAGCGCCAGCAGGGCGATGAGTACCGATTCGGTCAGGAACTGCTTGAGAATGCTGGACCGCGCGGCTCCCAGAACCTTGCGTACTCCCACCTCCCTGCTCCGATTCAGTCCCCGCGCCACCGTCAGGCTGACGTAATTAAAACATGCTACCAGGATGACAATCACGCCGAATCCGATCAGAAACCAGAGGATGAAATTGGGCATGACCATTCCGATCTCATTCGACAGTGAGGGACCCAGATTGATGGAGGTAACCGGTTGCAGTTGCAGTCCTTCCAGCGCTACGTCATCGTCGGATGAGGTGAAGTTTTTCGAAATAAGCTCCGGGAACCGTTCGCTCAGCCTCTTTTCCGCCCCCTCATCGAGACGCAGGTAGGTATAGGAGTTGTAAATGCTCCGGGTCCAGTTGTCCATGCGTTCCCGGCCTTCCGGCGTAGCGGTGACGGTGCTGTAGGAAACCAGTGATTCGAAATCGATATGTGACTTGACTCCGCTGTCGATGATCCCGGTTACGGTATAGGTACGGTCTCCCATCGCCTGGATGCTTTTACCCAGAGGATCCGTCTCCTCCCCGAAAAGACGGCGGGCGCTTTCGGGCGTAAGTACAATGGAACCGGGATCCTGTAAGGCCGTTTCCGGATTGCCGGCCAGCAGCTCAAACCCGAAAAGTTGGAAGAAATCGGCCGAGGCGTAGAGTCCGCTGAGGGAGAGTGCCTGGTCGCCGTGACGGAACTCTCCCTGGAAGTCGTTTCTTACGTGAACCGCCTCGCGTACCCCTGGATAATTGTTCTCCAGGATCTCGGCCAGTTCGGCAGGCGTAGTGGCATAGCCTTCGGCGGCGTTGAGGCTGGGGGAATTGAATTCGGAGATCACGCGGTAGATCCGGTCGTAATTCTCATGGAAGCGGTCGTAGCTTTTCTGGTCCACGATAAAGAGCAGGATCAGCAGGCAGACGGCCATACTGGCCGCCAGTCCCAGGATATTGATCAGGGAAAAGCCGAGATGCTTTTTTGTCAGTCGAAGGGCTGTTTTCAGGTAATGTGCAACCATAACAATATTCCATTTGAAGATTTGTCCCATGAAAAACGGCAGTGAGCGCAGAATCTGGAGACATAGCCGGCTTAACGCCCGCCGGTTTCCCATTCTTTCCTGGTTCCGGTTATACTCCTCTTCCAGGTCTCCTGTCAGGTGGCGGAGATCTGCGGGCAGAATACAATCCAGCAGCCTCGTGGGCCAGGGTGATTGGGAACGCATGGCGGTTCAGGATGTCTTTAGCGTTAGTCCGAAGACTTCGGCCGGCAAATTACTCCAGGCCGTTTCGGTGAGACGGCGCACCTCCTGCAGGGCCCTGACACCCTTGGGGGTCAATTTGTAGAATCGTTTGGATCGTCCGCCCCGCTCTTCGGTCGGTTCGCTCTCCCAGGAATCCAGAAATCCCCTGCTGCGCAGTCTTTTGAGGGGAGTATAGACCGCGCCCACTGAGTGGTCGCCCCCGGTCATTTCGTTAAGCCGGTCGCGGACGGCGAGCCCGTAGGCCTCCTCTTCCAGTTTCCATATCGCCAGCAGAAGCAGCTCCTCTTTCCTGGTAAGCATAGGAGTCGAATATTATTTGTTTTAA
>CAZGSL010000037.1:0-17751 GCA_964528445.1 uncultured Balneolaceae bacterium | reverse complement strand
TGAACCTCTTCCATTTCCTGCTCTATCTCCACCTGGCGGTTTTCTATCTCCTCGCGGCGGGATTCGGCATTTTCGATGACCTGTTTCTGGGCCTCGATCTCCTTGGTGAGCGCATCGTATTCCCGGTTGTTCCGGACGGTCATCTGCTGCTCCTCGTACTTCTCCATCTTGTTCTGGGCATCCTTGACCTCCAGCTGCAGATTGTCCAGTTCAACCTTGAGCTCCTTCTGCTCCTCCTCAAGCTGATTGATCTTGGCCTCATACCGGTTAATATCGGTCTCTATGTCCAGTATCTCTTCCGGAAGATCGCCCCGGAGCTGCTTGAGCTCGTCAATCCGGGAGTCGATGTATTGCAGATTGGCTAACTGTTGAAGTACTTCTTCCATGGGTTGATCGATAATTGTCTGTTCCTGATTGTTCTGTTTCTAATCGGGCAAAAACACCTTCATTGGATTGGTAACCACGTCGGTCTCATCTACCTGTATCTCTTCAAATGCCTCCTGCAGTTCTTTCCGCAGGGATCCGGCTATTGGTATCTCGCTCTCGTAATGACCGGTATCCACCAGCAGGAAATTCTCCGCCCGGGTGAAATAGTCATGATACTTGATATCGGCAGTTACAAATGCCTGCGCTCCCTCATCGATGGCCTTTGAAGCAAGGGAGACACCGGCACCCCCGCATACGGCCACTTTCTTGATTCTCTCGGCAGAGCCGGAATAACGAAGGGCCGGGGCATTCAGCACCTCGGAGACTCGCTGCAGGAATTCGCTTTCCTCCAGTCCGCTGTCCCGGTAGAGCCCCACGACCCCCATGCCGAAATTGTTGGACGGGCTGGCGACCTCCATTACCTGGAAACTGCCCCGGTCCAGCAGGCCGTTCTTGCGCAACTCTTTTTTCAGGCCGGACACATTGTGTTCGTCAATGATGGCTTCGTAAGTATACTGCTCGCCCTTGCGCCCCTCGACCCTGGAGTAATGGGCCTCCTCCGCAGAGTAGTAGTTCATCAGTTTGAGGACCGCTTCGTGATCGGAGTGATTCGTGGTAAGCACAATTTTCCGGCTGATGGGATACCCGGCCTCCAGAAACTTCAGGTTCTTCAGTCCCAGTTTCTCCGCCAATACGAAAGAGACGCCGTCCAGTGCCGCATCCAGGTTGGTATGTGCGGCAATCAGCGAGATATCGTTCCGGATCAGCTTGTATATGATGCGGCCCTGTTCGTCCGTGGGATTGATCCGGTCGATGCTTTTAAAAATCAACGGGTGGTGAGAAACGATCAGCTCGCAATTTCTCTCGATGGCCTCCTCCACCACCTCCATGGTGGTATCCAGGCACGTAATAACCCGGGAAACCTCCTGTTCGGGATCTCCGACCAGAAGTCCGACATTATCATAATCCAGTTTCGTACTTGGAGGAGCCCACTGATGAAGAAAGGTGGATATATGCCGGACCCGGGTATTCATTCTCGGCAGATCTCCTCCTTTGTTGGAGTTCCGGGGTGCCCGGCGAAATCGCCAGATTGGCAGGCGGGATGAATCAAGATAGGATAAATCAGAGCCGGTACTTGCAAATCTGAGTTTAAAATCTTGGATTTAGTCTGTAAAAATACGATTTAAATCCGTTTGTTAAAAGCTTATTTTTAATCGAATCATTCGAACCGATTTCGAACCGTAACCCTCAACATGGCGGGAAACGAACCCCGCCGTCGCTGCTCCCGCTATTTTTATGCCCGAAGACATCTGCAGAGATCTCGAACGTGTACAAGAACGGATTCGCAAGGCCTGTGAAAACGCCGGGCGGGACCCCGGGGAGATCACGCTGGTGGCCATCTCCAAGACCAAACCTCTTAAACTGATAAGGGAGGCATACGGCTGCGGACAGATCCATTTCGGCGAAAACCGGGCCAGGGAGCTGCAGGACAAAATGGAGGAGTGGGACCAGGAGGAGGTGCGCTGGCATATGGTGGGCCCCCTGCAGACCAACAAGATCAAATACATGGTGGAGCGGGTTAACTGGATCGACTCCATTCCAAAAAGGAAGTCCCTGCGGGAAATCGAAAAACGCGCCTCACGTATCGATCGGGTTATCAACACGCTGATTCAGGTAAACATCAGCGGGGAGGACCAGAAAAGCGGCTGCGAACCCGGGGATCTACCCGGCATCCTGGATTACGCCGCCGGACTGGAACATGTTCGGGTTCGCGGACTTATGGGCATTGCCTCCCTGGTAGACGATCCCGAAACCGTGCGCCCTGAATTCCGGCTGCTCCGGGAGCTTCGGGAGAAATACGGCGGACGGGAGGCGGACAATATAGCGCTGGAGCATCTCTCCATGGGCATGACCAACGACATGGAAGTGGCGATTGAGGAAGGCGCCACCATGCTGCGGGTGGGCCGCGCCATTTTCGGGGAGCGTAACTACGGATAATGCAATACGATATAACGAATACGTGTTTCATTAATCCTGAGATTTAGTACATTACTTGGTTCGTGGTTCAGGAACGTCCCTCGGGGGATGAAATCAAAATCGTTACAGCTATCTTTATTTCTGCTATGAGTGTCTGGGTGTTTCTAATCGTAATCGTGGCCATCGTCGGGGGACTCATTATCGAGTACCAGAAAAACAAGATGAAGATGCTGAACCGCAGCCAGCAGAACGAGGAGGAGGTGGAGGAACTCCAGGAACTGATTGACAATCTCAGGAGCCGAGTGGAAAACCTGGAAGCAATCGCCGCGGGTGATCCTGAGGAGTTCAAACTCGGTCCGGGAAGCGACCTGGGCGAGGTGGAAATTGAGCAGTCGACGCTGAAACAGGAAAACAAACAGCAGGTCTCCGACCTAGCCAAAAAACAGAGGAGAGGCAATGAATGAGCTGATTCCCATTATAGCCATTGTATTCGGCACCTCCCTGGCCGGTTTTATCTTCTACGGAATCTACCGCATCATCAGGATGTGGATCGGAACCCCGTCCGGGGATGTCGTCAGCCGGGAGGAATTCAACCGGTTGGGCAGGGCATTTGTGGAGTTTCGAAAGGACAGCCGGCGTCGTATTGAAAACCTGGAAGCCATCGTATCGGAGGGGAAAACGTCCGGCGGGAAAAAAAAGAAGGAAAACAGAAAGCTCGGCGGTCCGACCGAGACCATAGAAGTGGATACGGATACCGGAGAGGAATCCGAAAAGGAGAAAGACTCCTCCGGCGACAGCAACCTGAGAAACATGTTGCGCGAATAGAACTATACCCATACAGAATCAATCCCGCAAACCAAGGGTCCCTCACCCACCGCAGACATGAAGCTAACCGCACTGGAAATAAAGCAGCAGAAATTTGAAAAATCCCTGCGCGGGTACGATCCCGAGGAGGTACAGGCGTTCCTCAACCTGGTGTCCCGCGAATGGGAACACCTGACGGCCAAAAACCGGGAGCTGGAATCCCGGATTGAGGAACTGGAGAACAAGCTGGAGCACTACCAGAAGGTGGAGGAGGCGCTTCACGAAACCCTGCAGACGGCCAAGGATTCGGCCGAGCACAAGCTGGAGGGAGCACAGAAGGAGGCGCAGAACAAAATTGAAAAAGCGGAGATGGAAGCCGAGTCCATCATCATGGAGGCGACCCACCAGCGACAGGAGATACGCCAGAACATTCTCCGGCTGCTCGACCGCCGCCAGGAGATCATAAGCGGTATCCGCT
Organism: uncultured Balneolaceae bacterium; assembly: GCA_964528445.1. Classification (GTDB taxonomy): domain Bacteria; phylum Bacteroidota; class Rhodothermia; order Balneolales; family Balneolaceae; genus JAXHMM01. Next base: position 14,066 of record CAZGSL010000037.1, on the reverse strand, counting down.
CCTACCTTGAGCGTACCCGGGAATCCCTGGAGAACTTTTCCGATGACGAGGCAAACCGTTACAGGCTGCCCGGGAGCGATGCTTCGTCCGCGCCGGAAGAGGAGAACCTGCCTCCCGGAGCCGACGAACTGGACGAGATTATCGACGACCTCGACTGATCGGCCCGATATGAGGGTCATCTTCCCCATTCAGCCCAATTTCCCAAACTCAATCCCATTTTAATTGATGCAAAAAGAACGTGAATCGGTAGAGGAATTCCGCAGCAAACGGGACGAAGCCCTCGAATACCTCCGGGAGCATTGCGAGATGGAGCCCGATTACCTGCTGATCCTGGGAACCGGCCTCGGTCAACTGGGGGACGAAATTGAGGTCGCGGAAACCATCTCCTACGCCGACATTCCCCACTTTCCGGTTTCCACGGTGGAGAGCCATGCCGGAAAGCTGATCTTTGGAAGCCTGGGCGGCAAACAGGTGGTTGCCATGCAGGGCCGTTTTCATTATTACGAGGGCTACACCATGCAGCAGATCGCGTTTCCCGTCCGCGTGCTGCAGGCCGCCGGCTGCAATACCTTGATGGTCAGCAACGCCTGCGGCGGCATGAATCCCCAATACCGCCGGGGCGACATCATGCTGATCAACGATCACATCAACATGCTGGGCGACAATCCGCTCATCGGCCCCAACGACGACGAACTGGGTCCCCGCTTCCCGGACATGAGCGATCCCTATACCGAACGGCTACGGGATATCGCCGAGGGGGTAGCCCTCGAGAAGGGAATCCGGATGCATGAGGGGGTCTACCTTGCGCTCAGCGGTCCCACTTTGGAAACGCGGGCCGAGTACCGCTTCCTGCGCCAGATCGGCGCCGACGTGGTGGGAATGAGCACCGTGCCCGAAGTCATTGCCGCCGTGCACATGAGCATGGAGGTACTGGGCATCTCCGTCATCACCGACGAGTGCTTCCCGGACGCCCTCGAGCCCGTCGATATCGAGGACGTGCTGGAAGCGGCCGGCATGGCGGAACCACAGATGACCCGGGTCATCGTGGGCGTGCTGGAAAAGCTTTAATCCTCCAGCTATAGAAACTGGGAGGCCGACCGGAAACTTCGCGGAGTATCGGCAGACTCGCCCCCATTTTGAAATGCCACCCCGCCTGATTATAATGAGGCGCGAAAGCGATCGACCGTCGACTGAGAACCTCAAACCGATTTTCGGAGAGCCATGATATCCACCAAAAACCTGTTGATCTGTACCCTGGCCCTGTTCATTGCCGCCGCCTGCACCCCGCAGGGCGAAGAGGCTCCAGCCGGAGATACCACCCAGAAAGAGTGGGCCATCGTTCTCCACGGCGGGGCGGGCACCATTCCCAAAGACCTTCCCGATTCGCTGGTGCAGGGCTACCGAAGTTCCCTGGATTCCGCCCTCACCATCGGGGAGACCATTCTGAGCGAGGGAGGTACCTCACAGGATGCCGTGGAGGAAGTGATCAATTACCTGGAAGACAATCCCCGGTTTAACGCCGGCAAGGGCGCGGTCTTCACCCATGAGGGCGCCCACGAACTGGACGCCGCTTTTATGGTGGGCAATACACGTGAGGCCGGGACCATTACCGGGGTAAGCACCGTCAAGAATCCCATCTCCCTGGCACGCTTGGTTATGGAGAACTCACGGCACGTGATGTTCGCGACCGACGGGGCCGAAGAGTATGCGGATGAGATGGGCGTGGAGCGGGTCAGCCAGGATTACTACTATACGGAACGCCGCTACGAGGCCTGGCAGCGAGCCATTTCGGAAGATGACCAGTCCGCGCTCTCTCCCGGCGAGCCGGGAGAACTCCCGCGGCCCGAACAAGCGAATAATTCCTGGGAGGACTACAAATACGGCACGGTGGGCTGCGTGGCACTGGACAGCAACGGCACACTGGTGGCCGGCACTTCTACGGGGGGAATGACCAACAAGATGTACGGCCGCGTGGGCGATGTGCCCATTATCGGCTCAGGCACCTATGCCAGCGACGTGGTGGCCGTCTCCATGACGGGCTGGGGTGAACAGATTATGCGCGCGGTATCAGGCCACACCGTCAGCAGCTACATGAAATTCAAGCCGGCCTCCCTGGACAGCGCCGCGAGCTATCTGTTGAACGACGTTCTGAATCCCGGAGACGCGGGAATGATCGCGGTGGATCAATACGGGAACATGGTTATGGAGATGAATACCAGCGGCATGTACCGCGGGATGTCGGATTCCGAGGGCAACCGGCAGGTAGCAATCTGGGAAGAGTAACCCCGTCAGCCTCTTCCGGCGCGAAATTCCTCCCGAAGGTCCTGTATGTAAATGCCGATCGTATTTCGCAGCGAGAACAGGCGTTCGTGAAGCAGCCGGTAGGTCTGAAGATCCATGGCCGGCATCCTCTTTAAATGGACCTGTAGCAGTTCCAGCGCCTCGTTGGCGCAATGAAGACCTTTCTTGGTATAGGCAATATTCCCGCCCAGCGTTTCCAGGTCGAAACCGAAGGAGTATCCTCCCGCCAGCTTGGCCCCGATCCGCAGCACCGTTCCCACGAATTCATGGTACTCGGCCGTATGAGATGCAGGCGGGATACCTTCCGCCCACTGCAGCACGAATGCCGCCAGTCCCCGGGCGTCGTTGAACATCTCGAGGTTCTCTATGGAACCGTAATTGCTCAGCGCGTACTCTCCGCTCAGCTCTTTCCAATCCTCCCCGGCATCCATATCGTCTTCCTCCTCAAAAAGGAAGGGATCTTCGTCAAACTCCTCGTCTTCCCACTCCTCCTCGTCGGGATAGTAAGCATCATCGATCTGGAGTTCCTCCTCAATAAATGCGTCCACCGCATCCAGTTCGTCCGTACTCTCCCTCAGCAGGGCCAACCAGCGCGGTAGATTCCCGGAAGGGTCGGAGGAGATAAACCTGCGCAGCGTTTCGCTCTGCCTTTCAATTTCATCCAGGTGAGCCTCCCACCTGTGCTCATCCCAAATTTCGTCGTCAAAGTCGCGGTAAGCCATAAATCATCGGTGCTGAAGTGTTACAAGACCCGCGGCATTGGATTGCCGTGTTAGCGAATGTCACCAGTCATCTACAATCGGGCGCAATTTAACACTTTTTTTACTGTCATGGAATATCTCTAGGCGTAAGGATTTTCCTCTCCTGCGGTCCCTAGGGTATGGACGCCGATACCGCCCCCACTCCCGTTCCCTATCCCGCCTTGCGGCTGGTTCTGCTTTTTGCAGGAGGAATCGTCTGGCAGCGAATGGCCCCGATGCCCCCTCTCACATGGCTCATGCTCTTCGGTGGAGTTCTGTCGATTTATGTGGTGCTGACGCGCCTGCGATATGCCCTGATGAACCAGGTGGTTCACACCCTGCTTCTCGGCTCTTACTGCTTCACCGTTTTCCTGGCGGGCGGCAGCCTGTACGCAACGAATCCCGGTCTGCCGGGAACGCTGCCGGCAGATACTATCGGGCAAGCGTGGACACCGCTGGAAGTACGAGGAGAACTTCTCCGCACCACCCGCTCCCCAACCGGAAAGCTGAGAATGGATATAAGAGTGAACCGAACCTGGGCCGGGGATTCCCTGAGCTGGCAGGTGCCGTGGGGGCTTCGCGCAATCGCAGACACCGCCGATTGGCGTCACGGCCGGCTCCCTCCCGGAAGCCGCCTGCGCCTCGCCGTCATCCTCTATCCCCCTCCCGAAGGCAGACGGAATCCCCATGCGTTCGACGATCGGTCCTACCTGGGAAGCCTGGATATAGACCGGCAGGCGGGGATTGATTCCCTCCTCTCCGCCATACCGCCGGCGGAATGGAACCTGCACTTCCTCCGTGGAAAAGCCCTGGAGATGGTGGATCAGAACTTTTCGCGCGAGACCGCTCCCCTGGCCAAAGCCCTTCTGCTGGGACACAAGGGCGATTTGGACCGGGGCGAACGGGTGGCATTCAGCCGCGCGGGCCTGGGTCATATCATGGCAGTATCCGGGCTTCACGTGGGATTTCTGCTGGCTCCCCTCTGGTGGATATTTCCCCTCTTCTGGTCCTCCCGCTACGGGCGCGTGTTCGGACTCTGCCTGCTGACGCTGCTGCTGGTCGGCTACGCCGGAATTACCGGCTTCTCCGCATCGGTCACACGCGCCTCCCTTACCGGCGGATGCCTTATGTACGCCCGTCTTTTCCACCGCCTGCGCAATCCGCTCAATCTGACCGCGGCTGCCGCCCTCATCATACTGATCCGGGAACCCGCGCAGCTATTCGCCGTGGGTTTCCAGCTCTCGTTCACGGCCGTATTCATCATCCTGCTTCTCCTTCCGCTCATAAACCGGCTGACTCCCCGGGCCTTCCGTTACCGGTGGACCGGAAGCCTGATGAAAACGGCGATGATCTCCGTCCTGGTGCCTGTGGGACTCTATCCTCTCCTGGCGCACTATTTCGGGGAATTCTCCCTGGTCGGCCCCCTCGCAAATATTCTTGTTCTCCCCCTGCTGTTCGTGTTGGTACCCTGCTCCCTTTTTTTGATGGCGGTATCGCTGGTTTTCCCCGGCGCCGGGGCCTGGCTCAACCTGCCCGGCGACTACGGGCTCCGGCTGCTGGGGCAATCTGTCGAAGCGCTCTCCTCCCTCCCCTGGAGCTGGATCAGCACCACCGCGCCGGGCCCTTTCCTTTTCGCTCTCTGGGCGGTGGGAATTCTCCTGCTGGCCTCTCTTCGTCTGCCCCGGTTCCGCTGGAAAATACTTGTGCTCCTCCTGCTGCTGGCGGTGGCATACCGTGGCAGCCAGGTCTACCGGGAGCAGATCCGGAAACCGGAATTGAGGGTACTCTTTTTTGACGTCGGGCAGGGAGACGCGACCCTGGTACGCACCCCGGGGAACCGGAATCTTCTGATCGATACGGGACGCTGGGAGCCGGACTACGACTCCGGCCGCCATGTGATCATTCCCTACCTGCGGGCGGCCGGAATTGACAGCCTGCACGCCGTCTTTCTGAGCCATCCCCACGCCGACCATATCGGGGGCATGCCCTCCCTCCTCGAGTCGGTGGAGATCGGAGCGGTCTACCAGACCGGACTCTCCTCCGACAGCGAGCTGTACCGGCGGTACCGGAAACGTATCGCGGAGAAGGAGATCCCTCACCTCACCCTGTCTGCCGGCGACCGGGTCCCGGTCGACCCCTCTCTCCGCATTCTGGTTTACGGTCCGCTGCCGGGCCGTTCCGGCTCCGATCTCAACGAACAATCCCTCGTGATTGAGCTTGTTTACGGGGAGACGGAATTTCTCTTCATGGGAGACGCGGGCATGGCTACCGAGCTCGAGCTGGTGACCCGATACGGAGATCTCATGGAGACCGGCCTGCTGAAGGCCGGGCATCACGGCGGGACCGCCTCCTCTTCCGCACCGTTTCTCCGGATGGTCAATCCGGAGATAGCCGTGGTATCCGCGGGCCGCTACAATCCCTTCGGGCATCCCGATCCCGCCACCTTCCGACGCCTGTCCGGTAGGGCCGAACGCGTATTCCTTACCGGGAGAGACCGCGCGCTCCTGTTCCGTTCCGACGGGGAGCGCATCCGGCGGGTCCGATGGCGATGAACCCACGGTACCCCGTGCAAAGGACGGTTGGACGTAAGATTGCGATCACTTAACTTTGAAAGACTCCCGAAGCAACCGCTCCAGCATGAAGAATGTTCCGCAATCCTGGCTGAACGAACGGGGCCAGCTCATCCTGATGGCCGCGGGTGTCGCCGGCCTGCTCTTCCTTATGTACCTGCTGGAGCACCTGATCAATCCCCTGGGTTACGGCCTTCTCATCGGAATCGTCCTCTATCCCATACGGCAGCAGCCGGTGGCGCGCGCCTTGCTTTACGCCACCTTCATCGCGGCGGGCGTCTGGCTGATCTACGACTCCGGCCACCTTCTGATCCCCTTTGTACTGGCCTATATCATCGCCTTTATCATCAACCCGCTGGTGGAGTCCCTGCAGCGCCGGCGAGTCCCCCGCAGCGTCATCGCCGGCATTTTTACGTTCGCAAGCCTCTCCCTGCTGGGACTGGCCGCCTTTTACGCCGTCCCCGCCATCGTTGAACAGCTTACCCGGATCGGGGCGGTATTCAATGAGGCTGCCAGCAATACCGGCCCCTGGATTGAAAGCACCGGCGTTCTTCCTTTCCTGGAAGGCCTCGGTTTTGAGTCGGAAGTCATAAAAACCCAGCTCTCCACCCGGATTGAGACGCTGGTGGACTCCTTCTACAACGGCCTTACCACCCTTTCCGCAGGCTATCTCTCCAGCCTCGGAAGCCTGGTCATGATTCTCTTTTTCCTGATACTGATGCCCTTTCTCTGCTTTTTCATGATCCGGGACTACCAGAAAATCGGGATCTTCGTCCGCTCCCTTATCACGCCGAAAGAGGTATCCTCCGATTACACCACGGAAATTAGCCGGATTGTCGGTTCCTATCTCAGGGGACAATTTCTGGTGGTGCTGATCAGCGCCATCAACCTGAGCATCGGTTTCTACCTGGTAGGCGTGCCCTACGCGCTGGTGCTGGGTATATTCGCGGGACTCACCAATTTCATTCCCACCTTCGGCCTCTGGTTCAGCATCTCCGTATGCACGCTGGTGGGCGCCACCCTGGGCGACCCCTGGTTTCAGTACCTCCCCGGCATCTATATCGTCTTCGCCGTGGAGCAGGTGCTCGAATCGGGCTTTCTCGTTCCAAGGATCGTCGGAAGCCATGTAGGGCTTCACCCCCTGCTGGTGATGGTGGCCCTGCTGCTTTTCGGCTTTATGTTCGGATTCCTGGGACTGCTGATTGCCGTTCCCACCGCCGCCCTGATCTCCGTTTTCTATGAACAGTACAAGGAGACCCGCAAAATATCCTTCCTGAGCGGGACGGAACTCAACTCGTTCATCGAACAGTTCGACCGTGAGACCCAGAAGCAGAAACGGAAAAAGAAGGAGCGTATGAGCACCGACTGAGCGGCCCTAACTCGTATTGTCACTTTCTTTTGTAGACAAATACCCTTATCTATTCTCCTGCTTAAGGAACCCCGGCTGAACAACCCATGAGTGAGAAGGAACAACTGAGCTTTGAAGAGGCTTTAACACGGCTGGAAGAGATTGTGAAAGAGCTCGAAACCGAGGACATCTCTCTCGAAGATTCCATCGAACTTTACGAGGAAGGCATCGAACTCTCCAAAACCTGCACCCAGAAACTGGAAGAGGCGGAATTGCGCATTGAAAAGGTGCAGGAGAGGGAAGACGATACGAACGACTAAATTCCGACCATTATGGAACAGGAGAACGTGACTCCGGGACCCCTCCTGGAGTCCATCCGCTATCCCGACGACCTCAAGAAAATAGACCAGGAGCAGCTCGTCGAAGTATGCGACGAGCTGCGGGATTACATCATCGAAATGGTCTCCATTCACGGGGGGCACTTCGGGGCGAGCCTGGGCGTGGTGGAACTCACCGTGGCGCTCCATTATGTTTTTGATACGCCCAGGGACCTGCTGGTATGGGATGTGGGCCACCAGGCCTACGGCCACAAGATCCTGACCGGACGCCGCGAGAAGTTTCACACCAACCGCAAATACGGCGGACTTTCAGGCTTTCCCAAGCGCTCGGAAAGCGAATACGACACCTTCGGCGTGGGCCACTCCAGCACCTCCATCTCCGCAGCCCTCGGGATGGCCGTCTCCCGCGACCTGGACGAATCGGACAAGAACGTTGTCGCGGTCATCGGCGACGGGGCCATGTCCGCCGGACTGGCCTTCGAGGCCATGAACAACGCCGGCGCGATGAACTCCGACATCCTGGTGATCCTCAACGACAACCGGATGTCGATCGACCCCAACGTGGGCGCGCTGAACGAGTACCTGGCCGAGATTACCACCAGCAAGACCTTCAACAAGCTGCGCGACGAGATCTACGATATGCTGGGCCATTTCAAGTCGGCCGGCGAGAAAATGCGCAAGATCGCCTCCCGCCTGGAGAAGGCCGTGACCGCCGCCATTACGCCCGGCGGACTCTTCCAGGCGCTGGGCTTCAAATACTACGGTCCGGTGGACGGCCATAACGTCGACACCATGCGGCGCCACCTAGAGGACCTCAAGGATGTGCCGGGTCCCAAGCTTCTGCACGCCGTTACCATCAAGGGCAAGGGATTCGCGCCCGCCGAACGGGAGCAGACCAAGTGGCACGCCCAGAGCAGTCCCTTCGACAAGATTACCGGCAAATCGCTGGCTCCCGACAAATCGGAACCGAAGGCTCCCAAGTACCAGCACGTCTTCGGGGAAGCCATTGTGGAACTCGCCCGGGAGGATGAGCGCATCGTGGGCATTACGCCCGCCATGCCCAGCGGGTCCAGCCTCTGGCCGCTGATGAACACCTTCCCGGACCGGGCCTTCGACGTGGGCATCGCCGAACAGCACTCCATCACCTTCGCCGCGGGACTGGCCGCGGAGGGCAAGAAGGCCTTCGCCGCCATCTACTCCACGTTCCTGCAGCGGGCATACGACCAGGTCATACACGACGTGGCCATACAGAAACTTCCGGTCGTCTTCTGCATCGACCGCGCGGGACTGGTGGGCGCCGACGGACCCACGCACCACGGGCTGTACGACATCTCCTACTTGCGGAACGTTCCCAACATGATCGTATCCTCGCCGCTTAACGAGCAGGAGCTGCGCGACATGATGTACACCGCCTCCAAATACGAGGAGCAGGCCTGGGCCATCCGTTACCCTCGGGGGCGGGCCACCGGCATGGAGACGCGCGACGGGTTTCAGAAGATGGAGATCGGCAGGGGCGAATGCCTTCGCGAGGGCGAGGAGGTGGCGATCCTGAGTTTCGGCCCCTTCGGAAACTACGTCATGGAGGCGGCCGACACCCTGGAAGAGGAGGGAGTGCGCATCGGTCATTTCGACATGCGATTCGCCAAACCCCTCGATACCGAGCTCATCGATCGGGTATGCCGCGACTACCGCCATATCATCACCATAGAAGACGGCACCCGTCTGGGCGGATTCGGCAGCGCGGTGGCGGAATACCTGATCGACAAGCCGCACCATCCGCCCGTGACCATCATGGGCGTGCCCGACCGCATCGTGGAGCATGGCTCCCAGCGGGAACTGCACGAGGAGGTGGGGCTGGATCCCGACAGCATTGTCCGCCAGGTCAAAGAGTGCCTCCGTTCCGTTTCGGTAAAATAACTTCCCACTGAGGCGCCGCCGGGTACGTTACATCCGCCACCCGAAAGAAACAACGCGGGTCTCGCCACCTTTCTGACCGCGCGTAAAACTATTTCCCTTTCTCGTTCGTCATACCTGTGAACGGCGGTTACGGAGTAACGGTCAACGTAGGTGACACCAGGAACACGCATCGACCCGTAGTTGCCGGGATCTTTGGGATACGGGGTACACAAATATGAACGACGCAAAACTGGTAGAAAAATTTCGCAGTGGGGACACGGGCGCGTTCAACCGCCTCGTGGAACGGTGGCAGGACCGCATCCATCGTTTTGCCTACCGCTTCTTCTCCAGTCACGACGAGGCGAGTGAGATCACCCAGAAAACCTTCATCCGGGCGTATCGCAAACTGCATACGCTGGAGAACACGGACAAATTCTCCTCCTGGATCTACCGGATCGCGAACAATCTCTGCCTGGATGAGGTCAAGCGGGCCGGGCGTCGCCGGTCGGAACCGATGAGAGCGCTGGGCCCCGATCCCATTGCCGAGGGACTCGCCTCCGATCCCGACCGGACCATCCAGCGGAAACAGCTGGGCGTGCTGCTTCAGAGGGCGCTCGACCGCCTTCCCGCGGAGCAGCGTCTCGTGGTCATCCTGAAGGAGTACGAGGATCTGAAATTCCGAGAGATTGCGGACATACTGGACGAGCCGGAGAACACCGTGAAATCGCGCATGTACTATGGACTCGACAAACTGAAAACGATTTTTGACGAATGGAATCTCAAATCAGAGGAGCTCTATTATGAATGAACGCGAGGCACGAGCCCTGCTGATGGACTACCTCTACGGGGAGATCAGCCGGGACGACAAAGAGAAACTGGAATCCTACATGGAAGAGCATCCGGAGCTCCGCCGGGAGCTTGACCGGCTGCGGGAGACCCGCACACTGCTCCGGAAGATGCCCGAGACCGAAAACGGCCGCCGCCTGACGGTGGTGGAAGGCAGGAATCGCAGCTTCGGCGAATGGCTCAGGGATGCGAAAGAGCTGCTGCCGCGCACGGTCCTCGGCCGGGCCGGCATGGCCGTGGCCGCCGGACTGGTGCTCTTGCTTTTTGTGGCCTCCGTGGCCCGCATGCACGTCACCTGGACCGACAGCGGCGTGATCTTCTCCATGGGAAGCGCCCCCGTGGTGAACGAGGGCATAAGCCCGGAAGAGGCGGAGGGACTGGTGCGACAGATACGCGAGGAGAACGCGGCCATGATGGAGCAGTTTGCCGAATCCATCAACGAACAGAACCGGCAGCAGCTGCAGCAGGTGGTTCGTTACTTCGAACAGCAGCGAAGGAACGACCTGCAGCTTACGGGCGAAGCCCTGGCGCAGCTGCAGGAGAACACCACTGAGCAGTGGCTCAGCTACAACCGCTACCTGGGGAATCTGCTGCAAAACGCCAATTTCCAAGATCAAAACGAATGAGGAATCCAACCATGAAATACCTGAGCAGAATACTTCCCCTGATCCTGGCCCTGACCGTGGCATTCGTTCCGGTGCGGGCCCAGCAGAACATAGACGGCAACCGCCTGAACCGCGACATCAACATCATGGAGAGCGTGCTCGAAGAGATGTTTCGTGTCTCCAGCAGCGGTGCCGGTACCGCCAGCAGTATCAGCTCGTTTTCTTTACATGGAGAAAGCATCCGCGGTACCTATCTCCCCGATTACGGGGTAATTTTCCAAATTTCCGTACCCACGGGAAACCTCACGATCGTCAATTCAGACGACCCGGGAGAACGTAACCTGGTTTTCCAGTATGGAGATTCCGATCAAGAGCAGGAAGTCACCGCGGAAAATGTAACCGACCGAATGGTGGAATTTCTGAAAGATTACGGTTCCACCATAGGCCAGCTTGCGGATGACGACCATGTCATGGTGATCTACGGGGGAACACCGCAATCCACAAATAACTTTAACGCCTTCTTTTCTGTTTCCGGTAACCGGATAAACATCAATTCCGAACCGGATCTCCCGGTCATCTCCGTCTCGGCACAGGTGTCCGACCTGGCCGCCTATCGGTCCGGAGACCTCGGCGAGCAGCAGCTCCGCAATCGGATCTCCATCTCCGAAAGCGAGCCCAACAGTTCGGATAACAAGGATGTCCGGGTGATGGCCAACATCTTCGATACGGCCTTCGAGGAGAACGAAGAGGGCTTCGAGGTGCGGGGCTCGGTCGACTACCTGGCCTTGGACAACTTCGGGGTGCTCTTCTTCTTCGAGGCGCGGTACGGTTCCGGCGGACCAATATTTCAGATTGATGAGCTGGATTTCCAATTCGGCAGCGACAGCAGCCAGGTGCAGGCCGCGGAGGAGTTGCGGCAGAGGCTGCAGAAGACGAGGGAGGAGGCGGAACAGAAGAGAGCGAAGCTTCGGCAGAACGCCTTTTCCGCCTTCGAAACCTTTAAACAGGACCTGCGTGAGTACCTGGTAGACTACGGCCGCACCCTCCGTTCGGTGGAGAACGACCAGTACATCCTGGTCTCCGTAACCCTGGACGCGCCGGCAGATGAAATCCCGGAACGCATCGACCTGCAGCTCAACAAGTCGGTGCTCGAACAGATGGACCGGGGCGCCATCAGCCGCGAGGGAGCCATAAACCGGGTGAGCATCCGCGAGTATTAGAACGGTCCGGAGTCCCAGGCAGCAAAACAGGCGCGGTCCGGCGGACAGTTACCTGTGCGGGCCGCGCCTATTTATATTGCGGCATGTTCTGACAGCACGTAACGAAACGGCGGACTCACTCGGGTACGGGCAGGGAGTCGGGCTCACGGAATTCCGCTTCCCTCCGAATCGCATTCCGCAGGCGCTCCCGGTACTCCCCGGCCGATATCTCCACGCAGCCGAACTGCGCGAGGTGTTCGTTCCAGAACTGGGTGTCCCACAGCTCGAATCCCCCCTGAACCAGCGCCTGGTGGCAGTGCCATAAGGCAACCTTGGAAGCCTCCTTTGCCCGTTCGAACATCGACTCACCGAAGAAGGCGGCGCCCAGCGACACCCCATACTGTCCCCCGACCAGCTTCAACCCGTCGTACACGCTGACCGAGTGGGCGTGTCCCATTTCATGCAACCGGCAGTAGGAGGCGATGATCTCATCGGAGATCCAGGTGCTCTCACGGTCTGCGCACGCTTCGATCACCTCCCGGAAGGCGTGGTCGTACTGCACGCGGTAGTGCTGGTTGCGTATGATGCGGCGCACGTTGGAGGAGACGCGGAAGTTATCCAGCGGTATAATTCCCCTCCGTTCGGCCGTGTACCATTTCGCCTTCGGATCATCCCGGGAATCGGCCATGGGAAAAATCCCGTGAGCATACCCGGTCAGCAGCTCTTCCGGAGTCATCATGACTTGAAAAAATGGCGTCTATTCCCACTGCTGGAAACTGCAGTTAAGGAACGCCGGACTGTGGCCGATGGGCGAGCCCGGGGGCGGAGAGAGAGGTTCCGTGGGTGTGAACATCTCCTCGTTTTCTCGGAACTGCTGCAGCAGGCGGTAGCCGTAGAGCAGGGAGGAGATACGCTGGGAGGAGGAGGCCCGCTCTTCGGCCTCGGCCTGCATCCACTCCCGGAGCGATTCCAGCTTCAGGTTGGTGACGGCCCGAACCATCGAAGAGACGTCGTCGTCCGATGCCAGCTGAATCAGGTGGTAGAGCACGACGTGGTTGACGGTATTCTGGATGGTCCCCCGGTAGCCTTCTCTCATCTCGGCTTTCCAAGTACGGTCGATAATGGTCTCCAGGTATTCATCGAGTCCCAGGCTGGCCGAATCCCTGGCCCCGAAATCCACCAGGCGCGCGGCCCGGTTGGTGTTGAAGAGCAGTTCCGCGGTCATGTCGGCGGCGGTCTCCGCCGCCCCAAGTGGATCGAAGGCGGGATTGGTGTGAGAGTTGAACAGCTCTCGGCCTCCCCCGTAGCCGATGGGGCGCGGCGGTATCATCTCCACGATCCGGTCGGGCATCTGCAGCACCTCGGGGGAGAGGGTGTTCAGCATACGATCCAGTGCCGCCCGCTGTACGTCGGCCGGCAGCGGCTCCGGACCGGCCTGGCCGTCTCCGCGCAGGTTATACGAGTAATTGAGTCCCCCGATCAGTTTGGCGGTGGCATCCAGCTGGTACCGATGATAGAGATAGATCGGCACCAGGGCGTCCTCCAGGGTGGCCATCGGCATGCCGGGCCGGATCACCTCTTCGGAAAAGTTTTCCAGGGCGATTCTGCGTACGTCCAGCACGTGATCCATCTGGGCGGCGGCATCCTCGCCGTTGTCCCACAAATGCGCCTTGGGATGGGCGCCGCTTGCCGGACGGGCGTCGGCGTCGGAGATAAAGAGGAGCCCCTCATCGAGATAGTCCTGGATAATGCCATTAAGAGCCCGCTCTTCGCTGGGAGCGCCGGAGAGGTCGGAATAGCCGTATCGAATCGCCGCCTTGTCCCATTCCCCGATTCCCGTATCGTAGGCGTCACTCAGGTCCAGGGTGCTGTCGGCGGTCACGGAGACCTTCGGTGCGGGGTAATCCATGACCGAAGCGCGGCCGTTGGTGCTGGCGGCGAAATTGTGCGCCAGCCCGAGGGTGTGTCCCACCTCGTGGGCGGAGAGCTGTCGTATCCGGGCAAGCGACATCTCCAGCATCGGGTCTTCTCCTCCGACGGAACCGTCCTCATAGGGAGCGAGCAGACCCTCGGCAATCAGGTAATCCTGCCGTATGCGCAGGGAACCCAGCGTGATATGACCCTTGATGATCTCGCCCGTGCGGGGATCGACCACCGAGGAACCGTACGACCAGCCGCGGGTGGAGCGGTGCACCCAGTTGATCACGTTGTAGCGCACGTCCA
>CAZGSL010000036.1:0-17814 GCA_964528445.1 uncultured Balneolaceae bacterium | reverse complement strand
TACTTCCGCTAGACGGAGGTAGAGTAGGTCCTCGCCTCCTCATTTTTTTTTATTAAAGTGCATTTCGGGCGTCCCCATAGCCCGCAGGTTTTGCCTGCGGGCTATTTTTAATGGTATCGGAAGCCGGCGGCAGATAACGGGGAAACCCGTTTAAATTCGCCGCTTCACCCGCTCGGTCATATCCTGGTACCAGTCGCCGAAGGTATCCTCCCGAATGCGCTCCCGCATTTCTCGCATCAGCCAGAGGTAGAAGGTGAGATTGTGCAGGGAGGCGAGTTGCAGCCCCAGCAGCTCCTCGTTGCGGAAAAGATGGTGGATATAGGACATGCTGTAGTCCCGGCAAAGGCTCGTCGGGAACTCCTCGTCCAGCGGCTTGTGATGGTTTTTCCACTGGGCGTTGCGCATGTTGATGATCCCCTCCCGGGTAAAAACCTGCCCGTTGCGGGCGTTGCGGGTGGGGATTACGCAATCAAACATGTCGACTCCGCGGGCCACGGCCTGCAGGAGGTTGCCCGGGGTGCCCACGCCCATCAGGTAGCGCGGCCTGTCGTCCGGCAGGTGGTCGGTGTTCAGGTCGGTCATCTCGTACATCAGTTCGGTCGGCTCCCCCACGCTGAGTCCCCCGATGGCGATTCCCTCGAATCCCATTTGGGACACTTTTTCGGCCGACTCCCTCCTCAGGTCCCGGTAGGTTCCTCCCTGCACGATGCCGAACTGGAACTGACGGTGCCCGTAATGCGGCTCGCTCGCCTCAAAAGCCTCCCGCCCGCGTTTCTCCCAGCGGTGTGTCAGCTCCATGGACTCTTTTACGTAGGAGCGTTCGGCGGGGTAGGGAGGACACTCGTCCAGCACCATTATAATATCCGAACCCAGCACCCGCTGGGTTTTCACCACGTTTTCCGGGGTAAAGAGGTGTTCGGAGCCGTCCAGGTGGCTTTTGAAACGGGCTCCCTCCTCGCTCAGCTCCCTGTTGTCCGACAGGGAATAGACCTGGTATCCGCCGGAGTCGGTAAGGATCGGCCGGTCCCACGACATAAAGGAATGAAGTCCGCCGGCCCCCGAAATAATTTCATTGCCCGGACGGAGATAGAGATGATAGGTATTGGCCAGTACGATTTGGGCACCCGCCTGATCCGCCAGATCCTTCTGGCTGACGGCCCTGACCGTGGCGAGCGTTCCCACCGGCATAAAGAAGGGTGTTTCAACGGTGCCGTGGTCGGTCCGGAGCCTGCCGGCCCGTGCCTTGGTTGAAGAGGCGATTTTTTCCAGTTCGAACAAGGAGCTTACGAAAATTTGATCCAGATAAAATTGTTGCTGGAGTTCGTATCGAACGATTATGGTAGACGGTCTCTCGCGGAAACAGTGAGAGTATAACTAAAAATTAGTGTTAATTTAATGCCATAATTTTGTATTCTTTTCTTTTAATTCCTAGCATAGAGCCGCGAATCTTCAGCATTTCCGCATAATCATCCGATGAGTTCCGATACACTGGTCATCGTACCCACGTACAACGAGTCGCACAACATCGTGCGGCTTATAGAATCGGTGTTTGACCTTGAGATGGGTATTGACCTGCTGATCGTGGACGACGCATCGCCGGACGGTACGGCGGACCTTGTGGAGCAACAGCAGCAGCGGTACCCCGACCGGCTTCATCTTATCAAAAGAGAGGGTAAACTGGGTTTGGGGACGGCCTATGTCAGGGGATTCCAATTCGCGTTGAAGAGAGAGTATACCTATATCTGTGAAATGGATGCGGATTTCTCCCACAATCCGGGCGACCTTCCCAGGCTGATCGATGAAGTGAGGGAGGGGCGAACGGACCTGGCTGTCGGGTCCCGTTATTCGAACGGGATCAGCATCGTGAACTGGCCCCTGAGCCGCTTGATTCTATCCTATACCGCCAATCTCTACGCCCGTTTCGTAACCGGACTGCCCATCAACGACACCACCGCGGGATTCAAATGCATTCACCGCAAGGTTCTGGAGGAGATATCGGTGAACAACGTACGCTCCAACGGTTACGCATTTCAGATTGAGCTGCATTTTCGTGCCTGGAAGGCCGGATTCCGCCTTAACGAGGTCTCCATTATTTTCCGCGAGCGGGAAGAGGGCGTTTCCAAGATGTCCAAGGGCATCGTCTGGGAGGCCATCTGGAGGGTCTGGACGCTCAAAATTCAGAGTATCGCGGGCTCTCTCTGAGTCGCACTGCCGTCTGCTTAGATAAAGCAGCGAAGTTCTTATATTCCCCATCGATCGCGTGAACGATTAATTTAAGAATATGGAGTATTTAGAATTTGAACAGCCCATAGCGGACCTGGAGAAGAAGATCAGGGAGCTGAAGGAGCTGAACATTGCGGACGACGAGGTGCTCTCGCCGGAGATAGAACGGCTTGAAAAAAGAGTTGATGAGCTGAGAGAATCCATCTTCAGCAACCTCACCCGATGGCAGAAGGTTCAGCTCGCTCGCCATCCGGACCGTCCCTATACGCTGGACTACATCTACAAGATGACGGATAATTTCGTGGAGCTTCATGGAGACCGTTATCAGAGCGACGACAAGGCCATCGTCGGCGGACTGGCGACCCTGGAGGGCCGCTCCGTCATGATCATGGGCCACCAGAAGGGCCGCGATACGGAGAGCAGGAAGTTCCGCCGTTTCGGGATGGCAAATCCGGAAGGCTACCGGAAGGCGTACCGGTTGATGAAACTGGCGGAAAAATTTGGTATTCCCGTTATCACGCTCCTGGATACGCCGGGAGCTTTCCCGGGTCTGGAGGCCGAAGAGCGGGGACAGGCCGAGGCTATCGCGAAGAATCTGAAAATGATGGCCACCTTGAAAGTGCCGATCGTTTCGGTGGTGATCGGCGAGGGAGCGAGCGGTGGAGCCATAGGGATCGGAATGGGCAACGAGATTTACATGATGGAGAATACCTGGTACTCGGTCATCTCTCCCGAATCCTGCTCCTCCATCCTCTGGAAGACGTGGGACTACAAGGAACAGGCGGCGGCCGTGCTCAAGCTTACCGCGGACGACCTGGAAGAGATGGAGGTGATCGAAGGCATCATCGAGGAGCCCCTCGGCGGGGCGCACCGGGACCCGGACGAGGCTGCCGGGGCGGTGAAGGAGCAGTTGCTGAAATCCCTGAAGAAACTGGGCCGGCTGAAACCGGAAACCCTGGTGAAAAAGAGAATCGAGAAATACTCCTCCATGGGCGAGTGGAACGTGTCCAGCAACTCCAATAAGAAATAGGACAGCGCATTGCTTCCCGAAAAGGAACCCGCCTATACCTACCGGCATACCCTGCGCAGCCGATACGGGGAAACCGATAAAATGGGATATGTTTATTACGGGCGGTACCTGGAGTATTTTGAGGAGGCCCGTACGGAGATGATACGCGCGCTCGGTATGCCCTACACCGAACTGGAAGAGAGAGGTTTCCTGCTCCCGGTGGTCCACACCGCCATCGACTACAAGGCGCCCATCTATTACGATGAGTTGTTCCACGTGGATGTGCATCTCTATACCCTGCCTACCGTAAAACTGGAGACCTGGTACCAGATTTTCACGGATCGAATGGAAAAACCTCATGCCGTGGGGAACGTGACGCTCTGCTTTATGAAGGAAGACAACCGCAGGCCGTGCCGGGTTCCCGGGGATTTCCTGGAGGGTTTGAAGAAACAATTCAACCGATGAACATCAGGGACGACCATACCGTGGTTTTGTTCTACGGACTCCCGGTCGGGCTCTCCCTCTTCCTGCTTCTGAGTTCGGCCGGCGGCGGGGTCTGGGGACAGGAGGGGGCGTGGATCACGCAGTGGCAGCACCGTATTTTCCAGGCGGTCTGCCACCAGGCGCCGGATCGTTCATTCTGGATGGGCGGCCAGCCGATGGCCGTCTGCAGTCGCTGTTTCGGTATTTACGGGGGCGTGTTCCTGGGATTGCTCGCCGGCCCTTTATTCACGGAGAGACGGCTATGGTCGGGAAAGCTCCTGGTGCACCTGCTGATCGCATTTACTCTTCTTAATGTGGGGGATCTCCTTGGAAATATGCTCGCATTTTGGCAAAATACCCTCGCCGTGCGTTTCGGATTGGGAGGTCTTCTCGGGGTCTCCGCAGCGTTGGTAATCTCATTCGCATTTGTTCAAACCGTAAATCGAAAGAAAAGGAGCAGCTATGGACCAGCCCGAACGATACAGTGAAATGGAGAATCCGCCCGACTACTGGAATTCCGTGGGCGTGGCATCGCTGATATTTGCCGTTTTGTATGTTGTGCTGGCGACGATCGGTGGATACATGTCGATCGACGCGGAGCCCTCCGCCTCCATGATCGGCGGCCTGCATACCTTGATGAGCAGTTTCGCCTGCCTGCTTTCCTCGTTCGGCGGACTGGTGGCGATATGGCATTTTCACCGGCAGACCGGTATCAGGATGAAACTGGGAAGGGGCGCCCTCATCGGATTTTACTCCGGTCTTGGAATCGCCCTGTTTGCAACTCTGCTGAGCCAAATCTGGTACATGATCGATCCCAGCTACCTTGAGGAGCTTATGAATGCCGCCATCGCTAATTACGAGGCGATGGAAGGTCTCCCCGACGATATGAAACAGAGCCTGATTGACGGGACCTACACCCAGTTCCAGGACATGAATACCCTCTGGGGCATGGTCAAGAACTTTTTCATGAACGGAATTATTTTCGGCATCCTTAATACGCTGACCGGACTGCTGGGCGTAGCCATCTTCGCCCGGGAGAAAAATCAGATCTGATCGTGGCAATCTGCCGGTTAGAACGGGACACGCAAAAACAGGGATTTAAAAGCAGAATTTTATGGATGAATTGACCGACCCGGTTGCCGAGACTTTCCGGCCGTGGGTAGAGCGCAACGGATTTGCCCACTGGGCCATGGCACTGGCATGGCTGGTTGCCGCATTTATCCTTTTCCAGGTGCTGGCGACCATCGTTGCGATGGTCTTCATACTCTCCCGAAGTGGTCCGGAGTTTGATCCTTCGCAGGCGATGAACCTGCTGATGGACAATCTCGACCTGGTCTTCATCGGCAATACCGCCGGTCAGATACTTTTCATGGGGATCTGCACCTGGCTGGTGAGCACGCTTCATACCTCCCGACGCGAACGTTCCGCTTTTTTCCGGTTCCGGTGGAGAGACAATACCCTCTACCTGAGCGGATTAACCGTCGTCCTTATCCTGGCGATCCAGCCCGGCGTCTGGTTTCTCTCCTGGCTGAATTCTATGATTCCTGTCCCTGATTTTTTTGAGGGCATGCAAAGCTCCCAGATGGAGATGATCGAGGCGTTTTTGCGTGGGGATCACATCATTTGGCTCACGCTGCTTCATGTGGCTGTGGTCCCCGCGGTTTGCGAGGAGATCCTGTTTCGCGGCTACGTATTAAGAGCTTTTGAAAAGAGCTGGGGCATATGGACTGCGATCATCGTATCGGGCATCCTGTTCGGCCTCTATCATCTGCAGCTTACGAACCTGCTACCGCTGGCCGCCATCGGCATTCTCCTGGCCTTCATCACCTGGGCTTCCGGCAGTATCGTCCCGGCCATGGTAGCCCATTTCGTGAATAACGGCAGCAGCGTGGTGCTGGGTACCTTCTACCCGGAGTCGGCCCTCGCTGAAATGACGCCGGAGTCCATGCCGCCTCTCTGGGCCGTGGTTCTGAGTCTGGCCCTGTCGGCTTACATCATATACGTCATGATCAATGCGCAGCGAAACGGCAATCCCCAAAAAGCAGAACACCATGTTTGAGGGACCGGAACCGGAAAACATTGAAAACTGGATTTGCGTGCTGGAGGGCAGTACCGACTACGAAGTCAATATGGCCCAGAACTACCTCAGCAACCTGGATATCCCCTCCAATATCCTCTCGAAACGGGACTCCGCCTACAGCCTGAATGTAGGCGAGATGGCGCTCGTCTATCTCTATGTCCCCGAGGAGTACGAAGAGGAGGCGCGCACCGCACTGAAAGAGCTGGAGCTGCCGGGACCTGGCGGGGAAGGCGACCAGGGGGAAGAGGAGTAGCCGTGAGCGAACTTACCACCCGCATAGCCACAGCCCTTCCCGCCGCCGCCCTTTTACTCTATCTGGCCTGGCTGGGGGGATGGATTTTTCACGCCCTGCTGGGTGTGGTCTGCCTGTTCGCAGTATATGAGCTGTCGGAAATATGCCGGGAAGCGGGGCTGCCCGCCGACGGCTGGTTCGGGGGCATGATCGCACTTTGGATCCTCTCGGTGCCGGTGAATCCGTGGCTGCTGGAGAGCGGTTTGATCCTCTTTTTATGCTATCCGGCGGTCCGTTTGGCAGCAGACGCCCCGGTGGATATCCGCGCGCTGGCAGCAACTCCTTTCGTGGGTCTGTATGCGTCCGTCGGACTCCTGTGCCTGCTGCTGGTGCGGCAGACCGATCCGGGGATGGGGGGATTCGCCATGCTCGTCATGCTGCTTTTGATGGTATGGGGAAACGATATTTTTGCCTACTTCGGCGGAAAAGCGATGGGACGCAGGCTGCTGGCTCCCTCCATCAGTCCCGGGAAAACCTGGGAGGGATTTCTGTGGGGCATCGCGGGTTCGATTGCCGGCTACAGCCTGGCCTGGTGGCTGCTTCCGGTTGCCTGGGGAAACAGCTGGCTGGAACTGCTTCCCGCCGCGCTTCTGATCAGCCTTTTTGGTCCCCTGGGCGATTTGACCCAAAGCCGACTGAAGCGTGCCGCCTCGGTAAAAGACTCCTCCGCGCTGCTGCCGGGTCACGGGGGAATACTGGACCGGATTGACGCGCTCCTGCTGGCGGCCCCGGTATTTTATCTCTACCACCAGTTTATCCTCTCCGGCGGCGGATAGGTTCAGCTATCCCGGAAGAGGACGTACTTAACCTTCCGGACGTGGGACAGGTCGCCGTGCATGGAGGACGAGGGCGGTGCCGGCCAGGATCGCCAGTACGCCGTTGCGCACAAGCGTGAAGGTGATGCCCGATCCGAAACCGAAGGCTCCGAAACAGCCGCAGCTGTCAACATTCATGCCCTGCAGGTAGAAATAGCCCAGCACCGCGATAAAGAAAAGGTAGAGGAGAATGGATGCAATCAGGGCGGAAGTCAACCATCTTTTGAACAGCAGAAGCAGGCCCAGCAGAAGCTCCAGAACGGACAGCCCGATTACAATCGGCCCGGTGTACTCGATCAGCCAGAAGAATTCCGTGGCCATCAGCTCCACCATGTACCGGGCGTCGCCGCTTTCGATGAGTTTGCCGGTACCCGAGACCAGGAAGAGTATCCCCAGCAGCAGGCGGATGCCCGTGAGGATCCAGCGGCGGTAGGAACGCGATAGATTCATTTACTCTCCTCAATTGTTATCTTGGCTGCAGGCATGGGGAGGTTCTCCGTCCGGTAAAGTAAAACTTTGCACAGAAGATCAAAATCCGGCCATGAAAATAGTTGTCAGCGGCGGCACTGGTTTTATTGGAAGCCACCTGAAATCCCGTCTTCTCAAGGAGGGGCACCTGGTTACGGTTGTCAGCCGTACGCCGGAGAAGTATGAGCAGGAGTCGGCCCGCAACCAGCGGTTTGTCTCCTGGGAAAGGGGGCCCCTGACCGAGGCGATCAGCGGTACGGACGTGGTGGTGAATCTGGCAGGGGAATCCATTTTCGGACAGCGGTGGACCGAGGAGGTGAAGCGGCGGATTCGCTCCAGCAGGATGGAAACGACCTCGTCGCTGGTGGAAGCGATCGGACAGGCTTCAGATCCTCCCGATTTGATGATATCGGTATCCGGGGTGGACTATTACGGGGACGGTGGAGACCGGGTGCTCGATGAGGATAGCCCACCGGGCGACTATTTTCTGTCGCGTGTCTGTATGGAGTGGGAGGAGACTGCAAAGGAGGTCACCTCCCACGGGGTGCGTCTGGCGATACCCCGTCTGGGTATAGTGCTGGAGCGGGGCGGAGGAGCATTGCAGCAGATGCTGCCGCCTTTCCGGTTTTTTGTAGGCGGACCGGTGGGCAGCGGGGAGCAGTATTTTCCGTGGATCCATATGGAGGATCTCTGCCGGGGTCTCCTCTACCCGATTGCCAATTCCGATGTGCAGGGTCCCTACAACTTGTGCGCCCCCGAGCCCCCGACCATGAAAGAATTCGCAAGAGCCCTGGGAGAGGTCATGCGGCGACCCTCCTTCTTCCGGGTGCCCGAATTTGCCGTCAAGCTGGTGCTGGGAGAGGCCGCCCAGCCCGTCCTCACCAGCCACCGTACCGTCCCGAAGAAACTGAAGCGGGAGGAGTTTGAATTTTTCTTCAGCGATCTCCGGGAGGCACTGGCGGATATCGTGTAACTCACTCCCCATAGAGGGTCCAGCAGCGCAGTCCCTCCCCGGTTTGTGCAACCATTTCCACATAGTCGTCCCCGTCCAGGTTGTCGATAAGCGGATACTCCATCCCCGCCGTGGGGAGTTCAACCCGGCTTCCGCCCAGGGTATCCCAGGCATAAAGACGGCCGAAATCGGCGAGGGCCACGATCTCCTGGAGTCCGTCGCTGTTGACGTCCGCTACGAAGGGAGAGGTGGCGGCCGAGAGCGGCTGACCCATGCTGGCCGTAAAGCGAAGCTGTCCCTCCAGGCTGAAGAGAAATACCGAGCCGTTGGAACCGGAGGTCAGAATCATCGGTTCCCGGTACGTGCTGTCGGAGGTCTGCACGCTCAGGGAGTGCACCGACGGCGTGCCGCTGAGACTGCTGTTGGATACGTATACCGCCGCCGGCGATTCCGGATCGCTCATGAAGTCGGTGTAGACGTTGAGGGAATCGTGAAAAAGCGGCCGGGGACCTACCGCATAGAGATGCCCGTCGGCCGCCGCTCCCAGAATGTGCTCCTCGTACCGTACGGGCGAGCCGGTAAGGGAAGCGTTGATGAACTTGGGGTAGCCCTCTTTCGGCGTTCCGTCGGAATTCCAGGCGTGGATGGCGTTTTCCGAAAATGCCACCAGGGCCAACTCTCCCCCCAGCTGGGTCGCGAGGGGTTTGGAGCCGACAGTGCTGTTGGTGGATACCGGCCAGCCTGAAATGTTGTTCCCTCTGCCGTCGAGTGCATGGAGCCTGCGGTCGGAGGTGCCGACTATGGCTTCGGGCAATCCGTTGCGGTCAACGTCGTGTATCGTGAGCGGGGTGGTGATCTCCTCCTCCAGTTCAAGGGGAAATTGTGGAAGGGGACTGCCGGTGTCGTTCCAGCCGTAGATCTTGTTCCCCGCCGCCTGCAGAATGACGTTCTGTCCAGTACCGTACCAGTCGTATACGACGGGAGAGCCCACCGGTACATCTCCTCCCGTATTTATCTGGAGAACTTCGGTCCCGTCGGACGCAGCCAGGGCATAGATATTCCCGGTCTCGGTCGCGATAACTATCTCCTCCCTGGGACTTCCACCGAGGTCGCCCAGCACCGGTTTCCCACTCAGTCCGGCCGTGATACCGGGTTTGATCCAGTTTTCCTCGTAGGGCGAGGTTCGCTCGCGGGTGTCGTAGGTTCCCAGGCGAACCTCCATGGATTCTCCGTTTTCGTCCAGGTTCACGCTCAGGGAGAACAGGTCGAATTGATTGGTGATCAGTTCCACAGGATGTTCGGGAGCCAGGAAGGAGCGGACGTAGGGATAGAATTCCTCGCCTGCCACAAAAAATCCGCTTACCTGCTGCGGCAGGCGATCTCGGATGCCGCCGTAGTTCTCTTCATAGTAGATTACCCGGCGCCGGTTTCTGTCGGATGCTACGATTTCGGCCAGGCCTTTCCGTTTCGCGATTACGACGGCCTCTCCCGTAAGAGTTATATAGTAATCCTCGAAGGTGCAGAGATCGGATCCAATCAGGCGCCCAAGGCTGTTGCCGGAGGCCAGCCACGTCCCCTCACTGCGCTGCAGGTGGCCTTCGTTTTCCAATTGCTCCAGCGCCTGCCGGAACGCCGCGATATCCGAGACTCTTCTCAGGAAGAGGTGCTCGCCCACCGATTCAAAACCGGACTCGGCATACATGACGGCCGCAAATTCGGCTCCCAGGGCGTCGGAAAGTTCGCGATACCGCTGGTTGTTGTGGATAAGAAGGGAGTCGAGGGAGGTGGGATCGGAAATCGAATCGGACGCGGAGGTGCGGGGAGGGTGGCGGAAGATTCCGAAGGCGGCGGCATCCGAAGAAATATAGCGGTCCAGCTGCAGGGGACGATTCTCTGTGCTGAGCGCGGCCACCAGGGGAGAGGCCCCGCCGCCGTCCTGCTGTTCGTCGCCCTGTAATTCCATTTCTCCGGACATGCTGAGGTTCAGGTTGGAGGCGTCGGCCGTGGTGTCGAGGCGGAATACGACGGGTCCGGATCCCCTGAACGCTCCCGTTATCGAGGGCCGGTGGATCACGCTGGCTACTCGTTCTATCCAATGGTCCAGGCTGGGCGTGTTCATGATAAACGATCCCGGTCCGGCCTCCAGGCTGTTCAGGTCGATGGTCGGCAGCTCTCCCAGGTATCCCCGCAGGAGATCCTCCAGGGCCAGGCTCGATTCCGACAGCATCAGGTTACCCCGGTGGACGGCGGCAAAGAGGATTCGCTCGCCGATGTGGAGCCGGTGTACCGTAATTCCGCGGAAACGATACTCGTTTTGGGTGAATTCCCGATAGAACTGCTCCTGAAAGGTATCGGACACTCCCGGGGGGGCGCTGCTTATCCACACCGGGTGGAGCTGGTTTCCGGTTGCCGGGTAGAGCAGTATGCTTCTGAGCCGAAGTTCTCCCCCGGTTGCCTCCGACACCTCGGTAAGCATTGGTATGGCCGCGGAGGTGATGTCGTCCAGGAAGGGCATGTACGGAGCCTGCAGGAACGACTGGAGGGTGGCGTTTTCCGCCGGCATGAGCACGAAAGGGGTTTTTCCCGGAATAGCCTCCCTCCAGGAGCTATCGGGGGGGCGGGTGCAGGAGAGGGCCAGGAAGAGAAGGAGGAGCATAGCCAGGACCGTATGCAACGTTCGGTTCATAACCGTAATGAGAATTTTCGTAATAATCTTAATTGGGAGCAGTTAATTTTATAGCTTGTATGACGGCGGTCAGAGTGCCGTTTCCGTGCTGGATTTCTTTGCTGGGGACAAAGTAATGAATTTAAGGTAAATGAATTTTCTCAATCCGCTCTTTTTGCTGGGACTGCTGGCGGTGGCCGTGCCGGTGCTTATACACCTGATCAATATCCACCGTCCCCGGAAGGTGCCTTTTTCCACCCTGGCCTTCTTCCAGGAGCTGCAAAAGAGCACCATGCGCCGCATCAGGATCAAGCAGTACCTTCTGATGGCCCTCAGGACCGCCGCGGTGCTGTTCCTCGCGCTTGCCCTGGCCCGTCCCTTTCTACCTCCTACGCTAGGCGGCACAGGAGGTTCCGACGAATCCCGGGCCATCGTGCTGCTGGTGGACAACAGCCCGAGCATGAATCGCATCGGCCCCTCGGGGCCCCTGATGGACCGCGCGAAGGAGCTGGCGGCGGGGATTCTGGACCAGGCGGGGCCGTCCGACCGTTTCATCGTGGCCACTTCTCACGGGGAGTCCCGCTCAGGCACGCTGGTAGGGGCGCAGCGAGCCCGCGAACTGGTTGACGGGATCGAGTCCGTCAACCGGGGCAATTACCTGCCGGGCACCCTGGAGGAGGCTGTTGCCCTGCTGGATCAGTCGTCGGTGACCGGCGCCACCGTCTATCTGATCAGCGACGGACAGGAGTCCCATTTTTCCGGCCTGGATGAGGTTTCCCTGGAGGAGGGAGCGGGGGACAACATTCTGCTTCAGCCGGTCCTCCTGGGGGAGACCGACCAGCAGAACGTCTCCGTAGCGGACGTCCGGCTCGAGGGACAGATGGTGAATACCGGCACGCCGGTGGAGCTGCAGGCGGAGGTGCGCAACGAGGGTGACAACGCCGTACCAAATCAGTATCTCTCGCTCGAGGCGGGCGGCGAGATACGGGGTGAGTACGAATTCAGCCTGCAGGCGGGGGAGACGCGAACCTTCACGTTTGAGATGATTCCCGAACATACCGGCGACAACGAGGGAAGAGTCATCCTGGAGGGAGACGAAATCCCGTTCGACAATGTCCGGCATTTCGTGATCCGGGTGCCGGAGTCCCGTTCGGCTGCCGTTGTCCGCGAAGGGGATGATCAGACCCGTTCGTTCCGCTCTTATCTCTTGCCGGCCATGGAGGCGGCGCGGATGACCGATACGCAGCTTCAAGTTTCCGAAACGGCGTTTCCGGAAACCGATCTCTCCGACTGGGAGGATTCCGACGTGCTGGTACTGGACGGACTGCAGCAGGTCCCGGAATACTGGTTCGACGCGCTTCAGCGATTTGTCCAGCAGGGCGGGGGTATTCTGTTTTTTCCCTCGGAGCAGGGGGAGGTGGAGAACTACAACGCGTTCTTCGGGCTCTTCAACGGAGGGAGTTATGAGGATGTAAACGGGACGTATGCCTCTTTTGAGTCGATCGGACGCATGGGGGAGCTGACCGGGGGACACCCGGTGCTGGACGAACTTTTTGAAGAGGGCGAAGAGGAAGGGATTCGCATCGACCTCCCGCAGCTTTACTATTATTACGAATACCAGGAGCCGGACAACACGGGGTCCTACGTCCTGCTGGAGAGCGCTTCCGATGATCCGCTCTGGACGGAGCAGCGGTTTGGAGAGGGAATCGTGTTGATCTCCGCGCTGGGAACCGACCCCGGCTGGTCCAATTTCCCGGTGAACCCCCTTTTCTCGCCGCTCTATTACCGCAGTCTGCTCTATGCCGGCTCCGGTGAACAGGGGGGCATCGCCGAGCATAATCTTGGCACCCCCTTCGAATGGCAGACCGACCTGACGGGAGAGGAGGTGCACCTCCGGCTCAACGGCGGGGAGGCCCGTCCCGAGGTACGGAATATGCCCTCGGGAATGCGCCTGCAATACCCGGGCAGGGAATGGGAACCCGGCATTCTGGAGATTTCCGCCGGCGACGAAAGCCGGAAGATCGCGGTCAATCAGGATATAATGGAATCCCGTTTCTCCACGTTGGAGGAGGGAGCACTGGCGGAAGCCGTCGGGGATCGCCTCGCCGTGGCTGATTTGATCGCTGCGAACGAACTGAGCGCGGAGGATCTGGATAGAGAGCTGCAATCGGCCAGTTTCGGCGAGGAAATCTGGGACTGGTTTGTTTGGCTGGCGCTATTGCTGTTAATTACAGAGACTGCGGTATCGCGTTTGTATCGAACAGGAAAGACGAATGATCGAATCTGATTTTAATATAACCCTTTGGATCCTGCTGGGGATTTTTGCCGCCGGCTCGGTCGTGCTTGCCGTCGATACGACCGTCAAGGTGATCCGCCTCAGGAACATCCGGATGAGCTGGAAAGCCGGAAACCTGAGGGGATATCCGCTTTTCTCCACCATATTCCTGTTCGTGACCCTCGTCGTGCTTGGCTTGGCCCTCTACCGGGAGCAGCAGAATGAGATTCTGCTGGCTTCCTCCTATTTGGTCCTGGGCCTGAGCTGGTTTGCCACCAGTTACCTGACGGCGAAGAGATATATTACGGACCACGGGATCGTAAAGAATATAAATGAGCTGGTTCAAACGGTGGCATGGCACCAGATCCGTGACCTGGTGGAGAAAGAGGGGGAGAATGCCACTCGATTCATTTTTATTTACGTAAACGACGAGAACGCCGATTTTCCCGACCTGGTACGGCTTGAACTGAACGTGCCCGAACGGCTCGTCCCTTCCTTCCGCAGGCTGATTTCACATAAACTCGGGCGACGCATAAGTTGTTATAACCGGGAGCTGTTTCGGATTGAACAGTTCGATTGATACCTTTAATACAAATCCCAATATGAGACCGTCTCTTTGCTAGAAGAAGTACGAAATTCCGAGATTGAACAGGAGCGGGCTATCCTCGTTGGCCTTTACGGTCCCGAAACCGCCCGAATTCAAGCCAAGGAGTATCTTGAGGAGCTTGGTCGCCTGACGGTCACCGCGGGGGGGATTGTGATTGACAAGATTCTTCAGAACAGGACCCGTCCGGACCCTTCCACATTTATCGGAACGGGAAAACTCCGGGAGCTGAAGGGGAAGGTCAAGCAGAGCGGTATCAACACCCTCATATTCGATGACGACCTGTCGCCCACCCAGATTCGCAACATCGAGAAGGAGACGGAAGCGAAAGTACTCGACCGCAGCGGACTCATCCTGGATATTTTCGCCACGCGAGCCCAGACCGCCGCGGCAAAAACCCAGGTTGAACTTGCCCAGCTGCAGTATATGCTGCCGCGGCTGACCCGTTTCTGGAGCCACCTCTCCCGGCAGCAGGGCGGTATCGGCACGCGTGGGCCCGGCGAGACCCAGATCGAGACCGACCGCCGGCTGATCGACAAACGCATAGCCAGCCTGAAAGACAAGCTGGACAAACTGGACCGCCAGCGCCAGACACAGCGCAAGGGGCGTTCCAACCTGACGCGCATCTCCCTGGTGGGATACACCAACGCGGGAAAGTCCACGCTGATGAACGCCCTTACCGACACCACGGTGCTCACGGAAGACCGGCTTTTTGCGACGCTCGACTCCACGGTGCGCCAGTACGAGGTGGAGAATTACGACATCCTCATTTCGGACACCGTAGGATTTATCCGAAAGCTGCCCCACGACCTGATCGAAAGTTTCAAGTCGACCCTCGACGAGGTACGGGAGTCGGACATTCTCCTGCACGTGGTCGATGCCGGGGCGCTGATGGTCGATGAGTATATCGAGGTGGTGAACAGTACC
This sequence comes from uncultured Balneolaceae bacterium, assembly GCA_964528445.1. Taxonomy (GTDB): domain Bacteria; phylum Bacteroidota; class Rhodothermia; order Balneolales; family Balneolaceae; genus JAXHMM01. The sequence goes on along the minus strand of CAZGSL010000036.1, from coordinate 3,021 downwards.
CTGGAGGAACTGAACGCGGGCGACAAAAAAACGCTTCTGGTCTTCAACAAGATAGACAGCATCGAGCCTCACCGGATTTCGGAGCTCCGATCGGCGTATCCCGAAGCTGTCTTTATTTCGGCCGAACGGGGCATCGGACTGCAGAAACTGGAGGATTCGGTGCAGGATCTCATAGAGGAGGATTTTGTGACAAAGACCATGCGGATTCCGGTGGCCAAATACGAGGCGGTGGCTTTCCTGCACCGGGTCTCCAATATCCACAGCGAAAAATATGTAAATTCCAGCGTGGAACTTGAGTTCAGCCTCTCCCGGGAGAACCTGATGAAGCTGGAACATCTGCTGGAAACGATCGACACGCCTGAAAAGGTAATGTAGCCCATTTGCCAATAGAACGGATACCCCAATGCTGGTACGAGATGCCATAGATACCGAGGTTGCTACCGTGGAAAGCACGGCGAGCCTCCGGGAGGTCCGCCGCAAGGTGGACGAAACCGACGGGGAGATATGGCCCGTGGTGGATCCCTCGTCGGGCAAGCTGGTGGGGGAGCTCACCCGGTCCGACCTCGAGGAACACGGCGCATCCGGGGGACTCGTATCCGGATTGGACCTGGAGGAGGCGGTGAAGATTTACGAAGGACAGCACATTTTCGAGGCAGCCCGGCTGATGCTGCAGTACGAACGGCGTTCCCTCCCGGTCATAGACCAGGAGTGGAAACTGCGGGGCGTCATCACCAAACAAAGGGTCCTGGAAGCCCTGGGGCGCATGCTCAATCTGGCGCGAAAGGGATCGGTGATCATGATCGAGCTTGACATGATCGATTTCACCCTCTCTGAGATTGTGCACCTCATTGAAACCGAGGAGGCGAAGATCCTGGGCATAACGGTGGAGACGCCCGGAGGGGAGGAGACCTCCCTGGAAGTCTCCATCAAACTGAATGTGGAGGACGCCACGCGGGTTTCCTCCTCACTGCGGAGGCACGGCTACACGGTGAGCACGGAATCCGTGAACGAGAGTTTCGGGATGGACCTGGAAAACAGGGCGGACGAACTTCTCAAGTACCTGGATATGTAGCATGCCCTCCCCCTTTCCGTCCGCTTTACCGGAACAAATAGTCATTTCTTGGTATATTTAATCAGGAAACCGCAATTTCAATCCCTTAACGTATCTCGATGCACCGCCTCCGCCTTCTCTTCCCCCTGATGCTCCTGGTGGCTGTTCTGCCCTGTTCGCTGGCGGCCCAGGATATGCAGCACTCCGGGCTCGTTACCTACAACCGGGGCATCGACCTCTTTGAAGAGGGGCTCTACCGCCAGTCCGCCCGGCTGCTTGGTACGTTTCTGCAGATAAATCCGGGCCACGATCTGGCCGCTTCGGCGGATTTTTACCGCGTGCGGGCACTGGGAGAGGCCGACTCCTCCCATGCCGACCACTATTATGAGCAATTCATCGCGAACCACCCGAGAACCGAATTCAGCCGGAAACTGCTGTTCGAGATGGCCGACGCGGCCCGGCAGGAGGGGCGCTACGGGGAGGCCATCTCACGGTACGAACGCGCCTTCGATCACGGTTTGAACGAAGAAGAGTCCGCCCGGGCCTACTACTGGATGGCGGAGGCGGCCGCATCGGCGGAAAGATACGCCGAGGCCCGTTCCTACTACCTGACGCTGGCCGACCGGTACCCGGAGTCGGAATGGTCGCCCAGGGCCCTGTTCGCACGGGGACAGCTCTACCTGGCCGAGAATGAGTACGACTCCTCTTCCGTGGCTTTTGAGCTGCTCGGCGAACGATATCCCAATCACGAGATGACCCGCCGGATCGGCACCGCGCTCGGGGAGTCGTATTACCAGCAGGGTCGTTACCAGGAAGCCATCCGGGCCTTCGAGGAAGCCCTCTCCTATCTGGACGAGGAGCTGCGTACTAAGGCGGTGTACCTGATCGCCGAAAGCCACAACTACCTGAACAACTACGACCAGGCCTCCACCTACTACCTGCAGTACATCAACCGGACCAAAGGCACCGACCGGGAGCGGGACGCCCACTACGGGCTTGGCTGGGTATACCATAAGCAGCAGATCTACCACTGGGCGGCCGACGAGTTCGGTCAGGCGGCCGAGGGGGACGACGAACTGGCGCGCAAGGCGCTCTATTACAAGGCGGTAAACGAGAAACTGGGGGGACGCTACGCGGAGGCGATGAAGACGTTCGGCGAGTTCGGCGAGCGGTACGAGGAGGGCCTTTGGGTGGAAGAAGCCTACTATGAGTGGGCCGTAACGGCATTTGAGATGGGAAACTACAGCCAGGCCATCGAGGTGCTTCTTCCGCTGGTGCGGGCGGAGGAGAGCCTGGAGTGGACCGGCAAGGTCTATACGCTGCTGGGACAGTCTTATTTCGCGAACGGAGAGTACACGCGGGCCATCCAGGCCTTCGAAACCGCGGAACAGTCTACCGAAATCGATCCAGCCGTCAAGCGCCAGGCGCTCTTCCAGAGGGCGTGGGTCCAGTACCGCAACCAGGCCTATGAGCAGGCCCGGCAGGGCTTTGAACGCGTCCACGAGGAGGCGCCCGACACGGAGCTGGGACAGGAGGCGCTGTTCTGGAGTGCCGACTCCTACTACCACATGCAGCAGTTCGGCCCGGCCAGCAGCCGGTTTGCCGAGTTTATCCGCCAGAATCCCGACCATGAACTGATTGGTCCGGCGTACTATTCGCTGGGATGGAGCCACTTCAAGATGGGTCAGTACGAACAGGCGGTGGACCCCCTGCAAACCTTCCTGAATCGTTACGAACCCCCTTCCGTCGCCCTCTATCCCTACGATACCGACACCCGGCTGCGCATAGGAGACGCCTATTACGCCCTTAGCCGGTACGAGGAGGCCATTTCCCAATATGAAGAATCGATCGGGGCGGAGCCGGGAGGCGATTACGCCATGTTCCAGATCGGCAACTCCTACTACCGCAACGAGCAGACCTACGAGGCGGTGACCACCTTTCGCCGGGTGCTTCGGATCTATCCCTACAGC
>CAZGSL010000035.1:0-19742 GCA_964528445.1 uncultured Balneolaceae bacterium | reverse complement strand
CGATCGTTCCTATGTTTACGTGCGGCTTCGTCCGCTGAAATGTCTCTTTTGCCATAATATAATGTTCTGTTGCTGGTGTTCTTTCCTAGTGGTCTGTTACGTTCTCGATTCCAGTATCTCCTGTTCCACGTTGTCCGGCACCGGCGCGTACTCGGAGAACTCCATGGAGTACACGGCCCGCCCCTGGGTAGTGGATCGCAGGTCGGTGGAGTAGCCGAACATCTCGGAGAGCGGCACCTTGGCCGTTACCACCGAACCTTCCTTGTTGTTGTCCATTTTGCCGATGATGCCCCGGCGGCCGTTCAGGTCGCCGATCACGTCTCCCATATACTCCTCGGGGGTGATGATCTCGACGTCCATGATCGGTTCCAGGATCGTAGGCTGGGCTTTGACCGCCGCGCGGCGGAAGGCCAGCTTGGCGCAAAGCTCGAAACTGAATGCGTCGGAGTCGACGTCGTGATAGGATCCATCAAAGAGCCGGACCCCGATGTCCTGCGCGGGATAGTCGGCCTGGATCCCTCCCTTCATGGCCTGGCGGAATCCTTTTTCCACCGCGGGAATAAACTCCCGGGGAATGTTGCCGCCGACGATCTCGTCGATAAACTTGAAGCCGTCCTCTACCGACACTTTCTTGTCGTCTTCCTCGTACTCCTCGAAGGCCTCCAGGGGACCCATCTCAAATTCCATGTCGGCAAACTTGCCCCGGCCGCCGGTCTGCTTCTTGTAGGTCTCGCGGTGCTCCACGGTGCCCTGAATGGTCTCCCGGTAGGAAACCTGGGGACGGCCGACGTTGGCCTCCACCTTGAATTCGCGCTTCAGGCGGTCCACAATAATTTCCAGGTGGAGCTCGCCCATGCCCGCGATAGTGGTCTGGCCGGTCTCCTCGTCGGTCTCGACCTGGAAGGTGGGATCCTCCTCGGCCAGCTTGATGAGGCCCTTGGTCAGTTTCTCGGAGTCGGCCTTGGTCTTGGGCTCCACGGCCAGCTTGATTACCGGCTCGGGAAAGGTGATCTCCTCCAGCAGAATGGGATGGTCAATGTCGCAGAAGGTATCTCCCGTACGGACATCCTTGACGCCCACGGCCGCGGCGATGTCGCCGGCCCGCACCACGTCCATGTCCTTCTTGTCGTTGGCGTGCATCTCCAGCACGCGGCCGATCCGCTCCTTGTTGCCGGTGGTGGAGTTGTAGATATAGGATCCCTTCTCCAGCTCCCCGGAATAGACGCGGAAGAAAGTCAGTTTCCCCACGTAGGGATCCGACATGATCTTGAAGGCCAGGGCCGAAAACGGCTCCTGCACGCTGGGCTTGCGCTCCAGCTTGATCGAGTGATCTTCCGGATCCTTTCCGGTGATCGGGGGAATGTCGTAGGGACTCGGCATATACTTAATAACCTTGTCCAGCATCGTCTGCACGCCCTTGTTCTTCAGCGCCGAGCCGCACATCACGGGGGTGATGGAGCGGTCCAGGGTGGCCTGCCGGATAGCCTCGTCAATCTCTTCCTCGCTGATCTCCTCTTCCATGAGGTATTTCTCCATCAGCTCGTCGTTCTGGTCCGCAATCGCCTCGAGCATGATCTTGCGGTACTCGGCGGCCTTCTCCTTCAGGTCGTCGGGAATCTCAATCTCGTCGTATTCCATGCCGAGCGTCTGCTCGTCCCAGATAATGCCCCGCATGTTGATCAGGTCGACCACGCCGCGGAAATCCTCCTCCGTACCGATGGGCATCTGGATGGGGATCGGATTCGCATTCAGCTTCTCCCTCATCTGCGTGACCACATTGAAGAAATCGGCTCCCGTACGGTCCATCTTGTTGACGAATGCCATGCGGGGAACGTCGTACTTGTTCGCCTGCCGCCAGACCGTTTCCGACTGCGGCTGTACGGCTCCCACGGAGCAAAACACGCCGATGGCGCCGTCGAGTACCCGGAGGGAACGCTCCACCTCGACCGTGAAGTCCACGTGGCCGGGGGTGTCGATAATGTTGATGCGGTGGTTTTTCCAGATGCAGTGGGTGGCGGCGGAGGTAATCGTAATACCCCGCTCCTTCTCCTGCTCCATCCAGTCCATGGTGGCGGCCCCGTCGTGCACCTCGCCCATACGGTGGGTAATTCCGGTATAGAACAGGATCCGCTCGGTCACCGTGGTTTTCCCGGCATCGATATGGGCCATAATGCCGATATTCCGGGTCCTTTTGATCCGGTCTATAATTTCGGGGTCGGTTTTTTTCTTGGTTGCTTCAGCCATGGGATTGTTAAAGCTCTGTATCCGTCTACTACTGGATTTCAATAGACAATGTTATCGTTTTCTAGAACCGGAAGTGTGCGTAGGCCTTGTTGGCTTCCGCCATCCGGTGAATCTCGTCTTTCTTTCTTACCGCGCCTCCTTCGTTGTTGGCGGCATCCATCAGCTCCCGCGCAATGCGCCGGGCCATCGACTTGTCGTTGCGGCCTTCGCTCGCGCTGATCAGCCAGCGCATGCCCAGCGCCGTTCCCCGGTCGGGGCGGACCTCAACCGGAACCTGGTAGGTGGAACCGCCCACCCTTCGCCCGCGAACCTCCACGACGGGCGATACGTTGTCGAGGGCTTCCTTGAATACGTCAATGCCGGCCTCTCCGGTCTGCTCCTCGATAATTTCAAAGGCCTGATAGAGAATCTTGCGCGCGACGTTTTTCTTGCCGTCCCTCATCAGGTTGTTCACGAAACGGGTAACCAGCTTGTCCCCGAACAACGGGTCCGGCTGGATTTCGCGTTTCTCCGCTTGTTTTCTTCTCATGGTTCCTTCTGTTTAATTCCTGCGATACCGTGCGATTGCCGACTAATTCGGCTTCTTCGTGCCGTAGAGGCTGCGTCCCTGCTTGCGGTCTTCCACGCCGGCGGTGTCGAGCGTTCCGCGTACGATGTGGTAGCGAACGCCGGGAAGATCCTTGACCCGTCCCCCGCGTATCAGTACAATACTGTGCTCCTGCAGGTTGTGCCCCTCTCCCGGGATATAGGCGGTCACCTCGTGCCCGTTGGTCAGGCGCACGCGTGCCACCTTCCGAAGCGCGGAGTTCGGCTTCTTGGGCGTTGTTGTATAAACGCGCGTGCACACGCCGCGCTTCTGCGGGCAGTTTTCCAGAGCGGGAGCAGTTGTCTTGCTCGTCTTACTTTTTCTACCTTTGCGTATCAGTTGTTGTATAGTAGGCACAGGTAATGCGCTTGATTAGGGGGTTTCCGGTCAATCGAGAGTTGCCAATGATAAGGAATTAAGGCCTATCAATGCAAGATTAATTACCATATAATCCCCTGTTTCGTCCGGCAGGGAGCTTAAAAAAGGACACCCCTCGATTGCAGGCTCCAGGCGGGACCCTAAAGAAGTATATCTATATATAACAGTATATCAATTTTGGTACTAACGGACCTTCCCAAACTGAGTACCGGCCGCCTTGAGGCGCTCTCCGAGAACGGCGTGCGGAGCATCGGCGACCTGCTGGACTACTTCCCGCGAAAGTACCTGGACCGCACCACGGTGCTGCCCATCGGGAAGCTGGGGGGAACCGGCGAGGAGGTCACCGTAGTGGGCCGCGTCACCTCGATCCGTTTTGCGGGAGGGGGGAAAAAGCGGCGCCTGGAAGTGGTGATAGCGGACGATACGGGGTCGATGAAGGGCGTCTGGTTCAAGGGGATATCGTGGGTGAAAAAGATGTTTGAAAAGGGGGAAGTCGTGGCGTTCTACGGAACGGTGAAACGCTACGGGCGCAACCTCTCCATGGCCCACCCGGAGGTCGACAAGGTGGGGGAATCGACCGATCCGAAGGATCTCAGCCGCATCGCCCCGTCCTATCCCTCGGGGAAGGCCTTCACCAAAGCCCGGATTACCAGCAGGCTGATCAGCGAATGGATCGAAATCGCCCTCCGCCACACCGATCCCCCCGAATTCCTTCCGCCCCGCCTTTTGAAGGAGCATGGTTTCCCGCGGCGAAAAGAGGCCTACCGGATGATTCACTTTCCGGAGGAGCCCTCCGACTACCGGAAAGCGCGGGAGCGGTTCAAGTTCGAGGAGCTTTTCCTGTTTGAAATGAGTATCGCGCGTATCAAGCATCGTATCGTTGAAAAGCAGCAGGGGCATAAGCTTGAAGCGATGGACGATTACACCCGGCGATTTTTCAACGAGCACCTCCCCTTCGAGCTGACCGGCGACCAGAAGCGGGCACTGTCGGACATCAAGCGGGACGTCCGGTCGGGACGCCAGATGAACCGGCTCATCCAGGGTGATGTGGGATCCGGCAAAACCGTGGTGGCCGTGGGCGCGATGCTGATGGCGGTGGACAACGGCCTGCAGGCCTGCTTCATGGCCCCGACCGAAATACTCGCCGAGCAGCATTACCGCACGCTCCGGGATTTCCTGGAGCCCCTCGAACTGAATGTCCGGCTGCTGACCGGCAGCAGGAACGCACGGGCCCGGCAGGATATCCTCTCGGATATTGCCGGCGGAGGCTGCCAGATCGCGGTGGGCACCCACGCAGTCATACAGCAGGAGGTGAACTTCCACCGGCTCGGCCTGGCGATCATCGACGAACAGCACCGCTTCGGAGTGCGGCAGAGGGCGGAAATCCTGGAGAAGGGATCCCATCCCCACGTGCTGGTCATGTCGGCCACGCCCATCCCCCGTTCCCTGGCCATGACCCTCTACAGCGACCTGGACATCTCGCTCATTCGGGAGATGCCCGGGGGACGCAAGCCGGTGAAAACGGCTGTGCGCCGTGAATCCAGCCGGACGGAGATCTACGATTTCGTCCGCCGAGAGCTCTCCGGCGGGGGACAGGCCTACGTGGTCTATCCCCTGGTCGAGGAGTCCGAGGCGATGGACCTGAAAGACGCCACCCGGGGCTACGAGAAACTGCGGGAGGAGTTTGAGGAGTTCAGCGTGGGACTGCTCCACGGGAGGATGAAAAACGAGGAGAAGGAGGCGGTCATGCGCGCCTTCATAGAGAACGAAATCCAGGTCCTGATCTCCACCACCGTCATCGAGGTGGGCGTGGACGTTCCCAACGCCAGCATCATGATCGTGGAGCACGCCGAGCGCTTCGGCCTCTCCCAGCTTCACCAGCTGCGGGGACGCATCGGGCGCGGCAGCCGGCAGAGCTACTGCATCTTGCTGCCCGGGCAGAAACTGAGCCGGGACGCGCGCGTCCGCCTCAACACCATGAGCCGTACGAACGACGGTTTTGAAATTGCTGAGGCCGACCTGAAGCTGCGCGGGCCCGGCGATTTCCTGGGCACCAGACAGAGCGGGCTTCCGGAGTTCCGGGTGGCCGATATCGTGGAGGACCAGTGGCTGCTGGAGCAGGCCAAAAGCGCGGCATGGGAGCTTATCAAGGAAGATCCCGGACTTGAAAAGCCCCGGCACGCCGAGCTGAAAAAGATCTTCCTCCCCTATTTCAAGGAGCGGGCGCGGTTCTACGGGATGGGATGATCACACCCTTTCCAGCAGGCCCCGCTTTTCGGCCCGCTTCCGCTCATTCGGATCGAGATACATCTTGCGGATGCGCAGGCTTTCGGGGGTCACCTCCAGCAGCTCGTCGCGGGCGATGAATTCGATACACTGCTCCAGGCTCATTTTTTTGGCCGGGTTGATCTTCACGGCGTCCTGGCTCTGGGTGGCGCGGTGGTTGGTGAGATTCTTCTTCTTGACCACGTTCACCACCAGGTCGTCGGAGCGGTTGTTGCTGCCCACCACCTGTCCCATATAGACCGGATCGCCCGGCTCCACGAAGAACGTGCCGCGGTCCTGCAGCCCCTCCAGCGCGTAGGAGGTCACCTCTCCGCGCTCCAGGGCGATGAGGGCCCCGCGGTTGCGGGTGGGGACCTCCCCGGCGTGGGGACGGTACTCCTCAAACTGCTGATGCATAACGCCGGTGCCGCGCGTCTCGGTAAGCATCTCCCCGCGGAAGCCGATCAGCCCGCGCGAGGGCACTTCGAAGACCAGGCGGTTGTTCTCCCCCTCGCTGGTCATGGAGGTCAAAATCCCCCTGCGCTGCTGAAGATTGTCGATGACCCGGTTGGCATAATCCTGGTGCACGTCCACCACCACCTCCTCGTAGGGCTCGTGGACGGTGCCGTCGATCTCCCTGAGCAGCACCTCGGGACGGGAAACGGAAAATTCGTATCCCTCCCTGCGCATGGTTTCGATAAGAATGGCCAGCTGCAGCTCCCCGCGGCCGGCCACCTTGTAGACGTCCGGGCTGGCGGTCTCCTCCACCTTGATGGCGACGTTGGTGCGGATCTCGCGCATCAGGCGGTCCTTGATCTGGTTGGAGGTGACGTAATCGCCCTCCAGTCCGGAGAAGGGGGAGTCGTTGACCCGGAAGAACATCGCCATGGTAGGCTGGTCGATGTCCGGGTAGGGAATGGCGGTCATGTCGGTGGCGGCCGTAAGCGTATCGCCGATATCCGTCTGCTGGTAACCGGCCAGCGCGATGATATCACCCGCCAGGGCCTCTTCCACCGGCTCACGTGCCAGTCCCTCGAACGCAAACAGCTTGGTGGCCCGCGCCTTCTCCTTCAGGTTGCCGTTTCGGTCGAGCAGGGCGATCTCCTGGTTCTGGCGAATGCGTCCCTGCTCCACGCGCCCGATGGCGATGCGTCCCACGTAGTCGTTCCAGTCGATGCTGCTCACCAGCATCTTGAAAGGGGCGTCGGGCTCCTGCTCGGGAGGGGGAACGTGGTGCACAATGGTCTCGAAAAGCGGCGTCAGATCCTCCCCTTCGTGCTCCAGTTCCCGTTTGGCGATCCCCTCGATGCCGACGGCGTAGAGCAGGGGAAAATCGAGCTGCTCGTCGTCGGCGTCCAGCATCACGAACAGGTCGAAAATTTCGTTGAGAACCTCGTCCGGCCGGGCGTCCTTGCGGTCAATCTTATTTATGACCACGATGGGACGGTACCCCATGCGGAGAGACTTGCGCAGCACGAACTTGGTCTGCGGAAGCGGTCCCTCGGCGGCGTCCACCAGCAGGAGCACCCCGTTCACCATCTTCAGGATACGCTCCACCTCCCCGCCGAAGTCGGCGTGGCCGGGCGTGTCCACGATATTGATTTTCGTGTCTTCCCAGCGAATAGCGGTGTTCTTGGAGCTGATGGTAATGCCCTTCTCCCGCTCCAGGTCGCCGGAGTCCATGACCCGCTCACGCACCTGCTGGTTTTCCCGGAAGGTGCCGCTCTGGCGCAGCATCTGGTCGACCAGCGTCGTCTTGCCGTGGTCCACGTGGGCGATTATGGCGATATTTCGAATGTCCTGGCTCATCTGGTTTGGTAGCTTTATCCTGAATTAAAAAGACCCTTAAAATAAGGCTTTTTTGGGAGATCTCCGCATAGTTCCGCCATGAAACAATACCCCCGGCCGTCCGGATGCCCTCCCCTTTCGGCCGATTATAATTTTATCTCCTCGATTCATACTTTGCCCACGACGGAACGAATGAACCGGGAGCCGCACCCCGTTGCACAGGTAAAGGGCGAACGCGGCGCCGGCGCTGAACACAGAACCCGAAATAAGGAAAACATGGATCTACAGATATCCGACCAGAGATTTGTCGTGTGCGGGGCCAGCAGCGGTTTCGGGCGCGCCATCGCCGAACAGCTGCTGAAGGAGGGTGCGGAAATCATCGCTGTAGCCCGGAGGGAGGAGAAGCTGCAGGAACTTGAAACCGATTATCCCGGGCAGGTCGCCCCCGTCGCGGGAAACCTGCTGCAGGAGGAGACCCACAACGAAATCGAGGCCGCCATCGGGAACCATACGCTCCATGGCGTGGTGCTGAACGCCGGGGGACCTCCCGCCCTCTCCCCGCTGGAGACGGCCATGCTGGACTGGGACAAGGCCTACAAAACGGTCATGCGGTGGAAAATCGAGCTGTCGCTTCGACTGATCTCCTATTTTACCCCCAACGAGTACGGACGAATCCTGTTCATCGAAAGCAAGTCGGTCAAGCAGCCCCTGGCCAAGCTGGTGCTCAGCAACGCTTTCCGTGCCGGCGTGGTGGGTTTCGCCAAGACCCTCTCCCGGGAGGTCGCCGGCCGGGGGATCACCGTCAACGTGCTGGCACCCGGCTCTCACAACACCCCCGCCATCGACCGGGTGATACGGAAGGAGGCCGAAGACAGCGACCGGAGTTTCGAGGAGGCGAAGGCCGAGATGGAAGCCGCCATCCCCGTGGGACGCATGGGGGAGGCGGGCGAGCTGGCGGGCCTGGCGGCCTGGCTGCTCTCTCCGCGGGCCGGATACGTGACCGGCCAGACCCTCAGTCACGACGGCGGGAGCATACAGGGGCTGTTCGGCTGACAAACGCAAAAAAATGTCAACGCTATGTGGTATCAATCGGAAATATCGCTCTCTCCCCGTGAGCGGGGATATCACCTGGTGACCGGGGAGATCCTTGAAAAAGTTCCGGAAATCGATAAGATAGAAAAGGGGCTGGCCCATATTTTCATAAAACACACCAGCGCCAGCATCACTATCAACGAGAACAACGATCCGGCGGTCCGCCGCGATTTCTACACCCATTTCAAGCGGATGGTCCCGGAGGATACCTCCCTCTACGAGCATACGGTCGAGGGGCCGGACGACATGACCTCCCATATCAAGAGCTCCCTGCTGGGCTCATCCGTTACCATCCCCATTACCGGCGGATCGTTCAACTTCGGAACCTGGCAGGGCATTTTTCTCTGCGAACACCGCGAGAGCAAGGGATCCCGCACCCTGGTGGTCACCCTTCACGGGGAGTAACCTTTCGCTAGAAATCCTCGATGGGCGGCGCGCCGGTGGCCTCCACGGCCTTCCGAAGCTCAGGTATGACATTCTCCGCGTACTCCTGGATGCGATCGCGGATGTCGGCCAGCTCCTGCTGTCCCGCGGCCACGGTCTGCCGGTGCATCTCCGTGGGCCCGTAGGTGGTAAACAGGGCCCGGTACCCCACAAAGAGGCGGTCGGAGGGGGACGGCGGACCGCTTTCGCCGATCTGGCCTTTTGCCTCGCTGCCCTCGAACTCCTCGTTGAGCTCCAGCAGCTCGAGGCGCGTATCGTTCAGGCGGGTCGTCAGTTCGGGGTTCTCCTCGGGCGCGCGCCGCAGGGCGGTCTGCATGGCGCTGACCAGGTCGATCTGCTCCTGCATGTTCTCCTCGGCGCGGGTCAGCTCACGCTGGAACTCCGTGAGCGTCTCCCGGAACGAAGAGAATTCGGAGTTGGAGGCGCGAGGCAGGGCTCCCTCGAAGAGCGGTTCCACCTCAAAGGTTATGGGGTCGGCCAGCTGGGTGACCTCGCCGCGAACCACCTTGGAAAGTTCGGCCGTATAAGTTCCCGGCGTAACGCGGAAGCCGCCGCCAAAGAAACCTCCGGCGCTCTCGCCCACCTCGATGATGCTCTGGCTGTGGTAGTCCAGCTCCCAGTTGACGCGGTGGAAGCCGGAGGAGGAGGGACCGGTAACCCGGTTCACCACGTTGCCGTTGTCGTCTTTGATCGTGATCAGAACCGTGGGACCCTGCTCGCGCATTTCGGTCTCCAGGCTGTCCCATCCCACGAACGGCACGTCCTCATCCTCTTCCAGGGCGCGCTCGTCGGCCTGGCGCATGTTCTCCAGCGACTCCAGGCCGTCCTTCAGGTAGTAGGTGAAAGTGGCGCCGTAGGGCGGGTTCTCGGCCGACCACTCGCTGGCACCTTCCGAATCGATCTTGTTGTCGGGCACATACCAGAGGGCGTCGCGGCTGTCGAAGAGCACGGCCTCCCGGTTCAACAGTTCGGGCGTTAGCTCCCGCAGCGGCGTGTAGTCGTCCAGCACGAAAATGCCCCGTCCGAAGGAGCCGGCCACCAGGTCGTTCCACTCCCGCTGGATGTGAATGTCGCGGAAGGCGATGGTGGGCACGCCTCCGCCGAGCTCCATCCACTGCTCGCCGCCGTCGACCGTAAAGTAGATGCCGAACTCGGTGGCCGCGAAGAGCAGGTCCGGGTTCACGTGGTCCTGGGTCATCCGCCAGACCAGGTGGCGGTCCGGCAGGTCCCCGTCGATGCGGGTCCACGATTCGCCGCGGTCGGTGCTCTTGAGCAGGTAGGGACTGAGGTCGCCGTTCTTGTGGTCGTCGCCCATCACATAGACCGTATTTGCGTCGTGCCGGTCGGCCACGATGTCGTTCACGAAAATTCTCTCGGGCACGCCCTCGATATCACCAAGGTTTACCTGCCGCCAGCTCTCCCCGGCGTTCTCGGAGACGTGAAAGAGTCCGTCGTCCGTGCCGGCGTAGAGCAGGCCCTGCTGCACGGGCGATTCGGCCAGGGAGGTGATGGTGTTGTAATTGGACATGGCGCCGACGTCCCACGCGTTGTCAAAGCTCTTCTGCTTGCCCATGATGGGGAGCGTGATGCGCTCCTCGTCCCGGGTCAGGTCGCCCGAAATAGGCGTCCAGCTGTTGCCGCGGTTCTCCGAGCGCCAGACGCGGTGGGAGGCGTGGTAGACGCGGGTGGGACTGTGCGGGGAAATCTCCACCGGGGCGTCCCAGTTGAATCGCTCCAGTCCCTCCCCCTCGCGCGGCTGAGGCTGGATAAAGACCTCCTCGCCGGTGGTGCGGTCGATGCGGCTAAGGCCTCCCTCCTGGCTCTCGGCGTAGACGATGTCGGGATTGCCCGGCTCGGTGGCGTTGTCGTGCCCGTCGGCCCCGAGAATCTTGAACCAGTCTCCGTTGGTAATGCCGTCGGAGTTCATGGTCCGGGTGGGTCCCCCGTTGGAGCCGTTGTCCTGCGTACCCCCGTAGACGTTGTAGAACGGCTTGGCGTTGTCCACCGATATCTTGTAGTACTGCATAACCGGCATATTGTCGAGGTGCCGCCAGGACTCCATCTTGTCGTAAGTTTCGTAGAGTCCCCCGTCCGTCCCGAACAGGATGTAGTCGGGATCGTCTTTTTTGAAAGCGATGGCGTGATCGTCCACGTGCTTGGAGCCGTTGTCAATATAATCAAAGTTGGCGCCGTGGTCGGTCGACATCAGCGTGGTGCTGCTCACCAGGTAGAGCTCGCCGAAGTTGTGGGGCGAGGCGTAGAGCTCCTGGTAGTAGTGGGGTCCGGTACCCCCCGAAACGGCGTCGGACATATACTGCCAGGAGGCGCCGCGATCGGTCGACATCCAGACGCCGCCCTCCGTGTGGATGGTTTCAATGGCGGCGTAGATCCGGTCGGGATCCTGCGGGGAGATAGCCAGGCCGATTTTGCCCAGGGGTCCCCCGGGCAGTCCGCCGCCCAGTTCGGTCCACGTTTCCCCGCCGTCGGTCGACTTATGGACGCCCGAACCGGGTCCCCCTCCCATATAGGCGGCCGGCGTCCGGTGACGGTCCCACGTGGCCGCGTACAGCACGTCCGGGTTCCGCGGGTCGATCACAATGTCGGTGGCGCCGGTCCACTCGGCGTTGCCCAGCGTTTTGGTCCACGTCTCTCCCCCGTCGGTGGTCTTGTAGAGTCCCCGCTGATCGCCGCTGTTCCACAGCGGACCCTGCGCGGCCACCCAGACGATATCGGAATTCTTGGGGTGAACAATAATCTTGGAGATGTGCTCGGAGTTCTCCAGGCCCATATTCTCCCATGAGCGTCCCCCGTCGGTGGAACGGTAGATCCCGTCGCCGTAGCCCACGTGTCGCCCGCCGACGTTCTCGCCGGTGCCTACCCAGACGATGTTGGGATTGCCTGGGTCGATGGTAACGGCCCCGATGGAGTAGGAGCCCTGGTGGTCGAAGATGGGATCCCACGTCGTGCCGGCGTTGACCGTCTTCCAGACGTTGCCGGAGCCCACCGCCACGTACCAGGTGTTCTCGTTGTTGGGATGGATGGCGATATCGGCTATCCGCCCGGTGTTGAGGGCGGGCCCGATATTCCTGAGCTGGAGTCCGCTGTAGCTGGTTTCCTCCAGGATCGATGCGTCCTGACCCGACATGGGAAGGGAGGCGAGCAGGAAGATGAGAAGCAGGGAGAGAGAGCGCGTCTTCATAACGGGTGTGGATTGATGATGGATTAGCGAATCACATGCACCGAACCTTAACCAATAGAAGAGAAATTCTCAAAGGGAAGGAAAAAGCGGAGAGGGAGGGATTCGAACCCTCGATACCCTGTTAAGGGTATACTCCCTTAGCAGGGGAGCGCTTTCGACCGCTCAGCCACCTCTCCGAGAGCGGGCTCAATATAAGCCTGTCTTCGAATTTTATCAACGAAATGCGCCGGAAATCATCCTATTCCCCGGGATCCAGTACGTAGATCTGCGCCAGGTTCCTCCCCTCCTGTGCGTAATCCAGTCCGTACCCCAGCACAAAGAGCGTAGGTATGCGAAATCCGACGTAGTCCAATGGCACGTCGTGCTCGGTGGCCTCGCTTTTGTGCAGGAGGGAGACGGTGGCGATGGAGGCGGGATTTCTCGCGCCCAGCTTCTCCACGATGTATTTCATGGAGAGGCCCGTATCCACGATATCCTCCACCAGGATCACGTGGCGGTCCGTAATGTCGGCGTCGATGTCCTTCAGGTCGGTAATCTGTCCGGTAGAGACCTTCTCGTCCCCGTAACTGCTCAGCTTCAGAAAGTCCACTTCGCAGGGCAGCTCCACATGCCGCATCAGGTCGGAGAGAAATATATAGGCCCCGTTCAGCACCCCGATGAAAATGGGCCTCTTGCCCTCGTAGTCGCTCGTCAGACGCTCCCCGAGCTCCGCCACGCGCCGGCGTATCTTCTCCTCCGTGATGTAGACCCTGAAGGTCTCACCGTTGCACTGTATGCTGTCCGGGTTGTAGGAGGGCAAAGATGCGGGGTTTACCAGGTTAAAAATTTGCGTAAAGCCGGTCGTCATTCCGGGCGGTTCGGGAGACCGCCTCCCTCTTCGGCAGGGGAGACGACCAGGCACGTGTCGGTCGCCTCCGTGCACTTGGCCTCCTCGGAAATGGTTCCCGGGGGACGACGGTTTTCGATTGGCGGAAAGATAACCGCGAGGACGGTTTCTTCAAAGGAGGTCAGCAGGAGGGCTTCCGAGCGGGCCGAAGCGTCCACTTTGCGGTTGGTCAGGTGATCGGAGACGTTCTGGCGGCCCTCCATGCCCAGGGGACGAAAGCGGTCGCCCTCCTCCCATCGCCGAAGGGTCAGCGGCCATTCGATTGCGTCGGCGTCCAGGTAGAGCTTCTCCCCGAATTCCGGCTCCCCGCAGGATTCCACCGCGAAACGGAGTCCGTTGAACCGGAACGGGCGATCCGCCAGCCGCTTCCGGGGAAGGGGAACGGAGACGGGCCGCTCGCCGCTCTCCACCACCAGCTTGAAGTGGCCGCGGTCGCGGAGTACCTCCAGGTTCTCCGTCAGCCGGATCGCCTTGCCGGTCTGCAGCGTTTGAAGCTTCTCCAGTTCGTCCAGTGCGCTTCCGCTGACCGAAGCGCCGGGTTCGACCTTCCGCGCCAGGTGAAGCACCAGCGCTTTCAGCAGGGAGGGTTCCAGTTCAAGCAGACCCTCGCGGTCCAGCCGCCCCCGCTCGTCCGCCAGGCGATCGTGTATCCACTCCAGGGCGCTCTCGAACGTCCCGGCCTCCCTCGCCACCCTCAGCACGTTCCTTTTCCAGCCCGGGAAGCGGGACGCCATTTCCGGCAGCCACTCGTTGCGCAGGAAATTACGGGCGTATTTCGACTCCAGGTTGCTGCGATCGGTCCGGTGGGGAATATCGTACTCGCGGACATACTCCCCGATCTCACGGCGGGAGGTCCCGAGGAGGGGGCGGAACAGCTCGCCGTCCCATACCTCCATCCCCTGCCAGCTCTCCATGCCTCCGCCGCGAAAAATCTTCTGCAGGATCGTCTCGGCCTGGTCGTCCTCGTGGTGGGCCAGGGCGACGCCGTCGGCCGACTGCTCCCGGGCCACGGCCCGGAACGCCTCGTACCGTTTTCGGCGGGCCCACTGCTGGGTGTTCTCCTCCTCCGCTCCCCGGGGGTCCGCCTCGAGGATACGCGGCTCGTATCCCCACTTCTCCGCCTGTTCCCTTACCAGGGCGGCGTCGGCGTCGGACTCCTCTCCCCGAAGGCCGTAGTTGAGGTGGACCGGCACCGCCTCCATGCCCGTCCGGTGGAAGGCGTGCATCAGGGCCATCGAATCGGGTCCCCCGCTCACGGCCAGGACCAGGCGCGGATCGCCCTCCGCCCCGAAGGTCTCTTCCGCGCGGCGAACAAGCTCCTTTTCAATCGAGGACAAGCCGGATCTGTTCATAACTGAAAGATTTGATATCTCCCTCCTCATCCACTACCAACAAGCGTCCCTCCTCGTTCACTCCCACAAACTTGCAGGGGTCCTCCCACTTCTTCCCGTTCACCTCCAGCCGCACCCACCGGCCGTAGCCGAGGATGCGCTGGTTGATCTCACGGAGGAGATCCGTGTTGCGCTTGTGCCATCGGGTGTACTGGTACTCCATGGACGAGAGGAACCGGGCCAGGAACGCCTCCCGGTCGATCTCCTCCCCTCCCTCCAGGCGGAGGGAGGTCGCCCTCTCCCCCAGGTCGTCCGGAAAATCGGTCTGGTTCACGTTCAGTCCGATCCCCACCAGCACCCGGTCCAGCTCGTTGCCGCTGAAGACCGCCTCCGTCAGCAGTCCGCCGGCTTTCCGCTCGCCGAGAAAAAGGTCGTTGGGCCAGCGCAGCGACGCTTCGGCGGAGGTCCTCTCCTCCATGCGCCGGAGCATGGCGAGGGCGGCGGCCAGCGTCAGCACGTGCAGACGCTTCGCCTCGGGGGGACAAAAGCAGAGGGTGAAAGTGAGGTTTTCGCCCGGACGGGATTCCCACCTCCGCTCGTACTGTCCCCTTCCCCGCGTCTGGTGGTCCGCCAGGCAGAGCATGCCGTGGGTGATCTCGCCGGCAGGCAGCTTCTTCATATGGCTGTTGGTGGATTCCAGCTCCTCGAACAGAAGATCGCTGCGGCCCAGCCACCTGGTCTCCAGAAGGGCGTGAAATCGGTCGGCGTCGAACACGGTCAGCTCTCCGCCAGGCGGCTTTTGAGCAGATCGATCTTGGCGATGGGCGTGGGATCCACCCCGTTGATGAGCGCCAGATAGAAGCTGGTCCAGTCGGCCATCTGCACGAGGGAGAACATCCGGGCCAGCCGGCTCTCGCCCCGGGTCGTGAGGCGGTGCAGGGAGGCGGTCTGGTCGTCTATCAGCTCCTTCACGATCTCCATCCTGCGGCGCACGCGGGCATTGTCCTCCTTGTCCTCCAGCATGATCACCGAGAGTCGCCCGGTCAGGTGCACCACGCGTTCCCATCCCACGATCTCGTTGTGGTTCATCTCCGGGAGCACGTTTCCGTAGGAGAGCGTCTTGGCGTTCTCCCCGAACTGGCCCCGCCAGCGCAGGTTGACCGGCTCCATGAGCAGCGCGTCGGAATAGACGACCGGCAGGGTATCGTCGATCGCCCTCGCCAGGGAGAGCGCCTCGTTCTCCTCCAGGTCCCGGTACATCTCCGCCTGCTCGGCGAGCAGCCGCCGGGTCTCGTCAAGTTCCCGCCCCCCCTCGTCCAGGTATCCCAGGAACTGAAAAATCCGGAACAGCGGTACGAAGCTGTATCCCAGTGCCGCCCGGGGCGGCATGCCGCCGGGAATTTTTACGTAGTCGAAACCCTCCAGGGAGGCCTTCCGCAGCATCTCCCCGCCTGAAGTGACGCCGATCATCTGCGCCCCGCGCTTGTGCGCGCCCTCCAGGGCGGAGAGGGTCTCCTCGGTATCCCCCGAAAAACTGCAGGAGATAAAAAGCGTATGCTCGTCCACCCACCCGGGTATTTCGTAGTGGCGGACCACCTGCACCGGATGGGGACAGCTGCGGTAGGCGTAGGCGCGTATCAGGTCGGCCCCGATGGCGGATCCCCCCATGCCGGCCAGGCAGATGTTCCGTATCCGGGAAGGGTCGATATCGAGATCCAGGTCCCCGGTGCCCTCCACCGCTTCCGACCACTGGCCGGGAAATCCGGCAAGAAGATCCCACATTCCGTGGGTATCCACCGCTTTGATTCGCTCTTCGCTCAATTCGGCCATGATACCATCCTGTTCGTTACTTCCAGTTGCTGAACATCTCCTCAATCCTCTCTATCTCCCCCGTCTCCAGGGCCCTGCCGGCCAGCTCGTTCATCTCCTCCCGGGTCCGCTTCCTGAGCAGCGCCTTTACTTCGGGTATGCGGGCGGGCGACATGCTCAGGTCACCGATCCCCATTCCCACCAGGCAGGCGGCGGAGACCGGGTCGGAGGCGAGCTCCCCGCAGACCGAAATGCCGATCCCGTGTTTTTCGGCCGACCGCGCGCACCGGCGGATGAGCTCCCATATCACCGGGTGCCGCTGGTCGTACAGCCCGGAGACCCGCTCGTTGCCGCGGTCCACCGCCATCAGGTACTGGGTGAGGTCGTTGGTCCCGATGCTGAAAAAATCCACCATCGGCGCGTAAACATCCGCCTGGAGCGCGGTGGAGGGGACCTCCACCATAATTCCCAGCTGCACCTCCGGATCGTGCCGCTCTCCCTCATCGCGCAGCCGGCTGTTGATCCGCTCCATCTCCCCGCGGACCGCCTTCACCTCTCCCGGGCGGGATACCATCGGAACCAGAATCCGGATCCGCCCCGGGTAACGTCCCGCCGTCCGCAGCACCGCCAGGAGCTGGTCCCGCAGCAGCTCCCGCTCGTCGAGCAGCAGCCGGATGCCCCGCCACCCCAGGAAGGGGTTGTCCTCCGGCCCGCCCTTCGGCAGAAACTTATCCCCTCCCGCGTCGAACAGGCGGATGGTCACCGGGTAATCCCCGGTCTCCTCCATCATCCTCCCGTAAAACTCCTCCTGTTTCTCCAGATCGTCAAAGTGCGAGCGCTCCAGGTAGACCGACTCCGTGCGGAGCAGGCCGATTCCCTTCGCGCAGAAGAGGCGGACCTTCTCCAGCTCCTCGGGAAATTCCACGTTGGCCCTCAGCGCATAGCCATGTCCGTCCGCCGTCTCGTCGGGCTTCCGGCAGAGCTTCGCCAGGCGGGTCCGCCGCTCCTCCATCTCGCTGGTTTTGCGCCGGTACTCCCGCAGCGACTCCTCGTCCGGATTGAGGATCACCTCTCCGCCGACCCCGTCCACGATCGCCTCCATGCCGTCACCCGCGCGCCGGTAGAGCTCGCCGGTGCCCACCACCGTCGGAATCCCCATCGAGCGGGCGATGATGGCCGCATGGGCATTGGGTCCCCCCCTGTCGGTGACCAGCGCCCGTACTTTCCTGCCCGACAGGCGGATGACCTCCCTCGCGCTGAGCTCCCGAGCGATAACCACCGCGTCCTCTTCGATGCGGAGACGCTCCTCTTCGTCCACAGCAAACTCGACCAGGCGGTCCCTCAGGTCGGTCAGGTCGACCGCCGGGTTGCGGCCCTTTTCGTCCATCCGCCGGTTCATCACGTGCAGGTACTCGTTGAATATCCTCCGAATCGCCTGACCGGCCGACCTGCGCTCTTCCCGTATGCTCTCTTCGATCCCCGATTTCAGGTCGGGATCCTGCACAATCTGCACCTGGGCCTCCAGGATGGCGCGGGTCTCCCCGTTCTCTTCCGCGTCGATCATCTTCCGCAGCTCCTCCAGCACGCGCCGGGAGGCCTCCCGCCAGCGCGAGAGGTGATCCTCCACCTCGTTTTTAGATATGCGCGCCTTGGAGAGGCCGGGACGGAACCGCCGGTACCGGCAGAGGGGTCCTCTGGCGATTCCCGGCGAGGCCGGAACTCCGCGGGCGACGATCTGTGATCTGGATGCGGTCTCTTCCATAATGGTCACGATTCCCCGAATCCGTTTTGAATAAGCTCCTCGATGGCTTCCAGCGCCTTCTCCTCGTCCGGCCCGTCCAGCTCCAGCTCCAGCTCCGTTCCCTTCTCGGCCGCCAGGGTCATCACCCCGAGGATGCTCTTCCCGTTGACCCGGTAGCCGTACATGTGAATGAAAAAATCGGCCTCAAACGAACTGGCCAGTTTCACCAGGTTCGCCGCCGGCCGCGCGTGCAGGCCCGCCTCGTTGACTATCTCAACTTTTTTCCTGACCATTTGGGAATGTCTCGTTTCAGAGATCCGTAAGATCATAAACTTTGGCTCAACATTCTAGTACCGCTCCCTCCGAATCCCCGGCAGCGCCTCGCCAGGCCATGCACCGATACGGTGAAAAGGAGAGATTGCGGGCTTAGAAACTTACGCTTTCTTTGTTACCTTTGAAATCCATTTGAACCTGTAAAACGCCTCATTCATGTCCGTCAGCAAGGAGGAAGTACAATACGTGGCCGACCTGGCCCGGTTGCATCTCGACGAAGAGGAGACCGAGAGCCTGGCCGAAGATATGAACCGGATCCTGGAGTACGTCTCCACCCTGCAGGAGGTGGATACGGAAGGGGTGGAACCGCTGGAACACGTCATCGACCTGGAGTACCGCTTCCGGGACGACACGGCCGGGGAGCCGGTCTCCCACGAGGAGGCCCTGAAAAACGCGCCGGACGCCGATTCCGACTACTTCCGGGTGCCTCGCGTCATCGAATAACCGATCTCTCTCCATGTCCTCCGACCACAAGCAATCCCGGCTGAAAGAAGATTTTATCTCCCGCCTGCCGGCACGCACGCGGCACATCATCGCCCTGGCGGTGCTGCTGATCCTGCCCGTGATCCTCTACAATGCCACCATCCTGGGGGGAGAGCGGTACCTGGCGCACGACGCCCTGCAGTGGAGGGCGAGCGCCGAGTCGGTGATCGAACACCGCGAGCAGCACGGGGAGGAGCCGCTTTGGGCCACCAACATGTTCTCCGGCATGCCCGCCTACGTCATCTCCGTCCAGATGGCCGTACCGCACGTGGACGATCTGCTGTTCGGCCTGTTCGAGTCGATCTACCCGGCCGCTCCCTACTGGGTGCTGCTCGGGGGAGGCTATCTGCTGCTTATCCTTATGGGAGCCCGTCCCCTGACGGCCGCCCTGGGATCGCTCTTTTTCGCCTTTACCACCTACATTCCCATCATTATCGGGGCGGGCCACAACGCCAAGCTGCTGGCCCTCGCCTTCGTCCCCTGGGTGCTGTCGGGCGCCTGGCTCATTCTCCGCGAAAAGCGATGGCTCGCCGGACTTTTTACCCTGGCCGTGGCCTTTACCCTCCATATGCGCGCGGGGCATCCCCAGGTGACCTACTATTTTCTCTACCTGCTGCTGTTCTGGTGGATCTACGAGGGCGCCCGCGCCTGGAAAAGCCGCCGTGGACTTACCCCGCCGGAGTGGGGGAAAGCGACCGGCCTGCTGGCCCTGGGCGGGGTGCTGGGACTGCTGGGCACCATGCAGAAATACTGGCGGCTCTACGAGTACTCCCCCTACAGCATACGCGGCGGATCCGCCCTGGAGGCGGGAGGCGGGGGACTCAACCTGGAGTATGCCTTCAACTGGTCCCAGGGCGTAGGCGAACTGCTTACGCTGATCATCCCGGGGCTTTTCGGGGGCTCCTCGGGCGAGGCATACTGGGGTCCCAAGTCGGTGACCAGCGGGCCGCACTATATGGGGGCGCTGGTCTTCGTGCTGGCCCTCTTCGCCATCTTCCACTACCGCAAAAAGATCAAATACCTCTTCCTGGGCACGGGGACGCTGACGGCGCTCTTCTCCCTCGGCTACCACTTTCCCGCCCTCAATGAGTTCATGTTCCGCAACGTGCCCTACTTCAACAAGTTCCGCACCCCGGAGATGTGGCTTATCGTGACCGTTTTCT
>CAZGSL010000034.1:0-20636 GCA_964528445.1 uncultured Balneolaceae bacterium | reverse complement strand
AGCCCGACGGCACGCCCCGCGGCATCGTGGCCACCAGCTCCTACGAGGCGCGCGCTTTCGGCATCAAGACGGGAATGAGCGCCTTCGAGGCCGAGCAGCTCTGCCCCTGGGCCATCGGACTGCAGGCCCACTACGAAAAGTACAAAGGGATCAGCGGGCTGATCGAGCAGGCGCTGGAGGAGTTCGCCCCCACCGTGGAGCAGTATTCGATGGACGAGTACTTTCTGGATATCAATTTTTTGAAGGGGCGCAGCCGGGAGGAGATCCTGCGCTACACCCGGCAGCTCCGCAACCTCATATACCGGGAGATCGGGCTGGTCTGCTCGCTGGGGGTCTCCTACTCGAAAACCTATGCCAAGCTGGCCAGTGACCTCAACAAGCCCAACGGGGTGACGCTGGTGCTGGACGAGGAGGCGGCCGCCGAGCAGATCCATTCCCTGTCCCTGAAGGAAGTGTGGGGGATTGGCCGCAAGCGTTTCGAAAAGCTGAAATCACGGGGACTCTATACCATCGGGGAGGCGGTCGAGCGCGGATATCCCCTCTTCCAGGACCTCTTCGGGCAGTACTTCGGCAAAATCGCCTGGGAGATGGTGGCCGGCAAGGACCGCGCCCGCGTACTCACCGACCAGCAGATGGTGCCCGAGCGGCTCAACTACATGCACACCTTCAGCGACCGGAGCGATGATGTGGAGCACATCCGGGGAGAGATCATGCAGGGGGTGCAGCAGCTCTGCTACCGCATGCGCGGCTACCGGCTGCGGGCGCGGCAGTACTTCTGCTACCTGCGCGTGCAAGACAGCCGCAACCGGGGAGTCTCCTTCCGCTTCAACACCCGGGGGTACACCAACCTGGACGACTATGTCTTCTACGAGTGTATGAAGGGGGCGCATCCCCGGATACGCCGCCTGCTGGAATCCGGCGAGACGCTGCGCGGAATCGGCCTCGGCACGGTGAAGGTGGACCACAGCGGCCAGCAGGAGCTTTTCTTCCGGGAGGGCGAGGAGAAGCGCCGCTTCTACCTGGCGCAGGACGCCGTCAACAACCGCTACGGCAAGAGATCGGTGGTGAAAGCGTCGGTAATGGACAAGGTGCCCGGGAAGACGCATTTCCTGGAACGGTCGTAGCCGCTTTGCCGCCTGTTGGGCAGCACCTACCAGGCTTGGAGCGGAGAAACAGGTATATTATACATTAAAAGACAGTCGTAACCTTATTGACTGCAATCCTTTACGGTTTTCTCTTCGTAGAAGGTTACCTCCGATCTGCTCGCCGGAATCGTAACGATGTGGATGGGATTGGTGAGGGCCTGCGTGGTGGCGCAGTTATCCCCTGCCTCGCTTTTAATAAGGTGTACGCCCAGCTCTCCGTCCGCGACAGCCACTTTCTCGATGCGCAGACCGTAGCCGCCGGTTGGACGCTGACCCAATACAGTGAGCAGTACCATGCGCTCTTCGAAGTCAATTTCGGGCACCTCCGGTACGGGCGAGTGGTCCGCATAGAGCTTATTCCACATCTCCCGGAAGACCTGCTCCTGGCGAATGACCCGGTTCTGCGCCCCCACTTCAAGGCTGGCATAGTGATCCTTTTTTACCTCCGAGAAGGGGATCTCCTCTGCGTCCTCGAAGAAGTCGCTGCCGGGAAAACTGTCGGTAACCAGGGCGTCGCATCCGGCAAGCATCAGAAGTACAAGTAACAGGTACCAGAATCGCTTTATCATGGTTCTATGCATTAGCATTAGCGGTTTCGCTTCTTCTGAGAATAAAGTAGGGACGCCTCCAGGGGATTTAAATCACATTTTCATGTGAACACCGGTCCAGCCAAATGGATAACGGAATACTGTCGCAATTTTGATATCTTTGGACCTGGAACCGAAACGACAGAACCGAAAGCGACACAGCGATGGAAATCACCGTCAAAGGCATGGATTGCGCGGGCTGCGTTCGCAGCGTGCGGCAGGCGCTGGAGAAGGTAGAGGGCGTTGAGTCGGCCGATGTACTGCTCTCCTCGGAGAAAGCCTATATCCAGACCGCCAGTTCACCGCCCGCCCCCGAGCGTATTCGCGAGGCGGTAGAGGGGGTCGGGTACCGCGTTAGCTTCGACGAAGAGGGCGAAGAGGCGCACAGCCGCTCCGGCAACGACTTCACCGATGAAATGGCGGGAAAGACCTTCCGCCTGTTCGGACTGGTATTCGGCGCCGTACTTTTCGTGGTGGTCGCGGGAGAGTGGCTGGGGCTATTTGAGCGCGTTACCGGCTTTATCCCCTTCTGGGCCGGCGCCATACTGGTGCTCCTTATGGGCTACCCGGTGTTCCGCAAAGTGGTCACGGCGGCCTTCCGGGGACAGGTGGTGGCGCACGCACTGATGGCCCTGGGCGCCGCTGCCGCGCTCGCGGCGGGCGAGTGGGTGACGGCCGCCATTGTAGTATTTTTCATGCGCACGGGCGACTATATCGAGGGGTATACGACCGACAAGGCGAGGGACTCCCTGCGCTCACTGAGCGAATTCGCCCCGGCGAAGGCGATTCTATGGAAAGACGGCGAAGAGAAAGAGGTTTCGGCCGATAAGGTCCGGCCCGGGGACATGGTGGTGGTCCGGCCCGGGGGCAAAATACCGGTGGACGGCGAAGTGGCGGAGGGCACGGCCACCGTGAATCAATCCGCCATCACGGGCGAATCGATGCCCCTGGAAGTCTCGGAGGGCTCCCGTGTCTACGCCTCCTCCATCGTACAGGGGGGACGGGTCCTCATTCGGGCCACCGCTGTCGGTAAAGAGACTACTTTTGGCAAGATCATTCACCTGGTGGAACAGGCAGAAGCGCGGAAAGGTCCCGTCCAGCGATACGCGGACAAGTTTTCAGCCTGGTACCTGCCCGTGGTCGCCGCCATCGCCCTGCTCACCTGGCTTCTGAGCGGGAGCGTCATGTCCACCGTGGCCGTCCTCGTGGTCGCCTGCTCCTGCGCCTTTGCCCTCGCCACGCCGGTCGCCCTGCTGGCCGCCATCGGTTCCGGCGCCCGGGAAGGCATACTCGTTAAAGGCGGGAAATACCTGGAGGTGCTGGAGAAGGCGGAGGTTCTCCTGATCGACAAGACCGGCACCCTCACCCTGGGCCGCCCCGAACTGACCGACGTTCGCCCGGTAAACGGCCTTTCCGAAGATGAGCTGCTCTCGCTTGCGGCCGGGGCCGAGAAGTTTTCCGAACATTCCCTGGCCGAGGCGGTCCGCACCGCTGCCCGCCAGCGAAACCTGGAGATACGCGACCCGGAGGATTTCACCGCTCTGCCCGGCCTCGGCGTGGAAGCGCGTATGGAGGGAAACCAGATCCGGGTCGGAAAACGGGAAGGAGACTCCGCCGGACGCAGCGAGATGGTAACGGAGATGGAGCGCGAGGGCAAAACCGTCATGGCCGTGGAGCGGAACGAGACGCTGATCGGCTACCTGGCGGCACGGGACACCGAACGAAAACAGATCAGGGAATCCATCGCTCAAATACGGGGAGGGGGACTGGATCGGATTGAGCTGCTGACCGGCGACAACGAGGCGGTAGCCCGGCAGCTCGCGAAAAAGCTGGAGATCGATTATCGGGCGGAGCTGCTGCCGGAAGACAAAATTGCTGTTGTCCGCCGCCACCAGGAGGCCGGGAGGAAAGTGGTCATGATCGGGGACGGGGTGAACGACGCCCCTGCCCTGGCCCAGGCGGATGTCGGCATAGCCATGGGCAGCGGTACCGACGTTGCACTGGAGACGGCCGATATCGCCCTCATGCGAAATGACTGGACCCTGGTACCCCGCCTCTTTAACAAATCCAGGAGCACCATGCGGGTCATTCGCATGAACTTCGGTTTTACTACGCTCTACAATATCGCCGGACTCTCACTGGCCGCATTCGGGCTGTTGCCTCCCATTCTGGCCGCGGCCGCCCAGTCGCTGCCGGACCTGGGCATCCTGCTGAACTCCTCCCGTCTGCTCAAGCGGTAAAACCGTTTTCCGCCCGTTCTGTCAATTCCCTTCGGCCGGCTCCGTGACCTCGAATTCCACCTCCCTGCTCACTTCCTGTCCGCTTACCCGGTCGATCGCCCTCAGCCGGAGCACATACCTCCCCGGCTGCAGGTCGGCCGCCTCGATTTCAAGGTCCTCCGTAAAGCGCGGTTCGTTCTGCCGGAAGTTGAGCGTCAGGCTGAACTGGTCCTGTCGCTCACGGGTCCACCCCAGGAAATTGACCGGCCGGATTTCATACTCCAGGCTGAAGTCCCTGAGAGCGTCCTCTCCCTCCCGCAGATGGTAGACTTCCACGTGGAGAGCCAGGGGCTCGCCCGCCGGAATATGCCGGTTGACGGAGATCACAAAGGGGAAGAGGCTTCCAGCGGAGGCCGAATCGGTCTTCCCGTAGCCCAGGATCAGGTCTCCCATCTGCAGCTCGGACGGGTCCGTATCCAGCGGTTCCGGCTGGGGAACCTCCTCGCGCCCCATCCCGCGAAGATGGTCGGGGAAGGGCGTCTCCACGCGGGGCTCGCTGTCGGGATGCCGGTTATGCAGCTCGGCAAAGAACACCTGTCCGGCCCCCTCGCCTGCAAAAGGAATCATGAAAGCCGATCCGCTCGCCACCTGCATGTCCGAGCCGTCGATGCGCAGCGTGGGCTGGTAGCGGGTGTCGGTGAGGACCTCACCCTCCGCGCTCAGGATCTGCACGCCGTGATGGAGTTGGTAGCTGTTCACCAAGGTCCGGACCTGGGCCGAATCGCTCAGGCCGGCGAACATCGAATCCTGGTTGGCGGCCAGGTCCTCCAGGAACCGCTGCTGGGGACGGCTGTTCATGAAGGTGGCGAATACGGGACGGTTCCCCTCATTCAGCAGACGGTATTGGTGGATCTCCAGCGGAATATTTCCCAGCTCCTTGGTGATGGTGGACGACTCTTCCGGAGCCTCGTTCAGGCGCACCTCCGCGTCGTGGGTATGGCGCTGGCGCGCAATTTGCGCATACTCCTTGCCGGGTGGATCGCCGGCACGAAAAAGACGGCTGTTCAGCCTGGAGTAGTGGGTGGAGAGCACCGGATCCATGGAGGCGACCTCCCGGTACATCAACTCCTGGAGCAGCATCGCCGGATTGATCGAAAAATCAACGCCCCCCTCCACACCCTGGTAAGCGTACCGCGAGGTCAGCGTAAAGCCGGACAGGGGAATCAGCTCATCGAGGGCCGTCACTTCCCGGAAGGGTCCCCCCTGTACCTCCCCGAAAAATTTAAGCAGGTTCTCCTCCGTGTCCAGGTACTGGCTTTCGTAGATCCATACCTCGAAACGCGGTGGCGGGAAAAAGAGCTGGCCCGCCGCATTCTGCATTGCCCGTGCGAAGGTACGCCATGATTCGGGTACCTGGGTCGTATTCGGCTTCCAGGCAGTCAGGAGCTGGATGGTAAGGTTGTAGACGTCGTCTCCCGAAATGTTGAAGGTATCGGTGAACTTTCGCTCCGGCTCCCCGTACCGCACGTAGGTCACTCCCCGGTCGTCGGTCCCGTACACCGTACGATCTCCCTCCGTGAAATGCTCCCGCGCGTAGGCAATGCGCTCCCAGTGTTCCACCAGCCGTTCGTTGTAGGGCGTATCCGGCGTGGGATCCACGGCTTTCCACCAGCGCCTCATCTCTTCCAGAAGAGCCGGTTCGTTTTCCTCCAGCATCCGGGTCCACTCCCCCCGGCGCTGGTCGCCCAGCAGCGGCTCCAGCATCTCGATCTCCCTCGCGAGGCTCTCCTTGCGGTAGGGGGTATCCTCGCCCGATATCCCCCAGATATACATGGCCGAAGCCGCCTCATAATAGGATTTCAGCCCCTGCTCGGTGGACAGGCGGATGTAGTTCCGGCCAACGGCCAGGCTGGGGCGGTCCGCTTTTGCCTTGGCTCCCAGCCAGATCTCCAGGGCTTCCTCGTAATTTCCCTCCTTCTCAGCTTCCAGGCCTTCCTGGAGCGGCGTCTGGGCTACCGCGGAAGGCGTCGGGGAGAAGGCGGAAAAAGTCAGAAGCAACGCCAGGAACCGTATGGCCATGAGATAAAGCCCCCCCTCCTACTGTATCTGAAAGGGAATGGAGAAAACCGTTTGATCCCATATCAGCTTCAGGACGCCCCCGTCTCCCTCCTCCTCCACGGTTATGGTGAACCGCTCGGTGACGGTGTCCTGGGTGGCGATCTGCATGGGCACGCGTCCCAGGTCCATCGAGGGATCGTAGGACTGGCCGTTAATGCCGGTC
Source organism: uncultured Balneolaceae bacterium (assembly GCA_964528445.1). Classification (GTDB taxonomy): domain Bacteria; phylum Bacteroidota; class Rhodothermia; order Balneolales; family Balneolaceae; genus JAXHMM01. The sequence continues at coordinate 14,404 of CAZGSL010000034.1, read as the reverse complement.
TCACGATTGATCATCAGGGTTCCGCCATCCTCTTCCGGGACGGTAAAGAGCGTATACTCACCGGCGGGCACTTCCAGGTCGCCCACCATCAGGTCGGCGGAAGTACTGAAATGGGTGGCCGCGTTGGCGCCGGTCCTCCAGGTCTCTCCCCAGGGCACAATGCCTCCAAAAATCTCGCGGCCCCGTTTCATGGGCACGCCGTGAGAAACGGAAAATTCGGCACCCTGCACGGTGTAGCTGGCTTCCCGGGCATCCGACAGCTCCCCGACAGCTCCCATCTCCCTGAAACGTTCCCCGGCGGCGGACATATCCAGCGGGGCCACACGGTCCACTTTCAGCTTGCGGGTGGTCAGGCCGGCGTCCAGGAACTGCAGATTTCCGTTCTCGTCCACCTCCACTCCCATCACCCCGCGCGTGGGATGCCGGATGGTCATGGAATCAGCGGAGAGTTTTGCCAGAACGAAAGTGGAGGTACGGGGCCCGGAAAGCAGGGGCTGGTCGATACTGTCCGCGCTCATGCCCGATGCCCGGTTCAGGGCCGCCTCAAAGGGCCAGTGCACCTGGTCGATAAAGGGAAGCGTGCCCTCCCGGTATTCGGTGGCAAAACGCTGGATTCCCTCTTCGGTGCTGTAGCGGACGATGAGGCTGTCGCCTGACTGCTCCACCGTCTGCACCGTATCGCCCGCGGCGGAGAAACCTTCCTCAGCGGGATGGTCTACCCGGATCATGTTCTGAATGCCCCCGGCCTCGTCCATGACGAGGTCATAGGAAGAAAAACGGAGCTCAGGGCTTCTCATGATGACCCGGGCCTGAATTCCGTTCTCGCTTTTATCAAACTGTTCCACCACCAGCGTGTCGTTTCCCAGCTGGGTGACAAAGGAGGCGGATTGGGTAAGATCCGGCTGCTGACTGCAGGCTGCGATGATAAAAACGAGCAGAATGCCGAGATGTAATTTTTTCATGGGTGTCGGATTTATTGAAATTTCCGTTATGTAATTAAATCATAAAATCCTGAACTGCAAATCGCCTGTCAGAACCCGCCCGCGTTCTGCAGGCCGGGGAGGTTATCCGGCTCTTCGGTGTGAAACCAGAGCGGACCCGTCTCCACCTGCAGCGGCCAGACCTGGTTGAGGGTATCCCCCTCGTAGAGGCGGCCGTTCTTCATCACGTAGCGGATGGAATCGGTGTTGCGCAGGTTTTCCAGCGGGTTGCGGTCGAGGATCAGAAGGTCGGCCAGCTTGCCGGACTCTATGGTGCCGATATCCCCGGAAAGGCCCAGGGCCCGCGCCCCCTGAATGGTGGCAACGCGGAGCGCCTTGTGCGGATCCATGTCGTCAAAGGCCATCGCCCAAAGCTCCCAGTGGTAACCCAGTCCCTGGAGCTGCCCGTGGCTGCCCACGCCGTTGATACCGCCGGCATCGTAGATCCCCTTCACGGTGCGGGACTGCCGGTCCATCACGTACTGACTCTCGTGGAACCAGCCCGCGCCGCGGCGGAGGGCCTTCCCTTCCAGGTCCTCTTCCGGGGTGAAATGACGCAGCTTCGGGTTATTGACCGCATCCTCCCGCTCATAGAAGTAGTTCTCGGCCCAGGGACCGCCGTAGGTGACCAGCAGGGTTGGTGTGTAGGCCATCTGCGATTCGGCGGTGGTCTGTATTACGTCCTGGTAGAGCGGGGTCACCGGATAGTTGTGTTCCTGTCCGGAGTAGCCGTCCATCATCATGTTCAGGTTGAGCTTCATGTTCAGCGATCCCTCCGTGGTGGGCATGATGTTCTGCTCCCGGGAGGCCATCAGGATCCACTGCCGCTGCTCGCGGTTCCCGGCCACGTACATCTTGACGGTTTTCGTGTCGTAGTACTCGCTGTAGCGCCTGAGTACGTCCCGAGCGTGATCCAGGTCCTCGATCTGCTCGCCCCAGAAAATGCCGGGGCCCGTCTGGTAGATGCGCGGGCCGAGCACTTTTCCGCTCTTTACCATGTCGGCATAGGTCAGCAGGTCTGTGGTGCCGGTCTGGGGATCCCGCAGCGTGGTAACCCCGTAGGCCAGGTTGGCCATAAACGACCATATCTGGGGCTGGTGCAGGTCGCGGTAGGGCCGGACGTGCGCGTGCGTGTCCACAAAACCCGGTATGATGGTCCGTCCGCTCACATCGCGGATCTCCGCTCCCTCGGGCACCTCCACGGATCCGCGCTCGCCGACCGCGGCGATCCGGTTGTCTTCGATCACCAGGTCCGCGTTTTCAATCACCTCATACTCGTTCATGGTGATCACCCGCGCCCCGCGCAGCACAAGCGTGCCCTCCGGCAGGTCCCGCGAGGCCTCAATGTCCACCCGGAGCTCCTCGGGCTCGTAATCTTCGGGGCGATCGGGATCTTCCTCGTCTTCTTCGGACTCCTCTTCTTCCTCCTCGCCCGACTCCGCCTCTTCCTCCTCTTTCTGCCGGTCGTAGGCTTCCTGCTCGCGCCGGCGCTCCAGGGCGGCCTCCCGATCAAACATAAAGTGAGCGGGTCCGATGGACCAGTGAATGGTATTTCCGTCCCATCCCCAGGCCGGGAACTGTCCCCCTATCTCGGTCAGCTTCATCGCGGGGAAGTCCGCCCGGTCCGGATTCGAAACGTTGATGGAGGGAGCGTCGCCGGTTTTCGGCACCGTTACCGTGTAGATGTCGCTCCCCACCACGGCCAGCGCCTGGTCGCCTTCCGGGGCCATCAGGATGGTCGAAGCACTGGAGGGTCCCCCGGATCCGGGAGGCGAAGATCCGGTAACTTCCAGGTGCGACTGCTGGTCGGTGCCGTCGTAGCGGATGGAAATAAGCCCGTCACCGTAACTGTTAAGATAGATGCGGTCGCTCTCCTTTACAAAATGGGGGTTGAAACGGCCGTCGGTGGTGGCGATGAAAGAGGCTTCGCCTCCGCCCGAGGGAATCCACACCAGCTCTTCCGCCGAGAAAGGCACGTAAGGGCCGGGAGAAGTGTAGTACGTTCGGTCCTCGCCCCGCGTTGCCACGATGCGGTCCTGGGTCTTGGACCATGCCAGCTGCTGGTAGACGGCCGACCGCTCGGTGAGACGCTGTGGATTTCCGCTGCCGTTGCTCCTCGCGCGGTAGATATGTCCCCCCTCCTCCGGGTTCCAGGTACTGAAGGCGATCCACCTTCCGTCGGGCGACCAGGTCGGAAACGCTTCGGTGAAATCGTGGCCGGTCAGCCGTCGCGGCTCCCCGTCCGGAAGGTCCATCACATAGACGCGGTCGAGCACCGAAAACGCCAGCCGGTCCCCCTCAGGCGAGGGAACGGCGTCGCGGATCTGCCGCGCCAGGAACGTCTGGGTATCCTCTATCGGATATTCGGAGGAGACCCGGGGACCCAGGTCCACTTCCTCGTCGATTTCGAAGGGAATCTCCGTCGCCTCCGCTCCCTCTTCCACCGGCACGCTCCATATTTTTCCGCCCCAGGTGGTTATGACCGACTCGTTGTCGGGGGTGAAGTCCATCCGCGGGAGCACACCGAGCGTGGCGCGCGACTCCATGTCGTCCCGCTGCACGGGCCAGGCCAGCCAGCGCTCGTCGCCTGTCTCCAGGTTCCGAATGCGCAGGCCTGTCTCGGTTTTCTCACGCGTCCCGTAGACCAGCCATTGTCCGTCACTGGAAAGCGTGGGACGGAAAGCCGATCCCAGGCGGGAGGTGACGGTGTGGCGCTCGCCGGTCTCCAGGTCGTATTTGGCGATCTGGTACTGCGGGAACGTGGCGTTGTAGTCCCAGTCGCCGTCTCTTTGCGAGAACCAGACGTAACGTCCCTCGGGCCCGACCGCCGCCTCGATGGTTTTGGTATCCCCGGAAAGATCCATCAGCTCGGTACCCCCGCCGCCGTCCACATGATACATGTGCAGGGTATGCAGCCCGCTGCGCGTGCCGGTACGCGAGGCGATAATATACTTTCCGTCCGGCGTCCAGGTCGGATCCTGCATCCGGTAGTAGTTCCCGGTGGTCCGCTGTTCGGTTTCGTAGGTCTCCATGTCCATGATCCAGACGTTGTCGCCCCCGCTCCGGTCGGAGATAAAAGCCACCTTGGTACCGTCGTGGTTGTACTTGGGCTGGGTGTCGAAGGCCAGCCCGCGGGTCAGCCGCCGGGGCTCTCCGCCGTCGACGGGCAATTCATAGAGATCGCCCATAAAGTCGAAGATCATTTTCGAACCGTCCGGATGCACGTCGATCGAGAGCCAGGTGGCCTCGTCGGTCTGCAGGTGAACCGTGCGATCGGGCTTAAGGGGGAGATCGGTATGGCTGGAATCACCTTCAGCGAAGCCCGTCTGCTGGGCCAGCAAGTGATTCTGAAGTCCGGCAACAAGCAAAAGGGAAAAAACGAGTCCGGCGAGCAGTCCTTTTCTAAACATGGCAGTGTGTAATTGAATGGGTGTGAACGAATGCAAGAATCCGACAGATTTAGCGAAACATAACAAAACTGGGGGAGTTCTGCTTGGACAGGCCCCGTAAATTCCGTCCACTCGGGTAAGCCTCTCTCCGGACAGCCCTATCGGCATTGCTCTTGCATTCCATTCTCCCAACGCCTATGATTAAGACCATATTTTTTAACATGGACCCCGCTTATGGACAGCCAATCCCCCCTTGTTCCTCCCGCCTGCTTCTCTGCCTGGCAATCGTTCTGCTGGCCGGCTGCGGCAACGAAACAGGAGAGGAATACCCGCCTCCCGCTGAAATCACCCTTGAGGAGCAGTTTTACATAGCCGGAGGAGATGGAGGAGACGGTGCGGAACCTCTCCTTGCTTCCGTTGAACATGCTGCTTCGAGCCCCGGCGGCGACATTTACATCTATGACAGCGACAGCCACCGCGTTCTGAAATACGGCCCGAAAGGACAATTTCTGCTTGCTTTCGGACGGCAAGGGGCCGGACCGGCGGAGTTTGAACAGGTCACCCATCTGTATGCGGACAGCCGTGGCCGCCTTGTTGTAGCGGACCGTGGAAACAGCCGCATCTCCGTCTTTGACGGGGAAGGGAATATGCTGCTGAATCAGCCGCAATTGCGAATCCGGGCGGTCCGGGATATCAAGGAGCTGCCCGACGGGCGGTTCCTCGTTTCGGGCTGGCATGCCGACAGGGAACGTTTTTTGCACATTTTTCCGGCCGACTTCTCCCGGATTGCGAGCTCTTTCGGCAGTTTGTCGGATGCCACTGTCCAGGAGGATGAACGGATCCTGAATGCCATTCGCAATTCCGCCGGACACGTGGCCGTACTTGAGGAGGGACGGGTCGCTTTTGCCCCTGCCCGGTACAGCGGGAGGCTCCTGATCTATGAGAGAGGTACTCCCGGCAAATGGGACCTGTCAGGGATCAGGAACGGCTATTACACCGTAGAGAATCCTGTCAGCATGGTCAGCGGATCTGCCGCTGAAATGAATGTTGTAAACACCATTCCCCCCGCCAATATTATCAGCATTGAGGTGTCAAATCAGAACCTGACCGTTGTCTACGAACAGATCAACGCTTACGGGCTCTTCGTAGTGGAGGGCGGGAATCTTGTGCACTTTTACCACCGATTCGGGGAGGAGGAGACGGAATTCGTCATGGAAAATTTTGATCCGGAGACCGGAGAACTGAGGAGGTACGGGAGACTGTCTTCAGGAGAAGATTTCCGCATGACGCCTCACTGGATGGACAGGCAGGGATCCCTTTATCTGAGCCGGGCCGACACCCTCGGCCTCCAAATAAGGAAAATTGGAGGACTCTACTGAAAAGCCTGCTACCCTGGCCTTGTCACCTCCGTACCCGAAGCCGTGCGCACAGTGAACACGGAAGGCTGTTTCCCGGTCTCCTCCTCGTAAATCTCCCTTATCCGGGAATGAAAGGCATCCACCGCCTCTTCCCTGACCAGGTTCAGGGTTGAGCCGCCGAATCCCCCGCCCACCAGGCGGGCTCCGAGCACACCCTCCATCCCAAGTGCCTCCTCCATCAGGAGGTCAATCTCCGGGCAGCTCACCTCGTAAAGATCCCGGAGTCCGGCGTGCGACTGGATCAACAGCGCTCCGAGGTTCTCCTGCTCTCCCGCTTTCAATTGATCAGCTGCCTGCAGTACTCTTTCGTTTTCCTCAACCACGAAGCGGCACCTCCTGTAGAGCACCGGCTCCATCTCCTCCCGGTACTTCTCAATCATGGCCCTGTCCGCGTCACGCAGGGCCTGTACCTGTTCGCCACGGGCCTGCAGGAAGGTGACCGCCTGCTCACATTGTTCCCGGCGCAGGTTGTACTCCGAGGTAGAGAGATCCCGGCGTACCCCGGAATCGCAGATGACCAGGCACGTCCCCTCCATATTCAGGGGGAGTTCTTCGTATTCCAGGCTGCGGCAATCCAGCATCAGGACGTGCCCTTGTGTGCCATGAAGGTTAACGAAGGGATCCATGATGCCGCATCTCATGCCTACAAAATTATTTTCTGCCTTCTGGGCAATGCGGGCAATGGCGGTACGGTCGTATTGCCGGCCGAACAGTTCGTTCATGCCGCAGGCCATTCCGGTCGTGAGCGCGGCGGAGGAGGAGAGACCGGTACCCACAGGCACGTTCCCGCTGAAAACCACATCTACTCCCGAAAAAAAGCCCCTCCCGCGATGCTTGTGCTGCATCACCGCAATGACGCCCAGCAGGTAATTGGGCCAGTCCAGGCTGCTCTTGGTCAATACGTTGGAGAGGTTGGTTTCGTAGCCCTCCTGTTCGTCCACGGCATAAAATCGTCCCCTTCCCGTATCCGTGGAGCGCAGCCCGAATACCATCCAGCGGTCGATGGTGAAGGGCATCACGTATCCCGCGTTGTAATCGGTATGCTCGCCGATCAGGTTGACCCGCCCCGGGGAGCGCACCACCACCTCCGGCCCGCCCCCGAACTGACGGTCAAACGTTTCCAACACCTTCTCCTTTAGCGTTTCCATCCTTGCCGATTCCTCTCTGTCATCTTGATACCAAAAAGTAATATAGGTGAAAATACGACGCTGTTCAGTCCCTTCCTATTGTCCAAATCTCACCGCTTCCTGTTGTTGATATGAAGGCAAACCCCTACCTTTGAAGCCGAAAAACGTCCACCGCTCTAAAAAACCAGCGGGATTATCCATGCGCACCTGCGCTTTTCTGACAACCGACGACCTGGAGGATTTTGTGGTATACGACCACTACCTCTACGATCCCCTGAGAAAACGGGGCTGGAAGGTCGATGAGGTCTCCTGGAAGGATCCGGAGCCCCGGTGGGAGCAGTACGAAGTGGTGCTCATCCGCACCCCGTGGGATTACCAGGACGATCCTGACGCCTTCCTCGAGGTGCTCCGGGAGATCGACGCCTCGCCCGCCCGACTGGAGAACAGCCTGGAGCTGGTGGAGTGGAATATCGACAAGCGGTACCTGCGTGATATGGAGCAGCGGGGAATTCCCGTCGTCCCCACGCTCTGGCCCGACCGTTTCGACGAGGATGCGCCGGAACGCTGGCTCTCGAAACTGGAAGTGGACGAGATCATCATCAAACCGGTCGTAGGCGCCAATGCCGACCACACCTACCGGCTGAAACGTTCCATTGACTCCGCGGAGCTGGAGAGGATCCGGGCGGTTTTCAGCGGACGTGACTTCCTGGTGCAACCGTTCATGACCAACATCGTCAGCGAAGGTGAATTCTCCCTCTTCTACTTCGGCCGGCAGTACAGCCACAGCATTCTGAAAACTCCCAAGCCCGGAGACTTCCGGGTTCAGGAGGAGCACGGGGGACGCCTGAAGACACTGAATCCCGAAAAAGCGCTCAGGGAAGCCGGTGACCGGGCACTGGACTCCCTGGATCCCCTACCCCTTTACAGCCGGATCGACTTCGTGCGCACGGCGGGGGGAGCATTTCTCCTGATGGAGCTGGAACTGATCGAACCCTCTCTCTATTTCAACATGGATCCCGGCTCAGCCGAACGTTTTGCCCGGGTATTCGACGAATGGATGTCGTAATCCAGAGCTGGCCGAAAATGCGGGATGAAGACCCGGCTGCGATTTACTCCTCCTCTTCCTCCCCGGGAAAGAAATAGCGGTTGTACCAGTCAATCACCTCGTTCCAGTGGTGGTGGAAATCCTCCACGCGTCCCGCCCGGCCCGCACCGTGACCGGCTTCCATATAATGCACCCACTTCACTTTCTTGTCCAGCCTCCTCAGGGCGTAATACATCTCCCGCTGGTTGGTGGCCGGCACGTTCCAGTCGCCCTCTCCCGTCAGCATGAGCAACGGGGTCTCAATCCGGTCGGCGTAAAAGACCGCACTGTGGGCGATATACTTGTCCTGTGCCTCCCAAAGCGTCTCCCCGATGCGATCCTGCCCCACCTCCGCGGCGTCGTAATTCCGCGTCGTGATCTTGGGACTGTCGCCCAGAAAGCTGATCATGTTCACCTTGCCGGAAATGTTGATGGCGGCGGCGAAACGGTCGGTCTGGGTGATAAGCAGGTTAACGGCGTAACCTCCGTAGCTGGTCCCCTGGATTCCCACTTTGCTGCCGTCCACCAATCCCCGCTCGATGAGCCGGTTGATGCCGGTGGTGACGCCCTTCAGCCACGCCTCCCCGGGATAGCCCTCCTCGAAATTGACCGAGGGACGAAATCCGAAGAATCCCGCGTTGGTGATGATGTTCATGGATGCGTTGAACCCGTTGTCGAAGAAATCCTCGTAAACCTGAGTAACCAGCGGGTAGCGTTTCCCCTCCTCGTAGTTGGCGGGATAGTAGAGCACCCCGTAGAGCGTATCCCCGTCCACATCCATGTATTCGACCAGTTCGGTGCGGGTGAGGGTACGCTCTTCCACCCAGGGATCGACGTCGGTCAGCTGCCGGGAACGGTCCAGCTGCGGCCCGGCCGCGTAGAGCTCGCCGGGATGATCGCCGTCCGACATCTCGTAGAGGACGGTACCTCCCTCCTCGGCAAACTCCCAGTCGTCGTACAGGTTGGCGTCCACCCGCAGCCGCTCCATTTCGCGCTCCTGCAGGTCGTAGCGGGTAATCCCCCGCTCCCAACGGTCCCTTGCCGAGTAGCTCATGTAGAGATACCGTCCGTCGGGACTCCAGTACTGGATGGTACGCCGGGGCGCCTCGGATTGGTTCTCCGGGAATTCATAAACCAGCTCCATATCCGATCCGTCGGCCTCCAGCAGGTGATAGCCTTTGTCGGACTCCACCAGCAGGCGCTCGCCCTGGGGATGCCACTCCTCGATGCCGTAATCATACCGGGACGTGTCCCCCTCTTCGATAATCTCCTCCCGAAATTCCGCCGTGATGTTCTCCGCCGAATCCAACTCAACATCCCTCAAATAGATATTTCCGTCATCTTCATAGGCGTAGCGGTCGCCTGCCGGATTCCAGTCGGCGTCCGGCTCGTCATCCGATCGCTCGCGCAGCACCCTTGATTCGCCTCCCTCCCAGTTTTCCATTCTCAGTTCGTATTCGGTTCCTCCCTGCCGGGCGTAATCGGTCTTGACGGGGAATTCTCTCACGTAGGCAAAAAACGCGCCGTCCCCTGCCAGGTGAAAGTCGGAGAAGGCCAGCTCAGGCTCCAGTTCCCGGGTCTCCCCGTCGGGAATGTCCACGGCGGCGGGAATCGAACGTTCCGAATGATTCCAGACACGGTCCCATGCCAGGAAATCGTTATCGGAATCCTGCACGATCACCGGACCCTGCTCCAGTTCTTCGTAGAGGGCCCGGGCGGTGTCGGCCCAGCCGGTCTCCCGAAGTTCGATCAGGAGATGGTTGCCATCCGGATGCCACTCCATCATGGACGAAGAGGAGATGCGCTTTGTTGAGGTAAGTTCTACTTCTTGTATGCTATTCCCTTGCCTGTCATATAGATAAAGACTATAACTATCCTCCCCCTCATCCAGCTTGAAGAAGGCCAGCATGTTTCCGCCCGGGGCCCATTCCAGCCCGCGCACCTGTACGGATCCGTCAAACGGGCGGATCGTTTCGCCGCTTTGGGTGTCAATGATAAGTACTTTCTCCCGGTCGGGCGCGATATACGTGGCATCCCCGAAACGCCCGTGATCCTCGCCCATGCTTCCCCGCCGGTTGCTCAGTGTGACGGCCGCGTATCGACCGTCGTCGGTCATGTCGGCCAGCGATACGGAGTGGACGTCCAGCGCGTCCTCAATGGTGAACGGCTGCTGCGCCTGCAGGTCGGCCGGGGCACTCAGCAAATAAACGAACAGGAGAACGGAAGCGGAGAAAAACGGCTTGAAAAAGGAGGAAAACATAGAGAATGGGATATGGAAAATGAATATTCCGGTTTGGCCTGTCCCTCAATAAAACCGTTTTGGGGAACACCGGCAAATAAGCAGCCCGTCGGCAGCCAGAATGCTATTCCGAACTCCCCCCGGCCTCGCCGGTACTCATATGGCGGGCATAGACCAGCAGCAGGGCGCGCTGAAGCGAAGGAGAGGTATCCAGGTTTCTTATGGCTTCCGAGAAGCTGAGCAGGTCGCTCAGCGCCTCCTTTTCACTCCCCTGCAACACCTCCTTCTCCAGCCGGGTGATGTACTCTTCGATGGGCTCGGAGATTCGGTGGGTACCGCCCTGCCTGAGCATCTCTCCCTCCCCGGTGAGAAACCAGTTGATATTTACTCCCAGATCATGCAAACGGATTAAAATAAGTCCGCCGGGCATGGATTCCCCGTTGAGGTATTTGGTCAGTGCCTGGGGCTTCATATCCAGGTTACGGGCAAGTTCGCTCCGGTTTCCTTCGTACAGGGCATCCGCAATCTCCTTGAGCCGTGAACCTGTTGCGTATTTCACTTAAAACTATTTACTTTATTTGACGCTACGTATTAATGCGAATAGTTTAAAAATTAAACGTTCAATTCGCAAGTTCAGATATTCAAGCTAATCAAAAAATGGCTAATCAAAAAGACGTGCTTTATGAGCTGGAAATAAGTTGTACGATTCTCAGGACAAGTATCAACGCCCTGTCGAACGAGTGGGGAGTCTCACACACCCACGTACGCAATGTAGCCCGGGGGAGGACTACCTCCGCTCCCGTGCGGAAACGAATAGAGGAGACCATCGCGGAAGCGCGGGCAAAGGTCCCCTTCGAAGTTCAATAAAAAACTGGCCACGGAGGATCATCATGAGAGAACTGCCAAACCGGATCACCCCGGATGAACTGGAGAAACTGCACGAAAAACTGAGTGCCGGATTGCGGGAAATGCTCGATTTCGAGCGCGAACTGCACCGGTACGACAAAGAGACGCTCTGCCTGTTTCTGACGCTGATGGTGGAGAGGGAAAACTATTCCGAAGTACGCTCGCTGCTGAACAACCTGGAGCCCATCGGCAGAAGCTAGCAGCGAATCGGGATTCCCGGCACTCCTCCTGCGAAGAGCCTCAGGCGGCATCTTGCAGCAGCCGCTTAATGCCCTCGTACATGCGGGAGAGCTCCTCCCTGGTGGTGCAATAGGGCGGCATCAGGTAGAGCGTGTTGCCGAGCGGACGAAGCAGAAGCCCCTCATCCACGCAGCGTTTCTTTACAATATCCGCAACCGGATTCAGATATCCTTCCCTGCCCTCGGTTTCGATCTCCATCGCCGCAATAGTGCCGGTCGCCCGCAGCCGTTTGAGCGGCATTCCCTCTGCCAGTCCCTCCAGCTCCTCCCGGTGCCAGTTTTCCATCGCACCGAAAACCGGTTGGTGTTCCTCCAGCAGGTCCATGGAAGCGAGCGCCGCCGCGCATCCGATCGGGTTTGCCGTATAGCTGTGCCCATGCCAGAAGGTCTTCCTGGGATCGCTGCTGTAGAAGGCCTCGTATATCCGCTCCGAACAGACGGTGACTGACAGCGGCAGAAATCCCCCCGTCAAACCCTTCGCCAGTGCGATGATATCGGGCTTCACCCCCGCCTTCTCGCAGGCGAAGCGGCTTCCCGTGCGCCCGAAACCGGTCATCACCTCGTCAAACAGCAGCAGCGTGCGGTGCCGTCGTACCGTCTCCTGGAGGGCGCGCAAAAATTCTGGACGGCACATCCGCATGCCCCCCGCCCCCTGCACCAGGGGCTCGATCATAACACCGGCGTATCGCCCGGGATGCTCCTCCAGTTTGCCCCGGAGCGCCGAAATCACCTCCTGCTCCCGCTTTTCCACCTCCCCGTCTCCCATCCATGTTTGCGGGTAGGGCAGGAACTCCACGTCAAAGAGCAGCGGGTCGTATACCTCGCTGAAGACCGTTCGGGCCCCGGCCGACATCGCCCCGAAAGTATCGCCGTGGTAGGCGCCCTCAAAGCAGATGAACGTATCCCGCGTTTCACCACTGTTTGCCCAGTACTGCCAGGCGATTTTCATTCCCACTTCCACGGCCGTGGAGCCGTCGTCCGAAAAGAAGACCCTGTCAAGATCGCCCGGAAGCATGCCTGTGAGACGTTCGGCCAGCTTTTCGGCCGGGTCGTGGGTAAAGTTTGCGAAGATCACCTGTTCCAGCTCCCGGGCCTGCCGGGCGACCGCCTCGGCAATTTCCGGGCGGGCATGCCCGTGGATATTCACCCACCAGCTGGAGATGCAGTCCATGATCCGGCGGCCGTCCTCCAGCTCCAGCCAGAGTCCGTCGCCGCGGACCACCTTCAGCGGTTCGGGGGCGTTTTCCAGGATGGTAAAGGGATACCAGATATTGGGATGAAAAGAGCTCATGATGCTATTTGACGGTACATTTCCTTCAGCGCGGGCGGGTCCACCTGTTCCCGCGGCTCGATTTCCGCCAGGACGTCCACCCTGCCGTATTTTTCTATGGCCTTTCGGTTTCCCTCGTTTTGCGGACCGTTCATCACCACTCCAGCCACGGGAATATCACGTCGGCGCAGCGCTTCCAGGGAGAGAAACGTATGGTTGAGGGTGCCAAGCTCGCTGCGGGCCACCACCAGCACCGGCAGTTCCAGGTACGCAATAAGGTCGATGATCATCTGCCGGTCGTTCAGCGGCACCAGGAGTCCGCCGGCCCCCTCCACGACGAGCGGCCGCTTGCCGGTCTCGGGAAGGTGAAACTCCCGAAGCCGAATCTGCACCCCGTCGATTTCGGCGGAGGCATGGGGGGAGAGCGGCTCGGTCAGCCGGTAACGTTCCGCGTGGAAACGGTCGTCCGGCAGGCCGGTGGTCCGCCGCACATACTGCGTGTCGGTCTCCTCCCGCAGTCCCGACTGCACCGGCTTCCAGTAGCAGCCCTTCCCTCCCAGGGTAAGGGCGGCGGAGACCACGGTTTTTCCAATTCCCGTATCGGTACCGCTGACGAAAAGTTTGTCGGGCAGACTCATGGGATGATTCCTGTTTGCTCTTGGCAGGCCGCGACGCGGGCGGCGCTCGCGGTGAAATTCAGAAACTGATCGCTCTTTAACAAATTATTTGCCCGTTGGTTCAACTCTTCTATTTTCAAACCGGTAACCTTCTGTACAATCTCAGTACAATCAAGGGGAATGGCCGAAGATAAAACCACCTACGCCCGGCGCCTCACCCTATTCGACGGAACCATGGTGGTGGTCGGGGGAATTATCGGGGCGGGTATTTTCCTCAATCCCTCCATCGTTGCCCAGCGGCTGGATACCCCCGGACTGGTCCTGGCAGCCTGGGCCATCGGCGGGGGAATCGCGCTGATCGGGGCACTATGCTTCGGGGAGCTGGGATCCCGCCGGCCGGAAGCGGGAGGCGGATACGTCTACCTCCGCGAAGCATTCGGTCCCCTGCCCGCTTTTCTGTACGGGTGGACCCTACTGTTGGTCATAAACACCGGTGGCATAGCGGCCGTGGCGGTGACTTTTTCCTACTATTTCGGGGACCTGCTCGGTCTGTCGCAGATGCTGGTCAAGCCGGTGGCCATCGGGTCGGTCGTTCTCCTCACGGGCATCAACTACCTGGGCATACGTCCCGGGAGCATTACCCAGAATATTTTCACGGTCCTTAAGCTTCTGGCCGTCGCGATGCTGACCGTAGCCGGGATGCTGCTGTTTACCTCCGGCGAGCCGGCCTCTGCCCCCGTCCGGGCCGGCAGCTCCGCAACGGGGCTATGGAACACGGTTAAAGCGATGGGCACCGCCCTGATTCCGGTCCTCTTCGCCTACGGGGGATGGCAGCACGCCAATCACGTGGCCGGCGAGATCCGGAGTCCCCGCCGGAATCTTCCCAAGGTTACCCTGCTGGGCGTGGTTATCGTGGTAACCAGCTACCTTCTGGTCAACTGGGCAAGCCTCAGCGCGCTGGGCCTGGAGGGACTGGCCGGCAGCACCGCCCCGGCTTCGGATGTCATGGTCTCGCTTTGGGGGGAGGCCGGAGGAAAGCTGATGTCGGCCGGCATCGCCATCTCCACATTCGGCTTCGTGAACCTGGCCATCCTGGCCGGGGCGAGGGTCTACCAGGCGATGGCCGACGACGGCC
>CAZGSL010000033.1:9795-23866 GCA_964528445.1 uncultured Balneolaceae bacterium | reverse complement strand
GCGAGGAGATAGAAAACCGCCAGGTGGAGATAGAGCAGGAAATGGAAGAGGTTCAGGAGGAGCTGGAGAAAACGCAGAAGCTACACGACGAGAAACAGACCAACCTCGACAAGGTGGTGGAAGACACCGAAGAGGAGGAGAAGGAGCTTCTTGAAAAGCGCGAGGAAATTGAGGAGGAGATCGAGGACCGGTACCTGCGCAGCTACAACCGCCTGAGGGAGGGACTATCCAACGGACTGGCCGTAGTGGCGATGGAAAAAGGAGCAGCCCTGGGAATGGCCCTTCCCCCTCAAACCCAGGTCGAAGTCCGCCGAAAGAACAAGATCATCATTGACGAAAACAGCGGCCGTATTGTGGTCGACCCGTCCTTTTTCGAAAAAGCGAAGGAAGAGCTCTCCCTCTGATCCTGAACACCACCACTCTCGCCGGACCGGATCTGAGGCGTTCTCCTCTCCCCCATATTCTCTGCCCGGCTCCTTTACATATTATCCGGTAAGATTACCTGGTCCACCACGTGAATGAGGCCGTTGGCGGCCTCAACATCGGTTTGAATAATATTGGCATCCTTCACCTGGAGAATGTTCTCGCTGGAGTCGATGGTCAGCTCCTCTTCCTTGCTCTCTACAGTTTCGCTTTCGGCAAGATTACTGGCCGTTTTCTCCTCTTCAATAATGTGATTGTTCAGGACTCTCCGGACCTGATCCCTGTTGTCCGCGTTGGTCAGCTCCTCGCGCTGTTCCTCGGGAAGCTTGTTGAAAGCCTGATTCATGGGAAGAAAGATCGTAAAGGGCCCTTCGCCCCTGAGTTCCTCCTTCATCTCCGCCGCCTCGAGGACTTCGTTCATGGTGGACAACTGGGGAGTGGCTTCCACCAGGTCCACGATGGTGGTGCCGGACTGGGTCTGATCGGAGGATTCCTGTGCCACTGCCGTATTCGAATGCGTGATGAGGGCCGCCGCGAGTATGGCTCCCAGGATGACCCTGCCAAATGAAAACGGTTTGTCAGAGAACATGGATGGAGTATTTAATTAGTGAGTACGCTGGAGTAATATCAATGAGAGATACGGGCGAAATGTTCTGCCGGAGTGCGGGCTTTAACATAACTTTACATGTGAACGGACAGTATGGGTGTGTTGTTCAATAGTTGCCTATATTATAGGGGGATGTCCGGGCAATCGCGCCCTCTCCCGACAATCGTCGGGTAGGGGGCGAGGAAAGTCCGAACACCAGCGAGCACCGTGCTTCCTAACGGGAAGTTCCTCCCGGCCCCTGTCCGGGAGGAAAGCCAGTGCCACAGAAAACAGACCGTCCGCCAGCCGGCGGATAAGGGTGAAAAGGTGGGGTAAGAGCCCACCGCTTCGATGGCGATGTCGAAGGCAGGGCAAACCTCACGGGGTGCAAGTTCACGCAGGCAGCGCGTGCTCGCCGCCATGCTGCCGGGTAGAACGCTAGAGTCCCGGCGTGAGCCGGGAACCAGATAAATGATTGCCCTCGACAGAATTCGGCTTACAGGACATCCCTCCGAATACATGAAAAGGCCGCTCGACTCCCTTACCCGGGGAGCGGGTGGCCTTTTCTCTTTGCTTCCCTTCGTAGTTCGTAATACGCTCCCCCGTTAACGTTGAGCCTGGAAACAGGCTGCAGGCTCAGTTTGCCAAATCCCGGTCGGGATAGGTGGGCATGATCAACCGGTCCACTACGTGAATAATGCCGTTGGACGCCTCCACATCCGTCTGTATGATGTTGCAGCCTTTCACCTGCATCACTTCGCCGGTGGTATCGATGGGCAGATCTTCCAGGCGAGAGGGAACCGTGGACCGATTCGCCAGCTCCTCCGCCGTGAATCGTCGGTCCAGGATGTGATTGGAGAGTATCCTGCGGATTTTTTCCCTGTTGTCGGGGTTCCAAAGGGATTTCCTTTCGTCATAGGAAAGGCGGTAAAAGGCCCGGTTTGTCGGAAGGAAGATAGTATAGGGTCCACCCCGACGCAGGCTGTCTTTCATTCCCGCTGCCTCCAGCATTCGGTTCAACTCGGAAAGCTGGGGCGTGGACTCCACCACCTCCGAAATACTCTGGGCGGACCGTTCCTGCCGGTCGGCCTGCAGCGGTTCGATTTCCGGGGATACGCCCGTCATGCCGCTCCAGAGCAGGGCGGCGGACAGAAGTAGCATGGTGAGCGTGATGCGCGTGGTCATGTTCAAGCGTATATCTACAGGTTTACCTTGTAACTTCCCCCTATCTTCCGATCCAGATCGCGCTTAAGGTCCCGTTTCTTTATATCCTCTCTCTTGTCGTATTGTTTCTTGCCCTCTCCGACAGCGAGTTTGATTTTGGCGTATCCGTTCCTGAAATAGAGTTTGAGGGGGACCAGGGCGTAGCCCTTCTGGCTGAACGCTTTGTCCAGTTCGGCAATCTCCCGTTTTTTAAGCAGCAGCTTGCGGGGCCGCCGTTCTTCGTGATTGCTCCAGGAGCCCTGCTTGTAGGGTTTGATATACATATCGCGCAGCCAGACTTCGCCGTCCTGCATAATGGCATACGCTTCGTTGAGGCTGGCTTTGCCTTCCCGTAGCGATTTGACTTCGGTTCCTTTCAGAGCGATGCCCGCTTCGTAGGTCTCCCGTATATGGTAGTCATGGCGCGCTTTGCGGTTCTGAATGCTCGGTGGACGGTTGTTTTCGCTCATGGCGTTTCGGTCAGGGTTGGTAGTCAAAGCCCAGTTCGCGCAGATCCGACAGGATCTCCTCGCCGGGACCCCGGTCGGGCATGGTATCGTAGATGGCCATGATCTGCTCCACTTCGGAAATGGCTTTCCGGTTACCAGGGTTAATGCGAAGAACGCTGATATATTGTTCAAGGGCGGAGGTCATCCGGTCCCGCATGGAGCTCTCTTCGGGGCCGCGATACTCCAGGTAAATGCCGTAATTGAGATGTGTTTTTTCCCGCAGAGTGGAGAGATCCGCCTCTGTTTGGGAGGAATCGGTCCGTTCAAGGAGATCGAGCGCCTCCTCGTAACGGTCTTCGGCAATATAGTTGTTAATCTGTTCCTCCACATTCTGCGTAGCGGTTCCCGTGCAGGAGGTCAGCACGGCGAGGCAAGTGACGATTAGTAGGCTGCGCATGTGATGTAGGGTCGATTGTCTGTCTAAAACCGGTGCAAAATATACGAATACTGTGCTCCGCATTCATCTCCGGGAAACGGGGAGCGTTCACTCCACTATTGAAACGCCTGCAGCTTCCTATGCTATACGAAATAGAGGGGATTCGGACTGATGCAGAGTAGGAACACGACCATGCTGAACCATCCGAGGCGGCGCCTCCCCGCACTGAGCCTTCGTTCGTACCGGGAGGGCGGATGCTCGATGCCCACGAACCAGGCAATGAATCCGGACCAGAATACCCAGATGAGGGAGCTGTTGGTCTCCAGGTGCCCCACCATTCCGTACAGCCAGGCCGCAGTGGCGAGAAGGGAGAGGGTCAGTATGGGCATAATCCAGCGGAGGTCCCCGTGAAACGCCCGCCGCAGCAGCAGGAAGAGTATCACTGCCCAGATCAGCCAGCTCATAGAACCCATGGCGGTGTCCCAATCCCCCAGGGAGGTGTGGATAAAGGGAATCGCCTCGATACCGGCAAGGGCGGTTACCCCGGCAAAACAATAGCGGGCCACCTCCCGGTGTTTCCGAAAACCGATAAGCGAATAGAGAATGTGTCCCCCGTCCAGCTGACCGACCGGCATGAGGTTGAGCGCGGTAAAAAAGAGTCCCAGCCACCCGGCGAAGAGGAAGGGATAATGATACATTTCGTACATGGGGGGGACATTTTCAAAAAATCCGGCCAGAAAGCCGTAGAGCAGTGTGTTGCCCAGCATCAGTACCTGTCCCTCACCGTCCTGCTGCTGCCCGGCCCCCTCCGGCGGCTGCTCCGGATAGGTGCCGTGCTGCGCCACATAATTTTTAACCGCTTCGTGCCCCTCGAAATTTTGTATGTAGGAGGGATCCGGCAGGGTGGCAAAACCGTAGAGGAGTATGGCCAGGGAGACCACCAGTCCGGCCATCGGTCCCGCGACCCCCACGTCGAACAGTTTGCGGGTATCGTCGATTTTTTCCTTGATGCGAATGACCGCTCCAAACGTACCTATCCCCAGGGGAACGGGAATAAAATAGGGCAGCGTCACTTTTACCCGGTGCCGCATGGCGGCAAAAAAGTGCCCGAACTCGTGCACGCCCAGAAAACTCAGAAGGAGTCCGGCAAACAGGAGGCCTCGCAGGAAATCGCCCAGGGCCGGCATGACGAGCGGGAACAGGCTGACGTTGAAACCGACGAAACTGGCCCCGGTCAGCGCAACGGTAGCCACGGTGGCAAGAAATAACCCGGTGTGCTTGGCAATGGTTTTGCCGTCGTAGTGATTGGGGTTATCACGCCCGCTGCTCTTTTCGCCGGAACGGTTTTCCTGGTATTCCGGCAGGTCGAAATTGGGTCTGGGGGAGTCGTTCAAGGCGGGATTTACGCTTTTCTTGCGATTGGCATGGTCATGCAGCGCGCTCCCCCTCGCCCCCTGCACAGCTCGTGTCCGGTGAAGGATACGGCGATCTTTTCCCCGGATTCTCCGGCGGGCAGGGGTTTGTCGCGGAACGCCTCCACAAACTCTTGCTGATTCATAAGCCGGTAGCCGTGGCTTTCCAGTTCCCGGAAGGTGTTGCTGTTGCGCTCGTAGCCCACTACCACCCCGGGTGCCAGGGCAAAAACGTTGGCCCCGTCCGTCCACTGCTCGCGAAACTGATTGGTGCGGGAGGGGCCTCCGCAGTTCATGAAGGTGTGGGAGCGGCCGGTCAGCTCTTCCAGCGCCTCCTTCAAGGAGGGGCGGGTGCGAGAGACGACATGTCCGTTCTCCATGGCCAGTTCCACCACATTGTTCCGGCGTTCGGTGATGGCCGGGGCGAAAACCAGGCACTCGCCCGGGGCGGTAAAGGTAAAGATGGTATCCAGGTGCATGGACGAGCGCTGTTTGGGGATATCCACCGCCAGGATATATTTCACGGTGTCGTTCAGAAGATGTTCGGCCGCCCTCATCAGTCCGCTGTAGGAGGTGCGTTCGCTCATTCCGAGCAGCACCACCTTTTCGGAGGCCACCAGCACGTCGCCCCCTTCAATGGAGGCGTCGTCGGTAATGGTGAAGCAGCGGTCGCGCACGGACGACATCAGGGGGTGGGTCTTGATGACGGTCTCCATCAGCAGGGCCTCCCGCAGGCGGGCCTCCCTGGCCGGCCGGGAGAGCAGGATGGACTCTCCCACTACGGCAGAGAGATCCCTGGTAAATACCAGGTTGGGAAGGGGATAGATGGTGAAACTTCCCAGGGCGGGCGTGGACCCCTCGATGACGAACTGCATCAGCTCCACGGGATCCAGCTCGTAGAGCTCCTCCTCGACCGTATGGAGATTAAGCTTGGGATGGCGGGAGATAAGCTTCCCGATAAAATGATTTCTCGCTTCGTCCTTCTGGAAACTTTCGAGGATAAGGTCGGTGATTTCGTAAATGGCGCCGTCGTCCATGGCCGCCCTGAATATCTCCAGCATCTCGAGGTGTTCCCGGCGGGCATCCTCCTCGAAAATGATATCGTCGAACAGCAGTTCGTCCTTCATTTCCGGGTTGACCATGGAGACTTCCCGGCCCGGGGTGTGTACGATTACCCCTTTCAGCGGACCGGTTTCGGATCTGACGGATAAATTCATGGCAATTTACTGGAAAATTGGCGCTCTTTTCACGGCCTCCAAATATACGCTTTCCGTTTCCATTCCGAAAACGGGTTCGCCGAGTGTCGGGTCAGCCGTTCACCAGGCCGAGAAGTTGTCGGAGCTGCTCCACCTTGTCGTTCTCCTCCCGGCGGGAATAGCTATGCACCAGGTTACGGATGCAGCGGGCCAGAATATCGCGTTCGGAGGTGATTTCGAAGTGCTCACTTCGGGGCTCAAGTCCGTTCTGCTTGAGAAAATAGTAACACTGGTTGTAGGTGACGGTCTTGCCCCGGTCGAAGGGATCGATGAGCACTTCCTCTTTCTCTCCCTTGTACTTAAGCATGAAATGGATGGGCATGTTGACACCGTAAAAGGGGAGGTCCAGGCGGCGGGCCAGGAACAGAACGATGAGACCGAGAGAGATGGGCAGCCCCTTGCGCCGGTCAATAACCCGGTTCAGGTAGGAATTTTGAGGATGGTAGTAATCCTCGTTGCTGCCGGTAAATTTGAGTTCCTCGAATACGAAATTGAGGAGCTTGTGCATCTTCTGGCTCTCGCTCAGGCTGTACCGGATCCGGTTCTCCACCATACCGGCGAAACGGTCCAGCTTTTTTTCATACTCCTTCTCCCGCAGGGTGGGATAGCTGAAGCGGCAGAGCGTCAGGACCGCCGCCTCCAGCTGCTCCGGCCGGTTGATTCCCTTCTGGAGTATTTCAAGGAAGTCCTCTTCCAGGCTGCCGTAGGTGATCCATCGGATCACCTCGTTGATGAGTTCCTTCTCGGACTCGTCCCTTGCCTCGTTTTTTCGTTGATCCAGCAGGGGGACGGCCTGTTCCCCCAGTTCAAAAAGACGGTTCTTGACCTCCGACTGTACATACGGGTCGGGATCGTCCAGCAGGGAGACCAGTGATTTTATCTCTGACGGCGTTGACATGAGCCGGCTGACTTGCGGTTATGCTTGCTCGTGGGGTGTATAACAGCAGTGAGAGGGTAATCGTGCCGTCAGCCGCCCACCTCGCTGCCCTCGTCGGAAAAGAGGAAGGGATTTAACTGAGCGGCGATCCGGTAGAAGGATTCCGCCTCCTCGGTATCTCCCTCAAACCGGT
Organism: uncultured Balneolaceae bacterium; assembly: GCA_964528445.1. Lineage (GTDB taxonomy): Bacteria > Bacteroidota > Rhodothermia > Balneolales > Balneolaceae > JAXHMM01. Next base: position 17,031 of record CAZGSL010000033.1, on the reverse strand, counting down.
AGATCTCCCCGGCCAGTTTGTACAGGTGGGGATTGGAGGGGGCCCGCTCGAGCAGGTCCCTCAGGCGGGGGACCGCCGATTCGAGCTCCTTCTCATTGACGGCGATGGCCAGCCGGTAGAGCTCGGACTGAAACGATTCCTTGGCGGGATTGAGACGGTCGAGATAGTGAAGGCATCGGGAGTAGATGTTTTTCTCGTAGTAGTAGCGCACCAGGTGATAGATCAGATCTGCCGGAATTTCAATGTCATCCAGCCGGTCCTCCAGGGCCCGCATGGTTTCCCGCTCGTCCATGACCATAAAGAGATGCACCAGCTTGCATAAGGTTTCGGGATCGTGTTCGGTGTTGAGGATCTCCGTGCGAAGCTCGTCGGTGAAGAGCTGTATAAACCAAGCTTGCAGGGCCGGTTCGGGGTACACGGGATTAACCAGTTCGTCGAGCATCAACAGCTGATCAAAGGTGCTCAGCGATTTGAGTTCCTCTTCGGAATAGACGTCGATATCCCATTTTTCGTTAAAATAGGCGATGTTTTTCCAGTATTGCCGGCTGTCAATGTCCAGATCGAGGGCGAAGGTGGTGGATCCCAGGTAGTGGGTGACATTCACGTCCGTCGCGATTCCAACCTTGTACCCAAGCTCCCGGATCTGAAAACAGAGGTCGATGTCTTCGAAAAAGGCCAGCTCGAACGTCTCGTCCATTTCCACATTCAGATCGGTCCGCATCATCATGCAGAAGCTGTCCAGGTATTCGGTCCGGACCAGCCCTCGCTCTCCGGGGCTGGCGTCTTCGGATTGATCCGGGTTCAGGGTCTTATCGGCCAGGGGACCAATGATGCCGTAGTCAGGATTATCCTCCATATGTTTTTCCAGCCGGCGGATGACCGGGCTATTTATCTCCACGTCGTTGTGCATCACGCAGGCGTACTCACCTCCGGCGCGATTCAGTCCCTGGTTGATCGAGGCGGCGAAACCTGTGTTCCGGCTGTTGGTGACCACTTTGCAGTTCAGGAAGTTTTTCTCCTTAAGCTCTTCCAGGTAGTCGTGGGTGTCGTCCAGGCTGGCATTGTCGATGATGATCAGTTCGGTGGTGGCATGGTCGCAGTGGTTGGAAAGATGGAGCAGGCAGTGTTCGAGAGCGGATTTCCCGTGAGCGGTGGTCGGGATGATAACACTCGTCCTAGTTTTGCCCTCTGCATCCTCTCGGCGGCTTTCGGAGGCTCTCCACTCCAGTTCGTGCTTGATTTCGGACGCCTCCACGAACCGCCGCCGTTTCTCCAGCAACTCGATTTTGAGTTTCTTTGCCCCCGAGTGATCGGAGTCGCGCTTCAGGACATGCTCCACCAGTTCCATGGCACCGCTGAAGCGACCCGATTCCTTCAGTTTTTTTGCCTCCACCAGCAGATCGTGTTCGAGTCCGGGATATTCCACTCCCCGTTTCGTGTACTCCTCAAATAGCTCGTATAGCTTCTCGCGATCATCTTCACCGGCGTCGTAGCGCCGCATGAGGGTGGCGACCAGTTCCCGCCGGATGGTGGGGGTCAGCGGTTCGACGTCCGGGGACTCCCTCTCGCTGAATGCTTCCTGCCGGTCGAAGGGATGGCTGGCCTGCAGCCGTGCGGCCAGATTCAACCCCGGGTAGTTACGGGCGCGGGGATCGAAGAAGCGATTTCCGGCGTCGATTTGATGAAAATTCCAGAGAAAGTGCCCGTCCCCCGGCCACCGCTCTTTTTCCGCCAGGTTCATCCACTCTGTAATTTCGGTCGGAAGGTCCGATACGGTGTGGAGACAGGCCAGTTTCTCCTCCTCCAGTTTGTCCAGCGCCCCGACAAGCTTTTCCCCATCTACCGATTCCACCGATTCGGGGCACCAGACGATGGGTGTGCCGCACTGGCTGAGGGCTTCGTTGATCCGCAATCCCCGTCCCCCGTATTCCTCGTATTCAAAATAGTAGGTCTGTTCGTGCCGGTGAAACTCCAGAAGGGACTGAATGATCTCCCTGCTGCTGTCTGTCGCCTGGTCGTCTATCAAAAAGAGCTCGAAGGGGAGATCCTCCAGAGCGTAGAGCGCGTTGAGCGTGGGTTCGATGACTTCCTGCCTGCCGGAGAAGCAGAGAATCACCGAAAGCCGTGGTTTGGTCAGCATCGTCAGGGGCCCCTGTGCCTTAAATTGGTTGATGAAATATACGAGGAGAAGGAGAAAGGCAAAAAAATAGGATTAAAACCGCATGGTGAAGGTGGTACCCTTCCCGTCCGACTGCACCGTCAGGGTGCCCCGGTGCTTGCGCATGATCTGCCTGGAGAGACTGAGTCCGATGCCCGAACCCCCTCTCGACCGCTTGCGGGTAGGATCGGTACTATAGAACGGGATGAAAATTTTCTGAAGATTCTCCTCTTTGATGCCGGGACCGTTGTCGTGAACCTGTATGAGTACTTTTCCGTCCGATTCCAGCCTCCCGCTCAGCAGGATTCGGCGCGGCTCGTCCTCTCCCTCGAGGGCCCGAAAGGCGTTTTTGATCAGGTTGATCAGTACCTGCTCGATCAGGTGGGGATCGGCCGTGACCTCCAGGGAGTCGGGTTCCACCTCCACCTCGATGGATACATTCCGCGACTGCGCCTCGCCTTTGTTCAGGCTGCGGACCCGTACCAGCAGGTCCTGTACGCCGAAGTGTTCGAAGGTCGGCTCGGGAATCTGGGTGAAATCGCGATAGGAGTTGACGAATTTCATCAACCCGTGGCTCCGGTTATTGATGGTTTCCAGCGCTTCGGAGACGTCGTCGAGCGACTCCCGTTCGATGGCGTAGTTCCCGTTCCGCTTTACGGCATTTTTTTCCAACAGCATATGGATGGTATCCGACAAGGAGGCGATGGGAGTGATGGAGTTCATAATTTCGTGGGCCAAAACCTGCGTCAGGTTCTGCCATGCCTCCATCTCCTTCTCCTCTAGTTCCGAATGGATATTCTGAAAAGAGACCAGTTTGTAGAGATCGTCGTGCATCCGGAACTCCGTCGCCGAGATGGCCAGCTGCAGGGTTTCGCTTTTGATTTCCACCCGTACCAGGGTGCGGTTGCCGCCCTGCAGTTCGCTCACCGCGCGGAAGAGGGGTTCGCTTATGGATTTCAGGTCCTTCACGTTGCGGAGGGTGGGGACCTGGAAAAGTCGTTTGGCGGCGGTGTTGATGAGCTCCACCTCTCCGCGCGTGTTAAAGGAGATCAGGCCGATGCCGATGTGCTGTACCACGGTCTGCAGGTACCGGTAGTTTTCCTCTTTCTCCGAACGTTCCTTTTTGAATTCCTCGATAACGCGCGAAAAGGCCAGGTTCAACTCGCGAAAGGAACTGCCCAGCCCGTGATCCGGAAACGCCTGGGAAAAATCCGAATAGCGGATGGAGTTGAGAAATCGAGTCAGTTTCCGGTTGGTTTTTTCCACATAGCGTATCAGGCGGACCACCTGGTAGACGATGACCAGCGCCAGTATCGCCATGCTCACATAGTAGCTGGTACGGAACACCAGGTACATCCAGAGGGCGAGGGAGAGGGCTATGAGCAGCACCCGCCACGTTACCCCGAACCGGAAGTGTCTAAAGATCATATTTTTCCATTCTTCGGTAGAGGGAGGCACGCGTGAGTCCCAGTTCTTCGGCCGTCCTGGAGATGTTGCTTTCGTGCTTCTCCAGTGCCTTTCGAATCACGGTCTTTTCCACCTCCTCCAGGTTGTAGTCGTCGAAAACCATGGTGGATTCATCTCCCCCGAGGGAGGTCAGCAGGAAATCCTCCGGCTGAAGGACCTCGTGCTCGGTCATGATGACGGCGCGCTCCACAGCGTGCTCCAGTTCCCTTACGTTTCCGGGCCAGTCGTAGAGGGAGAGTTTCTTGAGCGCAGGTTCGGAGAGGGTGGTGATCTTCTTGTTGTACTTCCGGGCGTAACGCTCCAGAAAATGTTCGGCCAGCAGCGGAATGTCCTCTGCCCGCTCCCTCAGGGGTGGCATGTTGATCTCGATGGTATTGATGCGGAACAGCAGGTCCTGCCGGAAGCGGTCCTGTTCCACCATCTGCCGGACTGGCTCGTTGGTGGCGCAAATCAGTCGCATGTCGACCTCCACCGGTTTGTTGGAGCCGATGCGGGTCACCTTCCGGGTCTCCAGCGCGGAAAGCAGCTTGGGCTGCAGGCGGAGGGGCAGGTTGCCGATCTCGTCGAGGAAGAGCGTGCCTCCGTCGGCGACTTCGAAACGGCCGGCCCGGGCCTCCCGGGCGTCGGTGAACGCCCCTTTGGTATGGCCGAAGAGTTCGCTCTCAAACAGGTTTTCGGGGATGGCACCGATGTCCACGCTGATAAACATCTCTTCGCTGCGGTCCGAGCGCCGGTGCAGCGCGCGGGCCACCAGCTCCTTGCCCGTTCCGTTCTCCCCGGTGATCAGCACATTGGCGTCGGTTTTGGCCACCTTCTCGATGGTCTGAAAGATCTTGTTCATCTGTGGGCTGCGGCCGATGATCTCCTGGTAGTTCTGGCTGATATCGGCGGACAGCTGTTTCTGGCGGGAGCGAAGCGTGCTGACCTCCCGCCTGGATTCGGTCAGGTTGAGGGCGGATGAGACGGTGGCCAGCAGCTTCTCGTTCTGCCAGGGCTTCATCACGAAATCGGTGGCTCCCATCTTTATGGCCCGCACCGCCTTTTCCACGTCCCCGTAGGCGGTGATCAGCACCACGGCCAGGGAGGGATCGATCTCCAGTATTTTCTCCAGCCAATGGAATCCCTCCTCCCCGCTGGAGACGTCCTCGGTGAAATTCATATCCAGCAGCACCACGTCGTAGTTGTGGTTCCGGAGCAGGTTGGGAATGGAGCGGGGAGATTTTTCGGTGTCCACCCGGGCCACGTGCTGCTTGAGGAAAAGTTTGGCGGCCTGCAGCACATCGCTGTCGTCGTCCACCACCAGGATTCTGCCGGTTTTGCCGTCGCTCATCGTCGGCTCATAAAACTTTATTAACGGATCTCTCGTCTAACTCTCTGCGACAGAGAAGGGAAATCAAAGACCGTGCCTGTTTCTTACGGCCGCTCAGGTCCTGTCAGGCAACCTCTCGTATCCCAATGTAACAAAAACTGTTCGAATCCGAACACTTCATGTATCAATATGCACAAAAAGCCGGCCTGCGCTATCGGGATGGCCCGCTCAGCAACACGTGGGACTGTTTTATTTTTTTGGCACGCATGTTGAATATATTGTTGAACGCAATGAACCGGAACCAACGCGATACTCCCTGAGATGCCAGATTATTCAGACAAGGACATTTCCAGTGCGGGAATGGATAAAAAGATCGAAAAGAAGTACTGGACCCCGAAGCGCATCGCCATGATCCTGGGGGGAGTAGCTATCGTGGCTCTGTTCGTCTACAGTTTCGTGTTTATGGATGTGCGCTCCACCCTGAACGTGGACCGGGAGAAGCTGACCATCAGTACGGTGGAAGAGGGGACGTTCCAGGAATTTATTTCCGTCAACGGAACCGTAGAGCCCATCACCACCAACTATATCGACGCCTCCGAGGGGGGAACCGTTGACCGCATACTGCTGCAGTCGGGGGCCATGGTGGAGCAGGGCGATACCATCATGACCCTGAACAACCCCGATATGGAACTGCGGATCATGCAGCAGACCGGGGAATACTATGACCAGCTCAACAACCTGCGGGACCAGCGTTATACCCTGGAACGCCGGATGCTGAATCTGCAGAGCCAGCTGGCCCAGTCCCGCTACGAACTGAACCGGGCCGAAACCCAGTTCGAGCGCGACAGCACCCTGTTCAGCGAAGGCGCGATACCGGAATCCGATTACCAGGAGTCGCGCAACGCCTACGAGCACCAGCGAAAAATTTTCCAGCTTGATCGGGAATCGGTCCGCAACGACTCCATCAGCACACAGAATCAGCTTGACGATCTCAACGAAGACCAGCAGCGGGTTCGCAGCTACCTGGAGGCGACGCAAGCCAATCTTGACAACCTTACCATCACCGCGCCCATTGACGGCCAGCTCACCTTGAACGAATTCAATACGGGTCAGTCGATAAGCAGCGGTACGGAAATTGGGCAGGTGGATGTGCTGGAGAGCTACAAGCTCAGCGTAAACATCGATGAATACCACCTGCAGCGGATCTCGACGGGATTGCGCGGCACCTGGGATTTCAACGGGCAGGTCCACGAGCTGCAGATTACCCGGATCTTTCCCACCGTGCAGAACGGGCAGTTTGAGGTTGAGATGGAATTTGTCGACGAGGTGCCGGAGGGGCTCCGGCGCGGGCTTACCGCGAGGATCCGGCTGGAACTGAGCGAATCCGAAACGGCACTTCTGTTGCCCAAGGGGGGATTCTTCCAGAATACCGGGGGCAATTGGGTGTTTCTCGTGACGGACGACGGCCAGGCCGAACGCAGGGACATACGGATCGGCCGCCAGAACCCGGAGTACTTTGAGGTACTCGGGGGACTCGAGACGGGCGACCGCGTGATAACTTCGAGTTATGAGACGTTTGGAGACAACGAAGTGCTGAACTTGCAATAGGAGAAGGGAATTCGTACCTAGGACGGACACGGGATATACTACTTTAATACTATTATACTTCAATCAACTTAACCCCAGCAATCATGATCAAGACCAAAAATCTCAAGAAGACCTACACGACCGAAGAGGTGGAAACCACCGCCCTGAACAATGTGAACCTGGAGATCAACGCGGGCGAATTCTGCGCGATCATGGGTCCGTCGGGATGCGGGAAATCCACCCTGCTGAATATCATGGGACTGCTGGACAATCCGACGGAGGGAGAATACTACTTCATGGACCACGAGGTGGCCGACAAATCCGAACGGGAGCGTGCCCAGCTTCGCAAGGGCAACATCGGTTTTGTCTTCCAGAGCTTTAACCTGATCGACGAGCTTACGGTGTTCGAAAACGTGGAATTGCCGCTGCTTTACCTTGGCGCTTCCTCGGACGAACGCACGGAGAAAGCTGAGGCGGCCCTGGAGCGGATGAACATGATGCACCGACGCAACCACTTTCCCCAGCAGCTGAGCGGGGGACAGCAGCAGCGGGTGGCCATCGCCCGCGCGGTCGTGGCCGACGCCAGGCTGATCCTGGCCGACGAGCCGACGGGTAACCTGGACTCCGACCACGGCGACGAAGTGATGAAGCTGCTGGCCGAACTGAACGAGCAGGGAACCACCATCGTGATGGTGACCCACTCCCCGCACGACGC
>CAZGSL010000033.1:0-9695 GCA_964528445.1 uncultured Balneolaceae bacterium | reverse complement strand
TTCCTGGGATACGCCACGGACGTGAACCTGGAGCTGGACGCCCCGGAGAAGCTGCCCGAGATCTCGCTGCAGGTGGACCGGGCGGTGCAGCTCGCTCTTGAAAACAACAACGAGGCCCTTCAGTACGAACTCCAGGAAGTGGTGGCCGACCGCGAGTACGCCAGGGCCAAGAGCCAGAGCAACCTGCAGATGAACATCCAGGCCAATTACGGGCTCAACCAGACCTCCACGGAATTCGCCGACCTCTACCAGGACCCCGAAAACAGCCAGTTCCTGACGATGACTTTCCAGATTCCCCTTTTCAACTGGGGACGGCAGCGGGCGCTGGTGAACCAGGCGCGGAACAACCAGCAGGAGACCGCCACACAGATCTCATATCAGCGGCGGCAGTTCGTTCAGGATGTGGAGTACCAGGTGGGTGAGTTCCTGCAGCTCCGAAACCAGGTTCAGCTGGCCGCCCAGGCGGACACCATCGCACTCCATCGCTACGAAGTGGCCCAGACACGCTACCTGGTAGGCGACATCGACATCGAGTTTCTCTTCCAGGCCCAGCGCCAGAAAGACGACGCCCGCGTAGCATACATCCGGGAACTGAGGCGTTTCTGGGTAGGGCTCTACAACCTGCGGAGCCTGACGCTCTACAACTTCCGGGAGAACCACCCCATCGATTACGAGCTTTAACAGCCTGTTCGTCAGCGTACACCGGCTGTATCATAACGGAACACCACGATCAGGGCGACCCACCGGCAATCGTCCTGAGGCCTCCTTTTGCCTGATGGTATGGTTTTTGGATAGATACGGTTGGACACCGTTGAAGCTTTAATCCGCCGATATGCTGAAAAATTACATAAAGGTCGCCCTCCGGAGGCTTTTCAGAAACAAGCTGGACGCGCTCATCAGTATCGGGGGACTGGCGCTGGGGATCGCCTGCTGTATTCTGCTGTTGCTGTTCGTCCATTTCGAGTGGTCGTTTGACGATTTTCACGAGCGCTCCGATCGCATCTACCGCGTGGTGACGGCCACGGAGCAGCAGGATGGAGAGGAGAGCTACATGGCTTCCGCACCCTGGCGGATGGGTCCGGAGCTGGAGGCGGATTTCCCGGAATTGCAGGAGGTCGTCCGCCTTCTGAAAAGCGAGGTGGAGCAGGAGCAGGAGGGGGAATTTGTTTCCCGGCAGGTGCTGTTTGCCGATCCGGGTTTTTTCGAGGTGTTCGGTTTTGAACTCCGGCAGGGGAATCCCGCGGCGGTGCTCGGCCAGCCGGACAACATCGTCCTGACGGAGAGCAACGCGCGCCGGATATTCGGTTCCACGGATGTTGTGGGACAAGAGGTGGGGCTGCGCATGTACGAGGAGGTCCGCCGCTACCGGGTGTCGGGCATCGCCGCCGATCCACCTCCCAATTCCAGCCTGCAGTTCGGGATGCTCCTGCCGGCGGAAAATTACTTCCGGACCGTTTCCCCCCTTTTCCGGAAGGTATTGCCCGGGCGCTGGGACGTAACGGCGGGGGAAGTCTTCATACTGCTCAATCCCCGGGCGGGCGCCGGACAGCTGGAGGCGAAATTCGAACCCTTCGTAGAGGAGCACTTCACGGAAAATGCAGAAGAGAAGCGGCTCCGGCTGCAGCCCATGGAGGAGATCTACCTGGATCCCCGGATCAGCTCCTCAATCACCGAGTCGACCAGCCCGCTCTATTCCTGGATACTGGCGGGCATCGCGGCCGTGGTGCTGGCCATCGCCTGCATCAACTTCATGAGCCTCTCGCTAAGCCGGACCACCGCACGATTGAACGAGATCGGTATTCGCAAGGCCTCCGGTGCCGGCCGCTCGCAGCTTGCCTTTCAGTTTCTGGGCGAAGCGCTGGTGACCTGCGTAATCGCCTTCCTGCTGGGTATTTTGCTGGCCGAGCTGGCCCTGCCCTACCTGCGCCAGGTGGTCTCCAAGCCGGTGCCCTTTCTGCGATTTGCGGGTATGGATCTCTGGATGTCGCTAGGGGCGCTGGTGCTGATTGCCGGTTTGATCACCGGCCTCTACCCGGCGCTGGTGATGTCGCGGAAAAGCGCATCCGACTCACTCCGCGGCAGCCGCGCGGCGCAGCGGATACCCTCTTTTGTGAAGGGATTGATCGTAGCGCAGTTCGCCCTCTCGATGATTTTCGTATCGGCTGCCTTCGTCATGCACAAGCAGATAAATTTCGTGCTGGAGAAGGATCTGGGATTTGCGAAAGAGAACGTGGTGGTCATCGATCCCGATGCCGATACGCAGCAGATGGAGGAGATCTATTCGGTGTTTGAGCAGAAAGCCCGCAATCTGCCGGGCGTACAAAATATGACGGCTACCTTCAGCTCCTACAGCGGAGCCCTGCTCTATCCCCGCCTCCTGCCCGAAGAGGATCGTCCGGTGGAAGTGGGACTGGACCTGGCGGACCCGCATTTCCTGGAGACGCTTCAGGTGGAACTGCTGGAGGGGCGGGGCTTCAGCCCGGAACGGCCTTCGGACCTGGAGTCCGGCGCCGTGGTGAACCGGGCCTTCGTAGATCGGATGGGCTGGGAGGAAGCCCTCGGCCGGGAGATTCCCCGGGTGGAGGTGCCGCAGTTGGGGGAGGGAGAGACCTATCTTCCCCAGTCCGTTCTGGAAGGGAAACGGGTCATCGGCGTGGTCGAAAATTTCCACTACCAGTCCCTCCATAACGAACTCAAACCCCTGGTGCTGGTCAGCCGCCGGGCCGTGGGCAACGGGCTGAGTACCATATGGGTCAGGCTCGATGCCGAGCGGACGTCCGAAACCCTCGCCTCCCTGGAGTCTGCCTGGAACGGAATCGCTCCCGAACAGCCCTTTGCTTATACCTTTTTGGACGACGCCCTCCGCCGGCAGTACGAGAACGAGCGGCGCTGGCGCGACATCGTGGAGATTGCCTCTCTCTTCGCCGTCGCGCTGGCCTGTTTCGGCCTGGTCGGGCTGGCGGCCCTGACCGCTCGCCGTCGGACCAGGGAGATTGGGATCCGTAAAGTATTCGGGGCGACGGTATCGGGTATCGTGGGACTGCTATCATGGGATTTCGTGAAGCTGGTGGTCCTGGGGCTGCTGCTGGCAGTACCGGTTGCGTACTATGCCATGAACCGGTGGCTTGCAGACTTCGCCTATCGGATCGAGCTGGGCCCGGGCATCTTTTTGCTGGCCGGAGCGGCCGCTTTGCTGATCGCCCTGGCCTCGGTCAGCTGGCAGGCGGTAAGGGCGGCCCTGGTCAATCCGGCTGAGTCCCTTCGGACGGAGTAGCATTCTCAAATCCAATCCCCTGAGCTTATGATTGCAAATTATGTTAAAACGGCCTGGAGAAACATTTCAAAACAGAAGCTGACCGCATTCATCAGCATCAGCAGTCTGGCCATTGGCCTGGCGGTATGCTTTATCATCGGGCTGTACGTGCTTCACGAGTGGAGTTACGACCGGTTCGTGCCCGATTCCGAGCGGATCGCCAGGGTGGTCCTGGAGAACGATGAGGGGTACCGGGCGGCCACTCCCCCCGGCCTGTCTCATGCCCTGGAGATCGGACTCTCGGGTATTGAATCCCTGACCGAAGTGTCCGGTTCCCAGGAATTGGTCATGGCGACGGAGGAGGCGTCGTTCGAGGTCGGCAGCACGTTCTGGGCCGATTCCAACTTCACGGATATCTTCCCTTTGAAGGAGATCAGCGGGGACGCCCGCCGCTCGCTCTCCCGGCCCGGCATGGCCGTCCTCACACGATCTTCGGCCCGGCGGCTTTTCGGGGATGCCGATCCGCTCGGGAAGGTTCTTGAAGTTGAATACGGACCGGGGGTCAACGTGGACCATGAAGTGGGGGCGGTGGTGGAGGATCCGCCCGCCAATATGCATTTCCGTTACAACGCCCTTCTCTCCATGACCCATCCGGCCCAGCGGGCCCAGCGGTACGGCGACGAAGTGCAGTGGAATTACTGGGGCGGCTACGTCTATGTCAAAGTGGAGGAACAGGTGGGACTCCCGGCGTTCCGGGAACGGATGACCCGCCTGGAGTCCCGGATGGAGAAACCGGATTCGTGGGACGATGAACCGGTTTTGGCCGCTCAGAAGCTGACCGATATTCATCTCGCGGAGGGGGTTTCCTCCGAAATCGCTCCCCAGGGCGACCGGCAGTATCTGCTGATCTTTTCGGCCATTGGACTGCTGATCCTGGGCATGGCCTGTTTCAACTACATGAATCTCTCCACGGCGCGAACGCTTCCCCGGGCGGACGAGGTAGGTATGCGAAAGGTGGCGGGTGCCTCGAGGGGCAACCTGGTCCTGCAGTTTCTGACCGAAGCGGTGGTCACCGCCCTGCTGGCGTTTCCGCTGGCGCTGCTGATAACCGAAGCCGCCCTTCCCCCCGTGCAGGAATTCCTGGACAAGGAGTTTGCCTTCGGGCTGTTTGAGTCTCCGGTAATTCTGCTGGCCGCGGCGGGTGTCGTGCTGGTCTCCGGACTCCTCTCGGGCGTCTATCCCGCCCTGGTCATCTCCTCCTGTCGTCCGGCGGATATATTCCGCAGGGGCAGAACGCAAAAAGGGGGAGGTTTCTCCCTCCAGAAAGGGCTGGTGGTTCTGCAGTTCGCCATCGCGGTGCTTTTTATCGCCTCTACCCTGGTAATTCACCGGCAGATGTCTTTCGTGCAGCAGAAAAATCTGGGCTTTGACGAAGAGCGCGTCATCGTCCTGGAAGTGGGGGCACTGCAGGAACGCTATGAATCCTTCAAAAACGAAGCGCTGGCTCACGCGTCGGTGCAGAGCGTAACCTCCGGTTCTCCCCCTGGCATAGGGTGGAAAAACATGACGACGACCGGGGGACGTGCTTCGGATTCCCCGCAAACCGAACAGTGGCTGAGCGTAATTAACGTGGATTACGATTATGTGGAAACGGTGGGTCTCCGGATCGTCACCGGCCGCGATTATTCCAGTGAATTCGCGCTCGACGATGAAAATGCCGTCATTCTCAACGAGACCGCCGCCGGCTGGTTCGGGCTGGGAGAGGAAGCCGTGGGAGAGCAGGTGGAGATCTCGGATGAGTCACGCACGGTGGTAGGAGTAGTGGAAGATTTTCATAACGAATCCCTCAAGAGGAACATACAGCCGGTCGCCCTGCTGCTGGAGCCCGGGAATCAATACACCGGCATGGCGCGCCTGTCCGCCGGCAACATCGATCAGGGGCTGGATGCACTCAGAAGTACATGGGAGGAGTTTCTGCCCGGACGGCCGTTTAATTTTTCGTTCCTGGACGACCGCATTCAGGCGCAATACCGCACCGAGCAGCGCCAGGCCGGATTGATGTCCGCCTTCTCCGGCATAGCGCTTTTTGTGGCGTGCTTTGGACTCCTGGGACTGGCCTCGCTGATGACCGTTCGGCGGACCAAGGAGATCGGTATACGGAAAGTACTGGGAGCCACCGTACGAAATATCGTGGGACTGCTCTCGAAAGATTTTGTGAAGCTTGTCATAATCGGATTCCTGATCGCCGCGCCGGTGGCGTACTATGCCATGAACCAGTGGCTGGCCAACTTTTCCTACAGCATTCGGCCGGGAATCGGTCTCTTCGCCCTCGCGGGCGGGACGGCCCTGTTGATCGCCCTGGCTACGGTAAGCTGGCAGGCGGTGCGGGCGGCCCTGGCCAATCCCGTCGATTCGCTGCGATCGGAGTAGCGTTTGCATGTGTATTTCAATACGCAACTAATTTTCAGAACTATGATTCGCAACTATCTTAAAATTGCATGGCGGAATTTGCTGAAGGGGAAGCTCTATTCGGCCATCAACATTGTAGGCCTGGCGGTGGGCATCGCCTGCTGCCTGCTGATCGGGCTATACGTCTACGAGGAGCTGCGTTTCGACCGCTTTCACGAAAACTCGGACCGGATCTACCGGCTGAACGCGAACAGCGGATCAAGAGATCAAATGACGACGATGGCCTCGACGCCCCATCCCCTGGCTGATTTTCTGGAGGAAAATTTTGCGGAAGTGGAGGGGGTCACTTCCGTTCACGAATTGCCGGACGGGGTAGTCCGGGTGGACAACCGGATGTTCAGGCAGAAGTTGCATGTTACGGATCCCGCCTTTTTTCAACTATTTGATTTTAACATGGTCCGGGGCAATGCCTCTGCCGTACTGGCGGCGCCGGACGAGGTGTTGCTCACCGAGTCGGCCGCCCGCCAATTATACGGCTCTACGGAGGTCGTCGGCGAGCCCATCGAATTGCGCATGGAGGAGACCTATTTCCCGGCTACGGTGGGAGGCGTGGTGGAAGACCCGCCGCAGTACTCGAGCATCCAGTTTCGAATTCTGGTGCCGTGGGCCCTGTGGACCAAGGCGGACCCCTCCACTCTTCGCAGCGTGAACTGGGGCACCTACCGGGGCAACCGATTTGCCCTGGTGCACCCGCAGGTGGATATCGGGGAACTTGAGGAGGGAATTAACGCCGAATTGCATGAACAGGTGAATGAGAGCTGGAATACCCAGCGATCCATTTCCCTTCAGCCGCTTACGGATATACATATCGATGAAAATAAACGCGGCGCCTTGGAGCCGACGGCCAACGCCTCGTTTATCTATATTGCTGTCGCCATTGGAGGATTGATCCTGCTGATTGCCTGCATCAATTTTACGTCGCTCTCCATCGGCCATTCGGTGCGGCGCGCCCGCGAGGTAGGCATGCGAAAGGCGATGGGAGCCCGGCGCGGCCAGCTGATTGCACAGTTCTGGGGGGAGACGATGCTAGTAACGCTTATGGCCATGGCGGGAGGGCTTTTGCTGGCGGAGCTGCTGCTTCCCTATTTTGGAACACTGGTGAACCGTCAGCTGGAACTGAACCTTCTGCAGAACCCGGTGTTGTCGGGCATGATATTGGGCATCGTACTGCTGACGGGCCTGCTGGCCGGCAGTTATCCCGCCCTTTACCTGTCCCGGTTCCGTCCCTCCCAGGTTTTTCGGAGCAAGATTCATGTGGAGGGAAATCACGGCCTGATACGGATACTGACCGGGGTGCAGTTCGCCCTGGCCGTTACCCTTATCATCGGGACCCTGTTCATGAACAGGCAGATGGGATATCTCATGAATACCGATCCGGGATATGAAGAGGAGTATGTCGTGCAGCTGGATGTACCCTTTGAGGAGGGCAGGAATATCATGGAAGGATTGCGGGCGAGGCTGAACGATGAGCCGTCCGTTGCCAGGGTATCCGGGGGCTGGCACGGGCTCGCCGGGGCGGGAGCCACGTTCCAGGCGATGCCCGTATCGGCAGGAGAGCAGGAGCTGGAAGCCTACAGCTTTCAGGTGGAGCCCGATATGCCGGAGCTTTTGCACTTAGAGTTGGTAGAAGGGCGATTTTTCAGTGACAGCAGGGAGGCGGCCTCCAGTGAACTGCTGATCAATGAAACGATGGCACGCAGGCTGGAATGGGAGAACCCGATCGGCCGCACGCTGAGCAAGCGGTTTGATTTTCAAAACGCAACCATCGTGGGCATCGTGGAGGATTTTCACTTCCAGTCCATGCACCGGGAGATCGGTCCGCTGGTGATTGCCGCAGCTCCCTACATCACCAGTATCTATGCCCGCATACAGGGCAGCGATATCCGGAGAGCGCTCGAAAGCATGGACCAGGCCTGGGGAGACGTGGCGCCCGGCCTGCCCTTCGAGTACACATTTCTGGACGAGCAGGTTGCGCAGCAGTACCGGGCCGACCGGCGGTGGGCGAGCCTTGTGGAGCTGGCCTCGGGGATCGCCATTGTGATCTCCTGCATGGGACTTTTCGGACTGGCGACGCTGGCTTCCGTAAAGCGGGCCAAGGAGATCGGCATCCGCAAAGTGCTGGGTGCTACGGTGGCCGGTGTGACGGCGACTCTGTCGAAGGACTTCCTGAAGCCGGTGGCTGCCGGACTGCTGGTCGCCATCCCGCTCAGCTACCTGCTGATGCGCCGATGGCTGGCCGATTTCGCCTACCGGATTGAACTGGAGGCCGGTACCTTTATCCTGGCGGCGCTGCTCACGCTGGCCATCGCCCTGCTGACGGTGAGCTGGCAGTCCGTACGCGCCGCCACCGCCAACCCGGTGGAGTCGTTGCGTACGGAGTGAAAGCTATTTCTCCACCAGGTAGACCCCGTCGTCCTCTATCCGGATGATCTCCTTTTTGTAGAGCAGACCGATCGCCTTCTTAAAGGTTTTCTTGCTCATCCGGAGGCGGTCGCGGATCTCGTCCGGGTCGCTTTTGTCGTGAAGGTCCAGGTAGCCCTCTCCCGCCTCCAGGCGCTCCAGTATCAATTGTGCGTTGGGCTCCACCTTGTCGTAGCCGATTGGTCGAAGGGTAACGTCGATCTTGTTGTCGTCGCGGATTTGCTTGATGTAGCCCGTCCTCCGGTCACCGTACTGCACCTCGCTGAAGAACTCGTCGTGGTAGATCAGTCCCTTGTGCCGTTCGTTGATGATCACGTTGTATCCCAGGTCGGTACGGTTCCAGATCCACAGGTCGACCTCATCGCCCTCCTCCACCGTAATTTCGCTGTTGTCGAGGTAGCGGTCGATCTTCGAGGTGGCCACCAGGCGGTCCGTTTTCTCATCCACGTACATGGTGACCAGGTAGGAGTGGCCCTCCCTCATCTTGTTCGTCTGCTCGCTGTAGGGCACGAACAGGTCCTTGCCGAGTCCCCAGTCCAGGTAGGCACCCTGCCGGTTTACGTCTTTGACATTGAGCAGGGCGATCCGGTTCAGGGTGATTTTGGGTTCCTGCATGGTGGCGGTCAGGCGCTCCTCCCCGTCCTTGTAGATGAACACGCGGACGTTCTCGCCTTTTTGCAGCTCGCGGAAGGCCAGCCCGTTCGGCAGCAGCACCTCATCGTCGGATCGGGTGGAGGTATTCTGAAGATAGTATCCGTGCTCGCTTTTTCGGGATACGTTAAGCGTCTGGTGACGGCCGAGTTTGAACATCTGGAATTTATGGATGAAAGAAATGAATGCAGTTTAAAAATAAGGCCTCGTTCGGGAGGAATCACCTGTTTTCTGGAGAAACCCGTTCCTTTCTTTTATTATCCGTCAAATGGCAGTATTTAGACGCGGGTGGTCATTTCGGTTTGCAGGGTCCCCGTTCAACGTTTTTCCGGAATCCTCCAGGAAATAAATATCAACAAAATCGCTCCATGATGTATAAGCTCAATGCAACGAAAGGTTTTATCTCTTCCCTGGTTTTTATTTTTCTCATCGGTGTGTGCGGTGCTTTTTCCGTTCAGGCCCAGGACCGGCATCTGCCGGTGGATACGGCCCTCGTCTCCACCGATGAGGTAACCGTCAAGGGCGAATCGGTGCCCTACCGCGTAACCACGGGCACGCAGCCGGTGTACGGCGACGACGGGGAACCGGACGCCGCCCTCTACTATACCTATTACGAACGCACGGATGTGGAGAACAACGACATGCGGCCGATCATGGTCTCCTTCAACGGGGGACCCGGCGCGGGCTCTCTCTGGATGCACCTGGGCTATACCAGTCCCAAGCGCCTGAAGATCAGCGACGAGGGGTACCCGGTGCAGCCCTACGGGATCGAGGACAATCCGCACTCCATTATCGACGTGGCCGATATCGTCTACGTGAACCCGGTTAATACCGGCTACTCCCGGATGGTGAACGACGGGGAAGGCGACCAGTTTTTCGGGGTGAACGAGGACCTGGAGTA
>CAZGSL010000032.1:8975-23986 GCA_964528445.1 uncultured Balneolaceae bacterium | reverse complement strand
GCCGGACAAGGGCTCGACGTGCGATCGTCTCTGTATTCCAGAATGTCAAAGAACACGTTTTCCCAAATTCCGGCCCTGATTCCCAGAGCAAAAAATAGGGTTGAGCGCAACGTCCGTTGTTCTCAACCCCGTTTCGAAAATGGATTCCAAATATAGGGCTATCTGGACAAAATTGTCAATGTTTTTCCCAATTAATTTTGGCTGTTCCGCCGACGCGGTCCGGCCGCTGCCCATTCCCGTTAATCGTGCAGGGCATATCCGGAAGGATCCTCCTCGTAATCCTGGAACAGCCATACTCCCAGGTAACAGAGAGGCGTGTCGAAGAGGGCAAAGAAAAATTTGAACAGGTAGGAGTTGAGAATCAAGATGCCCAGTGCACCTACGGTACTCACCTCGCTGCCAAGATTTCCCGCCAGATAGAGTATGGAGAGGATGGCGGTGGAGTCGACCAGCTGGCTGAACATGGTCGAGGCGTTGTTACGGAGCCAGAGGTGCTTTCCCTTGGTCAGCCGTTTCCAGAAATGAAAAAGCCGTACGTCAATGCTCTGGGCGACCAGGTAGGCAATCATGCTTCCGATGGTATTTCCGACCATAAACTCGTAGACGCCCTCGAAATGATTCAATCCCCCGCTCACTCCCTGGGTATTGGGCAGCCAGTGATTCACGGTCATCAGGAAAAGCATAAACACGTTCATCCAGAATCCGACCCATACCATCAACTGGGCCTTCTTCCGTCCGAAGAGTTCGGAAATAAGGTCTGTGGCCAGAAAGGTGAACGGGTAGGCAATAAGTCCCACGGGGACACTCATCGTATAAATGTCCTGATCCCGTATCAACTCCGGCGTAATGGCCAGCAGCCATCCCGGCAATTCCAAACTGAAAAGCGTCACGAACTTGGTGGTTCCGATGACATTGCCCAGTACAAGTGCCGTAAGAAAAATACCGGAGAGCGAAAGAAAGAGCGCATCTCTTTTGTAACTTCTGTTTGTGCTCTTCTCATTGGGCTCCATGGGGCAAAGCCAGGTTGTTACGGGATTCGAAGAAGCTCTAAAATAGAATTATTGAACAGATCTTCAACCATGCCGGCCGGAAGGGGCGCACTTCCGTCAGGGCCTTGGGGGAAGAGGAAACGGGCTTTGAACGGAGGTCAGGATGCGCCCTCCTATTCCGTGTCCCCGCGGAGGACTCCACTGAAACTTTGGGCCAGCTGCTCCTGCAGCTCATTCCACTTCTCTTTCTCCATGTGGCGGGGAAACTTCTGGTTTACCTCCATTTCCAGTCCCAGGTAAACGGAATCGGAGAACCGATCTCTGAGATAGGTGGAAAATCCATCCATGGTTCCCTTGTAGGGATAGTTGTAGCTGACGGAGAGGTCGGGCAAGATTCGTCGTATAGCCTTCTTCCAGTCGCGGCAGAATAATTTCTCCTCTTTTCGCGAGGGATCGAACAGGAGGCCGACATCCGCCTTACGCCGTACCCCGTCCATCACCGGCGTAAAGGTGTGGACGGAAAGATGAACCACCTTTTTGCCCTCGCTGATATAATCGCGAACGGCCTTTTCCACGCGGTTGCGGTGCGGATGGTAGTATCGGCGGACAAGCTCTTTTCGGTCGGCTTCTTCAAAATCCTCAATATATTCGGAAAAAAGCGAGGGACTGTTGAGGGAACGGTTGAGGTCCACGAGCAGCCTGGTGATTTCATGCAGATGGGGCCGAACATCGCACACCTCCCCGAAGGTTTGGGCCAAGTCAAGGGCACCGATGTCGTACCCTCGATGGGTGTTCAGTACCGGATCATGGCGTTTGAATACACCTGCGTACCGCTCGGGCACCCGGTTGCCGGCATGTTCGCATGACAATACCAGTTGCGTCCGCATACCGTCCAAAAAACAATCCAGCCCGGCTCCGGCATTCCGGAACCTGACTTCGCTTCCCAATAATTTTTACCTTAACGCTCAGCCGGAAGACCCGGATATCTTTTTTTTACAAACGAGACGTTCGCAACCATGTCCCTGCTACTGATTGCTCCCGGACGAGATATGAATCCCTGGAAGGAGGCCCTTCTGGAAAGGGACCGGAACCTTGATGTGGAGATTTGGCCGGACGTCGCCGACAAAAAGCGGGTGCAGTTTGCCGTCTGCTGGAATCAGCCGGACCACCTGCTGGGCACCTTCCCGAATCTGAAGGCCGTCTCGTCGCTGGGTGCGGGAACCGACCACCTTCTGGAGGATGCCGATTTGCCCGACGACGTGGCAATCTGCCGAGTGGTAGTCCCCTCACTGGTTCGGCAGATGCAGGAATACGTATTGTCTGCCCTTCTTACCTATCAGCGCAACCTGCAGCGCTATTTCCAGCAGCAGCGCCAAACCATCTGGAAAGCCCACGATAACATACCCGCGGATGAGCTCACGGTAGGAATCATGGGGCTGGGAGCCATCGGAAAGCCGGTCGCACGCTTCCTCTGCAATGCCGGGTATCCCGTGAGAGGCTGGGCGGCATCTCGAAAATCAATCGAAGGGGTGGATGCCTTCGCCGGCCCGGGAGAACTGGAGGAGTTCGCCGGCGGAGTCCGGGTTCCGGTATGCCTGCTGCCCCTGACCGAAAAGACGAGGGGTATTCTCGAACTTGAACTCTTCAGAAAGCTGGAGCACTCCTCTTTCCTGATAAACGTGGCGCGGGGAGAGCACCTGGTGGACGAAGACCTTATCTACGCGCTCGACAAAGGCTGGATGGACGGGGCCTGCCTGGATGTGTTCCGGGAGGAACCGCTGGACGAAGGCCATCCGTTCTGGAACAGGAAATCCATACTGATAACGCCCCACGCCGCCAGCATAACCCCCCCGGGAGAGGCAGCGGATCAGATTGTGGAAAATTACAAAAGAACGCTTTCCGGAATGGAACCGAAAAACGCGGTGGATCGGCGGAAAGGGTATTGAGTGGTCCGCGCCCGGGGCACCGACCCGCCGGACCAGGTACCCGGCTTCACAGGTATCATATCTCCACCGGGACGATCCATCCGAAAGGATCGTCCCGTTCGCCCCGCTGTATGCCGGTGATGGCCTCGTAAAGCTTCCGGCCGACGGGGCCTCTCCCGCCGGGATTGATCCGGGCAGTCGTTCCGTCATGCTGAATCTCCTTGACGGGAGCGATAACCGCCGCGGTGCCGGCTCCGAATGCCTCCTGGAGGGTTCCCCTCTTCGACGCATCCATCAGTTCCTCAATGGCCAGGCGCCTCTCCTCCACGTTCATTCCCCAGCTTCTTGCCAGTTCCAGCACGGAAGCACGCGTAACGCCGGGCAGGATGGTGCCTTCCAGCGGGGCGGTAACCAGGGTATCGTCAATGACGAAAAAGATGTTCATGGTTCCCACCTCCTCTATGTAACGGTGCTCGGCCGCGTCCAGCCAGAGGACCTGGTCGTATCCCTTTTCACGTGCCAGTTTCGAGGGATACAGCCCGGCGGCGTAGTTGGCCGCCGTTTTCGCGGCTCCCACGCCGCCTCGTGCGGCCCGAACATATTTCTGGGAGGTGATCAGCCGGACCGGTTCGGAATAATACGATCCCACCGGGGAGGTAATGATATAGAAACGATATCGTTCGGAGATCCCGGCCGAAATCACCGGGTCGAAAGCAAACGCCAGGGGGCGTATGTAAAGGGCGTTTCCCGTCTTTCGGGGGACCCATTCGGAATCCAGTCGTATCAGTTCAGCAATCCCCTCCATAAACAGCGCCCGATCCACCTGCGGGATGCAGAGTCTCTCGCATGATGCGCGCCATCGCTCATAGTTCATCTCCGGACGAAAGAGGTTCACGGTGTTTTCGCCCGCGTAATAGGCCTTGGTCCCCTCGAACACCGACTGTCCGTAGTGAAGGACATTGAGGGAGGGATGCACTTCAAAGGGACCATACGGTTTGATTTCGCCCTTTTGCCAGGCACCGTCCCGGTATTCCGCCTCCAGCATATGATCCGAGAAATGTTTCCCGAAACCGGGATGGTCAAGATCGACCTCACCGCACCGGCTTCTCTGAGCTTTGTTTACGGTAAATAGCGTGTCGGAATCCATATGCGGTTCTTTGATTGGCCCTTTAAGGAACCTGTAAGTTATGGGGTCTGGCCATTAAAAAACAGGAGGAGATCCTTTTTCCCCGGCGCCCTTCGTTATCGGGCTCGTCAACAACTTGACGGCGAGACGTCCGCCTGTTTTGCATTTCCCCCGACGGATAAGCATATTTTCCCGCATCCGGCCTCTGAATCCCCAAGCACTTCTCAAGGTGATGGACCAACTGTTTAACCTCTTGAAGCAAACCCCGAACGGTTCGTTCTTTAATCCATGGTACGACCGCGACCCGGAAAACGATCGCAGCTCTGAGGCTCCCGCCATCAGGAAAAGACAGCTCAGGGCCTATCTCAGGGAACGGATCGGCAGGGCACGCTACCTCTGTGTGGCGGAAGCCCTCGGATACCAGGGCGGCCACTTTACGGGTATCGCCATGACCTCCGAGCGTATTCTGCTGGGACATCACGAGTCGGTTCACGGTATTCCGGCTGACGGAGCCTTTCGTGAAATCGAACCCCGGCGCACGAGCAAAACCTCCGTCAGGGAGAAGGGCATGTCGGAACCCACGGCAACCATCGTATGGAAAGCCCTCTACAAGATGGGCATAGATCCCTACGAGGTGGTGCTGTGGAACGCCCTGGCCTGGCACCCCTTTGATCCGAATCAGGGACTGTTGAGCAACCGGACCCCGACCGACGACGAGCTGCAGTCGGGAGCGGCCGCACTGCGCCGTTTCCTGGAACTGTTCCCGGAGGGAGAGGTCATTGCCGTAGGGAAAAAAGCGGAACAGAGCCTGGAACAACTGGGGATCGGGTATCTCCCCGTACGACATCCCGCGAACGGGGGAGCAGTAAAGTTCCGAAGGCAGTTTTCCGACATCGTGAACAATAAGAACACCTGATGTGCCCGGACCCAACTGCAGGCATACCTGCCAAACCCGCTCCAGGGGGTTGAGCAAATGGCAAACGACGTTCTAATTCGCCGTAGATATATAGCGCAATTTTCCTATTTTACGTATGCAAAATTGTTAACCGCAGTTAAAAACATTCATCAATATTCATTAAAAACGTTACACATCATGCGTTCCATGTTCTCGATAGAAGAGGTCGGCGAAATGCTCAAGATGGATCCCTCGCAAGTGGTGAAGGAGTTGGAGAGCGGGCAACTCACCTACACCTTTCATGAGGGAGAGAAGAAAGTAACCATGTACGACCTGGAAAAATACATGGGAGCCGACCAGACTCGAAAAATTGTCCGGGAATTCCTGGAGGACGAGGAATCCTGACAGCAGGTACCCCTCAGCTTTCAGAGACCGGCTCTTCCCACCTCTCGAACCGTTCGTTGATGTAGCTCACGCGGAAACCCTCCTTCTTTAAAAGAGCCGCGGCTACCGAAGCCCTTGCACCCGACTGGCAGTGCACCAGCCAGTTCGCGTCGCGGGATAATTCTCCCGATTGATCCGCCAGCCTTGTGTGAGCGATATTTACGGCACCCTCGATATGCCCCTCCTCAAATTCGGACATCCTGCGCACATCCAGTACCCGAGCCGAGGGATCTTCCATCGCGCCGGCTGCCTTGTCAAAAGTAAGAACCGGGATGGTTTCGAGTTCCCCCTCCTCACGTTCGTATCGCCTCAACTGCCCGGGGGTCGCATAACCGTTGATTCGGTCTAAGCCGATACGTACCAGGTCCCGTACCGCTTCCCCCACATTCTCAGGTTCAATGATCAGGAATATCTCGGTGTTTTCCGCAATGTAGGACCCCGCCACCGTGTTAAACTGCCGGTCGAAGGGAGCAAGGAGGGAGCCCGGCAGGTGGCCATTCATAAAGGCCAGCCGGTCACGGCAGTCCAGTATCACGGCGTGGTCTGCGGCGGCAGCATCCAGGAGGCCGTCAATCTCCATCCGGGAGGGGGCCGGCCACTTCTCCAGCAGGGGCGGGCCTTTTTTGTTGTCTCTTTTCATTCGCGCGAAATAGAGCGGCGGTTCGGGCTGTCCCTCCAGTATGTACTCGACGAACTCCTCTTCGTCGCCGGCGGCCCGAAGGGACGGATTGAATCGCAGCTCGTAGCCAACCGTAGATTCGGGGACCGCACCCAGCGCTTTTCCGCAGGCGCTTCCGGCCCCGTGTCCCGGCCACACCTGGAGGTATTCGGGAAATTGCTCGAATTGCTTGATGGAGCGGTACAGTTCACGGGCCGAATCCCGCATCACGCCCTTTTGACCCGCGGCCGATTCCAGCAGATCGGGGCGTCCTACGTCCCCCACAAACACAAAATCCCCGGTCAGCATCCCCATGGGCTCTTCGGCGGCAGCCCCGTCCGTCACGGAATAACTGACGTGCTCCGGGGTATGGCCCGGAGTATGATATACGCGAAATCGAATATTGCCCACCTCAAATTCATCGCCGTCTTTTACCAGCCTGGCATGGTATTCGCCGCTTTGCAGCCATTCGTATTTCCACTCCTCTCCCCCCTCGTCCGAGGCATAGACCGTGCAGCCCCGTTCGGCAAACTCCCTGAGTCCGCTGAGATAGTCGGCGTGGATATGCGTATCCGCCGCGGCCACGATCCGCAGATTCTCCTCCTCCGCCAGCTCAAGATAGCGATCGATGTCCCGCATCGGATCTACAACAATGGCCTCTCCCGTCTGCTGGCAACCCACCAGGTAGGCATACTGTGCCAGTTTCTTTTCAAAGATCTGTTTGAAATACATAGAGCACCACCGAATTTCGTTATTGTCAATCGCCCAAAATATATGAATTTCCCGGTCACATTGAAGGCGGAGACCGGGCGATCCCTCCTGCTGCCGGAGAATCGAAACATCACAATCGTGCATTCGTACCCGATACCCTCCCCTGAGAGGTTCCGGGCGGAATTATTCACGATTTCTAATTTGTAATCACCGGGCTTGAAATTCATTTTACTATTTATTTGAAATAAGCCAACGGAGAATCGAACAGACGCATGAAACCATCAAATCCACGTTACCTGTTCGCTGCCTTGTTGCTGCTTCTTTTTGTCGCAATTCGGCCGGCCGGCGCCCAGGCGCTGCAGGAATTCGAAGAAAAAGTTACCGAATTCACCCTTGATAACGGACTCACCTTCATTGTGGTCAACCGCCCAGTGGCCCCGGTGGTCAGTTTTGTCACCTTCGTTGACGTCGGCGCCGCCAACGAGCCGGTGGGACACACGGGAATTGCCCACATCTTCGAACACATGGCTTTCAAAGGTACGCCCGAAATAGGAACTACCAACTGGGAGGAGGAGCAGAAGGTCCTTGAGGAACTGGACGAGACGTACCAGCAGTGGCTCAGCGAAAGCTACAGCGCTACTCCCGACAGTGGCCGCATGGAAGAGCTGATGGCGGAAGTCGACTCCCTACAGGAGTTTGAAGGCAGCGAGTACGCCAAAGTTCGTATTTCTATCAACGATACCCCGGTAACCTACCTTATCGACCCGGAAACAGGGTATCCCAGGATCACGCGCTACCAGCAGTTCAATCCGCAGGCCGGCGAGCAGGCAACCATAGAGACCCGGTACTCCGACTGGACGGTGGTAGACGGGGTGGCGTACGCCTACTCGGCCGTTACCTACGTGAACGGCAACCAGGCAACCACCGAAGAATACAGCAGCCATACCGTACACTGACGCAGTTTCGTTACATCTTTTAAAGTTTATTTCCCCCGGAATTCGCCTAAATTATCCAGGCTTGTCAACTTGGAACCAGCGGTGATTTCATGTTATATACGGGTTGGGAAAATCAGCGGCCTGAGGAGAGCGAATACGGAAGTTTCTACAAGTCCTATATCGACCGGGTGGGCGGAGGAAACATTATCGATATCCTAATCAACCAGAAAAACGAGACCTACACCCTGATCAAATCGCTCAATTCCAGGCAGGGCGACCTCCGCTACGAAGAGGGAAAATGGACGGTCCGTGAGGTTTTCGGTCACATCATCGACACCGAACGCATTTTTGCCTGCCGTGCCCTTCACATCGGAAGAGGCGAACAGAAGCCGCTTCCGGGATACGACCAGGACGCCTACGTTGATGAGGCCAACTTCGACGAACGCAGCCTCCGGTCCCTGGCCGACGAATACTTTGGCCTTCGGGAGTCCACCTGCCACCTGTTCCGCAGTTTTAAACCGGAAACAGCCCGCCGCCGGGGAACCGCGAACGAGAATCCCCTCTCGGTTCGGGCTATCGCCTACGTTATCGCCGGACACGAACGGCATCACCTCGACATTCTCGGGGAGCGATACGGGATCGGCTGATTCCGTTCCTGTCCGGATCTGGAATTCCCAGGTACTCAATCCTTTCAATCACTTAAACCGACAGCGCCATGGCACAAAAGAGCCAGACATCAGATAACAGCGATAAAAAGAAGATTGTACACGTCCACCTCCCCTCCGACGAAATCTACGAGACCACTCTCACGGCGGGGCGACATGAACTGACGGCCGACGAGCCCGAATCGGTGGAGGGCGGCGGGGATGCCGGCCCCGATCCCTACGACTACCTGCTGATGGCCCTCGGCTCCTGTACCGTCATAACGGTAAAAATGTACGCCCGCCGCAAAGAGTGGCCGCTGGATGACGTCTACCTGGAGCTGCGCCATCACAAGAACCACAAGGAGGACTGCGAAAACTGTGATGATCCCGGGAGCATGATCGACCGGATCGAGGTGGAGCTCATCCTCAAGGGCGACCTGGAGAAGAAGCAAAGAGAGCGCCTGTTGGAGATCTCCGAGCGCTGCCCGGTGCACCGCACGCTGAAGGGGGATATTCAGATTAAAAACAGCCTGAGCGAATAATTTATCACTCCACCGCCGCCGGCTCCTGTCCCTCGCTGTAGGCTTCCATCGGCACGCAGCTGCACATCAGGTTGCGGTCGCCGTAGGCGTCGTCCACCCGGCTCACGTGCGGCCAGAACTTGTTGAAGCGGAGGTAGTCCAGCGGAAAGACCGCCTTCTCCCGGCTGTAGGGGCGGTCCCATTCCCCTCCCATCGCCACCCGCATGGTATGGGGGGCGTTTTTAAGCACGTTGTTCTCCGGGTCGGCGTCGCCGCGCCCTACCTCATGGATCTCCTCCCGAATGCTGATCATCGCCTTGCAGAAGCGGTCCAGTTCCGCCTTCGATTCGCTCTCCGTGGGCTCGATCATCAGCGTACCCGGCACGGGAAATGACATGGTGGGGGCGTGGAAACCGTAGTCCATCAGGCGCTTGGCCACGTCCACCGAATCAATTCCCGTCTCCTGCTTGATGGGGCGAATATCCACGATGAACTCGTGCGCGGTGCGTCCGCTTTTGCCCGTATAGAGAATGGGATAGTGGTCTTTCAGGCGCTCCTTCAGGTAGTTGGCGTTGAGAATCGCCATCTGGGTCGCCCGTTTCAGTCCGTAGCCGCCCATCAGCTTGATATAGGCATAGGAGATGGGCAAGATGCTGGCGCTTCCCCAGGGCGCGGCCGAAATCGCCGGAATGTTTTCATTCCCCCCGGCGGGAATGACCGGATTGCCCGGCAGGAAGGGCTCCAGGTGTTCGCCCGCGGTGATGGGTCCCATACCCGGTCCTCCTCCGCCGTGCGGAATGCAAAAGGTCTTGTGGAGATTGAGATGGCAGACGTCCGCCCCCACTGCGGCGGGAGTGGTCAGCCCCACCTGGGCATTCATATTGGCCCCGTCCATGTACACCTGTCCTCCGTGGCTGTGCACAATCTCGCAAATCTCCTTGATATCCTCTTCGAATACCCCGTGGGTGGAGGGGTAGGTGACCATCAGGGCCGCCAGCCGGTCGGCATGCTTTTCAGCTTTCTCGCGCAGATCGGACGGGTCGATGTTGCCGTGCTCGTCGCACTTGGTAACCACCACCTCCATGCCGGCCATCACCGCGCTGGCGGGATTGGTGCCGTGCGCGGAGTCGGGCACGATGCAGACCTTTCGGTGCTCCTCTCCCCTGCTTCGGTGCCAGGCCCGTATCGCCATCAGTCCCGCGTACTCGCCCTGCGCGCCCGAGTTGGGCTGCAGGGAGACCGCCCGCAGTCCCGTAATGGCCCTGAGCTGATCCTCAAGTTCGTCAAACAGCATTCGGTAGCCCTCCGCCTGGTCCACCGGGGCAAAGGGATGGAGCTGGGAAAACTCAGGCCAGGAGAGCGGGATCATCTCCGCGGTGGCGTTCAGCTTCATGGTGCAGGAGCCGAGGGAGATCATGGAGTGAACCAGCGAAAGGTCCCGGTTCTCCAGTTTCTTCAGGTAGCGCAGCATCTCGTGCTCGGAGTGGTAGAGTCGGAAAACGGGATGCTCCATATAGGAGGAGGTCCGCTCCAGCGGTTCCGGGAAATTCACTTCCACTCCTTCCGCCAGGTCCGCCGATTCCGGCGTTTCCCGGCTGCGTATTCCGGCAAAGATATCCAGGAGTTGATCCACATCCTCCAGATCCTTCACCTCGTCGAAGGAGAGTCCCACGGCCTCCTCCCCGTAGTAGCGCAGGTTGATGCCGCGGGAGAGCGCCTCCTCCCGGATCTTCTCCTTCTCCCCCTCCCGCAATGGAACTTTCAGCGTGTCAAAAAAGTGTTCGTTCGTCACCCCGTACTCCAGCTCCTCCAGTCCCCGGCGCATCACTTTCGCCAGACCGTGAATACGGGAGGCGATACGGCGCAGTCCCTCCGGACCGTGCCAGACGCCGTAAAAGCCCGCCATGACTGCCAGCAGCACCTGGGCCGTGCAGATGTTGGAGGTGGCCTTCTCGCGGCGGATATGCTGCTCGCGTGTCTGCAGCGCCATCCGGTAGGCCGGGTTGCCCTCGGCGTCTTTCGTCACCCCTATGATGCGCCCGGGCACATCCCTCTTGAACTCCTCCCGGGTGGCGAAGAAAGCGGCATGAGGTCCGCCGTATCCCATCGGCACCCCGAAACGCTGGCTGGAACCCACCACGGCATCGGCCCCCATCTCACCGGGAGGGCTCAGCAGGGTGAGGCTCAGCAGGTCGGCCGCCACGACGGTGTGCACTTTGTTCTCGGAGGCGGCGGAAATAAGGTCGGTATAGTCGTACACGCTGCCGTCCGTCCCCGGATACTGCAACAATATGCCGAACAGGCCGGGATCGGTTACGTCCACTTCACGATGGTCGCCGGTGACCACTTCAATATCCAGCGGTTCGGCCCGTCCCTTCACCACCGCTATGGTCTGGGGATGGCAGAGCTCGGAGACGAAGAAGCGGCGAGCCTCCTTCCGTTTCTTGCCCCTGCGGGAGGAGAGAAACATGGACATCGCCTCGCCCGCCGCCGTCCCCTCGTCCAGCAGAGAGGCGTTGGCCAGCTCCATGCCGGTCAGGTCGCTCACCATGGTCTGGAAATTCAGCAGGGCCTCCAGCCGTCCCTGGGATATCTCCGCCTGGTAGGGAGTGTAGGAGGTGTACCAGCCCGGATTCTCCAGCACGTTCCGCTGAATGACGTTGGGAGTTATGGTATCGTAGTATCCCATTCCGATGTAGGAGTCGAATACCTTGTTTCGGGAAGCCAGTTCCCGGATCTCCTCCAGGAAACGATGTTCGCTCATGGGCGGCTCCAGATCCAGCTCCTCCTCAAGCCGGATGTCCGCCGGAATGGTTTCGTCCATCAGCCGGTCCAGGGATTCCGAACCCACGGCCTCCAGCATTTCATCCAGGGATTCGGAATCGGCGCTGTTGTGACGATTCAGAAATCGTTCTTTGTCGAATTCAATACTCATGAAACGGTGAGACCTCTTTTTGCCAGTTAAAAGTAATCGTGAAACGACCAGAAATAAGGGTTTAACGGGTACCGCCCCCACCCTCTTCTGCCGTTCGACGGGAGGGTCGAGACAGGCGCGTAAATGTAAGCATTACAGGCCTATTTTCACAGGTCTCATTCCTTCCGCATTGTTTCCAGAGGCGGCCACGGATTATGCTTCATATTGATCCATTTTTTTGATTAATTACGCTTCATAGAACATTAACCAACGCCTTAGGTGCCAAGTTATGAAAGCTGCCCAGACACTCTCCCTCTTCACCGTACTCCTGGCCCTCCTTTTTGCCGTCTACGGGACGGCCGCCGCACAAGAGGATCAGGACGGCGAAATCACCATCGACCCCTCCGAGATCCAGCTCAGCGTCAACGAGTCCCTTGAAGTCACCGCCACGGCGCACGACGCCGGCGGCAACGCCACCGCGGATTCCGTCCTCTTCTTCACCGGTGACAGCGAAGCCCTGCAAATGGAGGAGACCGGAAAATCCACGGTCAGGATTACGGCCCTCAGGCCGGGCAGCTTTACGCTCTACGCACGGACGCTGGGCTCGTGGGAAGAGCGCATAACCGGTGAGTTTACCGTTACCGTAGCGTACCCGCCGCTCCAGGATATTACCATAACCGACAAGCCCTCCGCCATCTACGCCGGCACCTCCGTTCCGGTACAATACACCATCACAGACCGGGAGGGCTTCCGCCGCGACACCCTCCAGGTCAACTGGAGCAGTTCCGATCCGGACGTGGCCACCGTTGACCGCTTCAACCGCCTGCAGGCACAGGAGGCGGGCAGTACGGTCCTGACCGCGCAGGTCGATGACATTCAGACCACATGGAACATTGAGGTCCGGCCGAACCCGGTCACGCGGGTTGAGGTATCCAGCAATACCGAGCGGGCGGTCACCGGAGAGGTCGTCCGCTTCGAGGCACGACCGCTGGACGCCGACGGCAACGTGGTCGACGACATACCGGTCAGCTATACCTTCAACGCCGATCCGGACGACGACCTGGGCGAAGGGGCTGCCGGGCTGATCAAGAACGACGGACGTTTTGTCGCCAACGAACCGGGCCTGTTTACCGTAACGGCCACTTCCGGGGGACTTGCGGGCGATTACACCATTCGCGTAGATCCGCGCAACGTCCAGAAAGATATCCGGGTCGTGGGGCACGGACTGGTGAGCGACGTGCATACCTCGGATCTCTGGGTCTGGGAAGGCGTGGACGGACGCGACTATGCCGTTACCGGCACCTGGGGTGCCAACGGCGAAGCCTACTTCTGGGATGTAACCGACCCGGCGAACATGAGCATCATCGACACGGTGACGGTAGACGCCCGGACGGTAAACGACGTGAAGGTGTCGGAAGACGGACGGGTGGCGGTAATCACCCGTGAGGGGGCATCGGACCGCAAGAACGGGATCTTTATCCTCGACATCACCGATCCGCACAACGTTGAGATTCACTCGGAATTCGAGGAGGGTCTTACGGGAGGCGTCCACAACGTATTCATATACGACGATCACGTATTCGCGGTCAACAACGGCCGGCGCTACGACATTATCAACATAGAGGACCCGACCGACCCCTACCGGGTCAGCCGCTTTGAACTGGACACGCCGGGTCACTCCGTTCACGACGTCTGGGTGGAGGACGGCATCGCCTACTCCTCCAACTGGGACGACGGGGTGGTGGCCGTTGATGTAGGCAGCACGCCCTCCGCACGCAGTCCCGAGGGACACGCCCAGGGCGTGGGATCGCCCTCCAACCCGGTCAAGCTCGGAAGCTACACCTATCCGAGTGGCTGGAATCACGCGGCGTTCCCCTTCAAGAGCGAGTCGACCGGTGATTTCTATGTCATCGCTGGCGACGAGGCGTTTCCCAGCGGCATCAACGTGGAGAATGAGCCCACCGTCCCGGCCGGCTGGATACACTTTATTAAGTTCGAGGGAGGATGGGACAGTCCCAGGGAAGTGGCGCGCTACCAGGTCCCCGAGGCCGGCACCCACAATATGTGGGTCAAGGGCGACACCCTCTATGTGGCCTACTACAACGCCGGGCTCCGGGTGGTGGACATCTCCGGAGAGCTGATGGGGAACCTCTACGAACAGGGACGGGAGATCGCCAAGTACGTTCCCACCCACCATGAGGGACGCGTGCCGAACGCGCCCATGGCATGGGGTCCGCAGCCCTACAAGGGGTACATCTTCATGTCCGACTGGAACTCGGGCCTCTGGGCCCTCGAACTGGTGGACGACAGCGAGGAGACCGATTAAGGAATCGGAAAACCGCACCGCATAATCCGAAATACCGCTATGCGTACCTTCACTCTTTCGCTCTGCATGCTCGCCACCTTCAGCCTGCTTGCCGTTTCCGGCTCCCACGCCCAGAAATACTACGTTTACGTGGCGGCCGAATCTGAGGACGAGGTCTACCTGGTCTCCTACGACGCGAACTCCGGCGAGGGAATCGTGGAGGATGCGGTGCCCGTCGGGCAGTGGCCGACCGAGAACGAAGGTCCCCACGGGATCAACATCTCTCCCGACGGCGACTACTGGTACCTCTCCATCGCCCACGGGAATCCGTACGGATGGCTCTACAAATACGAAACCGGCACCAATGAAATGGTCTCGCGTACGGAGCTGGGCATGTTTCCCGCCAGCATGGAAGTCTCCACGGCCACGGGTCTGCTCTATGTGGTTAACTTCAACCTGCACGGCGACATGGAACCCAGTACCGTCTCGGTGGTGGATCCGGAGAGCATGAACGAGATCACGAAGATTCCCACCGGCATCATGCCGCACGGATCGAGGATTACCGACGACGGACGCTTCCAGTACCATGTCTCCATGATGACCGACGAGCTGATGGAGATCAATACGTCCGCCATGGGGGTTTCGCGTACCCTGAACCTGCGAAGCGAGGGGATCAGCAGCATGGCCGTGGGAACGGGCGCGGGCACCAGCAGCAACGCCGGGGGATCCGGCATGACGAACGGCGATCCGGTCGTCAAACCGACCTGGGCGGACCCCCATCCCGAGAAGCCGCTGGTGTACGTGGCGGGCAACGGGTCCGACGAAATCCTGGAGATCGACCGCGACCGCTGGGAGATCACCCGCCGGTTCCAGGCACCGCAGGGCTCCGCCCCCTACAACCTGGAAGTCAGCAACGACGGCCGCTACCTGGTAGCCAGTTACAA
>CAZGSL010000032.1:0-8875 GCA_964528445.1 uncultured Balneolaceae bacterium | reverse complement strand
TTCATTCACCGACAGCGATGGCCGAACTCTACCAGCTTTTCTCCGGTATTTCCCCCGTCTTGCAAAGCCTGATCGCCGGTCTCTTCACCTGGTTTCTCACAGCGTTGGGGGCCGGACTGGTGCTGTTTACCCGCGATATCAGCAACAAGCTGCTGGATGCCATGATGGGTTTCGCGGCGGGCGTAATGATCGCGGCCAGCTTCTGGTCGCTGCTGGTCCCCTCCATTGAGATGGCGGCCGCCCAGGGTCTGCTGGAGTGGATGCCGGCCGTCGTGGGCTTCCTGGCCGGCGGGGTATTCCTTCGCATTTGTGACGAATACATGCCACACCTGCACATCGGGTTTCCGATGGAGGAAGCGGAGGGCATCTCCACCTCCTGGAGACGAGCCACCCTGCTGGTGCTGGCGATCACCCTTCACAACATCCCGGAGGGGCTGGCGGTGGGAGTGCTCTTCGGGGCCGCCGCTTCCGGGGTGGATCCCACGGGAAGTGCCACAATCGCGGGAGCCGTCACCCTGGCGCTGGGCATAGGCATTCAGAATTTTCCGGAAGGGGTAGCGGTATCCATGCCCCTGCGCCGGGAGGGCATCCCGGTGGGGAGAAGCTTCTGGTACGGCCAGCTTTCGGGCATTGTGGAGCCCATAGCGGCCGTGGCGGGAGCCTGGGCCGTGCTGACTGTGCAGCCGCTTCTCCCCTACGCGCTGGCATTCGCGGCGGGCGCCATGATCTACGTGGTCGTGGAGGAACTGATCCCGGAATCACAGTTGCGGGGTCACACCGACATCGCCACACTGGGTACAATGCTGGGATTCTGCGTTATGATGGTACTGGACGTAGCTTTAGGTTAATACAATATTTTTTCTTTATTTCATCGAGCGGGGAGGGTTAAGCGCCTTACAACGGCATTGTCGGGCAAAACGAACCAGGGATGACCAACCAAACGAAGCAGATCCTCATCGTTGAGGATGACATGATCATATCCATGGTCCTGGAGCGCATGATCCGCAAACTCCAGCACGAGGTGGTCAACAAGGTGATCACCGGGGCCAACGCCATAGCGTCGGCACACCAGATGGAGCCTGACCTGATCCTGATGGACATTCAGCTCAAGGATGAGATCGACGGCATCAGCGCCATGCAGGAGATTCGAAAATCCTCCCAGGTCCCTGTCATCTACATTACCGGCAACTCCGACCAGTACAACCTGAGCAGGGCGCGGGAAACCAATTTCGTGGAGTACCTGGTAAAGCCCATCCAGATGAGCGACCTCAAGCGCTCTATCGAAAAAGCGTTCGCGGAATCGAAGACGTAACCAGCCTGACTTAAAAAACAGACGGTGTCATGAGTAACAAGCTCAAAACCCTTTCCGCTTCGCAGCTGGAAACGTTCATAGCGGAAAAAGTGAGTGATTACCTGAACGAGGAGTGCGAATGCGAGGTATCCAACCTGGATGTGCCGAACATCGATACCGAAAACCATCCGGCCCTGCACGACAGCCGGACGATAACTTTCGAGGTTACCCTCTCCTATAACGAGTAACCAGCTCTCCCAACCACCGGAGGTTTGCCATGGAAGTCAATTTGCTCATCGGCGCGCTCGCCGGACTGATCGGCGCGGGAGTGCTGACCGTGCTTATCTACCTGCTGGGCGCTGCCGGTATCAGGATCGATATACCGTACCTGCTCGGCACGCGTTTCATCCACCCGGACAGCCGGTCGGGCGTCTACCTGCTGGGGATCTTCCTGCATCTTCTCGCGGGAGCGGGATGGGGCGTTCTCTACGTATTTCTGCTTACCGCGATGGGGGTTCATCCCGACTGGCCCGCGGGCATCCTGTGGGGATTCGCACACGGCATTTTCGTAGGCGTGATTATGGGCACCCTCTCCCGGAACCATCCGCATATCGGGGAGGGGCGGGCCATCAGCGATCCCGGAATGCTCGGGAGGCGATGGGGCCCCGGCGTCCCCTACGCCCTGCTGGTGCTCCATATCATCTTCGGGGTGGTAACGCTCATCGCCTACGACGGACTTTTCACGCCCTGAAACCGCTCAGGAACTTCCGGGGGACGCGCCGAACTCCACTCCCAGAACTTCATGCCGGTGTTCCTGTTCAGCTCCCGTACCCTGAAGGAGGCCCCCTGGCTCCCGGAGGCCACGGTCACCTGGAAATCCACCAGGTTGTGGCGTGACTGGAGGGGATTCTGGCTGATTTCCGCAGCCTGTATCCGGTACTTCCGTACGATGGCGGTCGATTTCCCCAGCGTACGGCTGCAGACCACGAGGGTGCGGCCCGAGCTCCCCACTCCCGCCGTACGATACTGGCTCCAGCCCAGGAACCAGGCAGGCGGCAACAGCAGCCAGGCCCACCTGCCGTAGGGGATCAACCACCAGACCAGGAGCACGACCGGCAGCGCAAACCAGGTCATACGAAGCAGGTAGCGCCGGAGTGCGATCTTCGGAGGACTTTCCAGCTGCACTTCCACCAGGTATTCGGGAACGACCTTGCGAATAAACGAGGTGGCTTCCGTCCTGGGAAGAAGGGGAAACAGCGTGGCGGTGTTGCCGGATTCGTCCCCGTATCCCGCGCTCTCCAGGGTAATCGAAGCGTACCCTATAGGCTGTCTCAGCAGGCCTTCCCGGATCTGAACGGCCTGGATGCGGTTGAAGGGCACCGTCAGCTGTTTCTTCTCCAGCAGGCCCCGCGAAATGACCAGCTCCTTCTCGCCCACCTCCACCTGGAAACCGTAGTACTTGATGATGGTACTTAAAAAAGCGAACAGCCAGGAGACAACGATGACGGCCACGACCGAGACCACAATCACGTTCACGGACGACATGGAGGGTGCCACGCGGCGAAAGTATTCCAGCATCTGCTCTTCCGAAATCACCTGGTCGACCTGGGAAAAGACCGTACCTACGATGGAGAGCGCCACACCGAAGCGCCCGGAAGTAGAAGCGGCGATCAGGAGATCCCTCATATTCAGCCGGTAGACCGGTTTCTCCTTTTCCACCTCCTCAGCCTCGGCGGTTTCCTCCTCGGAATCACCCCGGACGCTCTCGGCGGCCTCCCTCAGAATCTGCTGAAGCTGCTGGGCCTTTTCGCGGCTTAGAGCGCTGATCTTGGCTTCCTTTGAGGTGGAACCGGCCGTTTTGACTTCCAGCTGTACCAGTCCGAAGAGCCGCTGGACCATCCCCGAAGTGATGTCGATGACCTGTATCCGTTCGGGCGAGAGAAACAGTTTTTTCCTCACCATCACACCCTGCTCGATTCGAAGCTCCCCCTCCTCGACGCGGTAGGTAAAACGCAGCCAGTCGAGCACGCCCCAGACCAGGAGCACCAGCGCCACGCCCCCGATTCCGACCAGGTTCCAGAGAGCCTCCTCGCTGGCCCCGCCGGCAAGCAGGACCACCAGGATGGTAACGAAGTTCTGCCTGACGATCTCAACCACCTTTGCCAGGGCAGCCGCCGGGTGTTGTCGCGCGGGATCAGACATCCTCTTTGGCCATCCTGGCGAACTTGGAAATACGATTCCGTACTCCCTCCGCAGTCTCTTCGTCAAGGGCCGGTATGCGGTGCGTGGTAGCCGCCGTTGAAATGGTCACGTCCGCCAGCCCGAAACTGCGGAGAATGGGGCCCTGCCGCGTGTCCACATGCTGCACCCTTTTAGCGGGGACAAGCGTGCGATTGATGATAATGGCCCCCCGCTGCAGGTCTATTTCATGCTCGTCGATGGTGTAGCGCCATCTTCGCCACCGTATTTCGGGAATGATGAACGCCCACAATCCCGAGGCGGCGGCCACGGCGGCGGCCGAGCCCCAGACCGTCCACGCCGGCGGACCATCCCCGTCCAGTCTCAGCAGCCAGAGAAAAAGAGGAAGGGCCAGCAGTGCCACCCCGAAAAGGACCGACGTAATGCGCCAGACCCTGATCGCGGCACGAGGCAGCCGATGTTGGGGGGCGGTTCTCATAGACCTAAAAGGTATTAAAATTATCGGAAGGAGCTATAAAAACGGGAAGGCAATAAAAAAAGCCACGGCGAGGTGGCTTTTTTTACGTTTGCTGGAACTTTCGCTCAGGACTTGTTCTTGATGTCCTGGATTTCGAGGCGAACTTCCTGGGCCAGCTTGCGGAGTTCCTGCAGTCCCTTGCGCGCCCGCGTGCCGGCCGCCTTGTTTCCCTTGTTGTAGAACTTCGTCATGTCGTTTTCAAAACCGTCCACCACTCCTTTGATATCGTCAAATCTGCTCATGGTAATCTCATTTTTTGGGTTGGGTATATCCGGGGAAATCTCCTCCGGCTGTCGCATAAACTGCCGCTAATTTAGCATTTTACGGTATAAAAACATCATTTAATTATTTCTTTCCCCTTCTCCCCGGAATCCGGCCTCTCTCCCGGCTCTCTGCCCCCGGCTTCCGGGACCCCCAGCATCCCCCACAGGCCCAGGCAAAACAGGACCACGATCACGCTCATGCCCACCCGCTGGCTGCCGGCCAGCCAGGTAAGCCAGCCCACGAGGAAGGGCCCCATAAACGCGGTCACTTTCCCGGAGAGGGCAAAAAGCCCGAACATCTGGTTACGCAGGCCGGGAGGGGCCGCATGTGCCATCCAGGACCGTCCCGCCGCCTGGACCGGACCGACGAATACACCGAGCGTCAGGCCGATGATCCAGAAAAGCAGCTCGGAGGTTACCAGGAGAATCGATCCCGTCGTCAGGATGAGGCCTATCAGCGAGATTACGATCGTCCGCTTGCTGCCCATCCGGTCATCGATCCAGGCGAACAGCGCCGCGCCCACTCCCGCCGTCAGGTTCAGGCCGATGCCGAACGTAAGCACCTGGGTCTCGTTCATCTCAAACGTTCCCGCCGCGTAGATCCCCCCGAAGGCAAACACCGTCGCCAGTCCGTCGATAAAAAGCATCCGGGCGATAAGAAATCGAACGATGTGCCGGTAGGAACGCACCTGGGCGATTGATTCCTTCAGCTGCCTCCATCCTCCCCTCACGGCCTTGCGCATCGGCACCTTCGTGCGCGGGGTATCCGGCGTTACCAGGAAGAGGGGGAGGGAGAAGACCGCGTACCAGAGGGCCACCAGCAGGAACGTCGCGCGCACATGTTCCGATTGCGCCATATCCAGTCCGAAAGGGGCCTGCTCCACGTCGATAAAGACCAGCAGTGCCACCAGAAGGCATGCCAGTCCCCCCGCGTACCCGAGTCCCCAGGCCCAGCCCGACCATCGGCCG
Organism: uncultured Balneolaceae bacterium; assembly: GCA_964528445.1. Lineage (GTDB taxonomy): Bacteria > Bacteroidota > Rhodothermia > Balneolales > Balneolaceae > JAXHMM01. Next base: position 3,636 of record CAZGSL010000032.1, on the reverse strand, counting down.
AGGACGTGCGAGGGGGCCAGGTCGGAGAGCATGGCATTGTAGAAAATAATGGCGCACTCCGATCCGACGGTGCCCAGGAAAATCATGCCGAGGGCCAGCCAGAGATAACTGCTGTCGGGCGCCACAAACCACAACATGGCGGTCGCGCCTATGCAGAGGAGGCTGAACCCGAGGATCCACGGTTTTCGCCGGCCGGTCTGGTCGGCCACCGCCCCCAGGAGGGGTCCCCCGACGGCAATAAGCAGTCCGGCGAGACTGATGATATTGCCCCACTGGTTGCTGCCCACGGCCTCCCCGGAGGCTACGGAATTGATAAAGTAGGTGGCGAACACGAAGGTCTGGATCACCGCGAAGAATGCACTGTTGGCCCAGTCGTAGAGGGCCCAGGAGAAAAGTGCGGTGCGTGAGTATCCCGGGGAGCGGTCCGTCACTGCGGGTGGTATTCCGTTTCGTTTTCGTTCATTGCCGATTCGGCAGGCCGTGCCGCCGGCCGAATCCCGGCCGGCTGTTAGGTACGTGTCCCGCTCCTCATTGTCAAGTCCCCCGAAAACAGCCGCTGTATTCTCATCTTCATATTGGGTATCCTGTTTGCGGAATCGCAAAAAAACAGCAATACAATCAACGCAGGGAAATCATCATGAAGGAAAAATTGCGAATAGGTTTCATCGGATCCGGATTCATCGCCAACTTCATGACGGAGGCCATGACACAGGTACGCCAGCTTGAACTGACGGCCGTATACCGGCGAAGCGGCGCCGAGGATCTCGCCGCGGCCGCCCGGGAGAAAGGGCTCGGAGAGTGCGAGGTCTACGGCACCATCGAGGAGGTGTGCCGGAACTGCGACGCGGTCGCTATTCTGGCCCCCAACTTCGCGCGGGTCGAGATCATGGAGGAGATTGCCGAAGCGGCGCGAAAAGGGGCGGCGCTGAAAGGGGTTATCTGTGAAAAGCCGCTGGGGCGCACCGTGGAAGAGGCCTCTCGCCTGGTGGAACTGGCCCGGTCGGCGGACCTGCTGACCTCCTATTTTGAGAACCAGATTTTTATGCGTTCTATCAACAAATCGCTCCGACAGCTTCGTCCCCAGATGGAGACCATGGGCAATATCGTGCTGGCCCGAAGCACCGAGGAACACGCGGGGCCGCACAACGGATGGTTCTGGGATCCGAGGCGTCAGGGCGGGGGCGTTCTGTCAGACATGGGTTGCCACAGCATCGCCGTCTCCCGGCATATCCTCACGCCCCCCGGCCGGGAGCCCGGTTACCTGCGCCCCGTCTCCGTGCAGGCCGACACCAGCCTGCTCAAGTGGGGGCAGCCGAAGTACCGTGACCAGCTCAGGGAGCGCTACGGCGTGGACTACGGGGAGACCCCGGCGGAAGATTTCTGCACGGGCATTATCACCTATGAAAACCCTGAGACGGGCCAGCGGGTAAAAGGCCAGTTTACAGATTCCTGGATGTACGACAAGCAGGGATTGCGGCTTACGATGGAGGGGCTGGGACCGGGTTACGCCATGGAAATTAACACCCTGCAGTCGCCTCTCGAGGTATTTATAGGGGATGAGGCCGCCGAGGCGGTAGCCGACGCCGAGAGCGCCCTGGAAAAAGCGACGGCCTCGAGGGGGCTGCTGGCCGTCCAGCCCAACGAAGCCGACCTCTACGGTTACGTGGGCGAGCTGGCGGATATGACAGAGGCCTTCCTGGAAGACCGCGACGCGCTGCTGGACTGGGAATACGGGCTGGAGATTACCCGGCTTTGCCAGGCGGCTTACCTGGCAGCCGAGCGGGGCGAGACGGTGGACCTCACCTCGGGTGAGGTCCGGCAGGAGCTGGCGACTTACACCTCCCTCATCGCCCGGGGCGAAGGGGCGAAGGTGCTCTAGGATGTCCCGCCCTCCGGTGGAAAGATAAAGCGGAAACAGGTTCCGGAATCCCCGGTGTCGACCTCCGTTTCGGCCGAAAGCTGTTCGGCAAATGTCTTGACAAGCTGCATGCCCAGGGAATCAACCGAATCCATGCTGAAATCCGCCGGCAGTCCCGGCCCGTTGTCCTCCACTTCCAGCACCGCTTTCCCTTCCCGGCGCTCCAGGCCGATCCTGAGCACGCCCCCCTCCCCATTCTCCGCCGGGAAAGCATGCTTGTAGGCGTTGACCGCCAGTTCGTTGATAATCAGTCCGCAGGGAATCACGTTCTTGAGGTCGAGGGCCAGGTCCTCCACGTCAAATTTCAGCTCCACATGACCGGCCTTCTCCGAGAAGGTCCGGTGAATGGCCTCCACGAGGTCGGTCACGTATTTCTCCATTCCGATCTCCTTCAGAGATGCGGACCGGTAGAGTTTGTCGTGTACCAGCGCCATCGCCTGTATCCGGTTCTGGCTGTCCTCCAGCACCCGGCGGGCCGACTCGTCTTCGGTGCTGTCTTTCTGCAGGTCAATCAGGCCCGATATGATGGCCAGGTTGTTCTTGACCCGGTGGTGAATCTCCTGAAGGAGGATCTCCTTCTCCTCCAGCGATTCGCTAAGCTTGCGGGTCTGGCTGCGCACCTGGCGCCGGAGGAGCACAATCCATACGACGACCACCAGCAGCAATCCCCCCAGACCGGCCGCGACCAGCAACCGGTAGTACCGGGGCACTCCCGCGAAATCAAAATCGTCCGCGGTCCTCGGAAACACGCTGTAGATATAGTTCCCGTCCTCACCGGGATCGTAGCGGCTGACCACCCCGGCGACGCTCACCTCGTCTCCCACGCTGACCTTTTCAAAATCAAAGTTGGCGTAGCGGCTGTGAAAGTTGGTCACGTAGAACCTTATAGTGTGCCGGGCCGAATCGGAGGAGGCAAGGCTGAGATACTTCCCGTTGAACTGGTGCCCCTTCTCCACCACCACGGCCTCTCCCTCCACCTCCATGCCCAGATAGGGACGGGGATCCGCGTACACCGAATCGAGTGCGAACGCCCGGATGCTGTCGGGCGGCCGGTGCTCCACCACTTCGTAATCCGACACATTCACCTCAACCAGCCCGAAATACTCCTGTACCACCCCGGTCGCGCGGATCACGTCGCCCGCATCAATCTCTTCATCGATGGTTTCGGCAAAAAGGGACAGTCCCGCGGTGCCGTTCTGAATGAAAATCTGCAGGTAGCGTTCATGGTATATCCCCGTCGCCACGGTTGCCGTCCCCCTCACGGTAACCCGCTCTCCCAGCAGGTCGGCCATCCCGTCTTCGTCCAAATCGCGGTAAATATCCTCCAGCGCGCGCAGGCTGTCGGGGGCGTTCTGTGCCGATGCGTCAGGGACCGGCACTCCCCCCGTCAACAGGAGAGCCGTCAGCAGACAGCCCGCGCATACTATTTCCCTAACCATGTACTGTTTACCCAACTTTTTTGTCACCAGTCAGCCGATTACCCGGGAGTGAAGATATGGAAATATACCTAGAATTACCCACGGGGCACCGGCCGGCGTCATCGTTTCATTTTACAGCGCAGAGTCATACTTTGACCGTGGCAGCCGCCGCCCGAAGGCAGGCTCTCCCGGCATCAATCCCTAACACGAAAAGCTCCCCCGGATGAATGCAATAACGAACGCCCTGAAGCGCAAACGAACCTGGCTACTCTTACTGGTGGGGATTCTGCTGCTGGTCGG
>CAZGSL010000031.1:0-24056 GCA_964528445.1 uncultured Balneolaceae bacterium | reverse complement strand
GCTCGACGCGTACGTCGGGCAGCAGCACCTTCGGGGAGAGACGCAAGTTGACAACCTGTGGGACGCCGCTCCTTCGCACCGTACCACGGCCACGCTTCGCCGGGCCGATCCTGCCTACTGGATGCCGGACGAGGCATGGGAGGGGACGGCGGACCTGCGGATCTCCCTTGCCGGAACGGGCTGGCAGCCGGGGGAGCAGTTCTGGGATTACGAAATCAGCTCGGAGGGCGGGGGGTATGCGGGGTATCGTATGGACCGCGCGTCACTCAATGGGATCGTACGCCGGGATTCCGTACGGGTGTCGGGTGAGGTGAGTATGGGAGAAAACAGAATCGCCCTGGAGGGAGGAGCGGGCTATTCCGCGGCGGAGCCCTTTTTCAGATACCGGCTGGAGACAGAGGAGTTCGATCTTTCGGCCCTCCCGGGACTGGAGGATTTCCCCACTTCCCTCAACGCAACCCTGACAGGCGGGGGACGCGGGAGCAGTCCGGGGAATCTGAGGCTGGAATCAACCCTGGCGATCGACTCCTCTGTGGTGAACAGGGAGCGGCTCGACCGGCTTTCGGCCGGCCTGGCGGTGGGGGATACGGTCCTCTCCGTCAGCGAGGGACAACTTGAGAGCAACATTGCGCGGGGGACCTTCGGGGGACGCCTGCATCTGCTGCGGCCCTATGACTCCTCCAATGGGCTGGAATTCGATTTGGAGCTGCTGGATCTCTCTCCGCTGGCTTCATTGTGGGAAGCCGGAACCTTACAGGCCGCCGGGATGGTCGGGGGACGAATGGAGCCGGTGGAGGGAGGGGACCTGCGGTTTGCCGGCAACCTGAGCCTGGAGGGGATAAGCTACGAGAAGATGATGAGCGCCGAAAAAATAGAGGGGAACCTGGAGCTGCTTCTGAAAGAGGATCCCGAATACAGGATAGACCTGGACCTCGTCTCCCCTGTCATCGCCTCGAGGTCCCTGGGAGATCTGCGCCTGGAGAGCGCCGGCAGTGTGGAGGGAGAGCGGTTCGCCGGGAATTTCCGAATGCGGCTGGACGGTAGAGAGGAGGGCGAGCTCGTGCATGCCGGTTCCTACCTGGCGGCGGGGGACAGCCTCGCGCTGACCACCTCGAGGCTCGACATTTCCGGCGAAGGAGGTGCTCTCACCCTGGGGGATCCCTTTGAGTTGACCTACCACGCCGGAACCGTGCGAACCGATACCCTTCGGCTGGTCTCGGCCGACGGGGAACGGGCCTCGCTGGAACTGGCCCTGCCCTATGCCGACAGCCTCCGCCAGGAAGGATGGATGCGCGGGGAGCGTCTGAATACCGCCACCCTTCAGAATCTCCTTCTCCAGGAGGAGTGGTTCGAGGGCATGCTCTCGGGGGAGCTCTACCTGAACCGCCGGGAGACGCAGGTGGACGGCCGGGGGGCACTGGAGCTTACCGGCATCGATTACCGGGATACCCGTCTTGATACCCTGGCCATGGGATTTGAACTGGCCGAAAACCATCTTGACGGCACGCTCAGCCTGCGCGACGGCGGTGAGGAACTGGTAGACGGGGAGCTGCATGTGCCGTTCAGGCTGGGAGATCCCTCGCTGCTGCCCGATGCGTTTTTTCAACAGGAGGTGAGCGGCCGACTGGAGACGCGGCAGGTGGAACTGGCGCGTTTTGAATCCCTGCTGACCCAGATGGGAATTTCGCAGACGCGGGGCCTGCTCAGCTTCAGCGGACAACTCTCGGGTACGGCCGGCAGCCCGAATGTCGAGGCGAGTACCACGCTCAGCCAAGCCGTACTCTCCGGCGTTGCGGTTGATACGGTGACGGCCCGATTGGATTACAGCCACGACGCCTCCCGGCTGAACCTGAGCGCCTCGGTGATATCGCTCCGGCAGCACGCGGCCGATATCACGGCGGAAGTTCCCTTTTACCTGGATTTCAGGGAGTTCTCCGTGCGTCTGCCGTCGGGAGAGGATCCCGTCAGCGCCGAGGTGGTTACGAACCGTTTCAACCTGGCCGCCCTGAACGACTTCGTGGATCGGGAGTACGTGCGGCAGATCGAGGGAGAGGTCGACGGATTGTTGCAGATCGGGGGCACGGTGGAGAATCCCCGGGCGAAGGGCGAAATGAATTTCAGGAGAGGAGCTCTTCGCCTGGTGGAGGCGGGAATCCGGATTGACCGCATCGAATCGCGGATGGTATTTGAGGGAGATCGGCTCAGGCTGGATTCCTTCAGTGCCCGAAGCGGCAGCGGCACGTTCCGGAGTTCCGGTACCGTGCAGCTCGATGATCTGCGGCCGGGCGAACTGGACCTGGCGCTTACCGCCCGCAACTTCAAGGCGGCGAATACCGCCAGGTACAACGCCAACATCAACCTGGACGCGCAGGTGCGGGGGACACCCCGCCGTCCGGAGATTTCGGGGAACCTCTCTGTTCTGAACGGATTTATCGTCATGGGGAATTTTGGGGAGCAGGCGGTGGAACAGGTGGATCTGGACACCGTGGAGGAGACGGGTTACACCGTGAACCTCTACGATTCGCTCAGTCTGGATATGGATATCTCTTTCGACCGCCGGTTCTATGTGCGCAACCGGCGTTATCTGGAGATGGAGATGGAGCTGCGCGGGGATGTGGACCTGTTGAAGGAGGCGGGCAGAGAAATGCAGATTTTCGGGACGCTCAACTCCGTACAGGGATATGCCAGTCCCCTGGGCAAGCGATTCAGCCTCGAAGAGGGAATGCTCACCTTCTCCGGGGATCCCTACAATCCGGACATACATGTCCGCTCGTTGTTTGAACCGCACCAGTCCCGGCAGGAGATCAGTATCTGGTACATTATAGAGGGGACGGTGGAAAATCCCTCCTTCCGCTACGAAAGTGCTCCGCCGATGGAACTGGAGAACATTATCAGTTATACCCTCTTCGGCCAGCCTTTCTACGCGCTGGATTCCTGGAAACAGGTCGTGGCCGGTACGGGTTCGAATACCTCCGCGGCCGATGTGGCACTCGACGTACTCCTGGATCGCCTGGAATCAATCGCCACCCGCCGGCTGGGCATCGACGTGGTTCAGATCGACAATACGCGGGTGGGCGGGGAGAGTGGCACCGCGGTGACAACCGGCTGGTATCTCAGCTCACGTGTTTTCTTCGCCATACAGAATGTCCTGACCGACTCAACGCCGGACACCCACTTTTTGTTGGAATATCTCTTGAGGAGAAATCTGAAACTGATTATATCCCAGGGGGATGATTCCCGCCAGGGGGTCGATCTTAAATGGAACTACGACTATTAGCGACATGACGTACCATCCGGACGATAAAAAGCTTGCGGAAAAGATACTCACCTTCAGCTGCGAGGTGGAAAAGGGGCAGAATGTGATGCTGCAGCTGGTGGGATTGAACGGCATCGGACTGCTTCGGGCGCTGGTGGAAACGGCCCGCGAACGCGAGGTTCATCCCTTCGTGCGGATAGAGGATTCCCAGGTGCAGCGCATGCTGATGGAGAGGGGAGACCGTGAGTTCTGGAAAAACCAGGCGGAATCGGATCAGCTCCCACTCATGGAGAAGATGGACGCCTTCGTGGGCATCCGCGCCTCTCTCAACATCTATGAGCACTCCAGGGTGAGCAGGGAGGCCCAGCAGGCCTATTCCGAAGAGTTCCTGCAGCCGGTGCATTTCACCGAACGGGTCAACAACACCAGCTGGGTGGTGCTGCGGTACCCTTCTGAGGCGTTCGCCATGAACGCCCGCATGCCCACCGACGATTTCCGGGAATTCTACTACCGGGCCTGTCTGCTGGACTACAGCCGGCTTGCCGAGGCGATGAAGCCGCTGGAGGAGCGGCTGCGCGAAACGGAGATGATCCGGCTGGAGGGAGAGGGAACCGACATCTCGTTCTCCGTGGAGGGGCAGAACTGGATTCCCTGCTACGGAAAACGGAACATTCCCGACGGGGAGCTGTTCTCCTCACCGCTGCTTTCCTCGGTGAACGGGGAGATTACCTACGCTTCGTCGGTGTACCAGGGGAAGCCGTTCGATTACGTGAAACTGGAAGTCAGGGACGGGGTGGTGATCGATTTCGACTCCTCCGACAACGAGAAGCTGGAGGAGATTCTGGATACCGACGACGGCGCGCGGCGCTTCGGGGAGTTCAGCTTCGGGCTCAATCCGGTGATAGAATCGCCGATGCACGACATTCTCTTCGACGAAAAGATCTACGGCTCCAACCACCTGACGCTGGGCAACGACTACGAAATCGCGCCCAACGGTAACGAGAGCAGTATTCACTGGGACCTGGTCTGTATCGGGGCCGACGTCTACCTGGACGGGGAGAAGATCCGGGAGGGGCGTCGCTTCGTCACCGATGACCTTCAGGACCTTAATCCGGATTCGCTATTGGAATAACTGTGTCCGTGGAGGATGCTTCTTGGCTGGTGGTGATTTACATCATGCCCCTTCCTTTTATTGTATCCCTTCTAAATCACCTAAGGCCTGCTAAACATCCTCCACGGACACAGCTCCATTATGGTTTTCCGCGAGGCCGTTCTGAAGGTCTTAGGTAATTGGCGACGAAGCTTGGTTTTAGACAGGGGGAGATACCAATTACCACAAACCGAAGAACGGCCTTGCGGGAAACCGCCTACTCCGCCCATGCTTCTGCGTCTTCGTACACCTCGGCGAATTCGATGTTCTCCCGCTCTTCGTCCAGCGCAGCCTCGAATTCCACGGGGGTGTCCTCTTCCCGCTTGATCAGCCGCGTCGCCAGCTTGTTCACGATTTCGGTCTGGATCAGCCGCTTCAGGGGCCGCGCCCCGTAGACCGGATCGTAGCCCCGTTCGGCCAGCCAATCCTTGACCGGGTCGGTGATGTTCACTTTTACGTTTTTGCGGTCCAGCATCCCGTGCACCCTCTTGAGCTGGATATCCACGATGTCGCGGATATGCTCTTCGGTGAGCGGATGAAAGACGATGATGTCGTCCACCCGGTTCAGGAACTCCGGACGGATCGTTTTCTTGAGCTGGTTCATAAGCTTGTTCTGCAGCTCGCTGTACACCTCGTCGGTAAACTTCCCGCCGGTCTCCTCGATTTTCTCCTGTATGAGATGCGATCCGAGGTTGCTGGTCATGATAATAATCGTGTTGGTAAAGTCGACGGTGACCCCCTTGTTGTCGGTCAGCCGCCCTTCGTCCAGCACCTGCAGCAGGATGTTGAACACGTCGGCGTGTGCCTTCTCGATCTCGTCGAGCAGAATCACGGAGTAGGGATGGCGCCGCACCGCCTCTGTCAGCTGTCCCCCCTCGTCGTATCCCACGTATCCGGGAGGCGCCCCGACCAGGCGGCTCACGCTGTGCCGCTCCATGTATTCGCTCATGTCGATGCGTACCATGGCGTCCTCGTCGTTGAACAGGAAATCGGCCAGTGAGCGAGCGAGTTCCGTCTTGCCCACGCCGGTGGATCCCAGGAAGAAGAAGGACCCGATGGGACGCTGTTCGTCCTGCAGGCCCGCCCGCGAGCGGCGGACGGCGTGAGAGACCGCCTCGATGGCCGGATCCTGTCCAACCACCCGCTTGTGGAGCTCGTCCTCCAGGTTCACCAGTTTCTCCCGCTCGCTCTGCAGCATCTTGCGCACCGGTATCCCGGTCCATCGCGAAACGATATCCGCGATCTCCTCGGCTTTCACCTCTTCGCTGAGCATGGCGCGTCCCTCCTGGACCTCGGCCAGGTTCTCGTTGGCCTCCTCCAGGTCGCTTTCCAGCTGTTTAATGGTGCCGTAGCGCAGTTCGGCCACCTTTTCATAGTTGCCCTCGCGTTCGGCCTTCTCGGCCTGGTTCCGGGCGGTTTCGATAGCCTTTTTCAAGTCGCGGGTCTTTTTGATGAGCTCCCGCTCGGTGTCCCACTGGTTGCGCATGGAGTTGCGCTGCTCCTCCAGGTCGGCCAGCTCCTTTTCGATATTCTCGATCTTGGACTCGTCGGCTTCACGCTTGAGCGCCTCCCGTTCGATCTCCAGCTGGCGGATCTGCCGCTCGATGCTGTCCAGCTCCTCGGGCATGGAATCGATCTCCAGGCGAAGGCGGGAGGCGGCCTCGTCGATCAGGTCGATCGCCTTGTCGGGAAGGAATCGCTCGGAGATGTAGCGGTGGGAGAGTTCGGCCGCCGCCACAATGGCCGCGTCGGTGATTCGCACCCCGTGGTGCAGTTCATACCGCTCCTGCAGCCCCCGCAGGATGGATACGGTGTCCTCCACCGACGGCTCCTCGATCATGATGGTCTGGAGGCGCCGCTCCAGCGCCTTGTCCTTTTCGATGTATTTCCGGTACTCGGCCAGCGTGGTGGCGCCGATGGCGTGAAGCTCCCCCCGGGCCAGGGAGGGTTTGAGGATATTGGCGGCGTCCACCGATCCCTCGGAGGCGCCGGCTCCCACCAGCGTGTGGATCTCGTCGATAAACAGGATCACCTCGCCGTCCGATTCGACCACCTCGTTTACAATGGCTTTCAGGCGCTCCTCGAACTCTCCCCGGAACTTCGTTCCGGCCATGAGCGCGCCCATATCCAGTGCCACGATCCGCTTGGTTTTGAGTCCCTCGGGAACGTCCCCGCGTACAATCCTCAGGGCAAGCCCCTCCGCGATGGCGGTTTTGCCCACCCCGGGCTCACCGATCAGCACCGGGTTGTTCTTCTTGCGCCGGGTGAGGATCTGCATAACGCGCCTTATCTCGTGATCTCGTCCAATGACGGGATCCAGCTTGTTCTTCTCCGCCTGCTCGTTCAGGTCGCGGGCGTATTTTTCCAAGGCGTTGTAACGGCTTTCCGCGTTGGGGTCGTCCACTTTCTGCGAGCCGCGTACCTCCTCGAGTATTTTCAGGACGTTTTCCTTTGTGGCTCCATGCTGTTTGAGCAGGGAGGAGGCTTCGCCGTCCGACTCCATTATGCCTATCAATACATGCTCGGAGCTGATGTATTCGTCGCCCATTTCGTCGGCCGTGCTTCGGGCGATATCGAAGGCCTCCTTGGAGTCGTTGGAGAGATACTGTCCGCTGACCGAAGCGCCCTTGACCACGGGCAGCTTGTCGATGCGCTGTTCCAGCTCCTCCCGGAGACGGGGAATACGGACCCCGATCTTGTTCAGTATGGTGTTCACCACGTTGTCGGTGTCCGACAGGAGCGCCAGCAGGATGTGGGCCGGGGCCACCGCCTGGTGGTTGTTGTCGGCGGCGATCTCCAGGGCGCCCTGTACCGCCTCCCGGGCTTTCAGCGTAAACTTGTTCAAATTCATGATCTGTAGATGTTGATGAAAATTCCTGGCTTTATGGTTTACCTGAATAAAATGCGAATTCCGTACCGTCCTCCGATTTATGCCTATTTGACAGTTGTGGGGCTCTGTTTCGCGACGGTTCGAATTGCGTTCCCCTTCTGCGTGTTTAAAAGGGTCATCCGGAACCTCAAAAGAGACCAAAGATGACAGAAACGACCGTAAACGACGTCACATTGGAACTGAGGCAGGGCGATATCGCCTCGCAGGACGACATCGAGGCGGTGGTCAACGCCGCCAACGCCCAGCTGCGTATAGGCGGGGGCGTGGCCGGAGCCATTCATCGGGCGGCGGGGCCCGGCCTGGCCCAGGAGACCCGTCCCCTGGCACCTATCGAACCGGGCGAGGCGGTCATCACTGGCGCACATGAACTGCCCAACGACTACGTAATCCACTGCCTGGGACCCGTCTACGGACGGGACGAGCCCTCCGACGAACTGCTTGCCGCCTGCTACCGGAATGCCCTGGAGATCGCCGAAGAACACGGAATAACGCGGCTGGCCTTTCCCGCCATTTCCACGGGTGCGTTCGGCTATCCCATGGAGGATGCCGCCCGTGTGGCTTTCGGGACGCTACGGGAAGAGCTGTCCGCTGCCGGGAGCGTTGCGCTGGTGCGCTTCGTCCTCTTCGGCGACGAGGCCATGACCACGCACCGCGAAGTGATGGAGGAGGTGTTCGGTCAGCCGTAGATTTCGTTGAGCACCCCGGCCAGCCGCACGCCCGCTTTGAGAAGCTGCCGCTGCAGCATATCCCAGTTTTCGTAGGTGTAGCGATAGCCCAGGCTGCTGTCGGCCGGCAGGTCGTACACCTGTCCCCGAAGCTCCATGGCCTCGTGGGCCCAGTCGCGCACCGAGGTTTCCTGCCAGCGGTCGATCTCCTCGTCGCTGGGATGGTTGACGGCGCGGGAGAGCTCGCTGTAGCTCAGTTTGGAGTCGTCGATCATTTCGCTGTCCCATACCCGGTGCAGGTTGGAGGGCTCGTAGAACCAATCCACCTCCGCATCGTTCCCGCCCTGGTCCTCCCCGGTTCCCACATGGAGCGGCTGGTGGATGTCGCCCACCAGGTGGATGAGCATTTTCAGGTTTTCGGCCTCCTCTCCGTCCGAAAGCTCCCCGGATTTCAGTTCGGAGATGATCCGCTCAAGGGTTTGGACGAGGTCGCCGTTGGGATTTTTCTCCGTTTCCGCATAGCGCATCCCGTCAGGAATGGTCACCCAGTGCCAGTCGTGGGTATGGTCGTAGGCGGTATCGGATTTGATCTCATCCATCCAGGTGCTGGCAATGGCCATCGATTCCGGTCCCAGGATGCGGTCGACGGCCCGGCGGGCCCTGCGGTCCAGGTATTCGGCCGCCACCGATCCGACGACCCGGTGGCCGGTTTTGCCCCAGATCGTTTTCTCGTCGGTCTCCTGGGAGACGGGAATCGGGGCCGCTCCGTCGGGAAGGAGCTCGGTGCAGATCAAAAACATCGGGAGAAACAGGAGCAGTGTCGTCGCTTTCATAGGGTGTTCGTAATTCGGTTGTAAGGGTTATCCAATATCCGCATATTTTTTAAGCCTGCCGGCAGCTCCGTAAAATAGCGATGTCTTCCAACGGAACGAAACCGGGAGGCGGAATGAAAAAAAACGGCTTTCGACGCCTATGTACCTGCTGCTGGATGCGTTTTTTATCGGTTTCCACACCGTCCTTATCCTGTTCAACCTGGTGGGATGGATATGGGTGAGGACCCGGAAACTGCACCTGGCGACCATCGGCCTGACGGCGTTTTCCTGGCTGGTTATGGGTTTCTTCTACGGCTGGGGATACTGTTTCTGCACCGACTGGCACTGGCAGGTCCGCCGCCGGATGGGGGATACCGACCTGCCGGCCAGCTACATCACCTTTCTCGTGGAACAGCTCACCGGCTGGGCGCCCGGCCCCGCGCTGGTGGACACGGCGACCGCCCTGCTGTTCGCCGCCGCCCTGGCTGCCTCGCTCTACGTCAATTTCGCGGGCCGGCCGGATTCAGGAGGGAAGTAGCAGCATTCGGGAGCAAGGTCCATATATCTTTTCGGACATTGAAATTTTTGGGACAGATGCAGTTAATTAATACCGAGGCAACCCGCCAAAAATTTAGAGTCCGAAAAGATATATGGACCTTGCTTAACAGAGCGAAAGGTTATCCCTCCTGCATGCCGGCCAGCTCGCGAAACAGCTTCTTCTCGCGGTCGCTCAGGTCGTCGGGCGTTTCGATCTGCAGGCGGACAAAGAGGTCTCCCTTTTCGGACGGGCTACGGAAGCGGGGCATGCCCATGCCCTTCAGCCGGAAGAGCTTGCCGCTGGAGGTGCCGGCCGGAATGTTCAGCTTGGCCCGGCCGTCCATCGTGGGAACGGTGGTGGAGCCGCCGAGGACCGCAGTGTACAGGTCCACCGGGTGATCGTAGTAGAGGTCGGACCCCTTCCGGTCGTACGCATCCGGCCTATCCACATTCACCTTCAGGTAGAGGTTGCCCCGGGGGCCGCCCCGCCGGTTGTTGGCCCCCTTGCCTTTCAGCTTCAGCCGCTGTCCGTCTTCAATGCCCGGTGGAATTTTTACTTTCATCTTCTCATCGCCCACGCGAAGGGTACGGGAGGTACCCTTGTAGGCCTGTTTGAGGGGTATGGTAACCTCCACGTTGATATCCTTGCCGGTTTCGGGGCTTCGGGCACGGGCGCCGCTCCGGGTCTGCGCTCCCCCCCGGGCCTGCTGCCGCTGCGCTCCGCCGAAGGGGCCGGCCCCGCCGAAAAGAGTTTCAAAGAAACTGGAAAAGGGGCTGCCGCCTCCCTGTCCTCCGCCCCTTCGGCCGGTACTGCCGCCGAAGATATCGTTGACGTCAAAATTCACGCGATAGGACTGCTGTCCGCCGAAGCCGCCCTGGCCGCCTTGTCCGCCCCGGGCGTACTGCGACCAGTTGAAATCGTCGGCCGAACCGCCCGCACGCTGGTACTTTTTCCAGTCCTTGCCGACTTTGTCGTACAGTTTTCTCTTTTCCGGATCCTTCAGAACTTCATAGGCCTCCCCGATCTCTTTGAACCTCTCTTCTGCCGAGGGGTCGTCCGGATTTTTGTCCGGGTGGTGCTTGGCCGCCTTCTTGCGGTAGGCCTTCTTAATTTCGTCCTGCGAGGCGTCCCTGCTCACGCCCAGTATGTCGTAATAGTTCTTATACTCCATATGAGACCGTAATGATACCTTCCTGGTTTCACTCCATGTTGCGAAGCATTATAGTGAGAAGCAAATAAAGTGCCACAAAGCAGTTGGATACGTTTTGTCAATGTCTCGCCAGCTTGTCATAAAAAAAGCCCTCACCGCCTCCCTTCATGGGAAGTGTGAGGGCCAATAGGGGTTATCCCCCCCTCCGGACACGTCCGGAAGAGGTCAATCGCCGGCGGTTCCTACAGCTCCAGGGCGATGAACTGGACCATCGGCTCGTCGTCCTGTGCCGGCCTCAGGATACGGAGTGCCGCCACTTTGTTGCCTTCGTTGATGAGCGCCTCCAGCTCTTCCTCGAATTCCGCAATGCTGCCGACCGCCGTGCCGGAAATGTGTGTGATGACGTCTCCTTTCTGCAGACCCTGCCGGCCGGCGTGACTGTTTTCCTGTACACCGGAGACGACCACGCCTTCGGTGCCGGACGGCAGGTTCAGCTGCCGGGCGATATCGCCGTTCAGGTTGGTGAGGCCAAAGCCCAGGCGCTGCTGCAGGCTCTCCTGCTGCTGCTGTTGCTGGTCGGGGGAGGTCGAGACTCTCAGCTCCTCCGGGAGTTCGGCGAGGGTGACCTCCACCTCCATCGATTCCCCGTTGCGAACAATGCCGAGGGTATGGGTGTCACCGGGTTTTGATGTTCCAATGGCGGAACGGAAACCGAGCCAGTTGCTGACCGGCTCGCCGTTCAGGGAGACGATCACATCGCCTTCCTGCAGTCCGGCCTCGTCCGCGGGTCCGCCGGGCTCCACACTGCCCACGATCACGCCTTGGGCCTGGTCCAGGCCCAGGGCCTCGGCCATGGTGGCGTCCACTTCTCCGCCCCGCTGGATTCCCAGGTACCCTCTTCTGACCTCGCCGGATTCGATCAGGGATTCCATGATGTTCTTGGCCAGGTTGGAGGGGACGGCGAAGCCGATGCCGTCGTTGCCGCCCGAGCGGGAGGCGATAGCGGAGTTGACCCCGATAAGCTGTCCGTCCATATTGACCAGCGCGCCCCCGGAATTTCCGGGATTGATGGCGGCGTCGGTCTGGATGAAGTTCTCATAGCCCAGGTTGTTCCGGAGAATACCGATGGCTCGGTTTTTGGCGGAAATGATGCCCATGGAGACCGACTGGGCCAGGCTCTGGTCCAGGGGACTCCCGATGGCGAGGACCATCTCGCCCACCCGTGCCTGGTCGCTGTCGCCGAAGGCTAGCGCGGTGAGATTCTGGGCGTCGATCTTCACCACCGCGATATCCGTCCTCGGATCGGTGCCGATAATCTCGGCCTCATGCACGGCACCGTCGGGCAGGCGCACCTCCAGGGCACTGGCTCCCTCGATCACATGGTTGTTGGTCAGGATGTAGCCATCCTGCGAGACGATGACTCCCGATCCGATGCCGCGGCGCTGATATTCTCCCTCGGGGATGTCAAAAAATCGCGAGAGGGGTGTCTGGGGACGCTCCACGGTCTGCGTCACTTCGATGGAAACCACCGCCTGCCGGGTTTCGCGTGCGATATTGACGAGAGCATCGTTGAAATCGCTGAGCGTGCCGACCGGCTGGCTGTCGGCAGACGCTACCTGGGTGTTGGCCTGGAAGTCGGGCAGGCTTACCACCGAGGCCTCGTTGTCAGCGACCAGGTCCACCGTGTAGTAGCCCACCAGCAGAACTCCAAGAATCGCGATCAGCAGATGTGATTTTTTAGTATTTTTCATAAGGTGTATACTTTTTCAATAACGGTTGATAATAAATGCTCCGGTAGTCTTTTGTCGCTGTTTCCTAAAACAGGTAGCGGGAGCTGTTTATTGTCTGGCGCATTCCCTCCATGCCGGGTAAAAATACCGAGGGCGGCATTTCACTGCCGCCCCGGTTGTGGTCATAACACGTATGACATCAAGCTGTGGGGAAATCAGCCGTTTTAGCTGATTTCAATCTGTTTCTTCACCTTGTCTTCCAGCTTGTCAATGCTGATGTTCAGCAGTCCGTCCTCGTAGGTGGCCGAGATGGACTCCTCATCAACATTGTCGGGAAGCTGGAAGGAGCGGTTGAAGGAACCGTAGCGGGTTTCCACCCGATGATAGGTTTTGCCCTTCTGTTCGTCTTCGAATTTCCGTTCGCCGCTGATGCTCAGCCGCCCGTTTTCGAGGCTGATGTCGATGTCATCCTTCTCCATTCCCGGCAGTTCGGCCGTGATCAGGAACTGATCATCGGTCTCCGAAATATCGATTCCGGGAGAGAAGGTGTTGCGCCGGGTCTGGACGACGTCGTTGAAGAACTCGTCCATGATATCGGAAAACTGTTTCGACATCAGGTCGGAACCGGGCCTGTTATATCTCATAAGTGTCATAGCGATACCTCCGTTGCTTCTTGGTTCAGATTAATGCGAATTCGACGTCTTCGAATTTCACCATTAAGAGAAGCAACCGCTGTGCCAGGCGTCCGGAAAGGAGGGGAGACTGCCAATTAGCCAAGGCGTCCTGCGTAAATTGCAGGGGTTTGGAGAGAAGATTTAAAAATTGTCACTTCCGGGAGGTCAGAGCGACAGGACAACTGAAAAAGTTACACCCGGTTTACGCTAAAGAGGAAAGTTTCCAGTAGTTTGGGTTTTCCTTCCAGGGGCGAATCAGCGGTAACTCTGGTTCCACTCCTTGGCGATGAGAAAGGCCATCTCCAGGCTCTGCTGGTAGTTGAGCCGGGGATCGCAGTAGCTTTCGTAATTGCGGTGCAGCTCTCCCTCGTGGAGTCCCTCGGCCCCACCTACGCATTCGGTGACGTTGTCGCCGGTCAGCTCCAGGTGCACCCCGCCCAGGTAGCTGCCCTCCTGCCGGTGAATGGCGAAGGTCTGCCGTATCTCGCTCAGTATGTCGTCAAAATTCCGGGTCTTGATATTGGAGTCGGTGCTGAAGGTATTCCCGTGCATGGGATCGCAGCTCCACACCACCGGCATCCCCTCCTTCTTGATGGTACGTATCAATTCCGGCAGTTTCTCTCCCACATTCTGTTCGCCGAAGCGGGTGATCAGCACCAGTTTCCCGGCCTCATGAACGGGATTGAGCGACTCCAGGAGCCGGAGGATCTCATCCATCTCATAATCCGGTCCGATTTTAATCCCGATGGGATTGCGGATGCCCCGGAGGTACTCGGCGTGCGCACCGTCGGGATCCCGGGTTCGATTGCCGAGCCAGACCAGGTGGGCACTCAGGTTGTACCACCCTTCGCGCCGCGGAACGCGCTGAGTTTGGGCGGATTCGTAGTGCAGATTGAGTCCCTCGTGCGAAGTGTAGACGTTGATCTTCTGCAGCGTGCTGAATTCGTTCGGGGTGATTGTCTCCATAAAGCTGACCGCCTTCTGGATGGAGTTGACCATCGCTTCGTACTCTTTGTAGTAGCGGTTCTGCTTCATGAAGTCCAGTTCCCAGTACTCCGGGTGGTGCAGGTCGGCGAAGCCCTCGTCGGATAGCCCCCGGAGAAAATTGAGCGTAAGCGCGGCCTTGTTGTATCCTTCTAGCAGGCGCCCGGGATCCGGCGTGCGTGCGGATTCCCGCGGCTCGATGCGGTTAATGAGGTCGCCCCGATAACTGGGTATCTTTTCGCCGTCCACCTCCTCGAATTTACTGGAGCGCGGTTTGGCATACTGTCCCGCGATGCGTCCCACGCGAACGACGGGCGTACCCATCTCGTGAATGAGAATGAAACTCATCTGCAGCAGCACCTTCAGCAGATTGACGATTTTGGGCGCCCTGCAGTCGGCAAAGCTCTCGGCGCAGTCTCCCCCCTGCAGGAGAAATCCGTTGCCGCCGGCCACGTCGGACAGTTTCTGTTTGAGCGCTTCCACCTCCCATGAGGTGATCAGGGGGGGATAATTGCTCAATTCCCGGTAAACCCGCTCCAGCTCCTCCTCGTCGGGATAGGGAGGGAGCTGCCTGACCGGGTACTCCTTCCAGGAATCCGGGGACCAGTTTTCGGGATCGGCGATTTTTCGGGAGACGCTTTTTTCCTTGTACATGAACAGACCGTTTGGTCAACTTTTCCGCAAAGCTGGAAAGATACGATAAAAAACAGGGGCGGACCAACTCCTCACCGGCACTGTGAGGGGAAAATCCTTCGCTTTAGCCCTTCAAAAGTCGCTATAAATCCTTAACTTTAAAAGTTTATTGGTCAACCTCTAAAAGAACATTTCGCCTTGCGTGAACACATAGTCATCCGCGGCGCCCGCGAACACAATCTGAAAAACATCGATGTGGATATTCCCCGGGAGGAACTGGTGGTTGTTACCGGGATATCGGGATCGGGAAAGTCATCTCTGGCCTTCGACACCATCTACGCCGAGGGGCAGCGCAGATTCCTGGAGTCCCTCTCGGCCTATGCCCGGCAGTTCCTGGGTATGATGGAGCGGCCGGATGTGGATTTCATCGACGGACTCTCCCCGGTGATCTCGATTGACCAGAAGACCACCAACCGCAATCCCCGCTCGACCGTGGGCACCGTTACGGAGATATACGACTTTCTTCGGCTGTTGTACGCGCGTATCGGCGTGCCCTACTCCTGGAAGACCGGAAACAGGATGAAAAAGCAGACCGCCGATCAGGTGGTGGAGAGCATCATGGATATGCCCGAGGGGACCCGCGCCTACTGCCTGGCACCCGTGGTGCGCGGACGGAAGGGGCACTACCGGGAGCTTTTCGAACAGACTCTCAAACAGGGGTTTATCCAGGTTCGGGTTGACGGTGAGTTCCGCGAGCTGGAGGAGGAGATGAAAGTGGATCGCTACAAGACCCACAATATCGAAGTGGTGGTCGATCGCTTTGTCATCAATCCCAAGAGCGAGAAACGCATCGCGGAGAGCGTACGGCTGGCCCTGGAGATGGCCGAGGGAAACGTGATCCTCTGTGTGCCCGGCGAAGAGGAGGGGGAGTATGAAGATCATCTCTTCTCCCAGAATCTTTTTGATCCGGAGAGCGGGCTGGCCTACGAGGACCCCGCCCCCAACATCTTCTCGTTCAACTCACCCTACGGCGCGTGTCCCCGCTGCGACGGACTCGGCTATACCAACGATGTGGATCCGGACCTGGTGATCCCCAACCGGGAGCAGACCATTGCCGAGGGGGCGATCCGCTATCTCGGGGAGCCGAGGGACATCTTTGCCTTCAAGCAGCTCCGGGCGGTCCTGGAGACCTTTGACCTGGATTTTGAGACCCCGGTAAAGGATTTTCCCGAAGAGGCCCTGGAGGTCCTGTTTGAAGGCGGGGGAGACCGCAAATACGACGTCAGCTACGAATTCCGGGACGACAGCGTCACCTACAAGCATGCTTTCAAGGGGCTGGCGGAGATGATACGGGAACAGTACCAGGAGAGTAAATCAAGCAAGCAGCGCGACAAGGCGAAGGCCTTTATGTCCAAGGTAACCTGCGGGGCCTGCGGAGGGGGGCGCCTCAACAGGGAAGCGCTCTCTTATGAAATAGACGGCTACACCATTGACGAGCTGGTAAAGATGGATATCCGGACACTGCGCAAGACACTAAACAGCCTGGAGCTGGACAAACGCCAGCGGAAGATCGGCAGCCAGGTGCTCAAGGAGGTCCGCGACAGGGTGGACTTCCTGCTGAACGTGGGTTTGAATTACCTGACACTGGACAGGGAGGCGCAGAGCCTCAGCGGTGGAGAGGCCCAGCGAATCAGGCTGGCCACGCAGATCGGGACCCAGCTGGTGGGCGTACTCTATATATTGGACGAGCCCAGCATCGGCCTCCACCAGCGCGACAACATCAAGCTGATCCGCTCCCTGGAGACCCTGCGGGATCTCGGCAACAGCGTCATCGTGGTGGAACACGACCGGGAGACCATCGAGCATGCCGACTATGTGCTGGATCTTGGTCCGGGCGCCGGCGAGCACGGCGGTGAAGTGGTCACGGAGGGTAGGCCGGAGGAGCTGGATCCGCAGTCGATGACCCACAAGTTCCTGACCGACCGCGAGCAGGTTCCGTATCCGGACCGGCGGCGGGAGGGCAGCGGAGAAAACGTGGTACTCCGAGGGGCGCGGGGACACAATCTGAAATCGGTGGATGCGGCCATCCCCCTGGGCAAGTTCATCTGCGTGACCGGGGTGAGCGGGAGCGGGAAAAGCTCGCTCATCAACCAGACGCTGGAGCCCATCCTCAGCAGTCACTTCTACAACTCCAAGTCGGTTCCGCTGCCGTATGATTCCGTGGAGGGAATCGACCACCTGGACAAGGTGATTTCGGTGGATCAGAGCCCGATCGGGCGCACGCCCCGTTCAAATCCCGGCACCTACACCAAGGTCTTCGATCACATTCGCTCGCTCTTCGCGGAACTGCCTGAGTCGAAGATACGCGGATACGACCAGGGGAGGTTCTCATTTAATGTCAAGGGGGGGCGCTGCGAGGCCTGCAATGGGGACGGCATGCGGAAAATCGAGATGAATTTCCTACCCGACGTTTATGTGACGTGTGAGACCTGCAACGGGCGGCGGTACAATCGTGAAACGCTCGAGATCTACTATAAGGGAAAGAATATATCGGATGTGCTGGACATGTCGATTGAGGAGGCCCATGCGTTTTTCGACTCTGTGCCGGCCATCAACCGCATCCTTTCCACCCTCACCAGCGTGGGACTGGGGTACCTGCGCCTGGGGCAGCCCTCCACCACCCTGAGCGGCGGGGAGGCGCAGCGCATCAAGCTGGCCCGGGAGCTGGCAAAAGTGGGCACCGGCGACACCCTTTATATCATGGATGAGCCCACGACGGGACTCCATTTCCAGGACGTGCGCATGCTGGTGGAGGTGGTCCAGCAGCTTGTGGACAAGGGCAATACCGTTATCGTGATCGAGCATAACCTGGACCTGATCAAGGCGGCCGACTGGATCATCGATCTGGGTCCGGAGGGCGGTTACGAGGGAGGGGAAATAATCGCCGAGGGCACCCCCGAAGAGGTGGCCAGGATGGAGCAGAGCTATACCGGTCGCTACCTGGAAGAGGAGTTCGAACGGGAGGTGCGGCGCGAGAAGGCCGAGGCGTAAAAACCGTTTGTCCCATATATTCATTCTGGCTATTTTCTGCCACTGATGAATAAACTGCGTTTCTGTTACCATTCGCATGTGACCGCGCGGTCGGCCCGCGGAGATATCCGGCGGCATCGGGTCAGTCGTCCTCCGCGCCGAAGTCCGTGATGATGCGGCCGTCCTGCCGCGGAGTCCGGCAGCTGCCCAGGTATGCTCTCCCGTTTCTGCATGGTACCCGGCTGCGGATGGGGCACTGTTTGATCCAATGTTAATTCGAACTTGTGATTTCGTATGAAGAATAATAACGGTACAAAAATCACCTTCATCATAGCCTTCCTGGCTATGTCGGTATATTACCTCTGGCCGTCGGTGGCACTGATGCTGGAGCAGAACTATATGGATACGCTGCCTCCGGCCGAGCAGGTTCAGTACGCGGAGGAGAACCGCGGTGAGCTGCAGGATCTGCGGGAACGTTCGCTTTCGCTCGGTCTGGACCTGCAGGGGGGGATGCATGTGACCCTCCAGGTGGGAACCCCCCAGCTGGTGTACGAACTGGCCGGTGAATTTGCCGACTCCTCGCTGCAGAATATTATCGACGTGGCCGATCAGCGGGCCATAGATAACAACACCGACTTCATTGATGAGATGGTCGCCGAGTTCGAACGCCGCAACCCGGACGGCATGCTCAGCCGGTATTACCGGTCCGATACGGAAAATATCGACCGCCGGTCGACCAACGACGAGATACAGGAATACCTGAAAAACCAGCGGGACTCGGCGGTGGACCGCGCCATGGATATTATACGGTCGCGGGTGGACCGCTACGGGGTGACCGAGCCCTCCATTTTTGTCCAGGGCAACAACCGTGTGGTGGTTGAGCTGCCCGGAGTGGCGGAGCAGGAGCGGGTGCGGGATCTTCTGAGAGGCACCGCGCGGCTGGAATTCCGCCTGGCGGCGGACGCCACTGCTATTCAGACGGCCAGGGAACAGGTTATCAGCTATTTTGACGCCCAGGCACAGGACACGGCGGGGAATGGGCAGAATCCCCTCCTGCAGGTGATGAACACCCAGCAGGGCCGTAACCAGTACGTCTTCGGGTACGCGGCAGGGACGGATACCGCCCGTGTGAACGAGCTGCTGGGACGAGAGGAGGTGCAGGAGCTTATCCCGCGCAATACTGTCCTTATGTGGGGCGCCACTCCCTTCGCCACCGACGAGCAGCAGGGACTGGAGTACTTTGAGCTCATCGGGGTGCGTGAACAGATTGAGATGACCGGTGACGTGATTGACGAGGCCACCGTCAATTTCGAGCAGGCGACCAACCAGCCCAGGATATCGATGACCATGAACAGCGAGGGAGCGAGGATCTGGTCGCGGGTAACCGGGGCGAATATCGGCCATCCCATCGCCATTGTACTCGACGGCTACGTCTACTCCTATCCCACGGTGGAGAGTAAAATCTCAAACGGCCGTTCGTCCATTACGGGTCTGGAGAGCCAGCAGGAGGCGCAGGACCTGGTGAATATCCTGCTCTCCGGCGCCCTGCCCGCGCCCCTGGAGATTGTTGAGGAGCGTACCGTGGGGGCCACCCTCGGGGAAGCCTCCATCCAGGCCGGATTCTACTCCACCGTAATCGGGCTGGTGATGGTGGCCATATTCATGATCGTATACTACCACAAGGGCGGGGCCATCGCCGACCTGGCGCTGGTCCTGAACATCCTGTTCATCCTGGGCATCCTCGCCGCCTTCAAGGCCACCCTCACCCTGCCGGGTATCGCGGGCATCGTGCTGACCATCGGTATGGCGGTGGACGCCAACGTGCTGATATTTGACCGTATACGGGAGGAGCAGCGCGCGGGCAAGACCCTGCGGGCCGCCATCGACGGGGGGTACTCCAACGCCATGAGCGCCATTGTGGACGCCAACGTTACCACGTTTTTCGTGGGAATTATTCTCTACAGCTTCGGTGTGGGGCCCATCAAGGGCTTCGCGGTAACCCTGATGGCCGGGATTGTCGCCTCGCTCTTCAGCGCCATTGTCATCACGCGCGTCGTGGTCGATTACCTGACACGCGACAAATCCGCCGAACTCAGCTTCGGATGATCAACAGCATTTTTCAACGAATATCGAGGACACAGCATGAGATGGTTTGAAACCCCCAGTTTTGATTTCGGCAAGGGCCGGAATATAGCCTACACTCTCTCCGCGGTCTGCCTGCTGGCCGCCGTGGTGGGAATCCTGACCAAGGGACTGCAGTACGGAATCGATTTCCAGGGAGGGAAAGAGTTCGTCCTGCAATTCGAGCAGCCCGTGGAGGTCGTTTCTCTCCGGAGTGAGCTGACGGAACCGCTGGGTTCGGCCCCGGAAGTGAAAAAATTCGGGAGCGACCGGGACATCATGATCCGCACCGACGATCAGCGGGAGATCAACGTGGTGCAGGAGGCCATTATGAACACCATGAGCCAGATGCATCCCGATAATCCGGCTACGGTCCAGAAGACCAACGTGGTGGGGCCGCGTTTCGCGGAGGATCTGAAGAGAGGGGCACTCAAGGCGATCATTTTCGCCCTGATCGTGATCTTCATCTACATTCTGGTCCGGTTCAAAAACTGGACCTACTCCCTGGGCGCGGTGGCCGCGCTCTTTCACGACGTGCTGATCGTACTCGGGGTGTTTACCCTTTTGAGCGATCTCGTGCCCTTCAGCATGCAGATTGACCAGGCGATCATCGCCGCGTTTCTGACCATCGTCGGCTACTCCCTGAACGATACCGTGGTGGTATTCGACCGTATCCGTGAAAATTCGCTTATCTACAAGACCATGGAGCATGAGGAGATGGTCAACAAGAGCCTGAACGACACGCTCAGCCGCACCGTCATCACGTCCGTGACTACCTTGTTTGTGGTAACCGTCCTGTTTATCTTTGGCGGGGAAGTTTTAAAGGGCTTCTCCTTCGCCCTGATGCTGGGAGTGATTATCGGTACCTACAGCTCCCTGTTCGTAGCCAGCTCCGCGGTGATTGAGCTTCAGAAGAGGAGGGAGGCCACCTAGATTACCTAACCCCAATGGAAACGAGGGCTGTCCGACCATGAATTTTAACATCAGCGAACGGTACAACTGCGTGGTGATCGCATTCAAGGGCAACGTGATGGGCGGCCCGGACGCGGTGAGTCTCAACGAAAAGCTCCATGAGCTGATCGAGGATGAGAAAACCAACGTGGTGGTGGACCTCAGCAAGGTCAATTTCATGAACTCGTCGGGGCTGGGTATGCTGATCGGAGCGCTGACCACGATGCGGAAGGCCGGCGGGGACCTGCGCATTGCCAATGCCACCGATAAAATTGAGAGCCTGCTGGTGATTACCAAGCTCATCACTGTGTTCAAGCACTACCAGTCACTGGATGAGGCCGTGGAGTCCTATTCGGAGCAGGAGTAACCCGATCTAACGATTAATCGAGAAAAAGGGGTGTTCGTCACCCCTTTTTTTGTGTAACAGAAAAATATGTCGATACGAGTTATCGTCGGCGCCCAGTGGGGCGATGAGGGGAAAGGGAAGATTGTGGACCTTCTCAGCAGGGAGGCGGATTATGTGGTACGGTACCAGGGTGGAGCCAACGCGGGACACACGATACGTTTCGACGACCGGGAGATGGTGCTTCACCTGATCCCCTCCGGCATTTTCAATGGCAGGGCCCGCTGCGTCATAGGTAACGGCGTGGTCATCGATCCCATCGCGCTGCTTGAGGAGATCCGGGAGGTGGAATCGATGGGCACGGACCTGGAGGACCGGCTACACATCAGCGGATCCGCGCACGTCATTCTGCCCTACCATCAGCTGCTGGACCAGGTCAAGGAGAAACACCGGGGCGAGGATGCCATTGGTACCACGGGACGGGGAATCGGACCCGCCTACGTGAGCAAGCTCTCCCGGGTGGGCATACGCATGGCCGATCTTCTTCATCCCTCCCTCTACCGTGAAAAAGTGGAGCGTAACCTGCACGACATCAACGAGTCGCTTCGCCACGTGTACAAGGAGGAGATTCTTGAAAGCGCACCCATTCTCAAGAACCTGGGGGAGTCTGCCGACAAGCTCTGCCGGTACATCGGAAATACCGGGGCCCTTCTACACGAGGCGGCGGAGCGGGGCGAGGATATTCTCCTGGAGGGAGCCCAGGGTTGCCTGCTGGATGTTGACCATGGCACCTATCCCTATGTCACCTCGTCCAACCCCACGTCGGGCGGGGCCTGCACGGGATCCGGCCTCCCGCCGACGGCCGTCGACCGCGTTATGGGAGTCTCCAAGGCGTACTGCACCCGAGTCGGGAACGGCCCCTTCCCCACGGAAATGTCGGGCGAAGAGGGAGAACTCCTTCGCGAGAAGGGGAAGGAGTTCGGGGCCACGACCGGGCGCCCCCGCCGGTGTGGGTGGATTGACCTGGTGGCCCTCAGGTACGCCGCCCGGATCAACGGGATGAACGAGCTGGCACTCACCAAGCTGGATGTGCTGGATGATTTCGAGGAGATCCGCCTCTGTACCGCCTACAGCGTAGACGGGGAGCGCACCGACGTATTCCCTGCGGATCTTTCAAATCTACGCGCGGTGGAACCGGTCTATACTACGCTCGCGGGATGGAAGGGCGATCTCTCATCCTGCGGGTCGGCCGCGGAGCTTCCCGGCGAGGTCGGGGAGTTTGTGGATTTTGTTGAAAAATTCCTGGATGTGCCGGTAAAAATCCTCTCCGTCGGACCGGGACGGGAGGAGACGATCATGCTGAAACCCTGACGATCTCTGGCGCAAGGGACCCTGTAATCACGTTCCCATGATCCGCGTCACCTACCATATTTATCCTGCGGGGGATGAGAGTCTGGATCATAAAATCGACAGCCTCTGCCTGGAACAGAGCGTGGAGCTTCCCCGAAGCGTACTGTCCGGCCGGGTGGAGCGGGAGGCGACCGGCAGGGTGCTCTCCCGGCGGCCCCTGGAAGGGGAGGGCTGCGAAGTGACCATCGGCTGGCCGACGGAGAACGTCGGCAGGGATCTTACCCAGTTTCTGAATTTGCTGTACGGGAATATTTCCCTCCAGGATGGAATCCGGGTGGTATCGGTAAACTGGCATACCCTTCCCGGGGACTGGTGCGGGGGACCCGCGTTCGGAATCCGGGAACTCCGGGAGCGTTACGGCATACACGGACGACCCCTCTGCGCGACCGCCTTGAAACCCCTGGGATCCACCCCCGAAGAGCTGGGATCGCTATGCCGCCGCTTTGCCGCGGGAGGAATGGATGTAATCAAAGACGATCACGGCATTGCCGATCAGTCCCATGCCCCCTTCGAACCCCGGTTGCGCAGCTGCCTGGAGGGGGTCAGACGAGCGGCGGAAGATACCGGCCGGCGGGCCCGCTACTTCGTCAACATAACCGCGCGCGCCGACCGGTGCATGGATCGCTACCGGATGGCTGCGGAGGAGGGGGCCGACGGCGTGCTGGTTTGCCCCCATCTTGTCGGACTGGAAACGATGCAACGGCTTGCGAGAATGGATCTTCCTCTGCCGATTATCGCCCATCCCTCTTTCAGCGGCGGACTTACGGCCGGTTCGCGGAGGGGACTGGCGCCCGGGCTCCTCTACGGGGAGATCTGGCGGGCGATGGGAGCGGATTTCGTGATCTATCCCAACGCGGGCGGGAGATTCCCGTTCACACGGGGGGAGTGTGAGGCGATAAACCGTTCCGCCCGCACGGACGATCTTCCCTTCCGCGGGGCCTTCCCGATGCCGGGGGGAGGCATCACGAGGGAGGACCTTCCCCAGTGGGTGGAATCCTACGGGGAGGATACCGTGTTCCTGTTGGGAAGCAGCCTGTACGAACATCCGGGCGGGATTCGGGAAGCGGCGGAGGAACTCGCCGCCGCGATCCGTTAAACCGGATTCGCCGGAATATTCACACGATACCAACCCTACCGATATGACGGACCGATCCAAGGTGATAAAAGCCGAAGGCCACAACTGGAAAACGGTTGACCGGAAGCAATACAAGGACGATCCGGGCACCTACGAGGGAGTGCATCGCTATACCCTGCTGGGGGAGGGGGGCGATGAGGAGGCGCTCAATTTTCAGACCCGTTATTTTGAGGTTTCGCCGGGGGGCTACACCTCCCTGGAACGTCATCGCCATCCCCACTCCGTGGTCGTTATCCGGGGTTCCGGCACCGTGGTGATCGGCAACCGCCTTCGTGAGCTGGGAATGCACGACGTCGTTTACGTAGCCCCGAATACCCTGCACCAGTTCCACGCCGACCGGGGAGAGCCCCTTGGTTTCCTCTGTGTGGTGGATCGCCAACGTGACCGGCCCGAACGGCCGGACCGGGAGACGATCGACCGCGAAATCACCGATCCCGAGGTAAGGAAGCAGATACGTAGATAGGGTGGTTTTCTCCAATTATTGTTGAACTGTATATCGTGAGAGTCTTATATTGGCCTACTGTCAAGCGGGAATAGCTCAGCGGTAGAGCACAACCTTGCCAAGGTTGGGGTCGCGGGTTCGA